>JBQTJW010000055.1:0-13373 GCA_052386745.1 Panacagrimonas sp. | reverse complement strand
TCCGACAAAAACACCTGCTTGCGCGTCACCTTGCTCGTCCGCGCAAACCCGCTCTCCGCCAGACTGATCTGCTGCATCGCGTCCCTCCCGTTACACGCGATTCAGTAGCAATACCTGTGCAGAGTTTTCCTAGGAGCCTGGGCGGCTGGAACCATGCAACCGAAGCAAAGCAGTTTCGAGACAGACTTTTCGATCCAGCGAGGCGAATCGTGGGTCCATTCAGCGAGTCGGAGCGGAAAATCCGGCCGGAAGGGCGAAGCCGCAGCCGCGTGTGTTCCTGCCGCCCAGGCTCCTGGGAGCCGTCATCAATGGGGAAGGCGTAGCCAGACCTCGGCGATGCGCTGGCCATCCATGCGCTTGACCACCAGTTCCATTTCGCCGAGCCGAATGCGGTCCCCGGCAACAGGGCGAGGAACGACGCCGGCAAAGAAGGCGGCCACGGTCTGGCCGCGGGCAGCCGCTGGCGGCGCAATACCGTAGGCATCCGCCAGCGCCTCCGCGGAGGCGCTGGGTTCGATGCGGAACTCGCCGTAGAAGCGCTGTTCGTCGGCAGCGGCTCGCGGCACGGCCTGCGCCTGGAACAGCTGATCGAGCTTATGCAATTCCTCGTGCGAGGCGAGCAGGGAAATGTAGTCGCCCGACCGCAGCGTTCCCCAGTCGCGGTAGCTGATGATCTTGCCCCGGCGGGCAATGCACACGATGCGCGAAACGTCGTCGATCGGCAGCTGCCCCGACTTCATCCCGATGAGCGGTGAAGACTCCCCGATCCGGTAGCTCACGATCTCGTGGCCTCGGGTTCCCGGAAGGTCGAAGTCGAACCGGTTGACGAGCGTGCCCTGGTTGGGGAGCTGGAGCCCCAGCAGCCGCGCAACGGGGGCCAGGGTCCAGCCCTGCAGGACCAGCGACACCAGCACGATGAAGAAGGCGACGTTGAAGATCAGGCTCGCATCGGGGAGGCCGGCGAGCCAGGGGAATGTCGCCAGCACGATGGGAACCGATCCTCGGAGCCCCACCCAGGAGAGGTAAACCTGTTCCCGTGCCGGCAGCCGGAACGGCAGGAGCGAAACGGCCACTGCGATCGGCCGCGCCAGAACGATCAGTACCAGGGCAATCAGCAGGGCGTCACCAGCGACGGGGAGCAGGTCCACCGGCGTCACCAGGATGCCCAGTCCCACGAACATGCCGATCTGGGCCATCCACGCCACACCATCGTGAAACCGGCGAATGCCGGCGAACGCCCGCACCCGCCGATTGCCCACGACCACGCCGGCGAGGTACGCCGCCAGGAATCCGCTGCCATGCAGCATGCCCGTGATCCCGAAGATGAGCAGACCCCCGAAAAACGCCAGCAGGGGATACAGCGACTCGCTGAGTTCGAGCCGGTTGAGCGCCCAGACCAGTGCCCGTCCGCCCCCGATTCCCAGGAGTGCGCCCAAGCCCATCTGCTGGACGAACAGCAGGACCGAGTCCAGCACCTGGTACTGCTCGGGCATCTGGATGTACTGGAGCAGGGCGAGGGTGAGGAACACGGCCATGGGATCGTTGGCGCCGGACTCGATTTCGAGGATCGAGGTCACGCGCTCGTTGAGCCGCACCGCGCTGGTGTGCAGCAGGCTGAACACCGCTGCGGCGTCGGTGGAACCGACGATGGCGCCCAGCAGCAACCCCTCCGCCCACGGCAGATCCAGCAGCCAGGCCGCGAATCCGCCGCAGATCCCGGCGGTCAGCAGCACCCCGACGGTGGACAGACTGATGGCCGGCCGCAGCCCGACGCGAAAGCTCGCCAGATGCGTGCGCATGCCGCCGTCGAACAGCACCACGGAGAGCGCCGCGGTCCCCGCCAGGTTGGCCAGGCCGTAGTCGTTGAAGGGAATGCCGCCGGGTCCGTTCTCGCCTGCCAGCATGCCGACGATGAGGAACACCAGCAGCAGCGGGACGCCCAGCCGGGGCGTGATCACCGTGGCCAGAATGCTGGTGATGAACAGCGCGCCGGCCAGGAAGATGATCTGGTGGGTGAACTCCATGGACCCGCTACGGAGCGGGATCCGAAGCGACGTAACCGCCCGAGGCCGACCGCAACAGTTCCACGAACGTGGGATGCAGCCTGGGCGTCGACACCAGCACGTTGCCGGTGGACAGGATATCGGCGGCCCCATAGATCTCGCTGATCATGCCGCCGGCCTCCTGGACCAGGACCAGGCCCGCCGCAATGTCCCAGGGCTTGAGGCCAAGCTCCCAGAAGGCATCCAGTCTCCCGGCGGCGACATAAGCCAGATCGAGCGCCGCCGAACCGGCACGTCGCACGCCCGCGGTGCCGGCAACCACGTTGCGCAGCATCGGCAGGTAGGCATCCAGGTTGCTCACGCGGATCGGCACGCCGGTGCCGATGAGGGCCTGGTCCATGTCCTTGGTGCTGCTCACCCGGATCTTGCGGTTGTTCAGGCTGGCACCGGCCCCGCGGCTGGCGACGTAGAGGTCCTGCGTGCACGGCGCGTAGATCACCCCATGCTCCAGGCGGCCCCTGACCTGGATGCCGATCGACACGGCAAAGTGCGGGAATCCATGGAGGAAGTTGGTGGTGCCGTCGAGCGGATCGATGATCCACACCACCTCGTTCTCGCCGAGCTTGCCGCCTTCCTCGCCCAAGATGGCGTGCTGCGGGTAGGCCTTGTGGATGATCTTGATGATCTCCGCCTCGGCGTTGCGGTCAATCTGGGTGACGAAGTCGTTCCGGCCCTTGCGTTCGATCTGCAGCTGCGGCACCCGCTCCACATTCCGCATGATGTAATTGCCCGCGCTGCGCGCGGCCGAGACGGCGATATGGATCAGGGGATGCATTCCGCCATTTTAAGCCAAGCCCTTGTCGGGCACGCGTTTCTGTTTGAACATCATCGAATTTTTCGCGTCGTCGATCACAGCTTCCGAGCCCTGAACGCTGAACACTTCCACTGAAACCGCCTTGTCCCGCGTCCGGATCGTGCTGGTCGCCACGACGCACCCCGGCAACATCGGCGCCGCAGCCCGCGCCATGCTGACCATGGGCCTCACGCGGCTGACGCTGGTGCAGCCGCGCCAGTTTCCCGACGAGCAGGCCACCAGCCGCGCCGCCGGCGCCGAGCGGGTGCTCGAATCCGCCGTCGTGGTGAACTCCCTGGAAAAAGCCATTGCCGACTGCGCCTGGGTGGTCGCGACCTCGGCGCGCCCGCGCCATCTCGGCGATGAGCCCATGCAGCCCCAGGACGCCGCCTCGCGGCTCGTCGAAACGGCCGGGCACGCGGAAGTGGCACTGGTCTTCGGCGCCGAACGGACCGGGTTGACCAATACCGAACTCGATCTTTGCCACGCCCAGACCCTGGTTCCGGCCAACCCGGGGTATTCGTCGCTCAATCTCGCCGCAGCGGTCCAGCTTTATGCGTGGGAGCTGCGCAAGGCGGCCATTGCGGCGCCGCGGGTGTCATCCAAGGACGGGCACCCCTGGTATGTGCCGCCCACCCACGAACAGTTCGAGAACTTCTACACGCACCTTGAGAAAGTGCTGCTTTCAACCGGCTTCCTGGACCCCGCCAATCCGCGCCTGCTCATGCGCAGGCTGCGCCAGCTGTTCAACCGCGCGCGGCCCGACCTGAACGAGGTCAACATTCTTCGCGGCATCCTGACCTCGGTCGAAGACCCCAAGCAGCGTACCCGCCGCTCGACGCCATCCGCGCCTTCAACCCCGTGACGGCGCTGCTCGCAGTTCTGACCTTGAACCTCGTTGCCTTGGGCCTGCTGCTCGCGCGTGTCCGTAAGCTGGGCAGGGAGGTCAGGGCGCTCCGGGCGATCGGCGAGGAAGTCTCCGCGCCACCACCGGTTCCACCCGAGCTGGTCCAGATGGCGCGCGACGGCGCGGCCATGGTGTCCATCCGGATCCTCAACCCGATGGAACTGGCCGCGCAGAAGAGCTGGCTCGCCGGCGTCGCGGGCCGCATCACACCGAGGCTCGCGCGCCGGTTCGTCAGCCAGGAGGTCGCGAAAACCGTTCGCCAGGAACTGCCAAAATACGGGGTGGTGGCCGAAGTCAAGGTGGTTGAAAGTGCTTGAAATTGTGCTCGTTCTGGTTCTGCTGGCAATCACCGTTGCACTGGCGATGCGGATCGCGGGCCTCCAGCGTGCGGCTGCGGCAGCGGGGAAAACCCTGTTCCTGGCCCGGACCATCCATGCAGACGCACAGCGCCTGTTCCATGCCGAAAGCCAGGCACAGGAAACGCATCGCCCGGCAGAATCCGTTCCATCGCCCGGTACTTCATTGCTGCGAAAGGTGCGCAGTGACGCTGCAACCGCGCCGCTTGGATGGCTGGACGGTGACGCCGCCGCGAATCTGGTGGCACGCGCCGCCGGAACGAGGGCCTCGGCAGCGACATCGGGCTCAAAGAAGTCGGAGCCGCCACCAGAGAACGCATCGGCATCACGCAACAAGTCCAAGTAGGAGCCGTCCGCATCACGCAATAGACTTTCGGCAAAGCTAACCCTGGTTCCAGCCGCTCAATCCCGTCATCCATCGCGCAGGGCATTTCATGAACATGAACGCAGCATCCATTCATTCACCCGGATTCCTGGCCCTGGTCAATGCCGCGCGCTCCCGCATCAGCGAGATCAATGCTGCTGAGCTGAAAGCGGAACTGGAGGCCAAGCCAAACGCATCGGTGATCGACGTTCGCGAAGAAAGCGAATTCGCGGCCGGTCACGTTCGCGGCGCCGAACACATCGGCAAAGGCGTGATCGAGCGCGACATCGAATCCCGTCACCCCGACAAATCCCAGCCGCTTTATCTCTACTGCGGCGGCGGGTTCCGATCCGCATTGGCAGCCGACACGCTGCAACTGATGGGGTACACCAACGTCGTCAGCGTCGACGGGGGCTGGAAGGCGTTGAAGGACCTTTTGCCCATAGAAGCCTAAACCCGGCCACCACACTATCGATCCGGATGCTTGGCGAGCAATATGTCCGACAAATGACATTGTCGGACATATGAATCAGATCGGATTCACGCCTTTCACTCGACAGCACGAATTTGATGAAGTACGTGGCATGACCGAGCTGAATTTCGAGGCGACGGTCGAGAATTGACGTTGTCACGGAAAGAATTTCCAGAACCGTCGCCGTCAATGGATTGGCGCGTCCTTTCGAATCCAGCGGCCATGATGATGGCAGACCGTCGACTGCCTTCCTTCCGCACCCGTTGATCGAGTCCCCTTGCCCGGTGCATTCGATCACTTGAGTATCGACGCTCTTCGCGTGATTGGTCCCAGATGCATGGTCACCCGACAATCTTCTTCGGATGCCGCCACTGCTAGTACAATCCCCAAAGATCGAGTCAGCTCAGTTTCCGCGACGATCGCGGTCACAGCGGCTACGTAGACCAAACAGTACGCGGAGCTCATGCATTTGGCCGTCGGCGTTCCCTTGCCCACGGCAGGAATGGTGGCGCCCGCGAGCTTCTTCCTAGGGCAACGAGACCATGAGAACGCGCTCTTCACGCTGGAGCTCGAGCGAATGATGAGCCCGATCCACGACGCGGTGGACGTCGCGTTGACATACCCGAACCAATACTCGGCCCTTTATCACTTCATGGTCACCGGCGCCGATCAATCAGACGTTGCCGGCTGGCTCGCACAGGCTGCCATACCGCGGTTGCTGTCTGAAATGGTCACGGGGACCTCGTGGAACCTTGCCCAGCGCTTCGAAGTAGGAACTTAACGCCGCAGCCTCCGACAATCCTTCCTCCCGCCCCAGCCTTGCGAAAACGCGCCGCAGACGTTCATCGTGTGGGAAACCCGCGAACGTGCCCTGCTTTTTTAGTTGGCCGAGGGGCTTCCCCCCAAGTCCGATCACATCGAAAAAGCGAATGTCACGCCGGTCATACTCGACTGTGACGTGCGTTGCTCCGGAACCAACTGCCTCCGGCTCACATCAGCCCTACGAAGGTGCTGGTTTTGAAGCTCGGCGGACCATTGAAACCAAGCCGGCCCGCATGCAACTCGGTTGCGATCGCCGCGATGACCAGCATAGAGAGATGTTGGGTCAGCAGATGAACCAAATCGCCGATCGTTATGGGCGATGTATGCTTCACCGCTCGGAGTACGTCCCGACGGACCGGAGTTAGATCGTGCTCGGCGTACTGGTTCACCGTTCCGCGCGTGCTCGATCGCTTCGTAAAGCGTTGCCTCTACCCTTCCCTTTCGGATCAGCCTAGCGATCTGCGCGGGCAGTACTCCCGCGCGGTTCGCATCGCCATCCAGGCGCGACTCGATTGCCCGGTCGAACTTCCGCACCCGCCAGGAATGTTCACGCACGAGATGCTGCAGCTGTAATCGCAAGTTCACGCGATTGCGAAGCGTCTTGACGATTGCGTCATCCTTCGAGGTTTAGCTCGCGGCCATATTGATAACGCAGCGCGGAGCTTTGTGTGGTGTCGCGAATTTTTTGCCGACACATTCGATCCGGTCGAGGCGTGGGATCTTGCTCGCGCCCAGGATGAATTCGACATGCCGACGCGAACCGAATCCGTCTTGGCGGATGATGTCGCCTAGTCGGACGCCCCGAGCTGTCAAGGGGATTAGCCATTCGGCTAGCCGATCTGCTCATTGGCGCTGTGGGAGCTTGCTTAGTCACGACCAAGCGGCGTCTCGTCAACGTTTTGACGCGGCCGGCAAACCTCCAACGGTACTTCTCTTGTGGATTCTCGTTATTCTCACCCGTCGTCTCGACAGTTCTCGAAATTCCTGCAAATGCGGTGATCTCGGCCGAGTCTCGTGGAGTGATTTTCGCGAAACTGCGCGCTGAGATCTGCGGGGCGATCGAAGAATCAAGGAGTTATCTTGACTGCCGTTTCATCAAATTCATCCCAGCGAGTGCCTTTCCCGGGCTCTCCTGCCAATCGGATACCCAATCTTGGGATCTGAGGTCGGTGCCCGTGAGTTCTCTGACCACATTGGCGCGCGGCATCTCCCTGGGGTTCTGATCTCCGCCGTGAGTCTCATCAGCTCGCGAACCCGGGCAACATTTCGGCAGGATCCGTCCCAATCACGCACCGTCGTCACTCGATATAAAGTCCACTTCGCGGGTTGCCCAAGGTCCGACGGCTCTTCGGCGTGAGTTTGCGGCCCGCCCGGAGCATGGCCATCGATGGTCTTGCGCCGCCCTGGAAATCACTGGATGGAGAATCTGTTGATGCTGAAGCACCCTCTGCTTGTTTCGCTGCTTGCAGTGAATTTTTCCGTGCTGGCGGTCGATGTGACGCGGGCCGACGCGTCCGTCGAGGTGATTCAGCGTGGCACGGTGCACCAGGGCCTGTTCGCCATCGATCTTGATGGGCAGACCGGTGTTGCGGTTGGTGAGGCCGGTGGCGCGCAGGAAACCTCGGACGGGGGCAAAACCTGGTCCACACTGACGCTCCCAACCGATCGCGCACTCTTCGGCGTGGCCGTGAGGCCCGACCGCAGCATTGCCGTGGGCCAGGCGGGCACCATCCTGGTGAAGGAAAAATCAGGTGAATGGCAGAAAGTCGATTCGGGAACTGAGCGCCGGCTGCTGGGCGTGGACAGCAACCCCGACGGCATCGCAGTGGCGGTGGGCGAGTTCGGTACGCTGCAACTGTCATCCGATGGGGGCCGTTCCTGGTCGGGCATCGCCCCGGCCTGGAGCCGGATCGAGACCGAGAACGGCGCGGAACCCCATCTGTACGCGGTGGACGTGTCCAGCGGGACCAAGCCGGTGATCACCGCGACCGGAGAGTTCGGGCTGGTGTTGCGCTCATCGGACAAGGGCCGGACCTGGACGGTGCAGAACAAGGCCCAGTCATCGATCCTCGCAATCCAGATCCGCGATGACGGCATTGGTTTTGCCGTCGGGCAGGACGGTTATGCGCTGAAGACGACCGACCACGGTGCGAAATGGTCGGTACTGGACCTCGGCAGCAAGGCGATTCTCAACGGCATCCATTCTTCGGCCGAAGGCAGGGTGGTGATCACGGCCATGCGGGAGATGTTCGTCAGCGGCGACGACGGCGCCTCTTGGCAGCGCCTGAAGGACGTGGAGGTGACGACAGCCTGGTTCGTGGGAATCGACGCGTCCGGACCGGAGGTGATCGCGGTCGGACAGGGCGGCACCATTCTCAAGGTGAACAACTGAGCCGCAGCGCCGCGTTTCAGGCCCGCGCCACGCTCCCCAGACGCTTGCGCGCGCGCCGCGCGGGGTTCTTCTGGCTGACCAGTTCGCCAATGAACCGGTGCAGGGTTTCAATGGCTTCCCCTCGACCATCGCGCGCGTTGTCACGCATGTGCGAGCGGTAGCCCTCGTAATGGCCTAGAAACCGGTCGACATCGCTGGGCGTGAGGCGGTTGAGATGTCCGCGCATGCCCACGCCCATGCGCTCGATGAGGTGTGCGTTGAGGCGCTGTTCAAAGGCGTTTTCGGGCAGCGCCAGGATGGGCTTGCCGAAATGAATGGCCTCTCCGATGGTCTGGTTGCCGGCCGTGCTCAGCACTGCCTTGCAGCTCGCCAGGTCGTGCACGAACCACTCGTTGCTGGGCGCGCGGAAGTCCAGGTTGTCCACCTTGCCCACGTACGGCGTGCCGTAGATCACCACGGGAATGTCGAGGAGGCGCAGCGCGCGGTCGATGTTCGGCAGGTACTGGTGCTCGCCCTTGTTGAAGTAGCACAGCAGGTGCTCGCCCTGCACCGCCGTGGCCCGCAGCACTTCGTCGCGCAGCATGGGCCCGACGATGCGCACGCCCGGGTACGCGGGCTCCGCGTCGTAGAAGCTGGAGATGAGGATGCGATCCGGCACGCCCATGAGCGCGCGGTAGCCGAAGGCGTCGCGCATGCCCAGCGCCCACAGATCGGGCGGAAAATGCGGCTTGCAGTACGCCAGGATGCCCACGTGATCGAATGAGATGCGCGGCAGCTTGAGACGCTGCGCCACGCGGTGCGTCCAGGCTTCAGAATCTGAGATCACCAGCTGGATGCCGCGGTCCACGAACTCGCGCTGCACCTGTTCCACGCCGGGGCCGGCGAACAGCAGATCGGCCATCGGCCCCGTGTTGTCCGCCAGCGTCTTCGGAATGCTGTGGCTGCCGCGGTCGTTGTAGCGGTAGCCGATCATGGGAATGCGCACCGTCGGAAAGCGCGGTGCCAGCACGTCGTAGGCGTCGCCCGCGGTGAACACGGTGATCTCGTGTTCCTTCATCATGGCCGGCAGCACGCTCAGCGTGCGCATGGCGTGACCGCGGCCGTAGCCCATCACGCCCCAGGCGATGCGCATGGCGGCCCTCCTGCAAGCGCTGTGTTCGGTCTATCCATACGGCCGTCACCCTGCCTGCGCCGCATCACAGCCCGGTGTCAGGACGGCGACGGTTCCGTGACAGTCGGAGCCGCGCACGCACCGTTATCATGCCGGTTCATTTTTCGCCTTTCCGAGCCCGATGGAAGCCTTGCTTCAGCCCGAACTGTGGGCAGCCCTGTTGACCCTCACCGCCCTGGAGATCGTCCTTGGCATCGACAACATCATCTTCCTGTCGATCATCGTCTCCAAGCTGCCGCCGCAGCAGCAGCCCAGTGCGCGACTGCTCGGGCTTGGTGGGGCCCTGCTGACCCGCGTCGGGCTGCTGTTTTCGCTGGCCTGGATGGCGAGCCTGATCGAACCGCTGTTCACCGTGTCGATGTTCCCGGTGTCCGGCCGCGACCTCGTGCTGTTCTTCGGCGGCCTGTTCCTGCTGTGGAAGGCCACGGTGGAGATTCACGAATCGCTGGAAGGTGGCGATGACGAGTCGTCCGTTGGCGCGCCGAAGCGCAAGGCGCCTTCCTACTGGGGCGCCATCGTCCAGATCATGATCCTGGACATCGTGTTCTCGCTGGACTCGGTCATCACTGCCGTGGGCATGACCAGCAACCTGCCGGTGATGGTGGCCGCCATCACCATCGCCATCATCACGATGATGTTCTTCGCCGCCCCGTTGTCGCGCTTCGTGGACCGCCATCCCACGGTCAAGATGCTGGCGCTGTCGTTCCTCATCATGGTCGGCGGCGCGCTGGTTGCCGAAGGCCTGCACTTCCACATTCCCAAGGGCTACATCTACTTCGCCATGGCGTTCTCGGTGGGCGTGGAAATGGTCAACCTCAAGATGCGTGCGAGCGTGGACCGGCGCCGTCCACGCACGACCGAAACCCCCGACCCGGAGAAACCCGCGTGAGCCGCCAGATCATCCAGACCGACGCCGCGCCAGCGGCCATCGGCACCTATTCGCAGGCCGTGCGCTGTGGCAATACCGTGTACCTCTCCGGCCAGATTCCGCTGGATCCCAGGACCATGACGCTGCTCAATGCCAGCATCGAGGACGAGATCCACCAGGTGTTCCGCAACCTGCGCGCCGTCGCCGAGGCCGCCGGCGGAACGCTGGCGCACGTGGCCAAGCTCAACGTATTTCTGACCGACCTCGCGCACTTCGCCAAGGTCAACGAGATCATGGGCCAGTACTTCCAGGCGCCGTATCCCGCGCGCGCCGCGGTGGGCGTGGCCGCGCTGCCGCGCGGGGCGAAGGTCGAAGCCGACGCCATCATGGTCCTGGATTGATCGCCCCGACGGTCTGACGATGCAGACGGTTCGCGGAGGCCGCCCGTCCACGCGCCTCCCGGCGGTCCGGCGGGCGTGAGGGCGGCCGAGCGATGAAAGCGACCGCGCCCCGGCCAACCCCTGTGCTGACGCTGGCCACCGACGTCACCTACCTGAAAGGTGCCGGTCCGCAGGCCGCCTCGGCGCTGCGCGCGCTGGACCTGCGCACCGTCGGCGACCTGCTGTTCCACCTGCCCCTGCGTTACGAGGACCGCCGCACCGTCACGCCGCTGTCCGACTTGCAGGAAGGTGGCGAATGCCTGGTGCGCGGCAGCGTCGGCAGCGTGGACGTCCGCTCTGCGCCGCGGCGGGTGCTGTCGGTGACCATCGGCGACGCGCAGGGCAGCCTCGTGCTGCGCTTCTTCCATTTCAACGAGGCGCAGCGCCAGGCGCTTGCACCGGGCAAGCGGGTGCAGGCCTTCGGGCTGGTCCGCATGGGGCGCGGCGGGCTGGAGATGATCCACCCCGAGTACAAGGCCGCGGATGACGACAGCGCGTTTGTCACCGAGACCCGTCTCACCCCCATTTATCCGCTGACCGCCGGGATGACGCAGCCGCGGCTGCGCAAGCTCATCGACCAGGCGCTGGACGTGGCGGCACGCGATGGCGCCCTGCGCGCTCCCCTGCCCGGCCTGGGCGCGCCCGATACGCTCAGCGCGCTGGAAGCCATCCACCGCCCGGGCGACAGCGCCGATGCGCCGTTGCTGCGCGGTCTCGCGCATCCCGCGCAGCTGCGGCTGGTGCGCGAGGAACTGCTGGCGCACCAGTTGTGCATGCGGCTGATGCGGCGGGAGACGCGCACGCGGCCAGCGCCGGTCATTTCAGGGCTGGACCAGTCCGCCCGCGACCTGCTGGAACACCTGCCGTTCCGGTTCACCGCCGCGCAGGCGCGCGTGCTCGGCGAGATCGCGCTCGACCTTGCGCGCGACCGCCCCATGCTGCGCCTGGTGCAGGGCGACGTGGGTTCCGGAAAGACCGTGGTGGCCGCATCCGCCATGCTGGCCGTGGCGCGCGGTGGCCGGCAGGCCGCGCTGATGGCGCCCACCGAACTGCTGGCCGAGCAGCACCACGCCAACCTCTCGCGCTGGTTTGCGCCCCTGGGGATAGAGGTGGTGCTGCTCAGCGGCAAGCTGCGCAAGCGCGAGCGCGACGGATGCGCAGCCAAGGTCGCGTCCGGCGAGGCGCGCATCGTGGTCGGCACGCACGCCATCTTCCAGGCGCAGGTGACGTTCGCGAACCTCGCCCTGGCGGTGGTGGACGAGCAGCACCGGTTCGGCGTGCAGCAGCGCTTGCAACTGCGCGACAAGGGGCCGGCGGGATCGTCGCCGCACCAGCTGGTGATGTCGGCAACGCCCATTCCGCGCACACTGGCACAGACGCTGTACGCGGACCTGGACGTCTCGGTGATCGACGAACTGCCGCCCGGACGCACGCCCATCGTCACCGTCGCCCTTTCCCACGAGAAACGCGGCGACGTGCTGCAACGGCTCGCCGCCGCCTGCCGCGACGGGCGCCAGGCCTACTGGGTGTGCACGCTGATCGACGAGAGCGACGAGGTTCAGGCCCAGGCCGCCGCCGTCACCGCCGAGAAGCTGCGCGAGGCCCTGCCCGACCTGCGCGTGGGCCTGGTCCACGGCCGGCTCAAGTCCGAGCAGAAGGAAGCCGAGATGCGCGACTTCAAGCTCGGCCACACGCAGCTGCTGGTGGCCACCACGGTGATCGAGGTCGGGGTGGACGTGCCCAACGCCAGCATCATGATCATCGACAACGCCGAGCGCCTGGGCCTGTCGCAGCTGCACCAGCTGCGCGGTCGCGTGGGCCGCGGCGCGGCCGCCAGCCAGTGCGTGCTGCTGTACCAGCCGCCGCTGTCGCAATCGGCGCGCGCGCGGCTGGACGTGATGCGCAGCACCACCGACGGGTTCCGCATCGCCCAGGCCGACCTGGACCTGCGCGGCCCCGGCGAGCTGCTCGGACGCCGCCAGACCGGCCTCATCGGCCTGAAGATTGCCGACCCGGTGCGCGATGCCGCGCTCGTGCCGCCGCTGCAGGCGCTCGCGGACGACTGGCTGGAGCGCTGTCCCGCCGAGGCCCAGCGCCTCATCCGCCGCTGGGTCGGCGACATCGAACGCTACGCGCGCGTCTGAGCTGCCGCCCATGACCCATCGCCTCGTTTCCCAGCTGCCGCACTACTGGCGCCTGATGCGTTTCCACCGGCCCATTGGCATCTGGCTGCTGCTGTGGCCGACGCTGTGGGCCCTGTGGTTCGCCGCCGACGGCCCGCCGCCGATCCAGGTGCTGGTGGTATTCGTGCTGGGCACGGCGCTGATGCGCGCGGCGGGCTGCGTCATCAACGATTTTGCCGACCGCAAATTTGACCCACAGGTGTCGCGCACGCGCGACCGGCCGCTCGCCGCGGGCCTGGTCAGCACCCGGGAAGCGCTGGTGCTGTTCGTGCTGCTGGGGCTGGTCTCGCTGGCGCTGGTGCTGAGCCTGGGCAACCTGCTGGTGCTGGGCCTGAGCGTGCCGGCGGTGCTGCTTGCCGCGCTCTACCCGTTCACCAAGCGCTGGATCTCCATGCCGCAGGCCGTGCTGGGCCTGGCGTTCTCCTGGGGCATCCCGATGGCCTTCGCGGCCGTACTGCACGCTGTCCCCTGGAAGGAAACCCTGCTGCTGATGGCCGCCAATGTCTGCTGGGTCGTTGCCTACGACACGTTCTACGCGATGA
>JBQTJW010000054.1:0-16155 GCA_052386745.1 Panacagrimonas sp. | reverse complement strand
GCTCACCGACGAGCTGGTGCGACGGCTGCGCATCGACCAGGACGACCGGTTGAAGATTGCGATCATTTCGGTCGATCCCACGCGGCGCAAGACCGGCGGCGCGCTTCTCGGCGACCGTATCCGCATGAACGCCATCCACGGCCCGAACGTCTTCATGCGCTCGCTCGCCACGCGCGAATCGGGCGCGGAAATCGCGGCCTGCGTGCCGGAAGTGATCGCTGCGGCGAAGGCGGCCGGCTTCGATCTCGTGATCGTGGAGACTTCGGGCATCGGGCAGGGGGATGCGGCCATCGTGCCGCTGGTGGACGTATCGCTCTACGTCATGACCCCCGAGTTCGGCGCCGCGAGCCAGCTCGAGAAAATCGACATGCTCGACTTCGCCGACTTCATCGCCATCAACAAGTTCGACCGCAAGGGCGCCGAGGACGCGCTGCGCGACGTGCGCAAGCAGTACCAGCGCAACCGCGAGCTGTTCATGAAGAACCCCAACACCATGCCGGTGTACGGCACCATGGCCTCGCGCTTCAACGACGACGGCGTGACCGCGCTGTACCAAGCCATGCTGCCGCGGCTGGTGGAGAAGGGCCTCAAGCCCCAGCCCGGCAAGCTGCCGGTGGTGAAGGTGCGCAGTTCCAGCGGCGGCCGCGCCATCGTGCCGCCGGAGCGCGTGCGCTACCTGGCCGAGATTGCCGACACCGTGCGCAGCTACCACAAGGAAGTGGCCGCGCAGGCCCGCGTGGCGCGCGAGCGCCAGTCGCTGCGCATCGCCAAGACCCTGTTCGAGCGTGCCGACAAGCCGGTGGCGGGCTTCGACGAACTGGTCTCGGCCAAGGACGGCGAGCTCACTTCCACCGCGCGCAAGCTGCTCGCGCAGTGGCCCAAGGAGCTCGAGCTGTACGCCAAGGACGAGTACGTGGTGAAGGTGCGCGATAAGGAAATCCGCACGCGGCTCATCACCGAGTCGCTGTCCGGCACCAAGATCCGCAAGGTGTCGCTGCCGAGCTTCGAGGACGAGGGCGAGACGCTGCGCTTCCTGATGAAGGAGAACGTGCCCGGCTCGTTCCCCTACACCGCGGGCGTGTTCGCGTTCAAGCGCGAGGGCGAAGACCCCACGCGCATGTTCGCGGGCGAAGGCGATGCCTTCCGCACCAACCGCCGCTTCAAGCGCGTGTCCGAGGGCATGCCGGCGCATCGCCTGTCCACGGCCTTCGACTCGGTGACGCTCTACGGCTGGGACCCGGACCTGCGCCCGGACATCTACGGCAAGATCGGCAACTCCGGCGTGTCCATCTGCACGCTGGACGACATGAAGGTGCTGTACGACGGCTTCGACCTGTGCGCGCCCACCACCTCGGTGTCCATGACCATCAACGGCCCGGCGCCGATGATCCTGGCCATGTTCATGAACACGGCCATCGAGCAGCAGGTGACCAAGTTCAACGCGGACAACGGCCGCGACCCGTCCGACGGCGAGCTGCAGAAGATCCGTGCCTGGACGCTGTCCAACGTGCGCGGCACCGTGCAGGCCGACATCCTCAAGGAAGACCAGGGCCAGAACACCTGCATCTTCAGCACGGAATTTGCGCTCAAGATGATGGGCGACATCCAGCAGTATTTCGTTCAGCACAAGGTGCAGAACTTCTACTCGGTGTCGATTTCCGGCTACCACATTGCCGAGGCGGGGGCCAACCCCATCAGCCAGCTCGCGTTCACGCTCTCCAACGGCTTCACCTACGTGGAGTCGTACCTCGCGCGCGGCATGCACATCGACGACTTCGCGCCCAATCTCTCGTTCTTCTTCAGCAACGGCATGGACCCGGAGTATTCGGTCATCGGCCGGGTGGCGCGCCGCATCTGGGCCGTGGCCATGAAGAACAAGTACGGCGCCAACGAGCGCAGCCAGAAGCTCAAGTACCACGTGCAGACCTCGGGCCGTTCGCTGCACGCGCAGGAGATGAACTTCAACGACATCCGCACCACGCTGCAGGCGCTGATCGCCATCAACGACAACTGCAACAGCCTGCACACCAACGCCTACGACGAGGCCATCACCACGCCCACCGAAGAGAGCGTGCGGCGTGCCATGGCCATCCAGCTCATCATCAACCGCGAATTCGGCCTGGCCAAGAACGAGAACTCGCTGCAGGGCAGCTTCATCGTCGACGAGCTCACCGACCTCGTCGAGGAAGCGGTGCTGCGCGAATTCGAGGCCATAGCCAGCCGCGGCGGCGTGCTCGGCGCCATGGAAACCGGCTACCAGCGCGGCAAGATCCAGGAAGAGTCCATGCTCTACGAGCACAAGAAGCACGACGGCTCGCTGCCCCTGATCGGCGTGAACACCTTCCGCAATCCCAAGGGCGAGGCGCAGCTGGAAACCATCGAGCTGATGCGCTCCAGCGACGATGAAAAGCAGAACCAGCTGCTGCGCCTCAAGCAGTTCCAGGACGCCAACCAGAAGTCCGCGCCGGCCATGATCGAGCGCCTGCGGCAGACGGTGATCGAGAACGGCAACACCTTCGAGGTGCTGATGGACGCCGTGCGCGTGTGCTCGCTTGGCCAGATCACGCAGGCGCTGTTCGAGGTGGGTGGCCGCTACCGCCGCAACATGTAGCGGCGGTGCGGACAGGGCCGCCGCGGGGCTGCGGCGGATGACATTGAAGGGCAGGGGACCAACGATGATGCGACGAACGATCGTGCAAGCTGCTGTGGCCATTTCCGCTCTGATGCTGAGTGGCTGCGCGGTGTTTCAGCCTGGCGCGGGGCCGGCGAATGCCGTCATCGTCGACATCACGCTGCTGCAACTCAACGATGTCTACGAGATCACCCCCGTGGAAGGCGGGCACGCCGGCGGACTGGCCCGGGTGGCGACGCTGCGCAAGCAGTTGCTGGCGGAGAACCCCAACACTTTCACCTTGCTGGCGGGCGACCTGCTGAGCCCCTCGGCGATCGGCACTGCCAAGGTCGATGGCGAGACGCTCTCGGGGCGGCAGATGGTGTCGGTGCTCAACGCCGTGGGGCTGGACATCGCCACATTCGGCAACCACGAGTTCGACCTGGATAAAGACACCCTGCGCAAGCGCCTGGGCGAGTCGCGCTTTCGCTGGACCTCGGCCAACGTCGCGACCCCTGCGGGCGCGGCCTTCGACGGCGTGAGTCCGCACGAGCTGCTGAAGGCCTGCAATCCGCAGGGTGCCTGCGCCCGCATCGCCGTCGTCGGCGTGACCCTGGACCACAACAAAAAGCACTGGGTGAATTACGCGGACGCTATCCCTGCCATGCAATCCGAAATCAGGGCATTGAACGGGCAGGCCGACGTGATCCTGGCCCTCACCCACCTGGAACTGAAACACGACATCGAGCTGGCGCAGACCATCCCGGAAATCGACCTGGTGCTGGGTGGGCACGAGCACGAAAACATCCAGGCGGCGCGTGGCGCCGATTTCACCCCCGTGCTCAAGGCCGATGCCAACGCGCGCACGGTGTACGTGCACCGGCTGCGTTATGACACGGCGGCGCGCAAGCTGGCGGTGGAATCCAGGCTCGTGCCGGTCAACGACGGCATTGCGGACGATCCCGAAGTGGCCCAGCAGGTCCAGTCCTGGATGGACAAGGGCTTCGCGGGATTCCGCGCGGACGGCTTCGAGCCGAACGAGGTGGTGGCCACGGTCCCCGAGCCGCTGGACGGCCGCGAGGCCAGCGTGCGCAACCGGCCGACCCGCCTCACGCAGCTGCTGGCCGATGCGCAGCTGGCCGAAGTCCCCGGCAGCGAACTGGCGATGTACAACAGCGGCTCCATCCGCATCGACGACCAGTTGCCGCCCGGCCCGGTGACGCAGTACGACGTCATCCGCGTGATGCCGTTCGGAGGCAAGGTGCAGGGCGTCTCGATGCGCGGCGACCTGCTGAAACAGGCGCTCGATCAGGGCCAGGCCAGCGCCGGAACCGGCGCCTACCTGCAGACGGCGAACGTCAGCGGAAGCTCCTCAGGCTGGCTGGTGCAGGGCAAGCCGATCGACCCGAAGCGCTGGTACACCGTGGCGATCAACGCCTTCCTCGCGCGCGGCGAGGAGCAGGGCTTTTCATTTCTGAAGCCCGGCGAGCAGATGAAACTACTGGGTGATTACCGCGACCCGCGCAAGGTGCTGATCGCCCACCTGCGCAAGACCTATCCGGCCGCTGCGCCGTAAGGCGAAGACTCAGAGCCTGTAAAAATGCCGAACGCCGTAGCGAGGGCGTCGCTGCGCGCTTCCGGCAAGGCGCGCTGCGCAAAAAATCCGAGTTGGATCGGAGGATCCGACAGTCTGGAAGTATCGGTTCAAATACCGAACTACGTGGGTGCAAACTCTTGGGCGTGTTCCTACGCTGGCCTGGACCCAGCAAAGGAGGATCGGTCATCCGAGACGCGCTCGACTTACAAGGTTTGCGGCTCATTGCCCTTCACGACGCGACCACGAACCGGGCGCGGATGGCGGAAATGGAGCCGGCGTACGTGCGACCCCGCTTCCGTCGTGCAAGAGCACTCGCCTGTATCGGCATGGTGTCCGTGACCAGCATTACGTCGATGCACCGCACTACGGCGAACCCGCGGGCCTGCTGTGACCTCGCTCGCGACCTGGATACCCAGTTCGAATTCGTGACGCCCCGGTACCTCGGCATCGACGGGGTCAAGCTCATCGGCAAGTACCGCTGCATCCTGACCAACGTCGAAGCCAATACCGTCTACGACATGCTTGCCACCCGCGAGATAGCTGGGCTGCGCGACTACTTCCGGACCTTTCGCAACCCGAAAGCCGTGGAGGTGGTGACGGCAGACCTCTGGAACAACTACGCCACGATCGCCCGGGAGTTCTTCCCCAAGGCCGTGTTCGTGGCGGACCGCTTCCATGTGCAGCGGATGGCGACCAACGCTGTCGAGGCCGCGCGCAAAGCGGTCCGCCGATCCCTGACGCAGAAGCAACGCATCCAGCTCAAGGATGATCGGTTTGTGCTGCTTCGGCACGGCCATTCGCTCTCCGCGGATCAGATGACCAAGCTGAAGTCCTGGGGCGACCAGTTTCCGCTCCTGGGCGCCGTCTGGGCGGCAAAGGAGCAGTTCTTCGCCTGCTGGAACACCAAATCCCGAGCCGTCGCCACGCGAGAGCTGAATGCCTGGGCCGAAAGCATCACCGGAGATGTCCGTCCCTACTTTGCCGAACTGCTGTCTGCCTGAAGCCGGCGCCGGGATGACATCCTCAACTACTTCGACTGTCCCGTGACCAACGCCTACACTGAGTCCATCAACCGCCTCGCCAAGAGCATCAATCGTATGGGACGCGGATACACCCTCGAAGTCGTCAGGGCGAAGATGCTCTACGACACCAACGCGCTGGAGAAGGGCACGATGACGCGGCGCGTCGCTGTGCCAGTTGCGGAAGACGATCTCGGAGGACTGGGGCTCGGCAAGATCGGCTACGCCAGACCCGAGAAGCCGACTGCTCGCCAGCGAGTGCGCTACCAGACGGAGTTCGTCTATCTGGGCGCCGACATCCCGAAGCTCTGCGACAAGCTCGAATCAGGGGCATTCGAGTAGTCCTGGTAGCACCTCGCTACGGCGGGTCCGGGCCCTCTGCGATCCCGCTCCTGGGAGGTCCGGAGGTTCCGAACACGGCATCCCAGTGTGGACCGGCGAAACCAAAGTTGTCGCGCCCGAGGCTGTGGTGCCGCTGATGGAACCGGTGGAATCGCTTTGGCAGGGCGAGCCAACTAGCTTTTCCGAACGGATCGAAGTTGCTGTGCCCGATAGCGCCGCCGAACATGGTGCAGAACTGGAACAGCAGCATGAGTCCAATGCTCGTCGGCCAGATCAGCATGAAGCTGATCACCTGCAGCTGATTGATGATCGCTTCCACCGGGTGCATGCAGTACACGGACCAAGGCGTGGCCCGGACGGAGTGGTGGTGAACACGATGAAACGGTGCGAACCAGCGCGTATGCAATAGCCGATGCGACCAGTAGGTCAGGAAGTCGTAGTAGACGAGCATCACGGCCAATTGCAGAAACCCATCGCTCCACGATTCGGGCAAGCCTCCGGCCGCGATGCGCAGGGCGAGTAGCGAGAATCCTGCATAGATCGCGCAGGTCAGGAGGCTCCACAGGATCTCTGTGCGCATCTGATGTCTCCTGAGCGAACGCGTGTCGATGCGCGCTCCCCACTTCAGGTATCGCAGCATCCCGCCGTAGACGATCGAGAAGCTGCCAGCGAGCGCCGCATAAATCCCGAACTGGATCGCGAACGCGACCACGAATGCTCCGATGGCGGACATCTGCATCCAGGCGTCGATCCACGAGCCGATCGTCGCGCACCGCCTTGCAAAGGAACTGTCGAATGCCCCTTCGCCGGGAATGTCTCGTCGACGACGGCAGACACCAGTGCCTTGGCATTTTCGCGTACGAGGCCGCCGTGAGCGCCCAGAAGATGGTCGAACTCCAGGTGCAGCAGGACTCGAAAATCCCGCTCAAGGCTTCCTCCTGTGGCCGTCACGGCCTTCAGCCACGGACGGCCGATCAGGAGCTTGCGGCCCAAGCCGAAAGCGCACAGGAGCAGGCCACCTGCGGCATTGGTCAGTCCCCAGTCACTCAGATCGCGGAGGCTGTCCGTGGTCAATAGCAGTCGGTGCCGTTCGATCAGGAGGGCCGCTTCCGGCTGGGTGGCAGATGTGAAAACGAAGAACCTGGAACCCGCGACAGGCGGCGGTACTCCATCGGCGACCTCGCGCGTGGCTCGCGGTTCCGGATAGTGGGTCTGTCCCGCCTGGCACCAGAAATCGGCCTTGTAGCGGTCGACGTAGAAGCGATCATCCTGGCCGTGGAACGCGCCCAGCCGGACCACATGGCGCGCATCGCCCAAGCCATCCAACTGGGCCAGCCCGGCCTCATCCATTCGCACCGGGTTCATCAACGTCAGATCGTCGCCCTCCCGGAGGATCACCATGTTTCGATCCATGCGGCATCCCAAACCGAGGGGGATACTGCCCCTGACCCAAAACACGCCTTCAAAGATTTCTTCGATGGCGCCATGTACGGAGGCGGGGGCATAGCAAGCTGGTGAACCGCTCTGCATCATGGCTTCCCGGGGCGGCAATGACGAATCGGTTAATTGATGTTATCAGTGAAAACATGAAACGAACAAGCAAGTCCAGGCGGGCAGTTCGGATGCCTCGGCCGTATCACCACGGAAACCTGCGGACGACCTTGATCGACGCCGGCCTCGAGATGCTCTCGAGCAGTCCTGGAGCGGAGCTGAGCCTTCGCGAGCTGGCTCGCCGGGTCGGCGTATCGTCCACCGCGGTCTACCGACACTTCGCAACCAAGGAGGATTTCCGTGCCGCGGTATCGGCGGAGGGATATCGGCGCCTCGCCGCTGCCGGTGCCACGGCGCGCGCCAAGCGAACCGATCCCGTCGAAGCCATCAGGGCAACCGGCTATGCCTACATCCAGTTCGCACGAGGCAATCCCGCGCTGTTCAAGATGATGTTCGAGCGCGTTGATCCCGCGTATCGCACAGATGGACGCTCCGCGGCGGCGGTAGACGCCCTTAGCTCCATCTACGTCGACATGGCACGGGCGCTGAATCTCGACATCGATGATCCGAGGATTGCACTCGGCGCCATCCATGCCTGGAGCCACGTCCACGGCCTGAGTGTGCTGATCCTCGAAGGAAAGCTCGATCAAGGTCCGGCGGATGTAGAACGCGTCATCGAGCTCGTCGCCAACGGATACCAGCCACCGACGGCCGACCTGTTGCGGTGAACAGCGTCAGTGCGAAGTTGAGGAAATCGCAGCGCCGTCCCGATAGAGATTGGATCATTG
The DNA here is from genome assembly GCA_052386745.1 of Panacagrimonas sp. Lineage (GTDB taxonomy): Bacteria > Pseudomonadota > Gammaproteobacteria > Nevskiales > Nevskiaceae > Panacagrimonas. The sequence goes on along the minus strand of JBQTJW010000054.1, from coordinate 8,307 downwards.
ACCGCCATACCCCTCGTAGAGCCGGGACGCGCAGATCCAACCAGCGAGGCACTGCCAGACCGGCAGAAGCGTCAGGTCCTTGCCAACCACGTATTTCGGAAACCCATTTTTTTCTAGCGCAATGCCGCCTGGGGTGCGCAGCGGCGTCCGCAGTAGGTGCGCGAATTTTTCACAGGCGCTCAGTCCGGCGGCGGGCAGGGGTTGCGCGGCGGCTGGCCCGCGAGCACGCGGATCACCTCCTCCACCGTGCGCAGCCGCAGTTCCTCCACCGAGGCGGGCGAGGAAAACGCGATGTGCGGCGTCGCGATCACCTGTGGATGCCCGGTCACGCTCGCCGGGGGCGAGGGCTCGCCTTCCACCACGTCCAGCGCCGCCGCGGCCGGCGCGCCGCGTTCCAGCGCCGCCAGCAGGTCGTCGTTGTGCACCAGGCCACCGCGGCTGACGTTGACCAGCAGGCTGCCCGGCTTCATCCGCGCGAAAGCGGCGGCGTTGAAGATGTGATGCGTCTCCGGCCCCAGCGGCAGCAGCACGATGACGGCATCGCTGCCCGCCAGCAGGCTGCTGAAGTCCACCCATTCCACATCGGCCGGGTGATCGGCTGCGCGCGTCCGGCCGAAGGCCAGCAGCTTCAGCCCGAAGCCGCGCAGCTTCTGCGCCGTCAGCCGGCCGATGCGGCCGAAGCCGGCAATGCCGACGGTCAGATTGCGCACGCGGTGCAGGCGCGCGCGCGCCGGGTCCCAGATGCCGCCCTTCACCTCGCGGTCGAACTTCACCACGCCGCGCGCCCAGGCCAGCAGCAGGGCCACGGCGTGGTCGGAGACTTCCTCGGCGCAGTAATCCGGCACGTTGGTGACGATGGCGCCGCACTCCGCTGCCGCCTTGCGATCGATGTTGTCCAGCCCCACGCCGATGCGCGCGACGATCTCCAGGTTCCGGCAGTGATCGATGGCCGTGGCGGTGAGCGGCGCCCAGCAGGTCATGATGGCCTGGGGCCGGTGCTGCGCCGCCAGGGCATTGATGACCTCCGCCGGCGCAGCGGCCTTGGGCCCGGCCACCAGCGTCAGGCCGGCGGCTTCCAGCCGTGCGTGTTCCAGCGCCAGATCGGGCCAGGCGTAGTCGGTCAGCAGGACTTTTTTCTTCATCTCGCGAAACTGGAAACAGGCCCATCCCCGGCCTCAAGCCGCCATTCTATGGGCTGAGGGCCAGGCCCCGGCGCTGGGACGCGGGGTTCAGAACAGCGAGCCCTGGTCACCCGGCGCCGGCGGCACCTTGAACAGCGAGGTGTCCAGCTTCCACTCTCCGCGGCGGCGCAGGCCGTAGCGGCGGCAGGCCACGTCGAAGCGCCGCGCGATCATCGCGGCGTACGGCCCCTCGCCGGTCTGGCGCTTGCCCCAGGTGGCGTCGTAGTCCTTTCCGCCGCGCATCTGGCTGACCAGGCTCATCACGTGGTCGGCCTTCAGCGGGTAGTGCGCGGCCAGCCATTCGCGAAACACCTCCTTCAGCTCGTGCGGGAGGCGCAGCATCACGTAGCCCGCGGTGATGGCGCCGGCCGCCGCGGCCGCCTCCAGGAGATGCTCCATCTCCGAGTCGTTGACGAACGGGATGAGCGGCGCGGTCAGGGCCATCACCGGAACGCCGGCTTCGCTCAGCCTGCGGATGATCTTGATGCGGCTGGCGCCGCTGGACGTCCGCGGTTCGAGAATCCGCTTGAGGTCGTCGTCGAGCGTCGTCAATGAAACGGCGACCATCACCAGGCGGTCCCGGGCCAGTTCCGCCAGCAGGTCGACGTCGCGCGCGATCAGCGCCGTTCCCTTAGTGACGATGGTCACCGGGTGGCGATGCCGGTGCAGCACCTCCAGGATCGAGCGGGTGACGCGCAGCTCGCGCTCGATCGGCTGGTAGGGATCGGTGTTCGCGCCGAGATTGATCGGCGAGCACCGGTAGCCGGGTTTCGACAGCTCCTTCTCCAGCAGCTCCGCGGCGTTGGCCTTGTAGAACAGTCTGGTCTCGAAGTCGAGGCCGGGCGACAGGTTCAGGTATGCGTGGCTGGGCCTGGCAAAACAATAGACGCAGGCATGTTCGCATCCGCGGTACGGATTTACCGACTGCTCGAACGGGATGTCCGGCGAGGTGTTGCGGGAGATGATGGTCTTTGCGACTTCCGAGGAAACCGTGGTCTTCAGGCTCGGCGGCGCGTCTTCCTCGAGGTCCCAGCCGTCGTGTTCCCGAACCGTCACGCGGCTCTCGAAGCGGCCGGCCACGTTGCTGATGGCTCCGCGGCCCTTGGTCGGCTTGTGGTCGCTCATGGGGGTCTTGCGACGTTGCCGGCTCGGACTACGCCGCGGCGCGCGCATTCACCGCCGCGAGTACGCCCACCAGAGCGGTGGCGTCGCCATCGCCGAACGCGCCGTCCAGCCCCTGGTGATGCACGGTCGTGAACGGCGGTTCGTAGAGCTGGCCCGCGTCCATGACGCCGGCCTGCGTCAGCCGGTCGATGAGCATCTCCACGAAGCGGATCTGATGGCTGCTGTAGCGGTTGGCATCCAGGAACTGCCCGAAGGCTTCCTTGGCGGCGCCGCGGTCCAGGCCCACCAGCGAGCGGATGAACACCGTCAGCGGGCGGTCGCTGCCGAAGCTCTCGGCGAACCGCGTGCGGCTCCCCACCGCCTCGGACTCGTAGACGAAGCGCTCCAGCTCGGACAGGTCGGTCGGCGTCAGCGGCTTGTTGAAGCGCAGCTTGGCGATGACCACGTGGTGCTCGTTGGCGCGGATGTAGGCCTCCACCGTGTGGCGGTAGCGGGCGAGGTTGATGCCGGTGCTGAAGTCATCCAGACGCACTTCCGTCGCCGCGCCGATGGTGTCCTGCAGGACGCTGTAGATCGGCTTGATCGAGCTGCGGTCGATGAACTGCACCAGCCCGCGCAGGCGCGTGCGCAGGTGCTCGATCAGCGGCAGGGTGATGCCCTGCCAGTAGTCCTCGGTCTGCACCTCCAGGATCAGCGCCAACTCGGCCTTCACCGCCGGGATGCTGTCCTTGGTTTGCAGGTCGCCGGCCATGGCGATGATGCGATCCCGCATCGTCACGAAATCCGGGGTGGCCTGGACCAGCGCCAGTTGCAGGTTCAGGCAGCTCAGGTCGAACAGCTTGGCGGTGATGTGCTCGGCAGGCTGCTCGCTGGGCAGGCCGGCGACGTGCCGGCCGAGCGTGGAGATGTCCGCGGCGTCGAGCTGCACCCAGCTCTCCGGCTGCTGGAAATGGGAGACGTGCTCGCGCTCGGTGCGGACGATGAAGTTGTCCAGGTTCATCGCCTGCACCTCGCCGTGCAGCGTTTCAGTGAGCGCGGTTCGCAGGCCGGCCAGCGCGTCGAACGCCGGCCCTCCTTCCGCAACGCCAACAGCCTCCCGAGCCGCGGCCTGCGGCAGCGCCGCGAGCAGGTCCAGCCGGCGCTTGAACAGGCGCTTGCCCAGTGGCTCGCCAGCGCTGGCGACGGCGCCGGCCGGGTTCTGGTTGAAGAACTCGAAGTTGCCGCAGAAATCGAAGATGAAGAACTCGCGCTTGTGCTCGCCGGGCCCAAACAGGTCCGGGCACAGGCGGGTGCCGCGGCCGATCATCTGCAGGAACTTCACCTTGGAGCGCACGGCCTTGAAGAAGACCAGGTTCACGACTTCGGGCACGTCGATGCCGGTGTCGAGCATGTCCACCGAGATGGCGATGTGCGGCGCCTTGGCCTTGTTGCTGAAGTCGTCGATCAGCGTCTGGGCGTAGTTCACCGAATGGGTGATGACGCGCGCGAACTCGCCCTTCAGGTGCGGGTAGTGGTGGTTGAAGCGGCGCGCGATGAACTCCGCGTGCTTCTGGTTCACCGCAAAGAGTATGGTCTTGCCCAGGCGGTCGCCGGCCTCCACCTTCAGGCCGTGCTGCATCAGGTGCTGCAGCATCAGGTCCACGGTGCTCTCGTTGAAGAGCTGCTTGTTGATCCTGGAGGCGTGCACCTCGTCCGGCGGGTCTTCGCCGTCGCGGTCGCCCCAGTCCAGCGACTCCCAGTGCTCCCGTTCCTCGTCGCTCAGCTCGCTGTAGCGGATGCCTTCGCGCACGAAGCGGATCGGCACCGAGTGCGCGCGCGGCGGCACCAGGTAGCCGTCGGCCACGGCCTCGTCCAGGCCGTAGGCGTCGGTCGGCACGCCGGTTTCCAGGCCGAACAGGTGGTAGGTGTCGTGGTGCACCTCGTCGCGCGGCGTGGCGGTGAGGCCCACCAGGAAGCTGTCGAAGTAGCGGAAGATGGCGCCGTACTTCTGGTAGACGCTACGGTGCGCCTCGTCGATCACGATCAGGTCGAAGTGGCCCACGCCGTACTTGCGGCGGTCGCCGTCCATCTCCTCGATCAGGCCCAGCATCGTCGGGTAGGTGCTCAGGTACACCCGGCCCTGGCCGTTGCAGTCGGTGACCAGGTTCACCGGGCTGGAATCCGGCAGGTGCGCCTTGAAGGCGTTGGCGGCCTGCCGCACCAGTGCCACGCGGTCGGCCAGGAACAGCACGCGCTTGACCCAGTTGGCGCGCATCAGCAACTCCACCAGCGCGATGCTCATGCGCGTCTTGCCCGTGCCGGTGGCCATGGTCAGCAGGCCGGCGCGCCGGCCCCGCGCCAGCGACTCGCACATGGAGCGGATGGCCCGCTGCTGGTAGCTGCGCTCGACGATGGCGCCGCGGGTTGAAAGCCGCGTGAGGTCGGCCTGCAGGCTGCGCCGCTGGACCGCCAGCGCCAGCTCATCGGCGTTGTAGAAGCCCTGCACCTCGCGCGGCGGCGCGCGGCGGTCGTCCCACAGCCAGGTGTGGTGGCCGTTGGAATAGAAGATCAGCGGGCGCTGAACCTTCATCTTCTCCAGGCAGTCGGCATAGAGCCGGGCCTGCTGCTGGCCCACGTCCGCGTCCTTGAGCGTGCGCTTGGCCTCCACGATCGCCAGCGGCTTGCCGTCGGCGCCCCACAGCACGTAGTCGACGAAGCCCTCGCCGGTCCCGAAGGGCATGCCGGACACCGGCACTTCCACCGAGGCGTTGCGGCCCATCTCCCAGCCCGCCTCGCGCAGCAGCACGTCGATGAAGTAGCGGCGGGTGTCGGCCTCGTCGTAGTCGTGGGTATCCGGAACCTTGATGTTCGTGGCCTTGGCCTTCGCCAGCTCGGCGCGGGCGACGGCGAGTTCGGCGTTGACCTGCGCGAGCAGCGACTCGCGCTCGGCCAGGGTGGCGGCGGCCTCCGCGAGTGTCGCCTCGCGCGCCTCCAGCGTCCTGTGCTGGGCCTCGATCTGCTGCTGGAACGCCGTCTCCTGCTTCTTGAGTTGCTCGCGGGTCAGCGCCGTGGCCTCGTCGGCGCGCACCAGCTTGGGGATGCGGTCGGCGTCGAACGTGGCCGCAATCGACTTCGGATCGCTGGCCCGCGTGTAGGTGCGCGCCAGCCAGAACAGCAGGTGGAACAGCTCGCGCACCAGGTTCTGGGCATCGCCCGGCCCGACGAACTGGCTGGAATGCACGGCTTGGTTGCCCACCTTCTGGATCAGCCGCGCCTTCTGCAGGATCGGCGGCGGCAGCAGCTTTTCGAACTCCGCCGTGGTGAGCAGCGCGTTGAGGCTGCGGTCGTACGGCGTGCGCAGGTCGCGGTCGTGCTCGTACAGCCAATGCACCGCCTGCTCCAGCGCGAATCGGGCGCGCATGCAGGCCGCGCGGGAATCCGAGTGAACCAGCTGCTCCGCACCCTTGGCCGGTTCGAGCAGGGCCTTGAACTCGGGGTGGAGGAACTGGAAGTTGGTCATGGCACTTGCAGATTACACACGCACGCGCTGCATCAGCGGTTCGAATCGGTAGATCGCCGAACGGCGCCCGGAGGCTTTGCGCACCGATTGCAGCAAGCCTTCCTGCAGCAGCACGCGGGTGAAGCGCGCCGCCGTCTGTGCCGGGATGCCGGCGTCGCGCGTGAACCGGCTGTTGCTGAACACCGGCTGCGCGAACAGGTAGTCGAGCGCCGCCACGGCGAACTTCGAGGCCAGCAGCTCTGCAAAACGCGGCTTCATGTCCTGGTAGAACGCCTGGATCGCCTGCGCCGCCTCCAGGTTGCGGATCGCCTGTTGCGCCACCGCATCCAGGAAGAACGCGCACCAGCCATCCCAGTCCAGGTCGGACGACACACGCCGCAGCCGCTCGACGTACTCGTCCTTGCGCTCCTCGAAATAGCGGCTGATGTAGAAGTGCGGTTGGCCGATCGCCCCGCCGTTCCACAGCATCAGCGTGATCAGCATGCGGCCCACGCGACCGTTGCCATCCTCGAACGGGTGCAGCGCCTCGAACTCCGCGTGGGCCAGCGCCGTGCGCAGCAGCACCGGCATGGCCGCATCGCCAATCAGGCGGAACAGCGCCTCCATGCCGCCGGCCAGGTGCTCCGGCGCCACCGGCACAAAGCTCACCCGCCGGCTGCCGCGCTCGCCCACGTAGTTCTGCTCCCGCTTGTAGGCCCCGGGCGACTTGTCCGCACCGCGGCCGAACGACAGCAGCTGGTGGTGCGCCGTCTTCAGCAGTGATTCCGACAGCGGCTGGCCCTGTGCCATGCGCGACTGCGCGGTGTTCAGCGCCCGTCGGTACAGCACCGTTTCCAGCACGTCGGAGCGGAATTCGGTGGCCGCCCCGGCCGCATCGTCCTCGCCGTACTCGGCCTCAAGCTGCAGGATTTCGTCCAGCGTGCTGATGGTGCCCTCCATGCGCGAAGAGATCACCGCCTCCTGGCCTCGCAGCGGCACCAGGAACAGCTCGCTGTTGTGCAGGCCGCGCAGCATCTGGTCGTAGCGCGCCAGCGCACTCGTGGCGGCCAGCAGGCCCGGCATCAAGCGCGCAAGGTCCAGCGTGGCCGGGGGGAAGTGGCCCAGGTGATAGGAAACGGCTTGGCTGGTATCGAGGGTCATGACGTCAAATCATGAATCTCAAGGCCGTTCGTCGTCAATAAAACAGTTTCTACTAACTATAAAAGCGCTTGTCGATTGCGGATTGCCGTCAATCCGCCTTGTCGTCAAAATTTCCAGATTCGTGAATAACAAGGGCAAGTGACGATCGGCCATCAACGACAAGCCGGCTTGTTATTCATGATGGACGTTGCATCACTGGCAACGGGCAATTTCTGTCCGAAAGGGGCGCGGACATCCCCACGCCCCTGTTGCTCCGCACCCCTGGCCGGTTCGCGCAGGGCCTTGAACCCAGGGTGGAGGAACTGGAAATTGCTCACACGATCACCGCCCGCAACAACCCCAGGTGCTGCTCGAAGGGCAGGAAGTCCTTGTCGTCATGCAGCAGGGGCAGATGCTCATCGATGCAGTAGGTGGCGATGAGCGTGTCCACGGTCTTGTGCACGGTGATTCCCTTGTTGCGGAGCAGCCGACAGTTGTCTGCTGCCCGCAGGGCGCGCTCCGGGCTCAGCACGGCGCGGATATCCAGGTGCAGCATCAGCGCGCGGGCCTTGTGGAAGTCGGCGTCAGCGCGAAAGCCCTGCAAGACCTCCGTCAGCACCAGGTCACCCACCACGATGCGCGATGTGTCGAGCGCGACATCCAGCGCATTCGTCTGTGCGCTGTCGGTGCCGTTGAAGTAGGCGATCCAGACGCTGGAATCGACAAAGATCACGCGTCGCGGCGCATGGCGTCGAGGTCGCCCTCCCACTTGAGCTTGCCGCGCAGGCTGCGGATGTCCCGCTGCTTTTGCAGGGTGATGAGCGCCTTGAGGCCCTGTTCCACGACCTCGCGCTTGGTCTTGGCGCCCACAGCCGCCTGGGCCATTTTGAATCGCCCCGGCTTTCGTGGAGGCTCCAAATCTTGAGAGGATGGAGCGATGAGGAAGTCGACGAAGTTTTCACCGGAGGTACGTGAGCGCGCGGTTCGGATGGTGTTCGAGCATCGCGGCGAGTACGACTCGCAGTGGGCGGCGATTGAATCGATTGCGGGCAAGATCGGGTGCAAGGGCGAGACCTTGCGGTTGTGGGTTCGCCAGCACGAACGGGACACCGGGCAGCGTGAGGGTCCGGCCAGCGCCGAGCAGCAACGGGTCAAGGCGCTGGAGCGCGAGGTCCGTGAGCTGCGCAAGGCCAACGAGATCCTGCGGCTGGCCAGCGCGTTTTTCGCCCAGGCTTAAGCTTCGACCGCCGATTCAAGCCATGAGGACGTTCGTAGAGGAACACCAGGAACGTTTCGGAGTCGAGCCGATCTGCAAGGTGTTACAGATCGCTCCATCGGGGTATCGGCGTCACGCGGCGCGGCGACGCGATCCCGCACAGGTAC
>JBQTJW010000053.1:0-19763 GCA_052386745.1 Panacagrimonas sp. | reverse complement strand
TTGCCGCCGAACGGCACCGCGGGCTTGGCGCGCCAGTCTGTGAGCGCCCCCAGCCGGGAACCGCGGCCGCCGGCCAGGACCAGCGCCAGCGTCTCGCGCGTCAGGCGGCTGATGTAGCGCGGCTCCGCCGAGGCGTCAGTTCTCACATTCTGGGTGGGATCCAATCGATTCTCTCCGCCGCAGTTCCAGTGCCGCGGCTCGTAATTTTAGGCGATGGCTGCATCCAGCCGCCCCACGCTTCGGCAGCAAAAAGCACGCCCGCGGAGAGTAAGGATTCCCTTTCGGGCGCGAGCCAAGGTCGTCTTGATTGCAAGAAGGGGGTATCGATCGATCGACGCCTGGCAGCGGAGTTTCCACACAACATTCCCTCGATACGTGGAGTTGTACGGCGGTTGAACCCTTCGCCAGGGCTGGCGCTGCGCGTCGGTCGAGACCCCGAATCATGCTTTCAGACTCTTGTTCCTGGCCGTCCCGGCCACGGAAGTCCGATTAGCATCGGCGAAGTGCCGGCGGTTGCCCGCGCGGACTGACGGCGGCTAGGTCGGGTATGAGAAAGCAATTGGCCTGGAAAGCGTCGACTCCGTTCCACGATCCATCGTGAGACCAACGGTGCCGGGATTCACGACGGATACCTGCAGCACCGCGCTTGCGACAAACCCGCGCTCATGGCTGGCCGCTGTGTCCACAATATCTCCGACCGGCTGGCCGTCGCCGTCGATGGCGCGGATGGGGGTTCCAGGGGCGGGCGGCGGCCCATCTCCATGCAGTAGAAACATGCGCTTCTTGAGGTTGCCCAGGTAATGGAGCCGCGCAACCACTTCCTGCCCGGTGTAGCAGCCTTTGCTGAAACTGATGCCGCCAATCGCATCCAGATTGGCCATCTGCGCCACCCAGCGGTCCTGGGTCTCGGGATAGACCACCGGGACCCCGGCGAGGATGTGGCCGCGCCGCCAAGCCTCGTCGCCGGGAGTATCCGATGTGGCCAGGGGTTGCACGAGAGCGGTCGGCCCGATCAGCAGAAAGCGATCGTCCGGGCCCGCGGCGCGCAGGACCCTGATCCCGGCGTGCTCGGTTACCTCCAGCGATGCTGCCGGTACGTCAAAGTCTTGGTGGGTCAACCATTCCGACGCCAGTGCGCCGAATACCGTGATGCCAAGTGTCGAGGCGGAACAATCGATCGTGACCTTGGCGCGCATCACGAACATGCGCAGGCGCCTGGCAATGGGCTCCAGCAGTCCGCGCGGCATCCAGAGTTCGATCGTGGCCTCGTCGCGCAGCATCAGCACGACCGCCAGCATCCGCCCCTTGGGGCTGTTGTAGGACGCCCATTGCGCGCGATCCGGCCGCAACTCGCGCAGATCGGCGCTGAGCTGGCCTTGCAGGAAGGTATCGGCGTCGGTTCCGGACAGGCGCAGCGGCGCCCAGGAATCCAGCCGCAATGCTTGCGTGACGGACTTTTCTCCGGGCGCGCTGGACGGCTTGCCCGCTAAGTTGGCGTTAAGCATTCGTTGCAGTTGTCGTGACGGTTTTGCGAAAATACACCGGTCCCAAGTTCTTCGTGCCCCGGCTTTCCATGACTGACCGCGTCGATCGGGTTGTGCGCCGTCATCGTCCTCTGTCTGCCGGTACGATCACCCTGGGCGAACTGCTGGCGGAGCAGGACAATCCGCCAAAGAACGAGGAGCCGGCAAAGACGGCGGCGCCCGGCGCAGTACCCGAGATTGGTGGCCGCAAGAACGGCCTGGAACCAACCCGCTACGGCGACTGGGAAAAAGACGGACGCTGCATCGATTTCTGACCCACACAGTTTGCGCACAACGGGAGAGGTTGGCGCGAACGCTGAAGGTATCTCAATGAACGCACCCAAATCGCCGGCGACGAACCGGCCGCTGTCGCCCTTCATGATCGGGCCGTATTACAAGCCCCAGCTCACCTCCATGCTGTCCATCACGCACCGCGCGACGGGTGTGACCCTTTCAGCCGGAACGCTGTTGCTGGCAGGCTGGCTGATTGCGCTGGCGAATGGTCCGGCGGCCTTTGCACGCTACTCGGTGCACGTCAGTGCCTGGTATGGGCAGATCCTGCTGCTCGGCTGGAGCTGGGCCTTCCTGTACCACCTGTGCAACGGCATCCGTCACCTATTCTGGGACATTGGCCGCGGCTTCGACGTGGCGCGCGCATACCAGACGGGGTATGCCGTGGTCGCCGTTTCCGGCGTGCTGACGGTGGCCGTCTGGGCCGTCGCCTACCTGACCTGAGGAGCCTGACATGAGCCTACGTTCTCCCCTGGGTCATGCCCGCGGCCTCGGTTCGGCCAAGGACGGCACCCACCACTTCTGGGTGCAGCGCGTGTCCGCCGTGGCGCTAGTGCCGCTGGGACTGTGGTTCGTGTTCAGCGTGGCGCACCTGCGCGGCGCCGACTTCGAGGCGGTGAAATGGTGGGTGTCCTACCCGGCCGTGTCGGTGACCCTGGTGCTGTTCATCGCTGCCGCGCTCTATCACTCCATGCTGGGCGTCCAGGTGGTGATCGAGGATTACGTGGGCAGCGAGGGCATGAAGATCGCCGCGCTGCTGTTCTCCAAGTTTTTCCACTTCGCCGTCGCCGCCGCGAGCATTTTCGCGGTGCTGAAGATCGCGCTGAGCTGAGCCGCCCATGTCTGCCTACGAAATTGTTCACCACGAATACGACGTGGTTGTGGTGGGGGCCGGCGGCGCTGGCCTGCGTTCCACGCTGGGCCTGGCCGAATCCGGCCTCAAGACCGCCAACATCACCAAGGTGTTTCCCACGCGCTCGCACACCGTGGCGGCGCAGGGCGGCATTTCCGCGGCCCTGTCCAACATGGGCAAGGACGACTGGCGCTGGCACTTCTACGACACGGTGAAGGGCTCGGACTGGCTCGGCGACCAGGACGCCATCCAGTACATGACGCGCGAGGCCATCCCCGCGATCATCGAGCTGGAGCACTACGGTCTGCCGTTCTCGCGCACGCCGGAAGGCAAGATCTACCAGCGCCCGTTCGGCGGCATGACCACCGAGTACGGCTCCGGCCCGCCGGCGCAGCGCACCTGTGCGGCGGCCGATCGCACCGGTCACGCCATGCTGCACACGCTCTACCAGCAGAGCCTCAAGTGCAAGGCGCAGTTCTTCGTCGAGTTTTTTGCGCTGGACCTGCTGATGGACAACGACGGCTCCTGCAAGGGCGTGCTGGCGCTGGACCTGTCCACCGGCAAGCTGCATCGCTTCCGTTCGCACCAGACCATCCTGGCTACCGGCGGTTACGGCCGCGCGTACTTCTCGGCCACCTCGGCGCACACCTGCACCGGCGATGGCAATGCCATGGTGCTGCGCGCCGGCCTGCCGCTGCAGGACATGGAATTCGTGCAGTTCCATCCCACCGGCATCTACGGCTCGGGCTGCCTCATCACCGAGGGCGCGCGAGGCGAGGGCGGCTACCTCACCAACAAGGGCGGCGAGCGCTTCATGGAACGCTACGCGCCGAGCGTGAAGGACCTGGCGCCGCGCGACATGGTGAGCCGCGCCATGGCCACCGAAATCCGCGAAGGCCGCGGCGTGGGCAGTGATTCCGACCACATCCATCTGCACCTGGAGCACCTGGGTCCGGAGGTGCTGCACAAGCGCCTGCCCGGCATCTCCGAGAGCGCCAAGATCTTTGCCGGCGTGGACGTCACCAAGGAGCCCATCCCGGTCGTGCCCACCGTGCACTACAACATGGGCGGCATCCCCACGCTGTACACGGGCGAAGTGGTCACGCTCAAGAATGGCGACCCCGATTCGGTGGTGCCCGGCCTGATGGCCGTGGGCGAGGCGGCCTGCGTGTCGGTGCACGGCGCCAACCGGCTGGGTTCCAATTCGCTGCTGGACCTGGTGGTGTTCGGTCGCGCTGCGGCCATTCGCGCGTCCTCGCTGGTCAAGGGCGGCCAGTCGCACAAGAAGATTCCCGGCACATCCGAAGACCAGTCCATCGCCCGCCTGGACAAGCTGCGCAATGCCAAGGGCAGCGAATCCACCGCCAAGATCCGGCTGGACATGCAGAAGACCATGCAGAAGCACTGCGCGGTGTTCCGCGATGGCCCCACCATGCAGGAAGGCATCTCGAAGCTGCACGGCGTGATCGACGCCTTCGGCAACGTGCAGGTGTCGGACCGTTCCATGATCTGGAACTCCGACCTGATGGAAACCCTGGAACTGGACAACCTCCTGGGCCAGGCGCTGCTCACCATCGTCGGCGCCGAGAACCGCAAGGAATCGCGCGGCGCCCATGCGCGCGACGACCTCAAGGATCGCGACGACCGCGAGTGGCTCAAGCACACCGTGGCCTGGCGGTCCGGCGACAAGGACGTGAAGATCGATTTTCGCCCGGTGCACATGAACCCGCTCGACACCGAGGTTGACCAGATCCCGCCCAAGGCGCGCAAGTACTGAAAGGCCGGGAACCGGGAACCGAGAACTGGGGATTTTAGATATGCCCCGCCTCTGACCGCTCCCGATTCCCCATTCCCGATTCCCGTTTGCAGAGCAAACCCATGGCCCAGTTCACACTCCCCCAGAATTCCACGATCAACCAGGCCGCGGGCAAGCAGTTCAAGGCGCCCGCCGGCGCCAAGAACGTCCGCAGTTTCAAGGTCTACCGGTACGACCCCGACACCGGCCAGAACCCGCGCGTGGACACCTACGACCTGGACATGGACGCCTGCGGCCCCATGGTTCTGGACGCGCTGATCAAGATCAAGAACGAGGTCGATCCCACGCTCACGTTCCGCCGGTCCTGCCGCGAAGGCATCTGCGGCAGCTGCGCGATGAACATCGACGGCACCAACACCCTGGCCTGCATCAAGGGCTGCGACGAGGTCAAGGGTACGGTGGCCATCTACCCGCTCCCGCACATGCCGGTGGTGAAAGACCTGGTGCCGGACATGACGCATTTCTATGCGCAGCTCGCGAGCATCGAGCCCTGGCTCAAGACCGACAGCCCCGCGCCCACGCGCGAGCAGCTCCAGAGCGAGGACGACCGCGCCAAGCTGGACGGCCTGTACGAATGCATCCTGTGCGCCTGCTGCAGCACCAGCTGCCCCAGTTACTGGTGGAACGGCGACCGTTACCTGGGCCCCGCGGTGCTCCTCCAGGCCTACCGCTGGCTGGTGGACTCGCGCGACGAAGCCACCGGCGAGCGCCTGGACCAGCTCGAAGACCCGTTCAAGCTCTACCGCTGCCACACCATCATGAACTGCGCCAAGACCTGCCCCAAGGGTCTGAACCCGGCCAAGGCGATCGCCGAGACCAAGAAGATGCTGGTCGAAAGGCGGATCTGATCGGCGAACCTGAGCGAGATTTGCCCGGCGGTCTGTCAGCTCAAGGGCGATCGACAGTAGATTTCAAGCTGTTCCCCGGACTTCCGGGCGGGGATTGGACGGTGCCCCGAAAAATAGTAAGGAACCGACTGCGGCCCTTGATCTTGCCGCAGGCACTCTCGGCAAAGGAATGATGCCCCACCACCGTGGGGCCGCATGCGCAGAAGCTCGCGTCGCTGCCCAAGCCCCATCATCGGACGCTGGCGGACCCTTCGGTCCAACCGGAATTCCTTCGCGAAATGGGCTGCACTCCTCCAGCATCGAGGAGCACCTTTCGAAGTCGACCGATGGAAATGCGTGGTGATCTGAATATCGACGCGAATTTGTCGCTTACAGCTGCGCGCGATCAAAAATTCACGATCTTAGTGAGATGTTGACTACGCAGGCTCATTGCCGTCGGCGTTTGCACGGCTGACGCGAATTCGGTTGTCGATGTCGCGAACGCCGAGGCAGCGCTCCGCAATGTCCTCGATGCAGTGCTTCATCGCGCGTTCCGGCACCGTGCCGTCCAGCGTCACGATGCCTTTGCTCACCTGGACGCTCACGTCCTGCACTTCCAGGTGGTAGCTGTGATGGAGGCGCTCGCAAATGTCGTCGCAAATGCGCTCGTCGGAACGCACGTAGCCCCTGGGACCGACCCGGTCCCTCCGCTGGCGATCCGAGATCCCACCGAAAACATCGCTTCCGAAGGTGGATAGCGAGATGGGTTCACGATGCCTTCGCGGCCTGCTCTCTGCGAATCTCGTCGCCGGATTCGGATCATCGACCGCATCGAAATCATCGTAGTACGCCTCGCGCCAGTCGCTGCTATGTCGCGGGTTCGATCCCGGGTGGTACCAGCCCCGGTAGTAGTCGGCGTTCCAGTGATCGTGGTCGGGATACCGTTCGCGGGAGCCACGATTGTGGTCGCCGTGCGTCGTGGCTGAAACCGCGACATTCAGCGGCCGGCGCGCAGTATGACGTTCATCCTGCGCCCATCGCGCCACGTGCTCGCCTTCGCCCAGGCGTCCGTGAAAATGGCCAGCCGGGTCGCCGCGGCCGGCAGCGTGGCGGCCATCGATCGGCGTGCGGAAGCGGCTTGACTCGCCACCGTCGCGCCAGGGGCTTGCGCCATTCCCCGCCCAGCGGCGACTCGCGGTCGCTGCATGCACGGGGTTCACTGCGGCGGCGGGATCGGATTCGTCGCGTTGGAAATAGCGGGTTTGTCGGGAGGGCTGCTTCATGCCGGGTCTCCATACTGAGAATGTGAATCGGAGCGGCGCACCGAATGCGTCGCCGGATGACGGTTCCATGGGCAGCAATCCCCATTCCTCGACCTGTCGGCCGCCGAGTAGCCGGCCGCACGTCGCAGGACCTTCCAGAACGCAAGCCGGCCAAGTACGCCCTCGGCAAATCGCACTCCATTCGGCGTGGACGCGTGCGTGACAGGCCAGTCACGATCTCTAAAAAATCACGAAAATGAATTAACGTCGGTTATCGTGCGCTCTAATGCGCGCGATGCCGGAACGCGGCGATAGCGGCACAGGGTTTGCAATCTCACGGTCTCTACCCGTGAAACACGGCGGTTGCAGCAGGGTTTCCCGCCGAAACAGAGGAGGTTTATCCCGTGTCCAGTGTCGGAATTTCACTCAGCACCCGAACGCGACTTTCAGCCTCGCCCCATATGCAGCAGGCCGTGCGCCTGCTTCAGCTTTCCACCACCGAGTTCGCCCAGGAACTCCAGCAGGCCCTGGCGGAGAATCCGTTCCTGGAGGAGGTGGACGAACAGGACACCGACCAGGACATCCATGCCGAAGACCTTGACGGGCCCGAGCGGGACAGCGCCCTGGAAGCTCGATCGGAACTCGATGTTCCGGATTTCGTCGAGACGCCGGCGGAAGAGTCGGCCGACTTTGATGGCTACGAGCCGCCGTCTGCTGAGGCGCAGGACGCGATGCGTGATCCATTCGAGTCGTCGATCGGGGCGACTGCAAGCGCGCCCACCGGCGCTGCCTCCGGCGACGCCAGCGACTGGGTTCGGGCTGAAACCAACCTGCGCACGCACCTGCTGGAGCAGGTCTGCGGCTGGGGGGTGAGTCAGCGCCAGCAGATCGCGGCGACCATCGTGGTGGAGTCGCTGGATGACGATGGTTACCTGCGCTCGGATGTCCACGAATCCGCCGCCGCTGCGGGAGTTGTTCCAGCGTTTTCCGCCGAAGAGATCGACGAGGCCATCCGGTTCGTCCAGTCCTGCGACCCCATCGGCGTGGGCGCGCGTGACTTGTCGGAATGCCTGAGGCTGCAGGTGGATGCGCTTTCCGATGACGAGCCGGGCAAGCCCCTGGCACGGCTCATCGCGCAGAACCATCTCGATCAGGTTGCCCATCATCGCTTTGCCACGCTGCGCCAGGCGCTGTCCTGCGACGATGAGGCACTGAACCTGGCCTGTGGCCTGATCCGCAGGCTGGACCCGCGTCCCGGTCACCGCTTCTCGGCGCAGCGGCCCCAATACGTGGTGCCGGACGTGATCGTCCAGCAGCGCGATGGCGAACTGGTGGCGCTGGTCAATCCCGGCGCGCGTCCAAGCGCCCGGCTCAACCAGTGCTACGTGCAGATGTTTCGCGCAGCCAACCACCAGGAACACCCGGCCCTGTCGCAGCAGCTGCAGGAAGCGCGCTGGCTGATGCACAACGTCGAGCAGCGCTTCGTCACCATCCAGCGCGTGGCCGATGCCATCGTGCGTCGGCAGCGCAATTTCTTCGTCAGCGGAGAGATCGCACTCAAGCCGCTGGTCCTGCGTGATGTGGCGGACGACCTGGGGCTGCACGAATCCACGGTGTCACGCGCCACCAGCAACAAGTACATGGATACGCCGCGCGGCTTGTTCGAATTTCGCCACTTCTTCTCGCGCTCGCTGGTGACCGAAACAGGCTCCTGCTCGGCTGCGGCGGTACGCGCCCTGATGACGGACATGATCGCCGAAGAGCCGTGCACGCGGCCGCTGTCGGACGTGGACCTCGCTCGCAAGCTCAGCGACAACGGCGTCCGGGTTTCGCGCCGTACGGTCACCAAGTACCGCAACCTGATGAAGGTTGCGCCCGTGGAGATGCGCAAGCGGGCGTGAGCCCGCAGGACGCGCTCAGGAGCAATCGTGCGCCGTGCGCAGGATGGCCTGCCCGAGCTGCTCGGCCGTGACCGGCTTGCCCAGGTGCAGCGCAAAACCGGCGGCGAGGGCCCGACGCCGGTCCTCCGGCTGCACGAAGGCCGTGAGGGCAATGATGGGGATGGGCTCGCCCCAGGACGACCCCATCCGGCTCTCGTGGGCGCGGATGCGCGACAGCGTGGTGTAGCCGTCCTGCCGCGGCATGGCGATATCGCACAGCACCACGTCGACGCTGTGGCGAACGCCCTGGGGGACCAGCCAGCGCATGAAGGCTTCCCCGGAAGGAAAGGCATGCACCTGGGCGTTCATGCTCGCCAGGAGCAGGGACACGGTCTCGAGTGCATCGGGCTGATCGTCGATGGCGATCACGCGCAGGCCGCTCAGGGATGGATACTCCGTCTCGCCCGCCGCTTGACCGGCAGCATCGGCAACGGGCTCGGAATCGGCAGCAGGCGGCAGCAAGGGGATACCGACTTCAAACGTGGCGCCCTGGCCCGGGCCGCCGCTGCTCGCACGGACACTGCCACCATGGAGCTCGCAGAGACTCTGCACCATTGCCAGCCCGAACCCGGTCCCGCTGCGGCCGCGCTGGCCTGACCGCTGGCCGCGCGTGAACCCGTCGAACAAGTGGGGAAGCAGTTCCGCCTCGATGCCGCGTCCATCGTCGGCCACGATCAGCCGGAACTGGTCACCGGCGCGATGCAGGGACACCCGGATGTGGCCGCCGGGCGCCGTGAACTTGAGAGCGTTGGCCAGCAGGCAGTCCGCGATCTTCTTGATGCGTTTCGGATCGGCCCTTGCCTTGTCCTGCCCCCGGTACAGGCTGACCGAGAGCGACACGTTGCGCGCTTCCGCCGCGGCCCGGATGTCCGCCACGGCCGCTTCCACCGGTGGCCGCAGGTCGATGTCCGCCAAGTTGAGGCGCAGCCGGTTGCCCATGAGCTGCGAGGCTTCCATCAGGTTGTCGATGCGCTTGACCTGCTGTTCCACCCCTTCCTGTATGCCCGCCAGCGCGCGCTGGGTGTTGGTCTGAGGGCCCGGAGCGAACTGGCTCTTCAGCACCTGGCTCCAGTTCTGGATGGCATTGAGCGGTCCGCGCAACTCGTGCGACACCATCGACAGGAACTCGTCACGCTCGTCCGAACTGGCGTCGCCCGGCTCCGAGGTATCGCCCCCAGCCTGCGCAAGCCGCTCTCGGCCAGGGTCTGCGAACCGTTCCAGCGCATGTGTGCAGATGCCGTACAGGCGCTTGCCACCGTCCGCATGTTCGATGAGGACGGCGCGTGCCGATATTCGTTGTGGCAGTGCTTCCGGGCGCAGCACACGAAAATCGACGGCTAGTTCGCCTTTTCCCGCAAGGCAGTCCCGGACGGCTCTTTCCACCTGGGCACGGTCGTCGGACCGGATCAGCCGCCGCCACGCGCCCGGTCGCCTGCACTGCCGGGCCGTCAGGCCGAGCGCGGAGCACAGCGTGGCGGCCACGTCGATGCGGTGAGCACGCACGTCCAGCGTCCACACGTGATGTTGCGTGGCGGACAGGACCAATCCGAACAATTGCTCCAGCGCGAGCTCTGCATTTGCGCCCGAATTCCCGTTTTGCTGGAAGATGGTCCCCAACATCCAGCTTTCCCGTTGCGTGCTCAACCTGGAAGTCTCCTCCGTGGCGTGTGCTCAATCATGCGCCGCGCTCTTCATGGCTGCGGGAAAGCGTGCCGCAACGGGCGCAGAGCCTGAGGACGACGTGGACTCGGCGCGATGCTTGACCGCCGCGATCAGGGCGGCGCAATTTTCATCTTTCCCGGGCCCTGTCTCAATCAGCGGCAGAAGGGCCGCCAGCGGGTTCACCAAGGCCGCCAGGATGGCCGCGGCTCCTCCGCGCAGCAGCATCGCCTTGTCCACGCCGATATCCGGCTCCTTGAAGGTGCCGCGCACATGCAGGGGAGAGCGCAGGGTCAAGGGGCTGAAATCCTTGGGCAGGGGATGAATCGCAAGATCCAGCGTCTCGTCCTGCAGGCTCAGCGAGCCCTCCACGTGGACGTTGGTATCCGCCGTATCCACCAGGAACGACCGCGGGGTGATCACGCCGTTCCGCGCCGCAAGGTCCACCACCGCGCAACGCAGCTTTACGGTATGGTCGCCGCCGACCAGCAGGCGCACGGCTTCCGCCGCGTCCAGCCCCACTCCCTCGATCAGGAGGTTGCTCAGCTTGCCGTCACGCATGGCCACGCCGAGTTCGCCGTCCATGCTGCCCAGCAGGGCCGCGGTGGAAGCGCCGCTGCCCCGCAGTTGCGCGTGACCTCCGATCAGGCCGGCACTGGCCTTCACCCATTGATTGCCGGGAACGAGCTTGGCCAGGTCGAGTCGATTGAAATCCACTTCGGCCTTCAGATCCGGCAGCGGCTTGCGGGCATCGATGCCGATGGAAGACACGATGGTGCCGTCGGCAATTCCGAAATTGAGCGGATCGAGGCTCAACACGCCGTGGTCGAGTACCAGGTGCGCGGTGATGCGTTCCAGCGACGCCTGCTGATTCCTGATGCTGTGGCCCGTGAAATGCACGTCCGCGTCCATGGCGCGCAAGCCGGCAAGATTGACCGGCTCATCCGGCAGGACGCGGGGTTCGGCTTTTTCCGCCTTCACTTCCTTCTTCTGCCGGGCGGATGCCGTTTCTCCCTTGCCCGTCTGGGGCTTGGCACCGACGAAACCGCCGAGGTCGTCCATGTCAAGCAGCCGGGATTCCAGGCGTGCGTCGAGCCGCGTCCGGTCGTCGACGTAGGTGACGGTGGCACTGCCGCCGAGGTCGCTGTCGCCGACCGTTCCGGTGAACTGGTCGAAAGTCCAGCGTGGCCCCTCGTGAATCAGCAGGCCCGCCACGTGATACGGCGGGGTTTCCGGAAGCACGACCGACGTCAGGCGATGCAGGTCGGACAACGTATCGCCACGCACATCGAGTTGCAGACGTGCACTGCTGAAGGCTTGCAGCCCCGTCACGGTACCGCCCACGGTGCCTCGCGTGCGGCCGATGCGGAAGCGGCAATCAAACGGGTAGGGCGCCCCCGTGTCTGCCAGGGCGAGCAGGGCGCCGCCCGTCGCCTGCGCCTCGAAATCCAGCGACCGGAGGCGACCGGAGGCTTCAAGCGTCATCGCCGCCGACTGCCTGGCGGAGTCGGTCGAGACGCGCAGCAGGATGTCGGTGTTTTCGATGGGGTCGAAGTAAATCAGTTCGCCGCGATCCACTCTCAAGCGACCGATTTTCGGCAGCCCCTTGTTCTTGGACTGGTCTTCGGCGTCGTCCTTCCCAGCGGTGTCGCCTGGTGCCTGGCTGGCCAGCTGCCAGTTGTTCTCATTCCCGGGCGCGGTTTCCAGGTCGATGTGCGGTGCGCTCAGCGCCACCTCGGGCAAGGACAGGCGGCCTGCAATCAGTTCACGCAGGTCCACCGTCACGGCGGCGCGGTCGGCGGTGAACATCTGTGGCTGGCGCGTCCAGGATGGATTGCCGAGTTGCACGCCGTTCATGACCACCGTGGGGCGCCAGCCCAGGTCGACGTCCAGGTCACCGTTGATCGAAAAACGTCGCCCCGTCTGCTGCCGGACCTGCTGCTCCAGCGGGCCCTTGACCCAGTTCCAGTCCCAGACGATGCAGAGTACGACGATGACCGCCACCACTCCGGTGCTGCCCCATCTCCACGGATGCCGCTTCCATCCCGCGGCGAGGCGGCCGCCGGGCCCATTCATGGCGCCGCCGGTCGACGGGAGGCCTTCTTCGCTGCGCCAAGCTGGGCCCAGGCATGAAACAGCTCGTACGTGACGCCCAGGATCACCGGTAAGGGAGGCCGTCCTCGACCGGACCGGATCCACGCCGCCACGGACAGGACATTGCCCGCGAGCGCCACCCAGCGGATGGTGCGACGGGTCACGACCAGGGCGGTCTGCGCGGCTTCCAGTGTCCGCACCGGCCCTTTCAGGCGACCCGCCACTTCCACCAGTTCGCGACGGTCCTGCGCGAGCTTTTCCAGAAGTTGCTCGCGCTCCGGCGTGGGCGTGGTGACCCGTTCCTGGCGCGCCTCCGGACGGATCGCCGGGCCGGCGGCGCCGTTGAGCGCGACGGGCCGGTCGACTCCGTCCTGGCCGGGCACAAGTGAAGCGGACCCGGTCACCGAACTCTCTCCAGCGTCTGCCGATCCTTCTCCAGCTCGTTGAGACTGGCGGCAAACAGCGATTCCGGATGCGATTCACCCCGCTGCTGCCGCGAGCGGTAGGTGAAATAGGCGAGCCCGGTCGCGCTGGCGGCCAGCACCGTCAGCGCCACCATGGACGTGACCCGCCATTGCGTGTCCCAGGCTGCCGCCAGAACCAGGAGGGCAAGGAACTGGAACGTGAGCAAGGCGGCGAGCGCCAGCAGGATCAGGTGTGTCAACAGTCCGCCAATGCGGTCCACCTCGTCCGCGACTTCCGCCTGCAGGAGGCGCAGCCGGTTCTCGGCAAAATCCAGCGCCCCGTGACCGAGGCGTCGCACGGCGTCCATCGCTTCTTCTTTCATGGATGCGGGGGGCTGGAACAGGCTCTCAGGCGCGGGCCGTGACCCCGCGGGTGGCGGAACTGCTCGCAAAGCCGAGAAACAGGCCGGCTGCGACGCCCACCACCAATGCCTGCCAGGGGTTTCCACGCACGTAGGTATCGGCCTGGCGCGCGATCTCGCGCCCACGCTCCAGGGCTTCGCCCTGCAGCTGTTTCAGGTTCTCCCGCGCAATTCGCACACTTTCCTTGAGCTGTTCGCGCGCGGCGGCGACGCCTTCGCCGGATACCGTGCTGGTCACATGGAGCAATTCCTGGGCATGCGTGGAAAGGCTTTGCAGGTCGGAAACGAAGCGGTCGCGCGCATTGGCGTTGGCGGACGGGCTGGTTGCGAGGGTGTCGGTTTCGTGCACAGGGGATCTCCAGTGAGCGTGTTGTTCGAGAGGCTTGTAGGCCGCGCAGCGGACTGCCCGGCGTGGCCGCAAGCGCCGCAGAACTTGTGCCTGCTGGCGCGGACATGGCTGCCTCAGACCGGCCGGGCTTCAAATGTCCCGCTGCGCCCGAGAGTTCCGCGCTGCACCGCACCGGTCGGCCATCCCGGCATTGCATTTCGCCGTCGCGAAAATCCAGAAACCGGCTTTATGAGCGGTGATCGACCCATACCAGTCCCGCTTCCGGTCGAGTAAATTATCAATTAAAACATGAATATACGTCGTTCGATAAGGAAATGGCCTCGTCCGGAAACCGCGGGAACGCGGATTGCGACAACACCTTTGCCTGCCGAGCCCCTATTCGTGCGCCTCCCCCCGGCTGATGAGCCGCGTGTTTCCGTCCGCGACTCAGTCTGTTCTCGAATAGGGCTCGCGCGGGCACTTTTTTTACCCATCAATCGGTGCAACACGCATGATTCGATTCGGGCTTTTCGCCTTGATTGCGATGGCGGAACGGGCGCTGCCCAGAATCGAGGCTAGGGACTCGTCTCGCTGATTCCGGGGGCCTTTGCCTGGAGGTGTCGCTGGCGAGCAAGCGCTGGTCCTGGAGGTACCGCTTCGTCGGAAAGGAGAGCTGAGCCAGGCGAGCTGGGACGGGTTCGAGGGTCTGGACGGCGACGAGCCGCTATGGCGCATCCCGAAAGCGCGGATGAAGAAGCGAACGCCCCCCATCGTCTCGTTGTCGCGTCAGGCGCTGAAGGTCATTGACCGCCGTCCACCGTCAGGGCGAGCGATGGGTAGATTGGCAAGCAAGGCAGCCGCAATCGACGACGCCTTTGAGGATGGGCTCGTCGCGCGGCTGAAGAATCCGAAGTACGCGGCTGGATACATTGAAGCCGTGCTCGAAGACGGGGGACGAGGCGGCGCTGCTGTATGCCTTGCGGCAAGTCGTCTAGGTCCGCGGAGTGACCCGCGTTGCCGGGGCATCGGGCCTGACGCGCGTGGCGATCTACAAGATGCTGTCAGGGTCAGGTAATCCGCGGCTCGATTCGCTGGTGAAACTGCTGCAAGCCCTGGGCTTGGGGATTTCAGTCAGGCCGCTCAAGGCCGCGTAACCTGCGTGAGCCGATGAGCTGATCGGGGAATGGCAAACGGGTGGATTGGCGAGGGTGGAGCGGGTCTGACGATTGGCGCTTGAAGAAATTCACGCGCCAATTTGGTCGTTTTGCTCGTGCCACTTGCCAGAGGCAGGGACATTCCAGCGTGGAAGTGCAGGTCTCTTGGCAAAGGCGCGCCGACATCGTGATGAAAGTCGCCCCTACCTTTGTGATACGTGGACCCCGAAAACGGAGGGGATGAAGGTCCTGGTAGAGCCGTAGGGCTCCGCTGCCACGGCCGGTCATTCAGCACCGATGCTGCTCTCATAGCTGCCGAGCGGTCTCCAACGTTGTCCTTGCGATCGCCGCCGCGGACGCGCCGATGGAAATGGGGCTGGCGATCTTGCCCCGGTGCTCGCACCCCTGGCAGCCTTCGGGCCGCAATGTCTCGAACCGGGCGCACGGGGCAGGCCCGCCGGAGCAGTCCGCCTTGGCTTGGGTCTCGGCGCGGTTGTAGCGCGGATCGCCCCTAGACCAGTCGTGAATGATCTGCCTGCCGTTCTCTCAGCGGGCCGGGACTGACAGACCCGCACGCCACAACGGTTCGGGCACCGCACCGCCAGCATCGCGGATGGCCCGCATCTGGGCTCAGCCGGCCACGATGCCGGCAATATCACCGGGAAGCAGCCGGCAGCGGTCGAGCACAGTGTGCGGGGCGCCTGAGGCCGAAACCGCGCCAATGGCCCCTGGTGCGGTCGTGGTGAGATCGAAGGCACTCACGACCTGTTCCACCGAATGAACGGCCTGGGGAGCGGCTGCGGAGTACAGAACGCGCACCTGAAACGGTTCGGCCTTGCGGTGCAGGGACCCGGGCAGCCGCATGACGCGCGGCAGGTCGCTGACCGCAGGATCGCCGCCGAACGTTGCCGCCAATGCCTTCTGCAGCGCGCCAAACCCGGCGGGCGGGCAGTCCCGGACCGCCCAGTAAACGTGAAACTTGCCTGGTGAAGATTCCACCACGCAGGCGGGCAACGTGCTGCGTGCTACGCAGTGCTCCAGGACACGCTTGAGGGATTCTGCGCCGCCGGTGTCCAGGTCCAGGAACAGCGCGCGGACCCGCTGCACGTTCTCCGCCTTGCGCCCTGCGCCGTCGCCAGCGTTGACCATCACGAACACGCCCAAGCCTTCCCGGTTCAACTGTTCGAGCCTGGCTGCGGTTGTGGCCAGGGGACCGTGCAGCACTTGCGGTGCGCCCTTGGCGACGCCTTCGCTCCGCGTCGTGCAGCGCGGTCACTCCGGCGCCCTGGTCGCACGCTGCACCCAATCCTGGCTTGGATCAGCCGGGATGCCTCAGCATCGATGGCATCCCGGGCCCGCTCCGCCTCGGCCCTCTCCGCGTCCGTAGCCCCCGGCGGGTGCTTGCGGGCCTGCCGATTCGGGCGTGGCCGGTTCTGCCGACGACGGCGCTGCCCACAGTTTGGTGAGCAGGGCCGCCGTTGGGTCATCAGTGGCCAGGCCGGCGGGTGTGCCCTTTTTCTTCTGCCTGGCGGGCATCACGCGGCCCTCAGCGGCACGACCTTGGAGTCGGAGCGCGCCAGGCTGTCCAGGTAGTCGGCCCAGGCTTGCATCATCCTTCTGCGCTCTGGCAGGTGCTCGGCGTAGTTGTACGCTGCGCTGACCTTGTTGCGTTCCGCGTGGGCCAGCTGGCGCTCGATGGCGTCATGGCTCCAACCGATCTCGTGCAGGCGGGTGGATGCCATCGACCGGAAGCCGTGCCCGCTCATTTCCTCGCCGGAGTACCCCAGGCGGCGCAGTGCTGCAAGGACGGTGTTCTCGCTCATGGGCTGCCGGGGAGACCGCACGCCGGGGAAGACGTACCGGCCGCGACCCGTGAGCGGGTGCAGCTCGCGCAGCACGGCAACGGCCTGCACCGATAGCGGCACGATGTGCACCGCCCGCATCTTCATCTTGGCTGCCGGGATGCGCCACTCCGCGCCCTCCAGGTCGAATTCCGACCACTCGGCGTGCCGCAACTCGGCAGGGCGGACGAACAGCAGCGGGGCGAGCTTGAGGGCGCAGGCGGTGACGAACGACCCGCCGTAGCCGTTGACGGCGCGCAGCAGCGGCCCGATGAGCTTGGGGTCTGTGATGCTGGCACGGTGCCGGGTCTTCGGCGTTGCCAGCGCGCCGCGCAAGGCCGCAGTTGGGTCGTCAGTGGCAAGGCCCGTGGCAACCGCGTAGCGAAATACCCGGCCCGCCTGCTGCTTGACGCGCTGCGCCGTTTCCAGCTTGCCGCGCGATTCGATCCGCCGCAGTACGGCCAGCATCTCGGGCGGTTTGATCTCGGCCACGGGTCTTGCGCCGATCCACGGGAAGGTCAGCGCTTCGAACATCCACAGCGCCTTGCCGCGCGTTGCATCCGCAAGCGTTTGCTTCCCCAGCCAATCGCGGGCGACGGACTCAAAGGTGCTGCCCGCCAGCACCGCGTCCTGCTTCTCCTCGGCCCTGGCCGCCTTCCGCTCTTGGGCAGGGTCTATGCCATCGGCGATCCGCTTGCGGGCAGCGTCGCACCGCTCGCGTGCCAGTTTCAGCGGCACGTCGGGATAAACGCCCAGCGATAGCCGCTT
The DNA here is from genome assembly GCA_052386745.1 of Panacagrimonas sp. Classification (GTDB taxonomy): domain Bacteria; phylum Pseudomonadota; class Gammaproteobacteria; order Nevskiales; family Nevskiaceae; genus Panacagrimonas. The sequence goes on along the minus strand of JBQTJW010000053.1, from coordinate 2,581 downwards.
TTCCTTGCCGCCCGCACGATATTTGAGCCGCCACCACTTGCCCCCGCCGGGGCGCAACTTCCAGGTACATGCCTCTGCCGGCGGCAAGTTTGTAAGGTTTGGCCGTCGGTTTAGCGGCCTCGATGGCAGTTTCTGTCAACGGCATCGGGGCAACTCCAGGAGCAAGGCAGGGCGGGAATACCCTGCTGCCCCCAACGTTGCCCGGTTTTCCTCGGCTGTCAACGGAGCGGAGCGGACCCGCGAGGAAATTTTGGCACTAAAAACCCCGCATTTACACGGGGTTAGTGGACTTCGACGGACTTGCCTTGATTACGTGGTGGTGCCGGCAGCAGGAATCGAACCCGCGACCCGCAGTTTACAAAACTGCTGCTCTACCGACTGAGCTATACCGGCACGGCGGTCTGCCATTCTAACTGAGTCGCTGGATCGGCTCCCGGCCATTGTAGAGATCGTAGGCCCTGATGAAGCCAGTCGAGCTTTCGTGAGAGCGGCGGGTATACGTCCGGAACGCGCATCAAGCTCCGGAGGCATGTGCCTGAGATACGCTCCAATCGAATTTGAACGGGTTTTGGTGGGCTGCCAGGGACTCGAACCCCGAACCTACTGATTAAGAGTCAGCTGCTCTACCATTGAGCTAGCAACCCGCACCGAAAAAGCCTTTCCCGACAAGTACCTCGCTCGTGCTGAAGCCCGGTTGGAACATCTAACCGGAGAGCGTCATGGACAACTCGTCGAGCGGGTCGCTGATTCTAACAGCGTGCAGTACAAAAGGTGGAGTGGGTAAATCCACTTTGACGGCAAAATTTGGTGCCCTCCTGGCCGACGCCGGCCACCGGGTGCTCCTTGTGGACACGGACAGCCAGGCCACGCTGTCCCATTACTTCCCCATCGAGGAACCGTCGAAGCGCGGAATCGCGGCCTTCCTGACCGAGGGGGACATCGAGACTACCGCCAGTCGCACCGCATCCGGCTGTGACCTGATCCGCTCCGACCGAGCTTCAGAACTGGGTGCTGCATACGCCTGACGGCCGGGTGCGCATGAAGCACACGCTCAGCCAGGTGAACTGGTACGACTTCGTTCTGATTGACACTCAAGGCGCGGTCGGCCCGCTCCGGGACGCGGCGGTTCTCGCCGCGGACTTGCTCCTGTCGCCCATCGTTCCGCACGCGCTGTCGGCTCGCGAGTTCGCGCGCGGCACGCTGGCGATGATCGAGCGGCTCAAGCCGATGCAGTACCTGGGGGCGCCTGTGGGTCCGCTGTATGGCGTGATCTACAAGATGGACCGCACGGCCGAGGCGTCGCGCATCGCGGGTGAGTTCCGCAAGGAGTCGTTCGCGCAGTCGCGCGGCGCTATCCGCATCCTCGAAACCGTGGTGCCGGAAAGCGTCAGCTACCGGGAAGCCGCTGCTTCCCAATTGCCGGTGCATCGGTATGAGAAGACCTGGCGCGGCGTCATGCGCAGCGCGCACGACGTCATGGTTGCTCTGGTGCGGGAACTGTTTCCGCACGTCGAGCTGCACGCACGATCTGAAAGCGAGACGGAGGAAGCGCCATGAGCAAGCGCCGACCCTCCGACGAGCAACTGCGCTCGGCGCTCAGCCTGGCTGGCCCTCCGCCGATGCAACAGGAAGCCCACCTGGCCGCCTCCGATCCGGTCATCGCCATGCCGATGAAGGTGGACATTCATCAGATCGAGCTTTACGACCGCAACCCGCGACGCAGTCGCAACAGCGCCTACGAAGACATCCGCGAATCGGTGCGTGCGCAGGGCCGCAAGCAACCCCTGGTGATTACGCGGCGTCCGGGCGCGCAGCGTTACATGCTCAATCATGGAGGCAACACCCGCCTGGCGGTCCTCAAGGAGTTACACGCTGAGACCGGCGACCGCCGATTCCAGACCGCGGACTGCGTGTTCGAGCCGTGGAAAGGCGAGACCGACGTGTTGGTCAGCCATATCGTTGAAAACGAGGTCCGCGGGAGCGTGAGCTTCGTGGACAAGGCCGGCGCGGTACGCGAGGCCGCGACGATGCTGGAAGTGGACTCGGGCGAGAAGCTCTCTTTGCGACAGCTCTCCGACGCACTGCGAGAACGCGGCTTCCGTATCAGTGCCGGCATGATCTCGAAGTGTTTCTATGCTCTCGACACCCTGTTGCGGTCGATCCCAATTGCGCTCGATTCCGGCATCGGCAAGCCGCAGATCGAGAAGCTCCGGCAGCTTCAGAACGCCGCCCGCCAGCTCTGCGACAACCATCAGCTCGGGTCTGCCGAGATGTTCGAGGCCGTGTATGTCGAAGCTCTGGCAAAGGTTGATGATGAGGAATGGAGTCACGACGCGGCCTGGCGCAGCGTCGAAGTCGCGCTCGCGCAGGCTCCGTCGGCGCCGCTGAACCGCATCGCAGCCGAACTCGATGCGGTGCTATTGATCTTTACTTAACCCATGACATCACCACAGTTCAGCATGCTCGCAGCGCCGGCCACCGAGGATCTTCCCAACGATGTCGAAACCCTGCGTGCGCTGCTGATTGCCAGCCGCAGCCAGGCACGCGAGCTGGCCGTCAAGCTCACGCATCACGCGCTGCA
>JBQTJW010000052.1:0-20714 GCA_052386745.1 Panacagrimonas sp. | reverse complement strand
CGCTGGCCGCGGCCACGGGCGCAAGCTGGTCGACCAGGATGCCGGGATCGCCCAGCGCGATGTCGCCAATCGGAGGTCCCTGTTCACGCAGCGCGGCCCCCCGCCGGGGGGCGCGCCGCGGCCCCCGGCGGGGGCCCGCGCTGCGTGAACAGGGACATCCGATTGGCGACATCGCGCTGGGCGATCCCGGCATCCTGGTCGACCAGCTTGCGCCCGTGGCCGCGGCCAGCGCGGCCGCACCGCGGTATCGCGCCGGACTCGTGCTGCATCATTCGCTCAACCGGAGTGCGCTGTGGCGCCGGTACGCCGGTTCTGCGGAGATTCGCCTGATCGACGTCATCGACAACACCCTGAAACCACTGGTGGAGCTTGCCGAATGCGAGGTGGTGATCGCGCAGTCCCTGCACGGCCTGATCTTCGCCGAGGCGCTGGGCAAGCCCGCGCTATGGGTTTCGACGGTGGACGACCCGGGCTGGTGCTTCAAGTTCGAGGACTGGTTCTCCACCACCGCCGAGCCGCAGGCGCGCCCGCGCATCCTCGAGGAAACGTCGAGCGTCGAACGCTGGATCGGCGAAGCCCGGCGCAGCCATTCGACCATCGACAAGGCCGCGCTGCTCGCGGCCTTCCCCCTGTCCGAGGCCTGCCGCATCGCCGCACCGTTCGTCCCCGGCTTCGAGGCGTGCCGGCAGCTTCCCCCGGCGCGCATCGCCTGCGAGCACCTGCTGCCCTGGGCGACGCGGGCGAAACGGGAATTCCAGCAATCCGCCGACGCGCAGCGCATCCGCGGCGCGGTCCAGCAGCTCGTGACCGCCTGCTTTTCGCGCCAGGCCGAACCGCGCTACGCATTGCTGGCGCCGCCGGACTGCACGATCGAAGAGGCGAGCCTGCGCGAGCTCGAACACTTCATGGACCGCCACCCGCGGTTCGGTTTCCTGTTCGTCGATGCGGCCGTGGCGCATTCCCCGGCCGGCGGGCGTGTTGCCTCGCTGCCCACGATGGACGTCTGGCAGGGCGATGGCCGCGTACACCCGGCCATCTTCCTGCGCCCGGAGGCGACATTTGATCCGGGCAAGCCGCACGCCACGGCAAGCCGCAGGGCGGCATGAGCGCCATCGCCTGGATCGTCACGCGTTGCTTCGCCACCCGGCGCTGCCCGGCGATCGCCCGGGCAAACCGCGCCGGCACCGGGCGGAGCGCCTGAGACTCATGGGAATCAAGTGGTTCTTCGCCCTGAACGATGCGGGCGGCAACTTTGCCAACTACGCGCTGATGAGCAAGGTGGCCGTGCTCTCCGCCCGCCGACACACGCAGCTGGAGCCGCATTTCCTGTTCGACGGCGCACCCTGCGAACTGACGCGGTGGATGGAACAGCACGGCGTGCGGGTGATCCGGCACCGGACGTCCGTCTACGAGCGCCTGCGGCAGCACGCCCAGGAAACGGGCAGGAAGAACACCCTGACCACCGGCGCCGGGGCCTTCCTGCGGCTGGACATCCCGGACGTCTGCGCCCACCACGGGATCGACGACCGCTACGTGCTGTACACCGATTGCGACGTGCTGTTTCGCCGCGACGTGGCCCCCGATCTCCTGCCCCTGGAGCCCGCCTTTTTTGCCGCGGCGCCGCAATTTCATCAGCACGACCCGAGCGACATGAACTCCGGCGTGCTGTGGATGAATCTCGACGGGCTGAGGCCCCTGCAGGAACGCTTCCGCGAATTCATCCGGGAGAATCTGGACACCCTGCGCCTGACCGGCTTCGACCAAGCGGCGCTGCGTGCCTTCTACGGCCACCGGCGCTGGGGCGGCCCGGCCTGGGATGCGCTCCCGCTGGCACTCAACTGGAAGCCGCACTGGGGCATGAACGCTGACGCCGCCATCCTGCACTTTCATGGCCCCAAGCCCACGCAGCGGACGCAACTCGCGCGCGGCACCGCACCGCCGACACTGGTCAGGATGGCCGGCCCGGACTACTACGCCTGCTGCCGGCAGTGGGACGAGGTAGCCCGGGACCTGGGTGGCGACACGCTGTCCACCACCTCGCCGCCCCGGATCCCGGCATTGCCAGCGGTCATTGCCGGATTCGACGAAGCGGCCTACGCCGTGGCCAACATCGACGTGGCGCTCGCCGTGCGCGCGGGTCACTACGGCAACGGCCTGGAACATTACCTGACCGCGGGGTACTGGGAGGGGCGGGCCGGCGTCGCGCCGGGTGCGAGCGAACAGGTGCGCGCCCGGCTCGGAGCCGGGGTGATCCCGCCGGTCGCGCCACCCTACGCGGCCCGCATCGCCGGGCGGGTTCTGGCCGTGCTGATGACGGCGGAGCCTGCGGCGCAGGCGGGCCCTCGCTTTCCGCGCGGCCGCACCCTGGTGCTCGGCAGCGCCGAGGTTGCAGGTTTCCTGGAGAGCCTTGGCGCGCTGGAGGTCACGGCGGCGCCCGCGCCGTGGGCGGGCAATTCCGGTGGAAGCCCCGGCGGAACCCGCCCCCCGGTCCGCATTCCCTTCGCGGCCAGTTCGTTCGAACGCGTCGTACTCGTGCTTCCCGCCAGCGAGTGGTCGCGCCCGGCATCCACCGAGTGGATGCGCGAGGTCGCCCGCGTGACGCGCCGCAACGGCACGGTCGCGGCGTGGCTGTCGCTGCGTGAAGGGCCGGCCGGGCATACTGAAGCCCCGGCACGCATGGCCAGGCCGCGCACACCCGTTCCGCGTGATCGCTGGTTCGAGGTGCTGGGCTGGCACCCCGGGGTCGGCGGCGATCGCGCCTGCCTGGTCACCTTGCGCCGGCGCGTGCCATTGCGCCGCAAGGCAACCCCGGCGGCTGCCGACGCCAAGTGAAGAAGGCCGCGTTGATGACGCGCCTGCGCGGCGCCCTGCGCCTGCTGCGCCAGCGCGCTGCCCCGGTCCGGCCCGGACTCCGCGCGCATGGCGATCTGGAAGCCCTTCCCGGCACGGGCGGGGGTTGGCGCGCGCTGTCCGCCGATGCCTGCTTCCGGCTGCAATTTGCCGGCGCCCCGCCGGTGGGCGTGCTGAACTTGGAAGGGCGGGTGGACCGGCACGACGGCCAGGTGACGACCCAGGCCCTGGTCTGCGTCGGGGAGTCGGCCGCCACGGAGTACAGCCGCTTCGAGTGGCTGGTGCCCGAGGGGCCGGCTTTCTGCGTCCAGCTCTATGTCCCGCTCTGGTGCCGCAGCCTGCTGTGGCAACCCGTGGATGCGCCGGGAACGTTCCACGCCGAGATCGTCCGCATGCAATACCGGGGGCTTGCCCAGAGCCTCGGCCGCCTGCTGACTGACCGCTGGCGTCTGCGCTGGCACCGGCTGGCACCCGCGCTTCAGCACACGTCCAACAAGGGAACCGCCGTTGTGCGCCGTGCGATGCAGCGGCTGGGCATTACGCCGCCGCAGCGCTCCTACGCCTGGCTGCTGCGCCGCATCGAACCCGGGCTGTCCGGCATGCTTCGCCCCGTTCACGCGCACCAGGCGCGGATGCAGGCGCGGCCCACGTTCGCGCTGGTTCTATGGGCAGAGAACGACAACGGCGCTGCCATCCGGAGCACGTTGCAGTCGGTGGTCGCGCAGACCTGGCCGGACTGGACGCTGCTGCTGGTGTCGGGTTCACCAGACCCTGGCGGGCGTGGCGCATGGCTAGCACGGGACGGGCGCATCCGCTGGCACCCGGTGAGCCGCGATGCGAGTGGCTCCACGCCGCTGGCCGACGCGATCGGTGCGACGGCCGCTGCCTGCGTCATCACCCTGCGGGCGGGCGACATCCTGGCGCCCACCGCGCTCTACGCGGTCGCCGCGACCCTGGAGGTTCAACCGGACTGCCAACTCGTCTACTCGGACGAGGACTGCCTTGCCGCCGACGGTTTGCGCCGCGACCCGGTCTTCAAGTCGGGATGGAATCCGGAACTGCTGGAGTCGTTCAATTACATCGGCGGACTGGCCGCGTTCGCGCGCGACCGGTTTCTGGCCTGCGGTGGCGTCTGCGATGCCACCGATTCCGCCGCGGCTTACGCGGTGCTGCTGCGATTCACGCGCGGCCTCGATGGTCGCCAGATCCGGCACGTGCCCGCCGTCCTGCTGCACCGGACGGCCACGGAGCGGCCTGCCGAGGCGTCATGGGAGCGCACGCTGGACGCCTTGCGTCTTCACCTGGCAGACGACACCGGCACCGTCGTGGAGCGCGGCTTGCTGCCGGGCACCCACCGGGTCAGGCGCGCGCCACCAAGCCCCCTGCCCCGCGCCACCATCATCGTCCCGAGCCGTGATGGTGGCGCGCACCTGAAAAACTGCGTGGCCAGCCTGTTCGAGAGAACGGACTACGCCAACTACGAATTGCTGCTGGTGGACAACCAGAGCACCGATCCGGAGACGCTCGAATTCCTTGCGCAGGCGGCGACGCGACACGATGTGCGCGTCATCCCTTACGCCGCCCCGTTCAACTACTCGGCCATCAACAACCTCGCGGCCCGCCAGGCCAATGGCACGGTGCTGGTGCTGCTCAACGACGACACCGAAGTGCTGAGCCGCGACTGGCTGCGCGAACTGGTTTCGCAGGCCTGCCGGCCCGACGTCGGCGCGGTCGGCGCCAAGCTCTACTACCCGGACGGGACCGTCCAGCACGGCGGCGTCGGCCTGGGCATTGGCGGTGTGGCGGGGCACCTGCACCTGGGCGCGGGCCACGACGCCGACGGCTACCTGGGGCGCCTGAAGGTGACCCAGGCGATCGGCGCCGTGACCGGGGCATGTCTTGCGGTGGAACGCGCGAAGTTCGAAGCCGTGGGGGGTCTCGACGAAACCCATCTGCACGTTGCGCTCAACGACATCGACCTGTGCCTCAAGCTCGCCGATAAGGGCTGGCGCTGCGTATGGACCCCGTACGCCGAGCTGGTGCACCACGAATCCAAGTCGCGGGGCAAGGACACCACACCCGAAAAGCGCGAGCTGTTCCGGCGCGAGCATGCGCTGATGCGCAGGCGCTGGCCGCGCCAGCTGGCGGACGATCCCTACTACCATCGCCACCTTTCCCGCTCGGAACTGGACCTGCGCTTCAATGCCGACCCGCGCCCTTTCACGCCCTGGAAGTCACCCCGGGTGATTCCGGTGCACCAGGGAGTACCTGCACCGTGAACGGCCTGGAAGGCGCCATCGGCGGCGTGACGGCGCAAGGCGTGCGTGGCTGGGCGTTCCAGCGCGACGCGTCCGCGCCGCTGCATCTGGCGCTCTGCATCAACGGCACGGAGGTCGCGCAGCAGCAGGCGGACGAGGCGCGGCCGTGGACCGTGTCGCGGCTGGGTCACGCCGACGGACGCTGCGGGTTTTCGTTCCGCCTGAGCCCCGAGCAGGCGATACAGGACGGCGACGCGATTTCCGTGCGTGTCGCCGGACCGGGCGTGGAGATTCCCGGCAGCCCGGTGGTGTTCCGGACCGCGGCGCCGCATGGCATCGGCAGCCGCGCACCGACCGCTGCCCGGTCCGGCGCCAGGCCCACGCTCGTTGCGCGCGCGGAGAGCGGGCGCACGACGCCCTCGCCAGCCACGCCCGCCGAGGTGGCGGAGATGCGGGCCATCACGGCCCGCTTTGCGCGCGCCCGGCCGCGTTCGAGTGCCGCCATCTTCGGACGCTCGATCGTCGCGTTTCTGCTGCGCGAGATCCGGGACCGCTTCGGCCGCTCGCAGATGGGGTACGTCTGGGCCATCCTGCAGCCCATCCTCTACATGCTCGGCTTCACCGCGCTGCGCCAGCTCATCCGGGGCGGCAGCGAGGACATCTACGGCGTGAGCGGCATGTATTTTTTCTGCCTGGGCCTGATGCCGTTCTTCATGTTCATGCACGGCCTCAACCGCGGCATGGGGTCCACGCGCAGCGCCCGGGTGCTGTTCCAGTTCCGCCAGGTGCAGCCCATCGACATCATCGTGGTGAGGGTGCTCATCGAGTTCCTGACGATGATGCTGGTGTTTGCCATCCTCCTGTTCAGCTTTTCGTGGTTCGGCCTGCCGATCGATGCCAACAACCCGCTGGCCTTCCTGGCCGTGCTCGTGACCTTCTTCATGTTCACCATCGGCTGCGTGCTGCTTGCGGAGGTGTGCCTGACGCTGTTTCCGCAATCGCGCCAGATGATCACGATGGCCGAGCGTCCGCTGGTGCTGATCTCGGGCACGTTCTTCACCATCGACCACATGTCGCCCGGCCTGCGCGAATGGCTGCTGTGGAATCCGCTGCTGCACGGGACCGACCTTGCGCGCGGCACCATGCTCGGCCGCTACGAGGCCTTGGGAAGCTGGACCTACTTCATCGGCTGCGGGCTGTTCGTGCTTGCCCTGGGGCTCGCCGCCTACCGCTCGCAGCTCAAGCGCCTGATCGATCAGTGACCGCCGCCGCGCCATGATCCGTTTCGAGGACGTCAGCAAATGGTATGACCTGCCTCGCGGCGGGCGTCACCACGTCTACCGTAACCTCAGCCTGACGCTGCCGGGCCGGACCAACATCGGCATCCTCGGGCGCAACGGTGCGGGAAAATCCACGCTCATCCGCATGCTCTCGGGCATCGACGGGCCGAGCCAGGGCCGCATCGTGGCGGAGGGGCGCATCTCTCCGCCCATCGGCCTGGGCGGGGGCCTGTCCACCTGGCTGTCGGGGGCCGAGAACGCCAAGTTCGTGTGCCGGATCTTCGGCGACAACCCGGACGTGATGGCGCAACGGCTGAAGTTCATCAAGGAGTTCGCGCAGCTGGAAAAATTCTTCGAGCAGCCGGTGCGCACCTACTCGTCGGGCATGAAGGCGCGCATGGGCTTTGCCATCAGCATGGCCTTTGACTACGACTACTACCTGATCGACGAGGTCACGGCGGTGGGCGACGAGCGCTTCCGCCGCCGCGCCAACGCCATGTTCGAATCCAAGCGCGGCGTGGCCGGTATTCTTCTGGTGAGCCACAACGTGGAGTCGCTGCGCGAGCAGTGCCAGGCGGGGCTGCACATCAGGAACGGCGAAGTGCGCTACTTCGACGATATCGAAGACGCCATCCGCGCGTACCGCAAGGACAATGCATGAAGGATCGTCTGCACAAGTGGTGGGGCCTCGTCGGCAAGCGCCGCGCCTATACCGGGTGGGTGCTGCTGCCGCTGGCACTGCTCACCGTCTACTACGCGCTATTCTGCTCGGACCGCTACGTGAGCACGGCCCAGCTGATCGTCGAGAGTGACAGCGCGACGGCAGTGGCCACGGTCGCCCTCGGGCTGCTGGCGGCCGGCGGTGGCGAGTCGGCGCAGGATGCGCAGCTGGTGGAAAGCTTCATCCTGAGCCCGGCCATGCTAACCTACCTGGACAGCCGGATGGGACTGCGCGCGCACTATTCCCAGGATGGCGTCGACCTGCTGTCGCGGCTGCCAGCGGGGGCTTCGCGGGAAAAATTCTTCACGTACTACACCAAGCACGTGCAGGTGGTGATCGGCGAGGAAGCGCCCATCATCGAACTCAGCGTGCAGGGCTTCGACCGCCAGTACGCCCAGAACCTGGCGCAGGCGGTGGCCGAGCGCGCCGAGCAGTTCGTCAACGAGGTGGGACAGGGCCTGGCCCGGGAACAGGTGAGCTTCGTGCAGGGCGAGGTGGAGCGTGCCAACGCTCGCCTGCAGGCCGAGACGCTCAAGCTCGTGGCCCTGCAGAACCGCACCCGGATGGTGAACGCGGAGGCGGAAACCGCGGCGGTCGGTGCCATCATCGCGGGCCTGCAGCTGGAGCTGTCGCAGCAGCGCACGGAACTCAAGGCGCTGCAGAGCTTCCTCAGCGCAACGGCGCCGGAGGTGATCACGGCGCGCAAGAAGATCACCGCCATCGAAAGCCAGATCGAGCAGGAGCGCGGACGCCAGGTCAAGGGCGGAAAAACCACGCCGCTGAACGACCTGATGCTGGAATTCAAGGAGGCCGAGTTGTCGGTGCAGATCGCGGCCGATGTCTACCAGGGCGGTCTGAAATCGCTGGAAGCCGCCAAGCTCGATGCCTCGCGCAAGGTCAAGCACCTGGTCCGGGTTTCCGCGCCGACGCTGCCCGACGCTTCGGTCGAGCCGCAACGGCTGTATAACCTCGCGACGTTTTTCGTGTTCGCCAATCTGATCTACCTGGTGGGTGGCTTGATTCTGGCCTCCATCCGCGACCATCAGGAGTAGTGATGAAGCCTTGCCGACTCGTGCAAAAACTCGTGCTGGCCGCGGTGGTGGCCGTGCTGCCGCCGTGGCTCGCGGCGCAGCAGGTGGTACCCAATGTGCCCGTGCCGTCCTCGACGCTGGGCGCGCCCTTGTCGAGAGCGGCGCCGTTCGCCGCCCTGAACACACCGGCGCAGGCGCCCCTGGGCTCGGCAAGCCCGGGCTCGACGACCCCGGGCTATTCACGCGACCTTGCATCTCCCCGCAGCCAACCGCCCGCACCGCGAAACCTCGAGCCGGACATCGCGCAGCCTGCGCCGCCGGTGCCCGAGGCACTGGCGCTGGAGCATTCGCTGTCCGAGGTGCCGGTGTTCGGCCGCGGGCTCTTCCAGGGCCGTTTCGCGACCGAGTCGTTTCGCGGCTTCAACCCCGATTACCTGATCGGCGTGGGCGACGAGATCGACGTCAAGCTGTGGGGTGCCATCGACGTGCAGATGAGCCTGCAGGTGGATGCTCAGGGCAACATCTTCGTGCCGCGCGTCGGACCGGTCCGCGTCACCAACGTGCGCAACGGCGAGCTCAACGATACGGTGCAGCGCGCAGTGCGCCGCGTGTATCGCGAAGACGTGGGCGTGTACGCGACGCTGGCCGGGGCGGTGCCGGTCAAGGTGTTCGTGTCGGGCTTCGTGCGCGCACCCGGGCTCTACTCCGGCTTTGCATCGGACTCGATCCTCACGTTCATGGATCGCGCGGGGGGAATCGACTCCCTTTCCGGCAGCTACATCGACGTGCGCGTGCTGCGGGGCGGCGCGACCATCGCCTCGGTCAATCTCTACGACTTCCTCACGCGCGGCGCGCTGGCGCAGACGCAGCTGCGTGATGGCGACAGCGTGTTCGTGGGGCCCATCGGCCGCACGGCGATGGTCAAGGGCCTGGTGGCGAGCCCGGCGCAGTTCGAGTTTCGCGACGGCACCCGCATCGTCGACCTGCTGGGCATGGCCGGGCTGAGCGGGCGCGCGACCCACGTGAGCCTGACGCGCAACGAGGGGCCGAAGCGCGAAGTCATCTACGTGCCCGTGAACGACCCCGCGCTGCAGGGCCCGGTGGTGACTGGCGACGTGATCGAAGCCACCGCCGACCGCCTCATCGGCAAGATCGCGGTGACGCTGGAGGGTGAACACGAGGGCGCCGGGCAGTACGTGCTGCCCTATTCGGCGACCCTCGGTGAACTGATGGCGCAGGTGAAGTTCTCGCCGCAGTCGCAGAAGCAGGGCATGCAGCTGTACCGCAAGAGCATTGCGGCGCGCCAGAAACAGGTGCTGGACCAGATGCTGGAGAAGCTCGAGCAGTCGGTGCTCACCGCGCGCTCGGCCACCGAGCAGGAAGCCGAGCTGCGCACCCGCGAGGCGCAGCTCGTCCTGCAGTTCGTGGAACGCGCCCGCAGCATTGTTCCCAAGGGCCAGGTGGTGCTGCCGCGCGGAGTCGATCCGGCTTCCATCGCGCTGGAGGACGGCGACGTGGTGCGCATCCCCCGCAACAGCCAGCTGGTGCAGGTGCACGGCGAGGTCTACCTGCCGAACGCCTTCGTGTGGCAGAAGGGCCATTACGTGGACGATTACGTCCGCGAGGCCGGCGGCATGATCCAGCGCTCGTCGGGCGACCGCGTGCTGCTGGTACGGCAGTCCGGCGAGATCGTGTCCGAAGACGGGCTGGGTTTCGTGATGTCGGCGCGGGTCGAACCGGGGGACGAGATCCTCGTGCTGCCGGCCGTGGACACCAAGAACTTCCAGTTCGGCAAGGACGTGATCCAGGTCATCTACCAGATCGCGATTGCGGCCGGCGTGCTCGCGCGGCTCTGATTCGAAATCCCCTGCCAACAACCCCCGTGAGCAAAGACACCGCTGTCCGCTGGGGACTCGGCGCGATTGGAACCGGAATGATCCTGACGACTGTGGTGACCGACCTGCGAGGCACCAGCCTGGGCCCGCTGCGTGAAGGCATGCCGGACCTGTCCGCGCAGGGGCTGTGGCAGGCGGCCGTGTTCGCCATCGGCATGCTCGCGGTGGTCGCCGCCGCAACCGGCCTGAAGCAGGCCGTGGGGGCCAGCGCGGCGCCTTCCGGTCGGCTGTATCCCCTGTGGCCGGAGCGACGGTTCGATTTGGTCTGCGCGGTGCTCACCTTCGCGGCGGTCATCGGCGCGCTGGCGATGCTGCTGGTGTCGCCAAAGGCCTACCACGATTTCTCGCTGGAAGACGGCCTGCTCGAGTGGCTATCCGCGGCGTTTCCTTTCCTGGCATCGATCACCATCGCAAGCGTCGTGTGGCGCCTGCGCGATCGTTCGCGCATGCCGCTGCTTGGGCTTCTGGCGCTGGCCGTGTACGCCGTGGTCTGTTTCTTCATCGCGGGCGAAGAAGCCTCGTGGCTACAGCGCGTGATCGGCTTCGAGACTCCCCCCAAGACCCTCGAGAACGATCAGAACCAGTTCAACCTGCACAACTTCGCCACCAACCGTTTCGAGAACGCCTACTACTTCGCCGCGGGCTTCGTGCTGCTCGTGGTGCTGCCGCTGTGGCGCGAGTTCAGGCTGCCGCTCGGCCCCTTGCAGCCGCTGGAGGAGGCCTTCCCGAGGACGCACATGCTGCTCTACGGGGCGATCATCACCGCTTACAACTTCGACATGTGGATCGGGGTTCCCACCCAGCTCGCGTTCTGGGGCATGGTGGCGGGCCTGCTGTGCTACCTGCGGCGTGCACAGCCTGCCGACGCGCGCGCGGCCTGGGCCCTGCTGCTCGCCGCGCTGTGCCTGCAAGGGCTGCTGCTGGTCTGCGGTGGAGACACCGGGCGTCTCTGGGACCACACCGAGTACAAGGAACTGCTGATCAGCTGGGCGCTGTGGGTTCACGCCATGGGCCTGCGTGAGCTGGGGAAGTAGCGGGCAGGTTCCCTCGCCGTCGCCTCATCGGGCCTGCGCCGCCCGGTCACCCATGCCGCAATGGCCCCGGCGTGCGAGCGCCCGGACGCCGTACACGGTCAGCACCCACAAAGGGACAAAATCTTGACATACGGTCGGTTACAGCCGGACTTCGGGCCCGTATAATCCGGCCACGTAGGCGGGGTGCTCACAAGGGGTCAGCACTCTAACCGAAGCCCCCGCCACGCTAATGACTACTCCTGCAGGGGGCTTGATTCGATGAGCACGCAAACCGTGGCAGTTGCCACGAGCCCGGGTGTGGACCCGGGCCGCAGACGTTTCCTCACGCTCGCAACGTCCGGCATCGGTGCCGTCGGCGCCGGCTTCGTGGCCTGGCCGTTCCTGGCGGCGCTCAAGCCCAGCGAGCGCGCCAAGGCGCTCGGCGCGCCGGTGACCGTGGACATCGCGGCACTCGAGGAAGGCCAGAAGCTGACGGTGGGCTGGCGCGGCAAGCCGGTGTGGATCGTCAAGCGTTCACAGGAAATGGTGGCGAGCCTGGCCAAGGTTTCGGGTGACCTGGCCGATCCGGGCAGCGATCAGGCGCAGCAGCCGGACTACATCAAGGGCGAGGCGCGTGCGGTCAAGCCCGAATACATGGTGCTGATCGGCTCCTGCACGCACCTGGGCTGCTCGCCCACCTTCCGCCCGGATCACCCGGCGCCGGAGATCGCCTCCAACTGGCAGGGCGGCTTCTACTGCCCCTGCCATGGGTCGAAGTTCGATCTTTCCGGGCGCGTGTACAAGAACGTCCCGGCGCCCGTGAACCTGGTGGTGCCGCCGTATCGCTACGCCAGCGATACCTCGATCGTCATCGGCGAAGACCCCGCGGCCGCATAAGGACGGAAATCGAAATCATGGCCATCGTTCCCAATCCATACAAAACCACCGGCTTCCTCGGCTGGATCGACGACCGGTTCCCGCTGACCAAGCTCTGGCGCGACCATCTCGCCGACTACTACGCGCCGAAGAACTTCAACTTCTGGTACTACTTCGGCTCGCTGGCGCTGCTGGTGCTCGTCAACCAGCTCATGACCGGCATCTGGCTGGCCATGCATTACAAGTCGGACGCCTCGCTGGCCTTCGGCTCGGTCGAGTACATCATGCGCGACGTGCCCTGGGGCAGCCTGCTCCGGTACATGCATTCGACCGGCGCCAGCGCGTTCTTCCTGGTGGTGTACCTGCATATGTTCCGCGGCCTGATGTACGGCTCGCACAAGAAGCCGCGCGAGCTGATCTGGCTGTTCGGCTGCCTGATCTTCCTGGTGCTGATGGCGGAAGGCTTCTGCGGCTACGTGCTGCCCTGGGGCCAGATGAGCTACTGGGGCGCCAACGTGATCTTCAACCTGTTCGGCACCATCCCCTGGATCGGTCCCGACCTGGTGGTGTGGATCCAGGGCGACTACATCCCGGCCGATGCCACCTTGAGCCGCCTGTTCTCGCTGCACGTGGTCTTCCTGCCGTTCGCGCTGGTGGGCCTGGTGGTGGCGCACATCATCGCGCTGCACGAAGTGGGCTCCAACAACCCCGACGGCGTCGAGATCAAGAAGAACAAGGACCCGGTCACGCACCTGCCGGTGGACGGCATCCCCTACCATCCGTACTACACGGTCAAGGACATCGTCGGCATCTGCGGCTTCCTGATCCTGTTCGTGGCGGTCATGTGCTTTGCGCCGGATGGCGGCGGCTACCTGCTGGAGAAGCCCAATTTCCAGGAAGCCAACCCCCTGGTCACGCCCGAGCACATCGCCCCGGCCTGGTACTTCGGTGCGTTCTACGCCATGTTGCGCGCCACGCCGTCCATGTTCAGCTCGGCGCTGCCGGGCGTGATCGTGATGTTCGGCGCGGTGGTGATCCTGTTCTTCCTGCCCTGGCTGGACAAGAACCCGGTCAAGTCGATCCGCTACAAGGGCTCGCTCACCAAGGCGCTGACCATGCTGTTCGCCATCGATTTCATCGCGCTGAACTACGTGGGCCTGCAACCGCCCACCAGCCTGTTCACCGCGCTGTCGCAGATCGGCACGATCTACTACTTCGTGTACTTCTTCAGCCTCACCTTCATCCACAAGTTCGAACAGTCGAAGCCGGTGCCGCAGAGGGTGACCGCATGAAGACCAACATGCTCAAGAAACTGGCTGTTGCAGCCGTGGCCTTCACCCTTTCCGGAGCCGCCATGGCGTCCGGGGGGCACGCCCTGCCGTACGAGTACGCGGCAGACGTCAGCAACCTGCCGGCCGCCCAGCGCGGCGCCAAGCTCTTCATGAGCTACTGCTCCGGCTGCCACTCCATGAAGTACCTGCGCTACAGCCGCGTGGCGCAGGATCTTCAGATCCCGGAAGAGCTGCTGAAGTCCAACCTGATGTTCACCAGCGAAAAGACCGGTGACGCGATCTTGTCGGCCATCCCGGCAGCCGAAGCCGCAAAGTGGTTTGGACAGACGCCGCCGGATCTCACGCTCGAAACCCGCGCGCGCGGCGAGAGCTGGGTCTACAGCTACCTGAAGAGCTTCTACCTCGACCCCGCTCGTCCCATGGGCGTCAACAACACCGTGCTGCCGGGCGCCTCCATGCCCCACGTGCTGTGGGAGATGCAGGGCTGGAACGCCCATGCCGCTCCGGCAGCGGACGCTGGTCACGCCAAGGACGCCAAGGAAGGCCACGGCAAGGAAGGCCATGGCAAGGCAGACCCCTTCACCCAGGTGCAGGCGGGCAAGCTCTCCCACGGCGAGTACGACAAGCTGGTGGGCGATATCGTGACGTTCATGGCCTACGCGGCCGAACCGGGTCGCTCGGCCCGCCAGTCGCTCGGCACCAAGGCCATCCTGTTCCTCGTGATCTTCATGGTCTTTGCCTACCTGCTGAAGAAGGAATACTGGAAAGACATTCACTGAAACCAGCATCCATCTTCACCCCGCAATGCACCGCGGGGCTGCTGTTCGACAAGGGCCGATCTTCACGATCGGCCTTTTTCCTGGGCATCCGGTGAGCCCTTGCTGGGCAAGGATTTGCCACCGGGGGCAAGGCCGGTGCACATTCAACCCGACCCTCAAGCTGGTCGTCTGAATGTCCCTGCGCAGCAAGTCGAAATACGTGGCCGCTGCAAAGCCCGCGTCCAACGCGGGTGTCACGCTCTACTGTTCTGACTCCGAGGTCCCCTGCCACTGGATCCGGCTGGTGCTGGCGGAAAAGGACTTGCCCAACACGCGCATCCAGGTGCAGGTGCCCGGGCAGGCCAGCGAAGACCTGGCGACCTTGAACCCAGCCCAGTCCTTGCCGACGCTGACGGACCGCGAAACGGTGATCTACCCCGCAAGACTGATCGCAGAGTTTCTCGACGAGCGCTACCCGCACCCGCCGATGATGCCGCCCGACGCGGCCATGCGCGCGCGGCTGCGCATGGTGATGGGCCGACTCGAGACCGAATGGCTGGCGCTGGTTGCGACCATCTCCAGCGGTACCGCGGCCCAGACCAGGTCCGCGCGCAAGCTGCTGTCCGATCACCTCGTGGCCAACGCCCGCCTGTTTCCCGCGCGCGGCTGGTTCCTGGGCCTGGATTTCAGCATCGCCGACTGTGCCTGGTCCGCCCTGCTGTGGCGGATGGCCTCGCTGGACATGCATTTGCCGGCTGGCGGCGACCCCATCCGCCGCTATGCCGAGCGCGTCTTCGCCCGGCCTGCCTTCGCCGCCAGCCTGGTCGACGCCCAGCGCAGGGCAGCCGTAAAGGCGCCCCGCTAGAATCTCGCGCCATGAGCAAGCAAAGCCGCCGTTCTTACCTGATCCGCGCCATTTACGACTGGGCGACCGACCATGGCCACACGCCGCACATGCTGGTCGCGGCCGACGTGGAAGGCGTGGTGGTGCCGCGCGAATTCGTGCAGGACAACCGCATCACGCTCAACGTGAGCCCGATGGCGGTGCAGAGCCTGGACCTTCAGTCCGACCCCATCTGGTTCTCCGCGCGCTTCAGCGGCAGGCCGTTTGAGGTCACCGTCCCCGTCGGCGCAGTGCTCGCCATCTTCGCCCGCGAAAACGGCGAGGGCCTGGTGTTCGGCGAGGTCGAACCCACCCCGCCCAAGGACGCCACTCCTCCGCCTAAGACCGACGACGGCCCCAAAAAGGGCGGCCCCAGCCGCAGCCATCTGCGCGTGGTGAAGTAATGCAGCGCCTTACATCCCGTTAGGTGTATGGATCATGTATGGACGAACGCATCAGGAAACTGTTCACTCCTGAAGAGTGCGAAATTTTCGAGAGAAACGCCTTGGCGAGTCATCGGCCCGATTTAGCAGCTGAATGCCGTAGGCGCGCTGTCGAACTGCGCGCGGAAAAATACGGAGCTGAAACCCTGGCAGAAAAAGAGTGCCTAGAGGCTGTGTTCGCTTACGAAAAAGTGCTCACAGATAGGAGAGGTCGCACAATAAGGGCATCATGTACTTGGCAGATGATCGATAAGCACGGAGTTTTAGCTCCTGTGGAGCGTGTGGTAAGTCGACCTGAGGATGCGACTGGTTTCACTGCGCTACTTGAAATGGGCCTTGAAAATTTTGCCTTTGAGGCAGTTGTATTGCGCTATCCAAATTCGTTCTCTTCTGAAGCAGTCAAGCGGTCGCGAGAGCGTGTCGATGAGTGGCAACGTACTTAACCCGGAGATCGACCGGCCGGCCCCGAAGGGACGGGCCGCCGGCAAACTCGGCGTCATGCGCCAAGTGCCTGTGGCAACGTCTTGCCCGGATTCAGAATCCCATCCGGATCAAACACCTGCTTGATCTGGCGCATGAGTGCCAGCGAGGCTTCCGGGATTTCCAGGCCCACGTAGTTGCGCTTGGCCATGCCCACGCCGTGCTCGCCGGACAGGGTTCCGCCGAGCTTCAGCACGGTGCCGAAGACATCGGCCAGGCAGGCCTCGATCGCGGTGCTGGTGGTGTCGGTTGCCACCAGCAGGTTCACGTGCAGGTTGCCGTTGCCGGCGTGCCCGAAGCTGACGATGCGGATGGCGTGCTTTCGCGAAATCTCGCCCAGCGCCGTCACCAGTTCCGGCAGGCGCGTGACCGGCACCACCACGTCTTCGTTGATCTTGCGCGGTGCGAGCTTGCGCAGCGAGGGCGACAGGGCCTTGCGCGCGGCCCAGAGGTCGTCCGCCTCGGCCTTCGAGCCGGCAATGCGCAGCTCGATCAGCCCCTCGACCTGCGCGGCACGGGCCACGGCCTGTGCGTCGGACGCGAGCCCCGGCGCTTCGCCGTCGATGTCGATCAGCAGCATGGCGCCAGCTCCGGCAGGAATGCCGCAATCGCGCCAGGCCTGCGCCAGCGCCAGGGCGTCGCCATCGAAGAACTCCAGCGCGCAGGGCGTGGCCGGCTGGCCCATGATGCGCGTCACCGCGTCGATGGCACTGCCCACGTCTCGGAAAATGGCGCGCAGGGTCGTCAGCCCGCCCGGGCGGGGCAGCAGCTTGAGCGTGGCGCGCGTGATGATTGCGAGCGTGCCCTCGCTGCCGACGAGCAGGCGCGTGAGGTCGTAGCCGACCACGCCCTTGGTGGTGTTGCAGCCGGCGTGGATGACCTGCCCTGCCCCGGTGACGGCGCTCAGGCCCAGCACGTTGTCGCGCGCGGTGCCGTACTTGACCGCGCGCGGGCCGCCGGCGCCGCAGGCCAGGTTGCCGCCGACGCTGGAGTAGTCCGCGCTGGTGGGATCGGGCGCCCAGAACAGGCCGTGGCCGGCGGCGGCACGCTGCACGTCACCATTGAGGCAGCCGGCTTCGCATTCGATCAGCCGGTCGCCGGGCGACAGTCGCAGCACGCGATTCATGCGTTCCAGCGACAGCACCACGCCGCCCTGCACCGGCACCGTCGCGCCGGTGGTGTTGGTGCCGCGCCCGCGCGGGGTCAGCGGCACGCGGTGCTGGCGGCACAGATTCACCAGCGCCAGGATTTCGGCCTCGCTCTCGGCAAAGGCCACCGCCTGCGGCATGGCCACGCGCCGGGAATTGTCGTAGGCGTAGGCCAGGCAGTCGGCCGGGTCGCTGAACAGGCGCTCCGGCGGAAAGTGGTCCTTCAGCTGGAGGAGTGCGGCCGGAAAATCAGCAGGCCTGGGGGCGGTGGGCATGGAGTAGCCTATCCATCCGCAACGTCGAACGCGGCCTGGATCCAGTCGATACGGTCCTGCGCGTCGAGCGCCACCACGTCAAAGCGCACCGCTAGCTGCGCCCACTCCGGCCTGCGCGCGAGCATGCCGCGCGTGGCCTGCACCAGGCGCGCCTGCTTGCGCCCGTCCACCGATTCCGCCGCCGAACCGTAGCCCGCGTGGGCGCGCTTGCGCACCTCCACCACCACCAGCGCAGAGCCGTCGCGCATCACCAGGTCCAGCTCGCCGCCGGGCGCGCGAACGTTGCGGTCGAGCAGGCGCAGGCCCTTCTTCTCCAGGAAATGCAGCGCCAGGTCTTCTTCGCGCGCGCCCTTCAAGACGTGCCCGCGGGACGGCCATTGCGGATGAGCTGGCAGCTGGTCTGGCGCGACACGCGGCTGTCGGAGGTCAGGCTCAGCCGGCCGCTGGCGCCCTCCAGTACGCTGGCCGCGTTCAATGCGCCGCGGCTCATGCCCTGGGCCAGCGCGAAGGCATCGCGGCCCAGTGCGAACAGGCGCGGCTGACTTCCGACGACGTCGGGGAATTCGAGGGTGGCGCGCTCGCGCCCGCTGGTCCCCGGGCTGCCGGACTCCATCACCCACGGCATGTCGCACAGGCGCAGGCCGTCGAGCTGAGCATCCGGTTCGCCCGCGTAGGCAGAAGACACGGTGTACGTGATCAGCCGCTGCGCGTGGAAGAAATCCAGTTGCGGCACCAGTGCCCGCGCCTCGTTGACCCGCAGTGGCGCAAACAGCACGTCGGCATCCTGGCGCGGGCGTGGTTCGAACTCGCTGGGCACGCCAAGGGCAGCGGTCAGCTGCTGATGACGCGCTTGGCTCCGGTCCAGCTTGAGCAGTTCCTGCAGCGGCTTGCCGAAATCCTGGATGCCCGGCGCCACGCGCACGCTCTGCAGCACGGTGCCGCCCTGGGCCTCGAACGCCGTGGCGAAAGACTGGAAGACGCGCGCACCCCAGTCGTTGTTCGGGACCATCGCCAGCGCGTGCAGGCGGCCCATGCCCGCGGCATCGACCGCAGCGGCGCGTGCCTCGTCCTCCGGTGCGAGCCCGAATTGCAGCGCGAAGGCGGCCGACGTCGCGGGCGCGCCATCAACATAGTTGAGCCCCAGCCAGGGCAGGTGCCGGTCCAGGCGCGCGATGGCGCCCACGCCGTCCTTGGTCAGCGGCCCGATCACCAGGCCGGCGCCGTCACGCGCCGCGGCTTCGAACGCGGTGACGGCCACCGCCGCCGTACTGCCGGCGTCGTAGATGCGCAGCGCGGGCCGCGGTTCGGGCGATTCGAACCAGGCGCTGATGAAGCCTTCGCGCACGGCGCGGCCACTCGCGGCCAGGTTGCCGGTGAGCGGCAGCATCAGCGCCCAGCCGCCGCTGACGGGCGCCAGCAGCGGGGGAACGGGCATGACGGTCTCGCCAGGGACCGCGGACGGCGGTGGGACCGTGCCGGCAACCGGTGGCGCGGCAGCGTCCGGGACCCCGGAGGCGGCAACCGCGGGAATGGCCGGAGATTCCGCCAGCGGCAGCGATGCCACCCTGGTCGATGCGGGATGCCCGGGGTTGCGCTGCGTCCA
The DNA here is from genome assembly GCA_052386745.1 of Panacagrimonas sp. GTDB lineage: Bacteria > Pseudomonadota > Gammaproteobacteria > Nevskiales > Nevskiaceae > Panacagrimonas. The sequence continues at coordinate 1,908 of JBQTJW010000052.1, read as the reverse complement.
GGCCGCGATCGCCGCCGCGTTCGCACCCTGGCTGGTCACCGCCGCAAGGTCGATCCAGCCGCGCGTCACCGGATCCTGCTTCGCCGCGATGGCTTCCGCCGTTGCGGGGAGCGGCGCCGCGCTCAGTCCACGCCAGATCTGCTCGCGATTGTCGGAAACGCTCTGGGGCGAGGTCAGCGATGCCTCCCGCGCCACCAGCGTCCGCACCCCCGCCACCGGATCACCCAGCGTGAAGTACGCGCGCCCGCGCAGCAGTTCCATGCGCGGAGCCAGCGACGGAACGTGCGTGCTGTTCGCGGGCAGGGAGCGCAGGACGGTCTGCGGCTGTCCGCGATGCATGCCGATCTCGGCACGCACCAGTTGCACCCGCGCGTACTGGAGAACGTCCAGCGAGCTGCTGGCGATGCGCGACAGCGCGGACTCCGCCGCCTGGTCGTTGCCCTGTGCCATGGCCTGCTCTGCCGCCATCAGCAAGGCGGGCGCTGAGGTCGTCGCAGGTACCGCCGGCGGCGATGCCGGGGCGGGCGTAGCGGCAGCTGCCGCAAGCGCGCTCCCCACCGGGAGGGCAATGGCGAGAAGGACGCAGCGGGCGAGCATCATGGCGATAAAGTATCGCACGCCGCTTCCGGCCGTCCGCCCGTGCCTTCGTGATCCAGACCTCCGCCAGCGACACCGACGTCCGGCCCGGCTGCCTTTACGTGGTGGCCACGCCGATCGGCAACCTCGGCGACCTTTCGCCGCGCGCCCAGCGCGTGCTGGCGCAGGTGAGCGCCATCGCGGCGGAAGACACGCGCAACACCGGCGTGCTGCTCGGCCATTTCGGCATCCGCACGCCCATGGTGGCGCTGCACGATCACAACGAGGAACGCATCAGCGCCTCGCTGGTGAACCGGCTGCTTGCCGGCGAGGCGCTGGCGCTGGTCTCGGACGCCGGGACGCCGCTGGTTTCGGACCCCGGCTTCGGCCTGGTGCGCGCCGCGCGCGCCGCGGACCGCGAGGTCATCGCCATCCCCGGACCCTGTGCCGCCATCGCCGCGCTGTCCATCGCCGGCCTGCCCAGCGACAGCTTCACCTTCGCCGGCTTCCTGCCGGCCAAGGCCGGCGCGCGGCGCGAGCGAATTGCCGAACTCGCCCGCGAACCACGCAGCGTGATCGTGTACGAAGCCAGTCACCGCATCGCCGACTGTGCCCAGGATCTGGCCGCCGTGCTCGGCACGCGCCGGCTCATGCTGGCGCGGGAGATCAGCAAGCGCTTCGAGCAGAGCGTGGTCTGCACCGCCTCCGACCTTCCGGCCTGGCTGGCGGGCGATGCCAATCACCTGCGCGGTGAGTTCGTTCTGGTGATCGAACCCGCCCCGGAAGCTGGCGCCTCGAACGAAGAGGCCGACCGCCTGCTGCGGGTCTTGTTGCAGGAATTGCCGGCAGCGCGCGCCGCGAAGGTCGCTGCGACGCTCACCGGGATTCCCCGCAAGGACTTGTACGCTCGGGCGCTGACCCTGGGAGGCCAGCGCGAAGAAGATCGGGAATAACCAGACCGAGAACGGCGAGAGCATCTCAACGATGAGCTCCCGCGGAGCCGCATCGATCTGCGGCTGTGCAGGGGCTGCCCGACCATGTCCGGCGTTACCAGCACCACGCCGTTGGCGGTGACGTGGAAGCGCTTGGCGTCCTCGGCCAGGTCGTGGCTGATGACCGTGCCATCGCGAAGGATGCAGCCGCCCGACACCATGGCGTCGATGGCGTAGCCGCGCTTGTCGGCATCAGATTTCTCCACGTGTGCGGCGATCATCGGGCCGTAATCCATCTTGTAGATGTGATCGCCCGCCAGGATCAGCACGTACTTGGGCGCGTGGTGCCGGATGATGTCGATGTTCTGGTACACCGCGTCCGCCGTGCCGGCGTACCACG
>JBQTJW010000051.1:0-18788 GCA_052386745.1 Panacagrimonas sp. | reverse complement strand
TCGCCGCGATGCTCGAACACCATCCGAACCGCGCGCTCACGTACCTCCGGTGAAAACTTCGTCGACTTCCTCATCGCTCCATCCTCTCAAGATTTGGAGCCTCCACGAAAGCCGGGGCGATTCAGTGATCTGCTTCATCGCGTCCCTCCCGTTACACGCGATTCAGTAGCAATACCTGTGCAGAGTTTCCGTAGACAGTATGGCTTCCACCGTACGTGGCGCTGACCTCCGCGAAGGCCATGACGCGGGTTAGCGTTTCGCCAGAGCCGCAGGAGCGAGTCGACGCTGTGCTCATCGTCGGTTTTCTCCAGCGAAGATCAGCATGGAAAACGATAGCACCGTGTTCGTGGGCTTGGATGTCCACAAGGATTCGATGGTCGCGGCGTATTCGGTAGGCGGTGGCGAGGTGCCGACGATGGGGCGGATCGGCGTTCTGAACGGCGACCTTTAACGTTAGGCACAACGCGGGTCTAGGACGTAGCTCGTTTGGTCAAATTGTTGCCATGCTCCGGTGGCTGCACCGTCAACGATTAAGACAGAGATAATGCCGAAATCGAGAAGGACGCCGAGGAGCGTGATTGCATCAAACGATTTCGAGGCTGGAACCGTTGTGTCCGTGCAGCCTGCCTTTCGCGCAGTGACTGTGTAATTCTTGCTTTTTTGAAAAATGGTGACACCATTATCTTTGCCAACGTAAGCGTCGTTGACGAATAGCTCGGTGCCTGAAACATTGCTTCTAATTGCGACTTGTTGTGTTGAGCCATGAAACATGGTTGCGCAACCTGACAAGGACGACGAAGCCAAAGTTACAAATACCGCTACAACTAAAGATTTCTTCACTGCGACCTCCTTTTGTGGGTGAAATTACTTGTGCATGGACAGTATAACTTTCGCTGTATGTGGCGCTGACCTCCGCGGAGGCCATTTCGCGGGTTAGCGTTTCGCCAGCGCCGCAGGAGCGAGTCGATATTGCAGCTCATTGTCGGTTTTCTTCCGCGGAGGTCAGCATGGCAAACGATAGGACCGTGTTCATGGGCCTGGATGTCCACAAGGATTCGATGGTCGCGGCGTAATCGGTAGGCGGTGGCGAGGTGCCGACGATGGGTCGGATCGGCGTTCTGGACGGTGACATCGATTAGTTGTGAGACCACGGTCCGGACGCACGCGATGGAAACCTTCCGCAATCTGGTGATCCTGGGCCGGTGCCAAAAACAATCTGAAGCGAGCCATGCAAAGGCCGCCGTCACTTCCCGGCATGCGGCGAGTCAACCATCTATTGGGCCGCCCGTTTAAAGTGCGGCAAACCCCGATGGAGAAGGCAGGCCATGACCACCGTGCTCAAACCGCAGGCGCCGCTGCGCGAACGGGTTTCCGCCGAGGAATGGGCGCTGCGGGTGGACCTTGCCGCCGCCTACCGGCTGGTGGCGCTGTTCGGCTGGGATGACCTGGTGTTCACCCACATCTCCGCGCGCCTTCCGGGGCCGGATCACCATTTCCTGATCAACCCCTACGGCTGGATGTTCGAGGAGATCACCGCGTCCTCGCTGGTCAAGATCGACCTGCACGGCAACAAGGTGATGGACGCGCCCGGCGTGGTGAACCCGGCCGGTTTCATCATCCACAGCGCCATCCACGAAGCGCGCGAAGACGTGGTGTGCGTGATGCACACGCACTCGGTGAACGGCGTGGCGGTGTCGGCGCAGAAGGACGGGCTGCTGCCGCTGTCGCAGACCGCGATCATCGCCGGCGCCTCGCTGGCCTACCACGACTACGAGGGCATTGCGTTGCGCGAGGACGAGAAGCCGCGCCTGGTTGCCGACCTGGGCTCGCACATGACCATGATGCTGCGCAACCACGGCCTGCTGACGCTGGGAAGGAACTGCGCGGACGCGTTCATCCGCATGTATTTCCTGGAAGCGGCCTGCATGATCCAGGTGCGCGCGCAGGCCGGCGGTGGCGCCCTGCACCCGGTGCCGCAGGCGGTGCTGGACACGATCCAGGAACAGATCGACATGGCCACCCAGGGCAAATTCGGGCTGCTGGCCTGGCCGGCGCTGCTGCGCAAGCTGGACCGGCGCAATCCAGGTTACGCCGAGTAGCCGGCTGCTGACTGACGCCGCGAGTCGCCAACCGCATACTGGCGGGATGAATTCACCAGCAGCCGAGCCGTCGACCGTCCCGCTGTACCGGGCGGCGCAGGTGCGCGAACTGGAAGGACTGGCCATCGGGCAGGCGGGCATTCCCGGCCATGTGCTGATGCAGCGGGCCGCGCAGGCGAGCTTCGACGCCATGGCCCGGAAGTGGCCGCAGGCGGGAAGGCTTGCCGTGCTCTGCGGCCCCGGCAACAACGGGGGCGACGGTTACGAGATTGCCCGCATCGCCCGCGCTGCCGGCATGCAGGTGGACGTGGCGCGCGTGGGTCCGGTGCCGGCCTCTGGCGACGCGGTCAGGGCGCATCTCGGCTGGACTGGGGCCGGTGGCACCGTGCAGGCGTGGTGCGAGGCGTTTCGCGATGGCCGGTTCTCGCAGGCCGAGGTGATCTGCGATGCGATCTTCGGGCTCGGGATCGGACGCACGGTTTCTGGTGCCGCCGAAAGCGCGATCCTGGCCATCAACGCCCGGAGCGCGCGCCAGCACGTGCTGGCGGTGGACCTGCCCTCGGGGCTGGACCCGGACACCGGCGCGGTGCAGGGCGTCGCCGTTCGTGCCGATCTCACGGCGAGCTTCATCGGCCGCAAGCTGGGCTTGTACGTGGGGCAGGGGCCGGATCACGCCGGCGAGTGCAGCTTCTCCGACCTGGGAGTGCCCGGACAGGTCCTGCGGGCGGTGGCGCCGGCCGCGGACCTGCTCACGGCGGGCGACTTGCGCGCCGCCCTGCCGCCGCGTGCGCGCGAAGCCCACAAGGGCAGCCACGGGCACGTGCTGCTGGTCGGCGGCGACCTGGGCATGGCGGGCGCCATCCTGCTGGCCTGTCGCGGTGCGTTGCGGACCGGCGCCGGGCTGGTCAGCGTGGCGACGCGTGCCGAGCATGCGAACGGGTTTGCCGCCGCCCAGCCGGAGGCAATGTTCCGCGGCATGGCCGATCCCGGAGATCTGGACGAACCGCTTTCGCGCGCCAGCGTCGTCGCGATCGGCCCCGGCCTCGGGCAGGGCGACTGGGGGGCGCGGGCGCTGGAACGCTGCCTGGCGTCCGGCCTGCCCCTCGTGCTGGACGCCGACGCCCTCAACCTGCTGGCGCGTGCGCCGGTGCGTGTGCCGGGCGCTGCCGTCATCACCCCGCACCCGGGCGAGGCGGGGCGGTTGCTGGGGCTCGGCGCGGCGTCCGTGCAGGCCGATAGGTTCGCTGCCGCCGCGGCCCTGCGCGAGCGTTACGGGGCGGTCGTGGTGCTCAAGGGCGCGGGGACGGTGGTGGCGGGCGAACGCGTCGCGCTGTGCCCGTTCGGAAACCCCGGGATGGGAGTCGGCGGCATGGGCGATGTCCTCACCGGCGTGATCGCGGCGCTGCTGGCCCAGGGGCTTGCACCGGAAGCGGCGGCGCGCACCGGCGTCGTCCTTCACGCGCTGGCGGGTGACCGCGCGGCTGCGGGAGGACAACGCGGCCTGCTGCCGACCGACCTCATCGGGCAGCTGCGCGCCGTGGCCAATCCGTGACGACGCGGGTGCTGGCGGACGAGTCCGCAACCACGCAACTGGGCGCCGACCTGGCGCGCACGTTCCTGCGCGCGGGCGGGGGGGTGCTCTATCTGCGCGGGGACCTGGGCACCGGCAAGACCACGCTCGCCCGGGGCCTGCTGCGCGCGGCCGGCCACACCGGGACGCTGCGCAGTCCGACGTATACCTTGCTGGAGCCCTATGCCATTGGCCCGCAGGCGTTTTTGCACCTGGACCTGTACCGCCTGGCCGATCCTTCGGAGGTCGAGGAACTCGGCCTGCGCGATCATTCGCCGGAGTCCACCATCTGGCTGGTCGAATGGCCGGAGCGGGGTGAGGGATACTTGCCGCCCGCCGATGTCGTCGTGCACCTGCACCACCGGGGGCTGGAACGGGTGGCCGAGATCCACTGTCTTTCGGACCGTCACACAATCAACATGAAGTAGCGGCCCTATCCGGCTGCTTTGAAAGCAAATAAAGACTTGCGTCCGATGAAGCCCCACCGTATGTTCAGCTGTGTTTCCGGGTTGGAGTGGCCCCCCATGCGTGCGGCCTTGTTCCTGTTGCTGGTTCTGCTTGCCCCGCTGGCCGACGCGGCGGCGCTGCGCGACCTGCGCGTGTGGGATTCGCCCGAAGGGGTCCGCGTGGTGCTGGAGACCAGCCGCTCGCCCGCACACCATGTATTCACCCTGGAAAATCCGGCGCGGATCGTCGTGGACCTGCAGGGTACGCAGGGGGCCAAGGTCGCCAACCGTGCCACCGGCAAGGGCGTGGTCCGGCATGTGCGGGCCTTCGACCGCGACGACGGATCGATGCGCGTGGTGCTCGATATGGATGCGTCGGTCGAGCCACGCACCTTCCTGCTCGACCCCATCGATCAGTTCGGATACCGGCTGGTCATCGACCTGGCGGGCTCCGGGTCGGAATCGGCCGTTCCGGCCGCGCCGCCAGTGATGGCCGAGGCCTGGGAACCGCGGCCCATCGTGATCGCGATCGATGCCGGCCACGGCGGCGAAGACCCCGGCGCCATCGGCCGCAGCGGCCTGCAGGAAAAGGACGTGGCCCTCAAGCTTGCCCGCAAGCTCGCCGCGCTCATCGAGGCCGAGCCCGGCTTTCGCGCGGTGATGACGCGCGACGGGGACTATTACCTGGGCCTGCGCGAACGCATCACGCGGGCCCGCAAGGCCCAGGCGGACCTGTTCGTGTCCGTGCACGCCAATGCCATCAAGGATCGCAGCAAGCGCGGCTCGGCGGTGTACGTGGTGTCGCCGCGCGGTGCCACCAGCGAGCACGCCCGCTGGCTGGCGCAGAAGGAGAACGCTGCCGACCTGGTCGGCGGCATCGGCATCGACAACAAGGACAACGAGCTGGCCGCCGTGCTCATCGACATGTCGCAGTCGTCCACCATGGAAGCGAGCTTCGACGTGGGTTCGCGCATGCTCATGGCGCTCGGGCAGGTCAACCAGCTGCAGCGGCCGCAGGTGCAGCAGGCGGCGTTCGTGGTACTCAAGGCGCCGGATATCCCCTCGGTGCTGATCGAGACGGCGTTCATCACCAACCCGGAGGAGGAGCGCCTGCTGCGCGATCCGAAGGGACAGGACCGGCTGGCGCGCTCGATGTTCGACGGCATCATGGGCTATTTCGACAGCTACCGGCCGCGCGAGCAGCGGCCGCTGCGGACGGCCGAGTCGGCGAAGCTGCGCAAGGTCCGCGGACGCTAGGCGCCTGGGCGCCGCGGCGGTTCCTGCCGCCCAGGCGCTCGACGCCCGGCATCTCCGGCATCGCCGATAATCGCGGCCGCTCTCCACGCCGCGCGCCATGCCGATCCAGGTTCTCCCCGATGTGCTGATCAACCAGATCGCGGCCGGCGAGGTGGTGGAGCGGCCGGCGGCGGTGGTCAAGGAGCTGGTGGAAAACAGCATCGATGCCGGGGCGGGGCGCGTGGAGGTGGAGCTGGAGCAGGGCGGCCTCGGGCTGATCCGCGTTCGCGACGACGGCCGTGGCATTGCGCCCGCCGAGCTGCCGCTCGCGCTGGCCCGCCACGCCACCAGCAAGATCCGCGGGCTGGACGACCTGGAGAACGTCGCCAGCCTGGGCTTTCGCGGCGAGGCCCTGCCCAGCATCCTGTCGGTGTCGCGGCTGCTGCTCGCGTCGCGCACGGCGGCAGACGCGCACGGCTGGCAGCTGCGCGGGGCCGGCAGCCTGGCAAACGACGAGCACCCGCAGCCCGTCGCGCACGTGCCCGGCACGACGGTGGAAGTCGCGGACCTGTTCTTCAACACCCCGGCGCGACGCAAGTTTCTCAAGAGCACCAGCACCGAGCAGCGCCACGTCGAGCAATGGATGCGGCGGCTGGCATTGGCGCGCATGGACGTGGGGCTGAGCCTGCGGCATGACCGTCGACGCGTGCTGGACCTGTTGCCCGCGCACGATGACGCCGGTCGCGACGCGCGCCTGTCCGCGGTCTGTGGCGACGAGTTCCTGGAACACCGCGTGGCGGTGGACGAGTCGCGGCTGGGCATGCGGCTCACCGGCTGGTTCGCGCGCCCGAGCTTTTCCCGCGCATCCACCGACCTGCAGTACCTGTTCGTCAACGGCCGCTGCGTGCGCGACCGGTTGCTGGCCTTTGCCGTGCGACGCGCGCTGGCCGATGCCATGCATTCCACGCGGCACCCGGCCTTCGTGCTGTACCTGGAGCTCGACCCGCGCAGCGTCGACGTGAACGTGCACCCGCAGAAGACCGAGGTGCGTTTTCGCGAATCGGCGCGCGTGCATGACCTCCTGTTCGGCGCCGTCCAGCAGCGGCTGCGCGATCTGCGGCCGAGCGCCGGGCAGCATCGTGTCTCGCTCGACGGCTTCCGGTACGAGCCTGCTCCTGTGCTTGAGCGCGTCGGCGATCTGCCGCCGCGATGGGAGGCGCGCGAGCCCAGTTTCCAGCAGACCGCCTGGGCGCTGCTGCAGCGGCCGCAAGCCACGCCCGCGAGCGCGGCGGAAGCATCTCTGGAAGTGCCCGGCACCGAACCGACATTGCCGGCACTGGGCACCGCCATCGCGCAACTGCATGGCATCTTCATTCTCGCCCAGAACGCGCGCGGGCTGGTGCTGGTGGACGCCCACGCCGCCCACGAGCGCGTGCTGTACGAACGCATGAAGCGCACGCTCTCCACCGGGCGCATCGCTGCGCAAACCCTGCTCGTGCCGCTGCCGGTCGCGCTCGATGAGGACCAGGCCGATGCCCTGGAGGCGCGGCAGGCCGAACTCGCGGCGCTCGGGCTGGAGCTGGACCGAGCCAGTCCCACGTCCGTGACGGTGCGCGCGGTTCCGCCGATCCTGGCGCGCGAGGACGTGTCCGCGCTCGTGGCCGGCCTCGCGCGCGAAGAGGGCCGCCCCACGCCGCACGCGCACCTGGGCGAGGTGCGCAACGCCCAGGAACGCGTGCTGGCGGACGTGGCCTGCCGCGCCGCGATCAAGGCCCATCGCCGCCTGAGCCTGCCGGAAATGGACGCGCTGCTGCGCGACATGGAAAGTACGGAACTGAGCGACCAGTGCAACCACGGTCGCCCGACCTGGGTCCTGCTGAGCCTGGACGAGTTGGACCGCCTGTTCCTGCGCGGCCGCTGATGCGCCCGGTCGTGCTGCTGATGGGCCCCACCGCCTCAGGCAAGACCGGGCTTTCGCTGGCCCTGGCCGAACAGCTGCGCACGCGCGGGCAGTCCGTCGAGATCGTGAGCGTGGACTCGGTGCAGATCTACCGTGGCATGGACATCGGCACGGCCAAGCCGGACGCCGCCGCGCGCGCCGCGGTGCCGCACCACCTGATCGACATCTGCGACGCGGCCGATCCGTATTCCGCGGCCCGCTTCTGCGTGGACGCGCGGGCGGCGATCGACGCCATCCACGCCCGCGGCGCCCTGCCGCTGCTGGTCGGCGGCACCATGCTGTATTTCCGCGCCCTCACGGCGGGCCTGAGCCCCTTGCCCACGGCCGATCCGGCGCTGCGCGCCACGCTGGCCGCGCGCGCCGGGCGCGAAGGCTGGCCGGCGCTCCACCAGCACCTGGCGCGCCTCGACCCGGTGACGGCGGCGCGCCTGCATCCCAACGACGGGCAGCGCATCCAGCGCGCGATCGAGGTGATCGAAACCTCCGGCCAATCGCTCAGTTCGCTGCATGCCCAGTCGGTGGAGGTGGCACCTGACCTGCGGTTCCTGAAGCTCGCGCTCATGCCGGCCGAGCGCGCCGTGCTGCACGCGCGGATCGAGCGCCGGCTCGCGGCCATGCTGGCCCAGGGCTTCATCGAAGAAGTGGCCGCGCTGCGTGCCCGCGGCGACCTTGACCCGGCGCTGCCCAGCATGCGCGCCGTGGGCTACCGGCAGATCTGGGACCACCTGGACGGGCATTACGACGCCGCCGAAGCGCGGCTTCGGGCCCTGTCCGCAACGCGCCAGTTCGCCAAGCGCCAGGCCACGTGGCTGCGTTCTGAGCATGATCTTTGCTGGCTGAACCCAGAGTCAGCGGACGTGCTCGGGGCGACACTTCGCCAAGTTGATGCTTGGATGACGAAACTGCCATGGTAAGCTCAAGGTCCAAGCGGGCGGCGAACCCGTATCGCGGCAAATGCGGCAAATGCGGCAAATAATGAATTACCTCGGGGGTAAGCAATGTCGAAAGGTCATACGCTGCAGGAACCGTTTCTGAACGCCTTGCGCAAGGAGCGCATTCCGGTTTCCATTTACCTGGTCAATGGCATCAAGCTCCAGGGCCAGATCGAATCTTTCGACTCATTCGTGGTGCTGCTAAAGAACAGCGTCAGCCAGATGGTCTACAAGCACGCCATCTCCACCATTGTCCCTGCGCGCGCCGTGCGTCTGCACGACCCGGAAGCCGACGCGGACGACAGCGGGTCAGACCACTAAGGGCCGATTGTCCGTCCAATCGTTTTCCGAGCGCCCGCCCTCCGGACAGCGGGCCGTTCTCGTCCACCTGGAATTCCCGCGGGCCGACTTCGAATCGGACCGGCGGGAGTTCGAAGAGCTGGCCCGATCCGCGGGGGCGCAGGTGCACAGCGTCATCGGTGGGTCGCGCGTCAAGCCGGACGCCGGCCTGTTCATCGGCAGCGGCAAGGCCGACGAGATTGCCGCGGCGGTCAAGGCCGGCGGGCTGGAGCTGGCGATCTTCAACCATGATCTGTCGCCCAGCCAGGAACGCAACCTGGAGAAGATCCTCCAGTGCCGCGTGCTCGATCGCGCCGGCCTGATCCTGGACATCTTCGCCAGCCGCGCGCGTTCGCACGAGGGCAAATTGCAGGTCGAACTCGCGCAGCTCCAGCACCTGGCCACGCGCCTGGTTCGCGGCTGGTCGCACCTGGACGGTCAGAAGGGCGGCATCGGCATGCGTGGCCCGGGTGAGACCCAGCTCGAAGTCGATCGCCGCCTGGTGCGCGACCGCATCGACACGCTCAAGCGCCACCTGGAAGTGGTGCGCAAGCGCCGCGCGCAGGGTCGTGCCTCACGCCGCCGCAACGAGGTGCCGTCGATCTCGCTGGTGGGGTACACCAACGCCGGCAAATCGACGCTGTTCAACGCGCTGACCGGCGACGATGCCTACGCCTCCAGCAAGCTGTTCGCGACGCTGGACACCACGGTGCGCAAGCTCGCGCTGCCCACTGGCGACCCCGCGGTGCTGGCCGACACGGTCGGTTTCGTGCGCGACCTGCCACACGACCTGATCGCCGCGTTTCGCGCTACGCTGGAGGAATCCCGCGACGCCGACCTGCTGCTGCACGTGGTCGACGCGGCCGACCCCGAACGCATGGCGCGCATCGAGCAGGTCGATGCCGTGCTCGACGAGATCGGCGCGGGCGAGGTTCCGCGGCTGCTGGTGTTCAACAAGATCGACCTGCGTGAAGGCGAACCGCCGCGCGTGGAGCGGGACGAGGCCGGGCGCCCGCAGCGCGTGTTCGTTTCGGCCCGAAAGGCCCAGGGGCTCGACGGCCTGCGCGAGGCCATCAGCGAATGCCTGCGCCCGGAACCGGACATCCACCTGCTGGACCTGCCGCCCTCGGCCGCGCGGTTGCGCGCCCAATTGTTCGAGCACCGCGCCGTGCGTTCGGAGACGATGGACGAGGACGGCACGTCCCACCTGCAGGTGGTGATGCCCTACGAGCGCCTGCGTGGCCTGTGCGTTCAGGCCGGCGTGGCGCCACCGCCGCAGCCCAGGGCGTTTGAGGATTGGGAAGTCGCCCCCTAGAATTCGACCGCTTGAGCTTCAAGTATTGCAGATGGTTCCTGTTGCGGCAGCCGCAAGCAGCATTCGGCGCCATGTATCGTGCTGCCGTGCAGCGCGCCATATCTTTAAGAAGAAATAATCAAAGCCCCATGGCCTGGAATGAGAACGGACCGAATCGCGACCCCTGGAGCCAGGGGTCCGGCAACAAGCCGGGCGGCGGCGGCCCCCCTGACCTGGATGAAATGCTCCGACGTCTCAAGGCGCGTTTCGGCGGGAAAGGACTGGGTGGTGGGCCCAGATTTGGCGGCGGTGGTGGTGGCTTCCAGTTTTCGAAACCGCTGATGAGCGTGGTCCTCGCCGTTATCGTCATCCTGTGGCTGGCAACCGGCTTGTACGTCGTTGACGAACAGCAGCGCGGAGTTGTCCTACGCTTTGGCGCCTATAACCGTACGGCTACACCTGGCGTGGGCTGGCGCGCTCCGTGGCCCTTCGAGTCGCTGGAGCGGGTGAACGTGACCCAGGTGCGTCAGATCACCGACCGCCAGAGCATGCTGACCAAGGACGAGAACATCGTCGACGTGGAGCTCTCCGTGCAGTACCGCGTGTCCTCCATCGAGAACTTCCTGTTCAACGTGGACAACCCCGACCTCACCCTGCAGCAGGCCACCAAGTCGGCGGTCCGCGAAACGGTGGGACGCAGCGAGATGGATTTCATCCTCACCGGCGGTCGCCAGTCGATCGCCGATGACACCAAGCAACTGCTGCAGGAACGGCTGGACGATTACAAGTCGGGCCTGGTCGTGACCGAAGTCAACCTTCAGCAGGCGCAGCCCCCCGAGGCCGTCCAGGCTGCGTTTGCAGACGCGATCAAGGCGCGCGAGGACCAGGAGCGGCTGAAGAACGAAGCCGAGGCGTATTCAAACGATCGCCTGCCCAAGGCGCGCGGCGCCGCAGCCCGCCAGCTGGCGGAAGCGACCGGCTACCGCGACCAGGTGCTGGCCCGCGCCACCGGTGACGCGTCACGCTTCACCGCCCTGCTCGGCGAGTATCGAAAGGCGCCCGCGGTCACGCGTGACCGCCTGTATCTCGACAGCATGGGTGACGTGATGTCGGGCAGTTCCAAGATCATGATCGACGTCGACAAGGGCAACCCGATGTTCTACCTCCCGCTCGACCAGATGATGAAGGCGATGCCGCGCTCCGAAAACTACCCGGCGGACTTTGTGACCAATCCCGGTATCGGGGCCGGACCGAACAATGTCGAGCCTTCACGCTCGCGTGACCGGGGGCGCCAGTAATGAAGAATTATCCCTTCATCGCCGCCCTGCTGCCCTTGCTCGTGGTAATGGTCATCAATGGCAGTTTCTTCACCGTGGATCAGCGCGAACGCGTGCTGCTGTTCCAGTTCGGCGAGATCCAGGGAACGGACTATCCCCCGGGGCTGCATTTCAAGCTGCCGCTGATACAGCGCGTGCTGCGCTTCGATGGCCGCATCCTGACCCTGGACAACCAGACCGAGAATTTCCTGACGGTCGAGAAGAAGAACGTCGAGGTCGACTTCTTCGTCAAGTGGCGCATCGTCAACACCACCAACTACTACCGCGCCACCGGTGGCGAGGAACTGGTGGCCATGGATCGCCTGGCCACCATCGTCAACCCGGGCCTGCGTGCCGAGTTCGGTTCGCGCACCATCCGCCAGGTGGTCTCCGGCGAGCGCAACGAGATCCTGGACGCGCTGGAAAAGCGCGTGAAGGACAAGGTGGCCGACCTCGGCATCGAGATCGTGGACGTGCGCGTCAAGCGCGTGGACCTGCCCAAGGACGTGAGCGAATCGGTCTACCAGCGCATGCGCGCCGAGCGCACCCGCGTGGCGTCCGACCTGCGTGCCCGCGGGGCGGAAGAGGCCGAACGCATCCGGGCCGACGCCGATCGCGAGGCGCAGGTCACCGTGGCCAATGCCTACAAGGATTCTGAGCGGCTGCGCGGCGAAGGCGATGCCAAGGCGGCGGAGGTCTACGCCAAGGCCTACGGCGCGGACGCGGAGTTCTACCGGTTCTACCGCTCGCTCAACATCTACCGGCAGGGTTTTGCCAACCGCGACAACGTGATGGTGCTGGAACCCGAGGGCGAGCTGTTCAAGTACTTCAAGAACGCGGGCAAGTAATCGCGGTGTGGTCCGAGCTGCTGACGGCGGCAGGCCTAGTGCTGGTCATCGAGGGCCTGCTGCCGTTCCTGTCGCCCAGACGATTCCGCAGGGTGCTGCTGAGCTACGCGGCGATTGAAGACCGCTGGGTGCGCACGATCGGGCTGGCCAGCATGCTGCTCGGGCTGCTGATCCTCAACACGGTAAAATAGGCCAGCCGCGCCCGCGGCGAACCTCTCGACCCACTTCTCAGATGGCCACCAAACGCTGGATGCTGCCCGACGGCATGGAGGAAGCCCTGCCGCCCGTGTCCTGGCAGCAGGAACGCCTCCGCCGCCGGCTGCTCGACCACTACCACGACGCCGGCTACGAGCTGATCCTGCCGCCGCTGGTGGAGCACCTGGATTCGCTGCTCACCGGCAGCGGCAGCGATCTGGAATCGCAGACCTTCAAGTTCGCCGATCCGCAGGGCGGACGCATGCTCGGCATCCGCGCCGACATGACGCCGCAGGCGGCGCGCATCGCCGCGCGCCGATACGACGAGGGCCAGGTCGTGCGCCTGTGCTACCTCGGCACGGTGCTGCGGACCACGCCGGACAGCCCCGGCGGCCCGCGTTCGCCGCGCCAAGTAGGGTGCGAACTGTTCGGCGAGCCGGGCCTGGGCGCGGACCTGGAAGTGCTGCGCCTGATGCTCAACAGCCTGCTGCTGGCCAACGTGCAGGACGTGCACCTGGACCTGGGCCACGTGGCCATCTACCGCGCCGTCATCGCCAGCCTGAACCTGGACCCGGCCGACGAGGGCGTGCTGTTCGGCATCCTGCAGCGCAAGTCTCAGCCGGACCTGCTCGAGTTCGGCCGCGACCGCGGACTGGACGGCATCGTCGGCAAGCTGGCCGCGCTCATGGACCTCAACGGCGATGTCACGGTGCTGCAACGCGCGCGGCAGACGCTGGCGGGCATCGACGAAAAGATCGATGCCGCGCTCGCCATGCTGGAGCAGGTCGCCGCCAGCCTGGCCGCGGATTTCCCCAACGTGCCGATCCACGTGGACCTCGCCGAGCTGCGCGGGCTGCGCTACCACACGGGGCTGGTGTTTGCGGCCTTCGTGCCGGGATTCGGGCGCGAGATCGCGCGCGGTGGGCGTTACGACGGCGTGGGCCGCGAATTCGGGCGCGCGTTGCCGGCGACCGGATTTTCGGCGGACATGAACGAATTGCTGGGCCTGGGAGTGGAATGATGGGCAAGAGCGTGGTGGTGATCGGTGCGCAGTGGGGCGACGAGGGCAAGGGCAAGGTGGTGGACCTGCTCACCGACCGCGCGCAGGCCGTGGTGCGGTTCCAGGGCGGGCACAACGCCGGCCACACGCTGGTGATCAACGGCGTGAAGATCGCGCTGAACCTGATTCCGTCGGGAATCATGCGGCCGGGCGTCGCCTGTTTCATCGGCAACGGCGTGGTGCTGTCGCTGCCCGACCTCATCAAGGAAATCCAGAAGGTGGAGGCCACCGGCACGTCGGTGCGCGACCGCCTGCGCATCTCCGAGGCTACGCCGCTGGTGCTGCCGGTGCACGCGCAGCTGGACCAGGCACGCGAAAAGGCGCGCGGCGAGGCCAAGATCGGCACCACTGGCAAGGGCATCGGCCCCGCCTACGAGGACAAGGTGGCGCGCCGTGCCATCCGCGTGGGCGACCTGTTCCACCGCGAACAGCTCGCGGCCAAGCTCGGCGAGCTGCTGGCCTTCCACAACTTCGTGCTGGTCAATTATTTCAAGGAAGCGCCGGTCGATTTCCAGCAGACGCTGGACGCGCTGCTTGGCTACGCCGAAGTGGTGCGGCCGATGGTGGCCGATGTCACCGAGCTGCTGCGCGTGTCGCTGCGCCGTGGCGACAACGTGCTGTTCGAAGGTGCCCAGGGCGCGCTGCTGGACGTGGACCACGGCACCTACCCCTACGTGACCTCCAGCAATACCACCGCCGGCGGTGCGGCGACGGGCACCGGCGTCGGCCCGCGCGAGCTCGACTACGTGCTGGGCATCGTCAAGGCCTACGCCACGCGCGTCGGCTCGGGCCCGTTCCCGACCGAGCAGGAAAACGACATCGGCCAGCACATCCGAGACAAGGGCCAGGAATACGGCACCGTCACCAAGCGCCCGCGCCGCTGCGGCTGGTTCGATGCCGTGGCCGCGCGCCGGTCGATCTTCAACAACAGCGTCACCGGCCTGTGCGTGACCAAGCTGGACGTGCTCGACGAGCTCGACGCCATCCGCATCTGCACCGGCTACCGGCTCGACGGCAAGGCGGTGGAAGTGCCGCCCATCGGCGCCGAGGGCTTCTCAAAGATCGAGCCCGTGTACGAGGAGATGCCGGGCTGGAAGTGCAACACCTACGGCATCACGCGCTACGAGAACCTGCCCGCCGCCGCCCGCGCGTACCTGCAGCGGGTGCAGGAAGTCACGGAAACGGAGATCGCCATCATCTCGACGGGTCCGGATCGAGAGCACACGATGGTGCTGAGAAATCCCTTCGACTGACGCGGGCACAGCGGAGGCGCCGTGGTCGGCGGCGCGCTCCGCAGGCCATTGCCCGTGTCATCCGGTGCCCCGCTTTCGTAGGCCGCTACGGCGACTTGGGACGCGCCGGGAACATGCCCGCCGCACCACCCCTACTGGTTGGCCGCATGCAGCGCAACGAGGTCCTGCATGCTGATGCTGCCGATCGGGTTGTGGTTGTCGTCCAGCAGTTCGTACAGCACGCCGTCGCTGCCGCGGATGCTGAAGAACACGATCACGTCCTGGCCGTTGCCGCCGCCTTCGCGGTGCGGGGTCTCGTCCGGCGGGCTCACGGTGTAGCGACCCGTCGGCCGGATGTCCTTGATGTCACCATTGGCCTCATACAGGCGGTGCTCGCCCTGCACGACAAAGGTATTGTTCTGCGCCTTGTGGCGGTGCAGCACGATCTGCTGGTTGGACGAGAACTTGAACAGCACGTCCGCCACCTTGTTGGGGGCATCGATCCCGAGGATGGAATAGACGACGTGCTGGAAGTCGCCGAGCTTGTTCCAGCGAACATTCTGTTCGTCGAAGTTGTACGTCGCCATTTGAATCTCCTGCCGGTTTGGGTGGGATGAGCAGCGCGGCGAAGTATGCGGGAATGCCCTCGCGCGCACAGTCCAAAACGACCATTTGCGATGCCCTCCAAGATTGACGTCAGGTCATGAAGAAACCAATCGATTCCGCGTTCTTCAACCCCGCCTGTTTCCGCCGCACGAGGGCGTACGGGAACCGGCGCGCGATCGGCATCGGCATGGTCATGGCGCTGCTGGCGACGGCTTGCGGGCCGTCGTCGCCGGGCACTCTGGCGCCCGCGGAGGCGGCAGAAGTTCCGGCCTACGAGCACGTGACGCCCAGCGGCGGCGGCATCGGCAAGGTCTACATGGGGCGGCAGATCGCCGGCGTGATGGGCTGGGAGGGCGCGGCGTGGCTCGATCGCGCCAGTCGCGAGCAGGAGGAAAACACCAGCCAGCTGGTGCAGGGCCTGGACCTGCGGCCGGGCATGGTGGTGGCCGATGTCGGCGCGGGCAGCGGCTACATCACGCGGCGGCTGTCGGCCCAGGTGGGGCCTCGCGGCATCGTCTACGCGGTGGACGTGCAGCCGGAAATGCTGCGCATGCTGGAGACGCTGGCAAGGCAGCCTGGGTACGCGAACCTGCGGCCGGTGCTGGGCGCGGTGGATGACGTGAAGCTGCCGGTGAATTCCATTGACCTTGCCATCATGGTCGACGTCTACCACGAACTGGAATTTCCCTACGAGACGCTCGCGTCGCTGGTGCGCGCGTTGAAGCCGGGCGGGCGCGTGGTGTTCGTGGAGTACCGCGCGGAGGACGACCGCGTTCCGATTCTCAAGGCGCACAAGATGAGCATCGATCAGATTCAACGCGAGGCGACGGTGCACCCGCTGAAGCGGGTCGGCGCCATCGAGGGCCTGCCGTGGCAGCACGCGTTGATCTTCGCCAGGACGGGTGCTGCGCCGGCAGACGGCGCGTCGAAGGCGCTGCCGGACGAGGCTCGCCCGTGATCGTCCAGACCATCTCCATCGTCGGCGCCACGATCGTCCTGTGGGCTTACCTGCGGCAGCAGCAGGGCCGCTGGGGCAGCCACGAGACGCGCTACCTCGCGTTCAATTTCGTGGGCACGTTCGTGCTGACGATCGTGGCCTGGCACGAGGCGCAGTGGGGATTCGTGCTGGTGGAAAGCATCTGGGCCGCCGTGAGCCTGCGCGGCCTGCTCGGGGCGTGGCGCCGCCGCGGCGACCGTTGAGCGCGGCGGCTCAGCGGTTTTCGGCGAGCGACAGGTAAGCCCGCGCGGCGCGCGTCCAGCTGAAGTCCTGCTGCATGCCGGTGCGGACCAGTTGCTGCCAGATCGCCGGCTGACGCCACAGTTCCAGCGCGCGATCGAGCCCGTAGGTGATGCCGCCAAGGTCGGCGTCGTTGAACAGGATGCCGGTGGCGGTGCCGTCCGCCAGGGCCTGCGGGGTGGCATCGACCACGGTATCGGCGAGCCCGCCGGTGCGGCGGACCACGGGCACGCTGCCGTAGCGCTGGCTGTACATCTGGTTGAGGCCGCAGGGTTCGTAGCGCGAAGGCATCACGAAAAAATCGACCGCGGCTTCGATCAGGTGGGCGAAGGTTTCGTCGTGCCCGACGCGTGCGCCCACGCGGCCCGGCGCCCGCAGGGCGAGCTGGCGGAAGGCTTCCTCCAGGCCCTTGTCACCGGTGCCCAGCAGGACGAGCTGCACGTCGTTGCTTTCGAGCCAGCCTTCCGCGGCCAGCAGGAGGTCGGCACCCTTCTGGTAGGCGAGCCGGCCAATGAACCCCAGCAGCGGCTTGTCGGCGACGGGTTCCAGGCCCAGCGCCTGCTGCAGGGCGAGCTTGTTGGCGCGCTTGCCTTCGACCACGGTGCGGTGGTCGTAACGCGTGGGCAAGAGCGGGTCGGTTCCCGGATTCCACACCGCGGTGTCGATGCCGTTGGCAATGCCGTGCAGGGCGTTGGCGCGAGTGCGGATCACGCCGTCCATGCGCTCGCCGAAAGCCGGCGTCTGGATTTCGCGCGCGTAGGTCGGGCTGACCGTGGTGATGGTGTCGGCAAGGATCAATGCCGATTTCATGAACGAGAACCCGCCGTGAAACTCGATTCCGCCCGGGTGCCACAGCTCCGGCGGCAGGCCCAGCGCATCGAAGTCCGCGCGGCTGAACTGGCCCTGGTAGGCAAGGTTGTGGATGGTGAACAGCGTGCGCGGACGCGCCTGCGCGTGGCGGAACCACACTGGCGTGAGCCCCGTGTGCCAGTCATTGAGATGCAGCACGTCCGGCGTCCAGCCGCTCTCCGCCGCGCCCAGCGCCAGCCGCGCCACCGCCACGCAGAAGCATCCGAAGCGCCAGGCGTTGTCGGAAAACTCCCGGCCTTGCGGGTCGGCGTAGGGCGTGCCTTCGCGTGCGAACAGCGCCGGGCAATCCACCAGCCACACGAGGAATCCGCCGGGCTCGACGGCCGCTTCCCAGATCGCGAAGTCCTGCCCGAATACCGACAGCTGCGCGACCCGCTTCGGCGCCTGCACCTTGTCCAGCGCGCCGCGATACGCGGGCGTGACGACGCGCAAATCCACATCCAGGCTCGCGAGCGCCGAGGGCAGGGCGAACGACACGTCGGCCAGCCCGCCGGTCTTGGAAAAGGGCAGGGCCTCGCCGGCGGCGAAAAGGATTTTCACGCTCATGGGGGCCATCGATGCGCGGAGGCGGCCCTGGCCGACCTTGCCCTGCTGGCCGCCCTCATTCGCCCGTGTGCAGGGGCTGCCCGAGCATGTCCGGCGTCACCAGCACCACGCCGTTGGCGGTGACGTGGAAGCGCTTGGCATCTTCGGCCAGGTCGTGGCCGATGACCGTGCCATCGCGCAGGATGCAGCCCTTGTCGATGATCGCGCGCCGGATGCGGCAATGGTGGCCAATGCGCACGTCCGGCAGCACCACCGAGCTTTCGACCAGTGCGTGGGTTTCCAGGTGCACGTTGGAGAACAGCAGCGAGCGCCGCACTTCCGCGCCGGACACGATGCAGCCACCCGACACCATGGAGTCGATGGCGAAGCCGCGCTTATCGGCATCGTCGAACACGAACTTGGCCGGCGGAAGCTGCTCCTGGTAGGTCCAGATGGGCCATTCGCGATCGTAGAGGTTGAGCGGCGGCGCCACGCCGATCAGCTCCATGTTGGATTCCCAGTAGGCGTCGATGGTGCCCACGTCGCGCCAGTAGCCCTGCGCGCTCTTCTGCACGTCGCGGAACGGGTAGGCGAACATGGCGTTGCGCCCGATGGCGCCGGGGATCAGGTCCTTGCCGAAGTCGTGCGCCGAATCATTGCGCTGCGCGTCGCGGCTGAGCGCCTGCAACAGGAACTGGGTGTTGAACACGTAGATGCCCATGGAGGCCAGCGCCACGTCGGTGCGGCCCTGCATGGGCTCGGGCTGCGCCGGCTTTTCCAGGAAGCTCACCACGCGCGCGTTCTCGTCGATCTTCATCACGCCAAAGCTGCGCGCCTGGTCCAGCGGCACCTCGATGCAGCCCACGGTGATGTCCGCCGCCTTCTCCACGTGTGCCGCGATCATCGGGCCGTAATCCATCTTGTAGATGTGATCGCCCGCCAGGATCAGCACGTACTTGGGCGCGTGGTGCCGGATGATGTCGATGTTCTGGTACACCGCGTCCGCCGTGCCGGCGTACCACG
>JBQTJW010000050.1:0-11085 GCA_052386745.1 Panacagrimonas sp. | reverse complement strand
CGCCGGCCGAAGCCGAAGCGAACTACCATCAGCAGCACAAACAGCAACAGCAGGTGCAGCAAAACGGTCAGGCCATCCCGGCCTGACTCAAACCAAACAGCCTCCACGATTCCCGGGGCGATTCACTCGCTTGGTTGAGCCCGCGAACAGCACGATGGGAAATCGAAGTCGGATCGACTTTGCGGACACCTGATCGCGAAAAGGTGGCCGGGAACCCAATCTTCAGGATGCCGCACAAGTCGCCTGGTTCCGTGGACGCGCATACGCGTCGTCCGCGGTGGTCTCAGCCGCGTTGGCCGGCGCGGATTTTGCGGATAAGTCGCTTGATCGTCCCCGGGCTGGCTTGGAACGGCGGCACTCGTTCAATAGAACAGTCTCTGATTGACTTGCATGCCGCGCGCCGCGCAGAACTGCGCGTACAGGTTCACAAAGCTGAAGCAATCCCAGACGCTGGCCAGCGAATCGTCGGCGTTGAAGAACTCGATCGAGCCGGTGACGGTGAACACGATCTCGGTGCCCGCGCTCACGTGCAGCGTGTGGATGGTGCCCGGCGTCTCCACCACGTAATCTCCGGGATGCGCAACCCAGTCGTACTCGTAGTAATTCCAGGTGCCGGAGATGGTGGTCGCAGTGACCAGGCCTCGATGGCGATGCCTGCCCAGGCTCTGGTCGGTCGGGGAGCGCAGACCGATGACGAAGGTGCCGGTGCGGTTTTCAATGCGCAGGATCCGGACCTCCACATCGCCCACCCAGGGCACCCAGGGCGTTTCGGCGGCACTGATATGCGTGTCGTTGCCACCGAAGCGCTTGACCGTCGCCATCTCTTGGCGATCAAGTTCGCTGAGCATGCTCGGGACCATCGGTTGTGCTGCATTCATTGTTCGATCTCCTCTGCAGGTCAGCTTCAGGCCAAACATCCCGGGCTCGCCCAATCGTTTGCAGGCTTGACGAAACCCTTCATTCGCAAGGCGTAGTCGCCTGGGGCGGCCGGAAGTCTACTCAAAAGCGCGGCCCTAATCCCGTTGCCAGAAGGCCGGGTGGAGGACGAGGCTTCCCTCGTATTCGTATCGATGAATCAGAACACGCCCACGGCTACACCAGGCTTGGCCTGAGCGTTGACGAAGCGCGGTTCAGGGTGCGTCGCGCATTCGCGTACTCGCAGGTGAACTCGGCACCCAGGAGAAAGATCTGCGCCGAGTAATAGACCCAGACCACGATGGCAACCAGGGCGCCGGCTGCGCCGAAGGAAGAGGACAGGGCTGCGGTCCCCAGGTACATGCCGATCAGGAACTTGCCTGCGGAAAACAGGAGCGACGTGACCGCCGCGCCCGTCCATACATCGCGCCACTGGATGTCGACGCTGGGCAGCAACTTGTAGATCAGTGCGAACAGGGCGGTGATGACGGTGAACCCCACGATGCCGTTCAGCACACCGAGTACCAGTTCTGCGCCTTCGAACCACCGGTTCCAGAGACCGCCGACCGCGGAGATCGCCGCCGTCAGCACCAGCGACACCGCGAGCAGGAACCCGACGCCAAGGATCAGCCCGAACGACAGCATCCGGGCGCGAACCAGGCTGCCGATCACGGGCTTCGAGCCAGGTGGAACGCGCCATATCCGGTCCAGGTCGCTTTGCAGTTCAACGAATACCGT
Source organism: Panacagrimonas sp. (assembly GCA_052386745.1). GTDB lineage: Bacteria > Pseudomonadota > Gammaproteobacteria > Nevskiales > Nevskiaceae > Panacagrimonas. The sequence continues at coordinate 9,432 of JBQTJW010000050.1, read as the reverse complement.
GGTGGCGCCGACGAGCAGCACGACAAATCCGAACGCGAGAGACAAGACGCTGCCGTCCTGCTGACGTGACGCCACCAGGATGGCGTCCACCGCTTGCGCCCCGTTGGCGCCGAACAGGCGCCGAAGCTCATCCAGCAGTGCACCTCGCGCCGCATCTTCACCGAAAAAAAGGCCCGCGACGGTGATCACCATCAGCAGCACGGGCGCCATCGAAAGCAGACTGTAAAAGGCGATGGCAGCGCCCATGCTGGACGCGCCATCGCTGATCCACCGGGTGATGCTTCGCTTTAGCAGCCCCGGCCATTGTGACGCCTTGATCGCCGTGTTGGTCACGGTGACAGGCCGGGTACCGTCTACACTTGGCAACGCAGGGGGCACCGAAGACTCAGCGGTGCAAGCCTGACAGATCAGGCCGCCTTGCGGTACGCATCGCGCAACTCGCGAATGCGGTCGTGATTGCGCAGCGTGCCTTCATATTGTCGCTCCACGACCGTGCGCAAGGGCAGGGGGAGCTCCAGTTTCAGCGCCTTCTTGTACGCGGCCTTCGCGTAGTCTTCGCCCCGTTCCACTTCTTCCAGCACCGCAATGTTGCTGTCGCTCACGGCGGCCTTCACCGCAACCCAGCCGCGATGCGCCGCGCCCTTCAGGGTGCCGCCCTGTTCCGGTTCCGCGCCCATCGACATGACAAAGGCCTGAAGCTCCTGCGCCGCGCTGGCGCACTGCTGAGAGCGCTTGCGCAGCTCGGCCTTGAGGGAAGCATCGGTCGCCTTGTCGGCGGCCTCGGCAAACCCCTTGTTGCCGTCCTGCGAGGTTTCGATCAGATCGTTCAACGTCTTGACTACGCTCGTGGTGTCCATGACTTCTCCAGTAAGTGTGTGGTGTGCTGCAAGCCGCATCGCATGCGTTTTATATGGCCTGCGAAGCGGTCGTTACACCCGGCTCGCAACAAGTCCCGTGCCCGCCCGGAGAAATCCTGCCCAGTCCTGTCCCGGCGGAAGTTTTGCCGTTAATCCGGGCGGGCAGGCCGTGCCTTTTGCGCTGCATTTCTCTTTTGGTGTTGGATAACGACACGTCACCCGGAACGAATGCCGTCGTGCCCCCAAATGGCCGCGGCAGCGATATCCTTGGTCACGCGGCCAGGGACGCTGCACTTGAAGAGGCCGTCGAAGTGCGAGGGTCCGGGCGCTCGTCACTCCTCATCATTTCTTGCGCCGGGAAGGCCGGTCCTCATCGTGCACAACCGCTTTCTCCCTCCGGACCGCCCGCCACTGTGGCGGGGTGTGCTCGTGGCGGCGCTGGCAAGCGCCGGCGCGATGCTGCTGCATTACTCGCTCGATGACCTGCTGACCGGCCACCTGCCGCTGATGAGCAGCATCTGCGCGGTCATCGTGGCCGCTTGGTATGGCGGCCTGATCCCGGGATGCACCGCGATCCTGCTCTGCACGACGCTCGGAGTGGGACTCTTTGCGGAAGCCGGCCTCCGCGATCTGCGGCCCGGCGACCAGATCCTGCTGGCCGGATTCCTGTTCCTTGGCGGCGCCATCAGCCTGATGTTCGAGGCCCTGCGTGTTGCCAACGAGAACCTTCGGCGCAATCGCCGCGACACCCGCAGCGCCATCGAGCAGGGAGAGCGCAGCGGCGAACTGGCGCGTGACGCTGAGCGCCGCCGCCTGATGGTGATGGAGGCCAGCTTCGACGCGATCTACGAAATCGACGTGCCGCTCGATCGCGTGACGTGGAACGATGGCATCACCACGCTGTTCGGCTATCCCTCGCGCACCATCGACAAGGCGTATGCATGGTGGAGCGGGCGCATTCATCCCGACGACCGCAGGCAGGTTCTGGGAAGCCTGCTGCACGCCCAGCGGGCGCGGTCGCCCCGGTGGCAGGAGGAGTACCGCCTGCGCCAGGCCAGCGGCGAGTACATCTGGGTGCTGGACCGCGCCGGCCTGGTGTTTGGCCCGGATGGATCGATCACCGGCGCCATCGGCGCCGTGCAGGACGTCAGCGAGCGCCGCCGCACGTCCGAGGCGCTGGCCCATTTCAAGGCCTTGCTCGAAGCGCAGCCGGCTCCCATCCTCGTGTGCGAGGCGGGCGCCGAATTTCGCATCGTGGCCGCGAGCAACGCCTACCTGCGCACCACCAATACCACGCGCGAGCAGATCATCGGCCGCCCCTTGTTCGAGGCGTTTCCGGACGACGACGACGCAGCGGGCGTCGGGCCGGTGCGCAAGGCCTTCCAGAAAGTCGCCGCTACCGGCAAGCCGGAACAGTTGCCCGTGGTCTGCTACGCCGTCCCCTCGCCCGAGGGGGGACTGGAAAAGCGCTGGTGGAGCGCCTACCACTTTCCCGTGCTGGGGCCGCGCAACGAAGTGACGTTCGTGGTGCAGCGCGCCGATGACGTCAGCGAGCATTTTCGCGGCCAGTCCGAACGCGTTGGCGAAACGCCGGCTGTGCCCTACGACCTGCGCAGCCTGGAACAGGCGCAGCTCCTGGCCGATGCCAACCGCCGGATCGGTGCCGTCAACCTGCGGCTGGCATTCTTTGCCGCGCTGGCCGACGACACGCGCGCGCTGTCCGACCCGCTGCAGATCGTGACGGTCACGGCCGAGAAGCTGGGTCGCTATCTTGGTGTCAACCGCTGCGTGTGGGTCGAGATCGACGCCAGCGGCGACCGGTTCGACGTGCTGGCCGATTTCCGTGACGGCGTTGCTGCCCTGACCGGCCCGCGCAGTGTTCGGGAGTTCGGGCTGCCCCAATTGCTGCGGCGAGGTGCGTCGAGCCACGTGGTCGCCGATATCGACGCCGATCCGGACGCCCGCCCCTACCTGCCGGCGTACCGCGGGATCGGGGCGCGTGCGCTCATCACGGTCCCCCTGCGCAAGGCGGGCCGGACGGTGGCCGCGCTCGCCGTGCAGCACGCGGTTCCGCACCGCTGGACCGTGGACGAGGTCGAACTGGTGGAGCAGGTTGCCGAGCGGAGCTGGGAGGCCCTGGAGCGGGCCCGCGCCGCACGCGCCGTGGCGGTCAGCGAGGCGCGCATCCGCACGCTGATGGACGCCTCGCCGAGCAAGATCACCACCGTGGACGAGAAGGGCCATCTGACCTACCTGCACCCCTCGTGGAGGGACTATGCCGGACTGGAGGGCGAAGGCCTGGATGACTCGATCTGGGACCAGCTTCTGCACCCGGAGGATGCGGTCGCATACCGCGAGCATCTGCGAAGCAGCCTGGTCACGGGCCAGCCGTTTTCGCTGGAAATCCGCGCCCGGCATTTCAGCGGCGAGTTCCGCTGGCACCTCGCGCGGGTGGTGATGGTGGCCTCGGCAGAAGGCGCGCCGAAGTCCTGGCTGGGTGTGGCGGCAGAGGTTCACGACCTGAAAGCCGCCGAGCAGTCGCTGCGTGAACGCGCGCAGCAGCTCGCGTTCCTGGTCGATCTCAGCGGGCAGATCCAGGCGCTCGATGACCCGGACGAGATCCTTGCGCGCGTCACCGACGCCGTCGGATGCCATCTCGAGGCGGACCACTGCGCCTACATGCGCATGGAGCCGGAGCAGGACCGCTACCAGGTCCTGGCCCAGGCGCGCATCGGCGTCAATCCCCGCCACGTGAGCTTCCCGCTCGGCGAGATCGGCGCGTCCGTCCTCCGGAAACTGCGGGCCAACCAGCCGCACGTTGCTGACGGTACGCAGGAACGTCCGGAGGAGTCCGAACGCCGCACGCTTGCCGGCGTGGACCTGCGATCCGCGGTTTTCTATCCGCTCCATTCGCCGCAGGGCCTTGCAGCCGGGTTCGTGGTCTACGGCGCGCAGCCTCGGGCCTGGTCCCGGGCGGAAATCGAACTGGTGGGAATCGCCGCCCGGCTGTGCTGGGCGGGCGTGGAGCGGGCCAATGCCAGCTCCGATCTACGCATCAGCAATGAGCACCTGCGATTCCTGGCCGCGCTCAGCGAGGCCGTGCAAGCCCTGTCGGCGCCCGCGGACATCGCGCAGGCGGTCTGCGATGCGATGGGGGCCCGGCTCAGTGCAAACCGCTGCGTCTACCTGCGCGTGGACGCGGATGCTGGGCGTTGCCAGCCGCTGGCCGAGTTCCTCTCCGGTGTGGCCAGCTGTGGCAGGCGCGGCGACTTCCGCCGGTACGGCGACGCCTGGTGGCGCCAGCTCGAAAGCCTGCGCCCGCTGGTGATCGCAGACGTGACGCATCCCGGCGAGTTCGCCGTAAACACTTCCGCCTGCGGCGAGGACGAGATCGGCGCCGTCATCGTGGTGCCCCTGCACCGCGGCGGCCGCCTGGTGGGGCTGTTCTCCATCCAGCAGCGCGAACCCCGGCAATGGGACGACGCCGACCTCGAGGTGGTCGATCTGGCCGGCAACCTCTGCCTGGAGTCGATCCAGCGTGCCCAGAACGCGGAAGAGGAAGCCGCCAGCCGCCAGCGCCTGCGCGACGTGCTCGACCGCTTCCCGGAGAAGGTGTTCACCATGACGCCGCAGGGCGTCATCGACTACGTCAGCCGTGCCACGGTCGAGGACCTTCCCACTTCGCCACCCGTGCATGCCGAAGGCTGGGTGGAATTCGTGCACCCCGAGGACCGCGCCGTCGGCGAGGCCTACCTCGCGCGCCTGCTGGCCGGGGAGCACCCGGGCGAGATCGAACTGCGGCTGCGGGGCCGCGACCAGAGCCATCGCTGGCACGTCGTGCGCGTGGCGCTCCTGCCCGGCCCGGACGGCCGCCCGCTGCAATGGGTCGTAGCCTGGAGTGACCGGCACGACCTCAAGGAGGCCGAGCTGCGCCTGCGCCAGGCCGATCGTGCCAAGGACGAATTCCTGGCCACGCTGGCACACGAACTTCGCAACCCGATTGCGCCCATCTCCAACAGCGTGCAGCTCCTGCAGGTCCGCGGCGAGGAAACCGCGCTGCGCACCCAGGTGCTGGCCCTGATGGCGCGGCAGATCACCCAGATGGTGCGGCTGGTGGACGACCTGCTCGACGTCAGCCGCATCACCTCCGGCAAGCTGGTCCTGCGCAGGGAGACGGTGATGCTGGCCGACGTCGTGCGCCTCGCGGTCGAAGGCGTCGATCCGCTGATCCGTAGCGGCGGCCACCAGCTTGAAGTGTCGCTGCCCGAGCAGCCCGTGGCCCTCTTCGGTGATGGCACGCGGCTGATCCAGGCCCTGGGCAACCTGCTCGGCAACAGTGCCAAGTACTCCGAGAAGCCGGGGACGATCTGGCTGCGCGCCCGCTGCGAGGGCGGCCAGGTGCGTATCGACGTCGAGGACCAGGGCATCGGCATTGCGCCAGAAGGCTTGCCGAGCGTGTTCAACATGTTTGCGCAGGCCGATCGCTCGCTGTCGCGCGCGCAGGGCGGGCTGGGCATCGGCCTGTCGCTGGTTCGCAGGCTGGTGGAAATGCACGGTGGTCGCGTGGAGGGCAGCAGCCCCGGGCTGGGCCACGGCAGCACGTTCACCATCTTCCTTCCGCTACCCGACGCCGATGGCCCCGGCGCGGCAACGCTCACGGCCCGGCCCGTCACCGCAAACCCCGAGCGTGCGTCCACGGGGCGGCGGGTGCTGGTGGCCGACGACAACGGCGACAGCGCGCGCAGCCTGGCCGCGCTGCTGCGCGCCCACGGTCACCAGGTTCTGGTCGCCCACGACGGGCTCGCCGCGCTCGAGATGGCGGCCGGATTCCACCCGGAGGCCATGGTGCTGGACATCGGCATGCCCCAGCTCGACGGCCTCCAGACCGCGCGCAGGGTACGCGCGGGCGAGCGCGGCAAAGACATCACGCTGATCGCGCTCAGTGGCTGGGGCCAGCCGGCCGATCGGGAACGGACGCTCGCGGCGGGCTTCGATCATCACCTGGTCAAGCCCGTCGATTTCACGGTGCTGGCCGCCCTGATCGACGGAAGCCCCCTGCAGGCCTGAAGCCCGACGGGCGGGCTGCAAAGCGCGGCCAGACCAGCTGTGCAGGCTGCAAGCGGCAGACCGGACCGGGCACCGCGGCCAGCAACGCCGCTCCCGGAGCGGCGCCGGAGCGCCGCTGCTCGGCGAATCTTCCCCGGAAACCGCGTTGCGCCAGCGATCTGCGGGGGATGCAGGCGCGTTGCGTGACGCGGCCAGCGAGGGCATCGCCGCCAGGCTTGCGCGCGTTGCCAGACCGTGGCACGCAACTGGCTCCCTCCTGGTGAGCGTCCACCGTCGGATTCCGTCAATGGCTTCAATTCACGCGTCCAAAGGGTTTGCACTGTTTGTTGCCGGCGGCCTGCTGGCCTGCGGGCTGGCGGCGCGCGCCGGCTCGGGGCAGGTCCCCAATTACGCCGGCTTTGGCTCCAGGCCCGTGCTGCCGCCAGCGGAAAAGAGCCTGCTCCCGACCGTTCACCTGGCCTCCGCCGTGGGCTGGCAGAAGGGCGCGGCCCCGGTCCCTGCCAACGGCCTCGCGGTGACGGCGTTCGCGAGCGGGCTGGACCACCCCCGCTGGATCTATACCCTGCCCAACGGGGACGTGTTGGTGGCGGAAACCGACGCCCCGCCCCGCCCCGACGACAAGAAATCCGTCAGGAACCGGGTGATGGGTTTCTTCATGAAGAAGGTCGGGTCCGGCGTGTCCAGCGCCAATCGCATCACCCTGCTGCGGGATACCGACCAGGACGGCGTCGCCGACCTGCGCTCCGTGTTTCTCGCCAACCTCAATTCCCCGTTCGGCATGGCGCTGGTGAACAACGAGTTCTACGTGGCCAACACCGACATGGTGCTGCGGTATCCGTACGAAACGGGTGCGACCGCCATCACCGCACAGAGCAGCAAGGTTGCCGAGCTTCCGGGCGGCGAACTCAACCACCACTGGACCAAGAACCTGGTGGCCAGCAAGGACGGCCGGCTGCTGTACGTGGCGGTGGGCTCCAACAGCAATATCGCGGAGAACGGCCTGGCGGCCGAGAAGGATCGCGCTGCCATCCTGGAAATCGACCCGGCGACCGGCGCCCGCAGGACCTTTGCGAGTGGCTTGCGCAACCCGGTGGGCATGGCCTGGCAGCCCGATACCGGCGAGCTGTGGGCCGCGGTCAACGAGCGCGACGAGCTGGGCAACGACCTGGTTCCGGATTACATGACCTCGGTGCGCGAGGGCGCGTTCTACGGCTGGCCCTACAGCTACTTTGGCGGCTACGTGGACACGCGGGTGGAACCGCAGCGTCCGGACCTCGTGCAGACCGCCCTCCCGCCGGACTACGCCCTCGGCGCGCACACGGCGTCGCTCGGGCTGGCCTACTCGCGCGGCACCTCGCTGCCCGAGCGTTACGCGGACGGCATGTTCGTGGGCCAGCACGGTTCCTGGAATCGCAAACCGTACAGCGGGTACAAGGTGATCTTCGTGCCGTTCCGCAACGGCAAGCCTTCCGGCGACCCGGTGGACGTGCTCGGCGGGTTCCTCAATGGGGACGGCAAGGCCCAGGGCCGGCCGGTCGGGGTGGCGCTCGACAAGTCCGGCGCCCTGCTGGTGGCCGACGACGTGGGCAATACCATCTGGCGCGTCACCGGGCAGACCGCTCCGGATGCACCGCCAGCCGCCATGCGCGAGGGCAGCAACCCGCAGAAATCGATCGCCCGCGAATGCGGCGACGAGCACCGCACGCCGGGCGCCGCGCACGCGCAGGCCGATCCCGCCCGTTCGACAGTCCTGCACACCCCGGCCCGGCATTTCGGCCTGGGCGACGCCGTGATCGACCACCTCCGCTTCACCCGAGAGGCCGCCCCGCTGTCGCTGGCGGCCAGCGATCCATTCACCCAGGAGAAGACCCATGGACACTCGAAACAAGGAACAGAATCTAGGCCCCGGAGCTGAAAAGGCTTCGCTGGAACGTCGGCTCGACAGCAACGCAAGCATCGAGCGGCAGGCCTTCGGCAAGAAGGGCAAGTCGGCCGCCGGACCCGGCGAAAAGGCCAAGCCGCCGGTGAAGAAGGACAGCCACGGCTCGTCCATCAAGACGCCGCTGGACGATGCGCTGGACGACAGCTTTCCCGCGTCCGATCCACCTGCGCGCGTGTCGCCGACCCGCACCGGTACGGGCCACTAGCGCCCGGCAGGACATGCCGCGCCGGGAACACGGATTGCGGCGTTTCCCGGGACGGCGCGGCAGTTCGCCCATGCCGTTGCAACGCGCATCCAGCGGCACCCGGAAGGCGCGTTTCGCACCGGAAGGCGACACCGCGACCGGCATTCATCCGCACTACGGAGGTACTCCCATGAATCATCCATCCCCGATTTCCTTGATCGCCCGACGCGCGGCATTGGCCCTGGCGCTGGCGGGCTCCATCGGCACGGTTGCCGCGGAGCACGAGGCGTCCGGTTCCACCAGCCCGCGACAGCAGAATCCAGGCGTGTACGAAGACACCAAGGTCGATCCGCCCCAGGTCCGCGAGGAACAGGGCGTGAGCTACGTGACCGGAGGCGTGGGCATCGACGCGCGCGAGCAAATCCGGCCGATCGGTCAGGACATGAGCCTGCAACTGGTGTTCGCCGAGAAGCGCTCCGGCGCGCTGATGTCGAACGTCGCCGTGCGGATCGCCGATGCGCAGGGCAAGGACGTCCTCAAGCTGGAGAAGGCCGATCCGCTGGTGTTTGCGGAGCTCCCGCCGGGCACCTACGACGTGAGCGTGACGGCCGCTTCCGGCCAGACGCTGGAACGCAAGATCACCGTGCCGTCGCGCGGCCAGCGCACCGAGACTTTCCACTGGAGCTGATCGCTCCCTACGCCATTCCCAGCCACGTGAACGGGCCCGCTTCCTGTAGAGGGGGCGGGCTCTTTCATGCCCGACGATCCGCCACGGACCCTCCGATGGCCGGGCGCATACCAGGAGCACCCCGATGAAGACAGCCAAGAAAGAGTCGAAGAATTCCGTCCGAAAGGACCCGGCAGGAAGCGATGACGCCAATGAGCGCCTGACCACCAACCAAGGCATTCCGGTCGCCGATGACGACAACACCCTGCGCGCCGGCGAGCGCGGGCCGTCCCTGCTCGAAGATTTCCACTTCCTGGAAAAGATCCAGCACTTCGACCACGAACGGATCCCCGAGCGCGCAGTGCACGCGCGGGGCAGCGGCGCGCACGGCTATTTCGAAGCGACGGCGGACGTGTCCGGGCTCACCTGCGCCGCGTTCCTGAAGCCGGGAACCCGCACGCCGGTGTTCGTGCGCTTCTCCACCGTGGCCGGCGGCGCCGGGTCCACCGACCTGGCGCGCGATGTCCGCGGCTTTGCCACCAAGTTCTACACACAGGATGGCGTGTTCGACCTGGTGGGCAACAACATCCCGGTGTTCTTCATCCAGGACGCCATCAAGGTCCCGGACCTGATCCACGCCGCCAAGGCCGAGCCGGACCGCGGCTTTCCGCAGGCCCAGACCGCGCACGACAACTTCTGGGATTTCATTTCACTC
>JBQTJW010000049.1:0-31354 GCA_052386745.1 Panacagrimonas sp. | reverse complement strand
CGGGTCAAGGGAACGGTTGGCGAGTGACGTTCAGCCTCGGCTCGAAGGAGGACGTTATGTCTGTGTCTGTTAAGCCGACCACCTTGGTCGGAATCAAGCGCTACGCCAAGCAGATCAAGAAAGCCGAGGGACTATCCCATCAGGCAGCCCTTGATCGAGCTGCCCAAGCCGCGGACTTCCAGAACTTTCGGCATGCACAGCGAAAGATGCCGGCAGGCGACGGTATGAGTCAGCGAGAAAAGCCGCACGACGCGCACCGGCTTTATCTCACCGCGTACTGGCGCGATCGAGTATCGGGGGTTCGAGGACGAGAGACACTTTCCATCGATCTCAGCGTTGACTGGTTGCAGCTGATCAAGCCCTCGAAGTTCGCCAACAACCGCGCGCTGGGCGGCTTCCGTGTGGTTGCGCCGGATCATTTCGAGTCGTCGTCCCATGCCGACTCGCAGTCGAGTGCGCGGCGCCGGATTTGTGCTGCGGTGCGGACCCTTCGCTTCATTGAAGCGACAGGTCTCCAGCCGGCCAAAGGACACGGGCGAGTGTTTACGGGCGGTGTTTCCGTCGATGGCGTTCCCGGCCGGGATCACGCCAGCGTCTGGTATCAGCCGACAACCAAGCGTTACGTGTTCGTGAACGAACCCTACGAGGCTGCTGCGCAGTCGATGGCGACCAAGCGCGAGGCATGGGGCAGGGAATACGGGATCGAGATTGCACGACCAAATTGGGCCGGCATGTACAACCCGGATGGTGGCAGCCAGCTCTACCTGTTTTCGCAGGCCGGGCGCGGTGTCTTGCTTGCCGATGTTGTCGCCAAGCTCAACCAATTGCCGCCGCCGATGGTCGAGGGCGCATGGAATGGCACCTCTGCGGCAGCACTGCCGATCTTCGTTTCCCCGAGGCAAGGCGAAATAGGAAGGCCGATTCCGATGAGGTCCGACTCTGAAGGGTCTCCGTCTGGGCAGAGGCGACGAGGTATGCACTGGGGCCGAAAGTTGCTCGTCCTGGCGCTGAATCATCTGGTCGACCAGAAGTACCTGTCCCTAAGCGGAACAGGGGGCGAGAGGGGGCACTGTGAAGCCGAAATCGCCGGACGCCGTACAAAGATCCTTTGGGAAGACATCGGCTTCCAGGAGCAGCGGCTCTCGGTCTGGTGGGATTACGACCACTCCCGCCATCCGCAGGCGAACCTTCAGGGGAATAGCCGTGAAGAATTTCGCACTGGACAGCCGCTGGCGAAGCGACACCGATACCGGGAATTCGTCGGGGCGACGGTGTCCGGATGGGTTGAACGCGAACGAGGCCCATATCTCCAAGGGCGTGGAAGAAAGGGCTTGTTCGATCTCTACCTTCGCCAAGACGCAAAGGCCTTGATCGAAGCAGTTAAGAACCCGGAGCCATGCGGGTTCTCAGCAGAAGGGAAACTCATGATGTGACGAAGGGGAAGGCCTTCGCAGCCGAGCAGGCCTGATCCAGGTCTGTTCGGCTGTTAGCCTTTGCTGAGCAGGACCAGTCCCAGCGCGACGAACCCGACACCAAGGACGGTATTGCGCTGGCGCGACGGCATGAGAGAGATCTGCTGCAGGGCCAGCGCAATGCCGACGCGAGTAGCCGGCGTGAACGTGGTGACCGGGAATGACTGAATGGAATTGCGCATGCTATAGTCCTGGAAGTAGTTACGTTAAACGTAATTAAATACTTGACCATCGAGGGCTGGATGTCAAGAAGCGCCGCTCAATTCGTTTCGTATCGCGCCCTGGTGGGGCAGATCGTGGTGCGCCACCGCACCATGCAGAACATCAGCCAGAAACAGTTGGCGGATTACTTGGGTATCGCGCCCGCCAGCTTGTCGCGCTTGGAAACAGGGCAGTCGGCTTTCAGCATCGACCAGCTCGCCGTTGTTGCTCACGCTCTGAAAACCACGCCGCACCAGCTGACCGCCGAGGCGGACGATTTCGCTCGCCAGCTTGCACGCGCTGGATACAACGTCGTTCGCTCTCTGCAGGAAGCGAAGGATGATTGGACGCCGCTTGTCGGCGCTGCGCTTCTGGGAATCCTGTTGGGTTTGGCGATCAGCGGCAAGAAGTGACCTTCAGGAGGCCCACAGCTATTGAATCAGCCTGGGAGCGCTTGAATGCGCGGCAGAAGGGCATCGTTCGGCATCATCGTCCGGGTAACTGCCCAGCCTGACGCGCAGCTAGATCCTGATTCGCTCGATCTCATCGAGCGCGATCAGATCGGGTCTCCGGTCGTAGAGGCCAGTGGTCCGGCTCGACTCGTGATTCGCCATGCGCTGCGCGATCTCGACCTTGCCGCCGGCCAGCAGGTATTCGGTGATACCGGTCGCCCTGAAGGTGTGGTTCGTAATCTTTGTGCGCAGGCCTGCGGCGAGCGCTCGGCGCTGCAGCATGTTCCAGGCGTCGGATTGGCTCATTGCGTTGCCGGTCAGCTTCCCCGATCGGCCGGCGATGGATTGGAAGAGCGGGGCGCTCGTACCCTTGAGCCAGGCCTGCGTCAGATAGTCCTCCAGCAGGTCCTGCAGAGCATGGTGGACGGGCATCTCGTGTTCCTTGCCACCCTTCTCGTGCAGTCTCACCCAAGCCCGATGCCCCTGGTAGAAGTAGTCGTCGACCTTCATCTGCACGACCGCGCCGATCCGGGCGAACGAGTAGGTCATCGTGCCGATCAGCGCCCTGTCGCGCCGGCCGATGTCGGTGTCGCGCTCGATCGAGTCGAGCAGCTGGCGGGTGCTTTCGGCATCGAGCACCGGCGTCTTGCCACGCTTTACCGAGTGCTTGGGGCCGCGCACGGAGCTGGCTGGATTGGCGGGCACGACCTGGCCGACCACCAGCCAATCGAACAGCATCCGCACCGCGGCGAGCTGCTGCTTCACGGTCGGCTTGCTGTAGGCCTTGAGCTGGATCTCGACCCAGGCGGCGACGTGCAGCGGCTGCACCTGGTCTAGCACTGCCAGGCCGTGGGTTTCGCAGAAGGTCGAGAAGTCGGTGACCGCGCGCAGGTAGGCCCGCCGGGTATTCGGGTTGCGGATCTGGGCGGCAAAGAACTCGGCGACCCGGATGGCCTGGCGTTCGGTCTGGCCGGCGAATAGCCCCGGGACCGACAGCCCCATGACCGAAACAGGCAGCGATGTGGCGCCGCCGGCGATCAGCAATTCGTTCATGGCGACAGCTTCCCGAACAGGCGGGTCAGAACATCGTCGAGACCCGTCGCTTCCTCAAAGGCGGTCTTCGGGATGATCCGATGCGCAGCGCGCTCGGGCCGTTCACCTTGCTTGTTGCGGGTCGGCCGTCGTGCGACGCCGAACTCATCGAATGAAGGCAGAGGCTCTCCGGGACGGCCACCGAACCAGAAATAGCGCTTCAGATTCAGGTGGTCGTCGATTTCGATCCAGATCAGACAGCCGCTCGGCCGGGTGACCAGCGAAATGCCGGCCTGGACGTTGTCGGGCCGTTTGTCTTTCCCGGTCTTGAGCTGGATGTGCCGGACGATGTCGCCTCGGGTCATCACTAGGTCGTAGCCGTGGCCATCGAACTCCGGGCGCAGCACCTCGACATCGAAGATGTCGCGCTTCCAGAGGTGCTGTAGGGCTTCGGCCACGAACCGGTGCTCGACGATGCGTTCCCGGAGGGTCGAATGCCGGCTGTGCTTGTCGCTCATGTGCCCTGCCCTTGGTGGTCGCTTTTGACAATGATAAAGGACGTTATCATTGATTAAAAGATCACAAAAAATCTTCCTGCCTTGCAATGCAGTAGCTTCAACTTGAGGTGAAAAAGCTGGCCTCCGAGGAACAAGGCGGCCGCCTCCGGGTATCAAAGTCCGTGGACTCATAGTCCGCACGAGGTCACGCTTCTTGAGTGACCGATCCTTACTTACTCAAGCTTGGCCAGCGACTCCGTGCGTGCCGGGAAAACCTGGGGCTAACCCAGGAGGCGTTGGCCGACTTGGCAAGCCTTGATCGCTCCTACGTGGGGGGCGTGGAACGTGGGGAACGGAACGTCACGTTCTTGGTGCTATGCCGTTTGTGTGCAGCAATGAAGCTGGACCTAGGCGAGCTGGCAGCAGGTATGCCGGGGCCTAGTAAATGAAGTGGCTTAGAACCCTAATCCTTTTCGACAAGGGGGGCGTTGTCGATGGCAGTGAATGGGCCGACGTTCACGCGGCTTATGTCCGCGCGATCGGCAGCATCGTTCATCCTCCGGGATCTCAGGACCTCACCCTCCGTAAGATTTTCAAATACAAGGAGGGTAAAAAGTGGAAATCTCTTCGAAATGGGGTTGGCTACCTTCGGCAGAGCTTCATCAATCACCTGATAGCTATCGAAGGTTGGAAAGCTGAGGTCGAGGTCAACTTAGGCGAGGGGCGCGTGGCACCCGCACTATCCCTCTACCCTTCGCGCGAGGCTTATAGCGAACCCGTCACCTCCGAGTTCGGCGACTTTGACCTCGTGATCAGTACCGATTCCGGGAAACGTGTTGCGATCGAGTGGGAAACCGGAAACATTTCCTCGTCGCATCGAGCGTTAAACAAGCTTTGCATTGCCCTTGCCGCAGGAATAGTCGAAGCAGGAGTCCTCATCGTCCCCAGCCGTCAGCTTTATGTTCATCTGACGGATCGGATCGGAAACATCGGCGAGTTATCGCCTTATCTGGAAATGTGGGAACGGTCTAAGCTTTCTGTCCCCAGAGGACTCCTGGCGGTGACGGTTGTTGAGCATGACCACCTCACTGACGACGAGAACATCCCATACTTGCCGAGCGGCGAAGATGGGAACGCGAAACGTGGCAGGACAGCAAAAGAGTAGCTGGCTCTGACGCTGTGGAAATCAGCTACATGCTGAACATCTCTTTCTGCGCAACGTCAGAAGGCAGCGGGCATTCGCAGTTTCCCTCAGCTCCCGAGCCGAGGTCGATCCGGTAGTTTTTCGATAACGGCCTGCCACTTTTCGCGCGCTTCGTGATGTCAGCCTGGGTAAACAAGGTGTTCTTGTTGGCTGCGATATGAGCGATGTGCTCGCTATCCCCAGACAGGTCTGCAAATCGGTCAAGGATTGCCGAGCAGTCGAGCTCTGATCCCAGCCACTTTCTGCCGAGCAGCTCTGCAGCAACGAAAGTTGTTCCAGAACCTCCGAAAGGATCGAGAATGACGGAACCTGGATCGCTCGCCATGCAGATAATGCGATCCATAAGCTTCAGCGACAGGGCGTTTGCTGATCGGTATTTGTACTTTGCATGCCTAACGGGCGGGATATCCGTCCAGACATCGGAGAGATTTACCCCCTTCGGGTTCATTTTGTCCTTGTAGCCGCCGTAGTCTTTCAGCTCGCCACCACACTGCCGACAGCAAGGAACAGGCGTTCTATCAGGATGGAAAATCGCCGGCTTGGGTCCTTTCACGAAATAAAGCAACGAATAGTGCGAGGGATATAGCCTATTCGTGATGGGCAACGAGTACTTGATGTCGACAGAGATCCAATGACGGAAGGTCAGGCTCTGCCCTAGGAATGATCCTAGCGGGATGTTCCACTTGGGAAGGTTCCAGAGGAACAACGAACCGCCCGGACGCAGCACACGAACCATCTCCGTGAGCCATTGCTGGCACCACGATAGGTACTCGCTTTCTGCAAGCGCGTCGTTGATGCGCGACGTGTAGGTCTTGCCAAGGTTGAACGGCGGATCTGCAAAGGCCAAGTCGACAGATTCCGTATCCACCTGAGCCAAGAAGGCCGCGCAATCGCACTCATGAAGCGACCCAAGAGGGGTGGTCAAAATGGGTATCATAGTCCGCATGGTCGCATTCAATCGCTAGCCCTGCAAGGGCTGAGAGCCTTGTCCTATGGGCTGAGGTAACTGCCGGTCTGCATCCTCAACCGTCCTAGCTAACGCCAAGAACGATGGCTCTATGGAACTGCTCTCCCGAAGAAGGCCGATCAAGGAGTTGCTGTAAAGCTTTCGCTCTGCAGGATCAGTCGCTCTCTGGCGCTCTTCCATAAGCGCTCGGATTTTTCTTCGTCGCTTGTTCGTGATCCCCAGGCCACTAGCAGTGACAGCCAAGCCTGTAATCACTTTTTCCTCAGCGCCAGAGAAGAAGGCGACTTTGTGCCCAATGAGCTCGAACTCTCGGAAAATGGCCATGCAAGGAGGGATCAAATCGCCTGACACACTGATTCCAGAGAAAACGACGTCATCGACGTAAACGGTCATCCTCGCGCCGACCGAAGTCGCTATCGCGTTCAATCGATTAAACATGGGCGCGTAAGCCAAGAACGAGATCAGAGGACTTAGAGGGCTACCAGTAGGCAGTCTTCGTCGAAAGCAAGCGACCTCAGTCAGGATATGAGCTACGTCAGGGCTGCATTGCATCACGTCCAGGAAAAACCGCTGGACGTACCGATCTTGGGCGCTCTCGTAGAACTTCTTGATGTCGATTCTGAAGGCGCTTCCAGGCCCTTTGTGAGCGATGGCGTTGGATCTGTATGAACGCCCCTTGCGCGCTGAATGCAGGTAGTCCGGAAGGTCAATTCGAGCAAGAAGCTCGCAGAGCCTGTCTTGGAGTTCACGCAGGTCACCAGTCGGTTGCTGGATTCTGCGCGCCTTATGTTTGAGGACAGGGTGTCTGCTATTGGGATACTTGGGCCGCGTTTCCCATTCGCGATAGACGCCAGCAGCGTCCTTAGAGGCGACCGTCTGCAGTAGTGCACTGCGAGAAACGCCAAGAAGCTCCGCTAGCTTCGCTTTTGTTCTGAGCCTGAAGAACGGAGATGCTGAGAACGCGTACGAGTTTCTCTGCGTCTTCACGCCGCAGCTTTATCGCGCCGTCGATCTTCAGCCCACGTGAGCAACTTTAGGGCCGTCGCTGTCGACGCTTTCCTGACCCGCTCAGCAATCGGGCCGGACTCAACGGTTTCAGAGAACAGCAGAATGGCCGATAGCGGCAGGCCGAAATGCTCCGCATAAGCCCTCAGGAGATCGAGGCTTGGCTGCTTTTTGCCGCCTTCAATTTCTGACAGGTAAGATCTGGAGATCCCCAGGTCAGAAGCCAGGCGGATCTGGCTTTCGTCGTGATATGACCGAAGCAATCTCAGTGCTTCCGATAACGGAGACGTGCTCACTTGAACCTCCTTCCATGATTTAGATGCTTAGAGGTCAGTCAGCGTGGACAACCATTCTTTTCCGTGCTTTTCGACGAGATCGACAAGACGGTAAAGGCGGTCTGCCCAGATGAACATCTGCACTGCCACGTTGATGCGCTTGGCAGGCTTCTTCTCATCCGCTGACGAGGGGACATCTGGTTTGCGAACATCTTTTGCCATACGAGAACTCCTTGTGGTTATGGCCACAGCGAAATGCTGAAGCCTCTCGGCATACCCACAAGCAACGTATGGCGGTCAGGTCGACACCCCCCGCTTCCCTCTAATCACCAACACCGTTCCCTGTCTCGGGGAACGGTCTATGTCCCAGTGCGCATGGGGCGGCGGGCTGGCGCCCTGCCCTTTGCACATCGGAACGGGTAGGGACTTTCGCCCCCGCAAGCTTTCGCTCATCACAGCATCCGAGATGCCTGACAGTCGCAAACCTGCAAATACTATATCCGCTTGTTCGCTGTAAGTCAACATTATGTCGCCTACGGCGACATGATCAGCCACTGATCTGGGGTAAAGCCATTGCCGCCAGATGGGGCTTAAGTGCAGCAAAGGGTCAACGCCAAATCAATCCCGCTTGACGCAATTAACGAGGCCTATGCTGGCCGCTGGCATGGGTGAAGGCTGGCTGTTCGGCTTCTTGGCTATCTCCGCTGTTTTCGCATGCGAAAGTCTGCGACGACAGAGATCGCTACCAGTAGTACAAGTGTGGCCTGCGGTTACCCAGTGGCCACGAGAGGCCTTCCGGATCATGTCCTCGCGTGACGAGGCGGCAGAGCCGACGATTCTGCCGGCGGCGGGGGCGGTTCATGTGGTCCCGCACCCAGTGGCTGGGGGTGGACATCGGGAACGGCGGGCGCCGATAGCGTCTCTTGAGGCGGCCGTTCTCGTCGCGATCGAGCGCGCGGTTGTAGGTGGACATGCTTTAGCTCCTGTTGAGGTCTAAAGCACGACGCATCTCCTGCTGATCGATGAATGAGCCACGAGGTTACACCCGGGCGCCCCGCCCTACCCTCTGCGCACCAGCTCAATGGCCGGAACGGCATCCGGCGTCGCAGCTTCGAGGCTGCTGTAGCCATACATCGCCCGGATGGTGCCCTTGCAGGTCAGGCGGCTCAGTTCGCTGTCGACGGCATCACAGCGATCCAGGGTGTAGGTCATCGCGACGGCGACTTTTCGCTCGCCGCCGATCTGACTCAGTTTCTCCAGCATGCGCGCGGCCTGGTCCGGCGTCGCGGGCACGATCCAGCCGACCTTCGAGACCCAAACCTCGGCGTCGCTGAATCCGTAGTCCTTCGAGATCACGCTCATGCCCTGGGTGCGGCCTGCGGCCGACCGCCCCGTCCGAACGTCTTCGTTGGTGTACCGCAGCCCGGCGTTCAAGTCGAAAGGCTCCTGGTACAGCGGGAAGCCACCGAGCTGTGGGTCGTAGGCATGCACCGTCAGCTGGGTTCTGACGAGGAACTGCTTGGCGCGAAGTCCCGGTGCCGCCGCCTGAATCTCGGCGAGCGCTTCCTGCTGTAGCGGCTCGATGCCGACACCGACTTCCTTGGCAGCCACGTAGCGGTCGAAGGTCTTCGTCTGCGACCGCAGGTAGCGGTCCAGCGTGCTGTTCCGCTGCGTCGACAGATTGGCGGCACCGTAGCTGACCAACAGATCCCGGAAGTCCGGCTTCGCCATATCAGCCCATGGCGCGCGGTACTGCGGTGCCGCTGGACCCGGTGGCGCGCTGGCGCAGCTGCAGAGCAGGCCAGCGAGCGCCGCAAGAGCCAGGGTGCGTCCGATCATGCGTGAGCGTCGGATTTCAACCAGGCAATGGCCTTCGGCCGCTTGCGGAGGACCAGCCGCAGGTAGCGTTCACCGCCGTCAGCAAAATCGTCGAGCGTGATTCCGCCGGTACCGGCGATCCACGCCAGCACCTTCAGGACATGGTCGAGCACCTCCCCGCTCAGGCCGAACAGCGCCGCGCTCGGAGTGATGGCCTTGTCGCTTCCGGCCTGGCAGCCGGCAAGGATCGCGCGGAGCTGCTGGGTGTGGACTCCGCGAGCCTCGATGTGGTCGATAAGCGCCTCGATGGCGATGTGCGTGGCTTTTCCTGGTTCCATCCTGGCCTCGTGCAGTAGGGGTGCCGTGCCCCAGACCGGCCCGAGCTCGTAGTACGCCCGCTCCTGATCGTTCTGGAGGAAGTTGAGGTAGTCGAACGCGGTCGGCGTCTGATCGGCTTGTGTAGTCATAGTGTGCTGAACACCGTTGTTCTAAACAAAGTGGTGTTATAGCGCACCATTCCAACAATGGCGAGGATGCGCAAACAGCATCCCAGCATTGAAATGGTTGGCCGTTCGATCCGGACCCGGCGGGAAGCCTTGGGGATTTCCCAGGACGACTTCGCGGCCAAGGTGAACGTGGATCGGGCCTACTACAGCCACGTCGAGCGGGGGCGATACAACATCACCTTGGAAGTGCTGTTCCGGATCGCGGCGGGGCTCGCCTGCCCTCCTGCCGATCTGATGCCAGATCTGTCCGCCTTGACCGACTTGCCGCATACGTCTCGTTCGCGCGGGCGTCGGATGGCAGAACGGACATAGCGATCTATCCCTGACTGTTTGTCGGGCTGGCTTGACCTGCTGAACGACGCTACAATGTAGCTACATATGAGCTACGCGGAGACTCCCATGCTGGCTTCCCTCAAGACCACCGATGTTCGTTCGCGGGTCGAGCCCGAGATCAAGGAATCGGCGACCGAGGTCCTGGCGCAGTGCGGCCTGACCCTGAGCGACGGTATTCGGCTGTTCCTTCGCCAGGTGATTGCGGAAAAGGGCTTGCCGTTCGACGTGAAGGTGCCGAACGCAGCGACCCAGGCAGCGATGGCTGAGGCCCGGGCGATCGGCAAGGCGCGCTTTTCGAATGCCGACGAGCTGATGCGTGACCTCGAAGCCCGGTAAGAAGCGGGCTCCCCTGCCCCGCCGTTCCGACTACACCAAACCGTTCAAGAAGGATTGGGAACGGCTGACGCACTCCGGCCGGTACGACATGCAGGCCCTGAAGGACACGATGGCGCTGATCGTGGCCAACGAGGGAGACCTGCCAGCCGGCTACCGGGATCACGAGCTGACGGGCAACTGGGCTGACTATCGGGAGTGCCACGTCGGTGGCGACTTCCTGTTGATCTATCACCTGCCCACGAAGGACTCGGTGGTCTTCGTCCGTGCGGGCACCCATTCAGAGTTGTTCGGGTGATCGGATCACAATGTCTCTCGGTAGCTATCAGATAGCTGTTAGCTAACAGATAGCTATCCGATATCTTTAAGCTAGCTTACCAACGGTGCGGGCTATCTTTTGGCTATCAGATAGCTATCGGCTAGTATTGGATATCTGATAGCTATCCAAGGGAGCGTTTGATGCCAACGATCGTGTTTGCGAGTCCCAAGGGTGGGGCAGGGAAGACAACTTCATCCCTGCTTCTGGGGCTGCAGCTCAGCAAGCTCTATGGCGTGACCATGATCGACGCGGACCCCAACCACCCGATTACCCGGTGGGCAACGGGTGGCAATAAGCCGAGCAACTTGGAAATCGTTTCCGACGCCGATGAGGAAAACATCATTGAGCGCATCGAGGATGCTGCTGCTGCTACGCCGTTCGTGGTGGTGGATCTCGAAGGCACCGCTTCAAAGATCGTGCTCCTGGCGGTTTCCCAAGCAGACTTCGTCGTCATTCCGACCCAAGGTTCTGAACTCGATGCCAGCGAGGCCAGCCGAGCTATCCGTGTGGTCAAGCAGCACGAAAAGATGGCCAAGACCACGTTGCCTTACGCGGTACTGCTGACCCGTACCAATGCACAGATTCGCACCCGCAACCTGAGTCATATCCAGAAAGGGCTGATCGATGCGGGGATTCCGGTTCTCGACAGCGAACTCAACGAGCGTGAGGCGTTCAAGTCCGTCTTCGCATTTCGGGAGACCTTGGACGGACTCAACCCGAAGGATGTGGCCAACCTCGATAAAGCGCGACAAAACGTCGAGGAATTCGCGGCAGAGCTGCTGTCAAGGCTCGCCACCAAGACCGGGGTCGCTGCATGAGCGCCGAGCGAGTCAATCCGTTCGCACTTCCAGAAGCCGCGCCACAGTTCGATGTGAAGCCGAAGATTCCTAAGCCCACTGCGACAGACCACATCGAGCAGCTAGCCAAGGACCATAACTTCCCGAGCCGACAGGCACCCCGTTCGGCGACGGTAGTCGCGAAGGCGGCACCAAAGCGGCGGCGGACGCACACCACTGGCCGGAACCAGCAGCTGAACTTCAAAGCGACTGCCGCGACTGTGGAGCGCTTCTATGCGTTAGCTGACAAGAAAGGGATTCCGCTCTGCGAGCTGCTAGAGCAGGCGCTTGATGCCCTTGATCTTAAGGATGCGAGATAGTCTTACCCTGCATATACCTGCCAGCGTGAGCTCTGCAGCATACCGGGCCGACCAAAGGGTCTTGAGCTTTTGCATCGAGATTCAAAAACGACAACAACAAGCGGTCACCCGATGTTCCGCCGCTAGGGAAACCGCCCTTGTTGTTGAACACCTTTAAGCTTTTAACAACGTATAAAAGCGTTTAGCCTCCGAATTTCTTCATTTAATCATGAAGTTGGAGTGCTCTATGCCCCCTTTTACGGGGTAACTTGCCCCCAGTTACAGGATCAACCGAATCGAGCTTGCCCCCGTTTACGGGGGAACTTGTCACCGTTTACAGGGGTGAGCTTTCCGGCGGGATTTGTTTTCGTAAGTTTATGTTTTATATAGAGTAAATGCATCCTTACGGCTTCGGAGATGCTGAACTTGCCCCCAACTACAGGGGAACTTGCCCCCGTTTACGGGGAGACGCCATGGCTGCTGGGTTGGGTGAAGTTCCCATCTGGCTGATTTGTAAGGAAATCAATCTGCAAGGGTCGTGACCTTGCTTGCAAGGTAGGGTGGTTTGCATCGGCAAGTTCAATGAACTTGCCCCCGTTTACGGGGGCTGCGCCTGCTCGAAGTTGCCCTTGTATATTTGGGGCAAGTTTCTATCATCAGAGGCAGGCCCTCAGTAGCAGCCCCATGCCCGAGCAGCAGATCGCCAAGCAGGAATTCAAGAAGCACGTCGCCACGATCCACACGTCGGGCGAACTTTCGTTGCTCGAAAGGAAGCTGTCGAACGTGCTCTTGCTGCATGCCTACGACAACCTGCTGACGCAGCGGACGCATAAGCTGCCGATATCGGTGCTGTGCCCGATCCTAGGCTACGGATCGAACGATGTAGCCGGGCTCCGCAAGGCGCTCAGGGCCTTGGTTACGACAGCCATCGAGTTCAACCTGATGCAGGACGGCAAGGAGAAGTGGGCCGTCATGTCGATGCTGTCCTATGCGGAGATCCGCGATGGCATCTGCACCTGGCGGTACGACGACTTCCTGGCCGAGCGCCTGTTTGATCCCGAGGTTTACTCGACGATCAACATCAAGGTGCAGACGCAGTTTCAGAGCTCCCACACCCTGACGCTGTACGAGAACTGCTTCCGCTACAAGGCGGTCGGATCGACCGGCTGGTGGGATCTCGACCGATTCAGGAAGCTGATGGGTGCCAATGGCGAAAGCTATGCCGAGTTCCGACGCTTGAACGAGAAGGTCATCCAGCCGGCGATCAAGGAGATCAACAAGACATCCGATATCCAGCTCGACGTTGAATTTGACCGGAAGGGCAGGGGAGGGAAGGTGTCCTCCGTCCGCTTCCTGATCGCCGACAACAAGCAGCAAGTGCTGTTCCGGACGGATCTGAACGGTGAGGAAAACTACAGGGACAACGAGGCCTTCAAGATGCTCCGCGAGGTCGGGGTCTCCGAAAAACTGGCGGCGGCGACCGTGAAGCAGGACGAGGTGTGGGCAATGGCGATCGCCAGGTCGACACAGGGCAAGGTCGCCAAGGGTCAGATCAAGAACCCGGGAGCCTACGCGGCCAAGCTGATCCGGGAAGGTGCCATCGTCGAGCCGCCTGCCGTCGTTCAAAAGCAGATCGACAAAGCCCGGGAAGCTGACGAGGAGAAGCTGCGGATTGAGACGCGCGAGAAGCTCCGCCGTGAGTTTGAGATCGAACGAAAGAAGCAAGTGATGGGCACGCTTGAAACGGCTCAGCGCAAGCAACTGCTGGCCGACTTTGTGGACTTCGAAACCAAGCGTGGCAACGGACGTATCACCGTTGGCGCGGACCTTCAGGCTGGTCGGATCATGGGACTTGGGGCCTCGATGTTCGAGATCTACGCCACGAAGAAAGTGCTGGGCGACTACACCGAGGCCGAGCTGGATCGCTACGTCGCGTCCAAGCTGAAAGCGTCCGACAGAGCAGCGAAGACCCCCGTCACCAAGCGGTAAGTCGGAAGCCTGGCCTAACCGACTTACCCACCGCCTTCGGGCTGTGACTTACGGCCCTCCGGCCGTGGATAAGTCACAGTCCTGTGCATGGCCAAGGGGCATCGCAACCGCTTCTGCACTCAAGCCAGATCCTCGGCCAGCGTTGCCTTGATTCGCGCGCGTTCGTCAGCGATGACTATCCCATTTTGTTCGAGATGCCCCTCGAACCATTCGAGCGCTCCGCCGATATCGCGAATTTGCTGGGCTGTCGGCTCGTAGCACTCCACCGTGCCCGCCCACTCCGGGCCGTCGAAGGCGAAGCCGTCGTCGAAGACCTCCAGCGAGGCGACGATGCGGTGGAAGGCGTGTCCGGCATTGTGTGGGTCTGCGTACGATGGTTCGACGAAGGCGAACCCGTCGGGCGTGTCGAAACAAAAGGCGCACGCCACGCTGATCGATGTCGACCCGAGCTTGCTGCGAAGCCGCGCGACTGCGAAGGGCCAGCCGATAGTCATGGCTTCGATTACGTGGTCGGCCTCAGAGGCATCAGGCTTCAATGTGAGTTCGTCCGATGAGGCCAGCGATTTGGCAGAGCGATAACCACAAGGCCCTGGAGAAGTAACCGATCGCGTCTTTCATGCAGGCGTTGTGCGCATCAGTGACTGCTTGCACCTGGTCCTCGGTGAAGCTGCCGCTGAGGTTGAACTCGAACTCCCGCCGGACCAGGGCGTCTCGCACAAAAGGTTCGAGTTCCTGCATTGCAGCCGAGATCTGCTCGTCTGTCAGGCCGGCCTTTCGGTAAGCGTCCCTGAAGTACCGAAGTGCCTTGTTTATTCCAGCTTCACCCTGGCCGGGAAAATCGATGATTTGTGCCATGCAGCCGAGGGTATCGCAGGGGGAAAGCCTCAGAAAAGTTGGCGCGTCGCGACGGGTTTGATAACTTCCGCTTCGGCTAGATCGACGCCAGCTGCCCACCCCGGCAAACCCGAATGGGACGATCCGCAGACAACGCAGTGACCGAGTTCCTTCCAACCCGGCTCTCGCGTGGCAGTGGGCACCGCGCCACAGGGCCGTTCGTTGGAGAACGACTATGCAGTCCCCGGTCATCATCATTCCCGCTGCAGCTGTGTCTCGCCTCAAGAAGCAGGCAAAGACGTTGCAGCGAACGACTACTCGTCCGCATCACGAGGCGCTCGAAGAAGTAGCCCGAGCTGCCGGTTTCGACAACTGGCACCAGGTTTCCCTTGCCGAGAAAGCCACACAGGACATCGAGCGAAGGTTTCGATCAGGTGTGTTCGCGCTGATCGACGTGAAGGAGGCACAGGACGCAGAGGATTTCGAGGATGCGTCCGAGATCTTGGCGCTCCGAGATAAGGAGCTGCTGCAATGGCTTCGGCAGCACCATGACAACCAGGCAGCATCCGACGACCAGCTCCGCGAAGACCTGCACGCTGACTACCGTGTCCTGCGGTACGCCGGCGCTGATCGGTTGTCTGGACTGCCGGAATCGGAGCTTGTCAGCCGTGTCGAGGCGCTGCTGTTCTGGACCCCTGACCTGATCTGGCGGGCAGGAAAGTGCATCGACCCGAGCGAGGTTCGAGCTGCCGCTCGGAATGACGACGAGGACGACGAGAACGAAGACGATGGTCCGGACGAACCGATGCCGGATATCGACGAAGGCGAGCAGCGCCAAGCGTTCAAAACCAAGGCAGGGACACGCTTGGTTACGCATTCGCCGGACACGATGGAACGCTACGACTTCATCTCAGGGCCAAGGAAAGCGTGGCACTGGTGCCTGCACTGTGAGCGTGCGTATCCGTTGGGGAGCTACCGCCAAATTCGAGATCTTCAGATGTGCCCCTACGAAGGCTGCGATGGCGACACGGTGATGGATCTGTGGACATGGCAGCGGGTCCGAGAGGCGAACCCTGGGTATCCGGAAGTCCCTGAGCTCGGGGTGGTGTACGGGCTCTACGGGTAGAAGCCGTCGGTCGCTCGGTCGAGTTAGAAAGAACTGCGGCAGGACTTATCCACGGCCGAAGGGCTCCTCAAAAAGCCCGTAGGCGGTGGGTAAGTCCGGGCAGGTTCGACGGCACTGTTGCTGCCCTACGTCTTCGGCCGAAACATCCAGACCGCGTTCGGTGATCCCGCCGGTCGCTGCGCAAACTCGAAGCTTTCGATCGTTCTGGCGAGGCCGAGCAGTCCCTTTTTCGGAAGGTCGGGTGCCTCGCGTCTGGCGACCTGTCCGGCGCTGGCGAAGTGCGTCCATCCATCCGCGTCATGCCGGTCCCGATGCAGCTTTCGCATCACTGTGGCCAAAATGTTCTCGACGGAATCGGGCGGGGCAATGATCGTGACCGAGGCCGGCGCTTCATCCCGAAGATGTCGCTCCATCGCTGCCATCAGCTCCGATCCCTCCGATAGATCCGCCCCGGCTTTCTCCCAAGCCTCCATGAACGCGCGCACCATTTTCAGCGTGAGTCGCGTGGCCGTCGCGATCTCGGCGGCCACGGTCTCGGCAGCGGCATAGTCGCGATCCAGGCGGTCAATCGCTGCTTGGCAATCTGCATCAGTGCGCAGGGCGCAGTGAGCGGCGAGCAAGTTACGGATAGCCGCCTAGTTGAACATCAATATCCAGGGATGATGCGCACAAGCCCCAACGACGCTGCACCGAAAGTGTCAGCTAGTTGAACGCCCTGCATGTAGTTGGTGGTTGTGAGCAGCGATTTGGTGATTCCCGTACCAATTCCGCTGGTCATTGCTCCAGCGGAATGCGCGGATATACGTGAATTGCGAAACCCTAGTGCTAAGAGCGTCAGGCTTCCAGAACCTGCGAGAGCCCCTGAACTCCGACAGGTGCCTCCTTCATCCAGGGCACGACGAAGGTTCGTGGGGACAGGCCGGAGTTCAGACGCAGCATCTGCTGTCGCTCGCCATTCAATCTGGCTTTCAGCAGTGGGTCATGTGTCCCGGAGGCAAGCAGGGATTTGTTGACGACCCAAGCGTACGGTTCGATGTGAGCACGGCGCAGATCATCCTGCAGGGCGGCCGCCTGGGACACCGGCGTGACCTCGGGAAGGGTGACCAGGATGATCCGGGTATAGGTCGCGTCCTGCAGCCGCATCAGCGGTGTGACGACATGCGCCGCGCCGCGCCCTTCGAATTCCCGAGTCATCTGCCGGTGATAGGCGCCGGTCGCGTCGATCAACAGCAGCGAGTGACCGGTGGGTGCGGTATCAAGGACGACGAAGGCGCTGCGCGCCTCGGAGACCGTGCGCGAGAACGCATGGAATACCGCGACTTCCTCGGTGCAGGGCGATTGCAGGTCCTCCAGCAACAGCGCCTGCTCCTGTGCATCGAGGCTCGGCGATCGGGCCGCCATGATCTTGTCGATGTAGCGCTGGGTTTCCAGCTTGGGGTCGATGCGATCGACCTTCAGTCCGGGCAACTCACCTTCCAGGGTCATCGCCAGGTGTGCGGCGGGGTCGGTGGTGTTGAGATGCACTGCATGACCGTGGCGGACCAAGCCGATCGCGATGGCAGCGGCGATCGTGGTCTTGCCGACGCCACCCTTGCCCATGACCATGATCAGGCCGCGCCCACTGGCAGCGAGCTGATCAACCAGCTTTTCGAGGTGGTCGAACACTGGGGGCGCGAGGTCGACTGCTGGCGCATCCAGCGCCGTGGGCGTATCGCTCAAGAGCGCACGCAGCGCCGGCAACCCCACCGTGTCGAAGGCGCGCAATGGCACCACACTCTGCGACAGTGCGCGGAGTGCGGCCGGCATGTTGTGGATCGCCTCCTGACCCAACGCCTCGATGGCGCGGGCAACCCCGTCGCCCGGATCGCTGGCCTTGAACACGCCATTGATCGCGAGACGCTGGTTGTCCAGGCCCAGCACGCGCAGCTCGTCGGAGGTGCGTGCTGCTTCGGTGAGGGCGCTGCGCTCGGCCCGCGCGACCAGAACCACCGTGGTCTGCATCGGATCGCGTAAGGCTTCGAGTGCCGCATTGAAACGCTGCTCCTGCATCTTCAGGCCCGAGTGCGGCCCAAGGCAGGACGCGCCGCGATCGTTGCCCTTCAGGAAGCCGCTCCATGCCTGGGGCAAGCTCAGCAGGCGCAGGGTGTGCCCGGTCGGCGCCGTATCGAACACGATGTGATCGTAGGCGGCCGCACCGTCAGCCAGCAGGTTCGAGAACTCGTCGAATGACGCGATCTCGGTAGTACAGGCACCAGAGAGCTGCTCGCGCACTTCGGCCAGATCGTTCGAGCTGGCATCCGGCCCCATCTGCGCGAGAACCCGCTGCCGATAGCTTTCGGCGGCCACATCCGGGTCGATGTTCATCATCGACAAGCCGGGCACTCCCGTAACAGACACCGCGGTATTGCTTAGCGGTGCCCCCAGCATCTCGTCCAGGTTCGATGCCGCGTCTGTGCTGACCAGGAGCACGCGTCGGCCGGCGTCGGCCAAGCTGATCGCCGTCGCCGCCGACAGGGAGGTTTTGCCGACGCCACCTTTGCCGGTGAAGAAGAGAAAACGCGTCGGATTCGGCAGCAGGTTCATCGATTCGCTCCAGGCGAGGTGCTCGACCTGCCTGAAGCGGCTAGATCGCGCGCTGGTTGACCCGTTTCGACAGGGCTTCGGCCGACTCGCGACGTTCACTGTAGCGGTCGACCAGGTACGGCGAGAGGTCGCGGGTCAGGAGCGTGAACTTCACCAGCTCTTCCATCACGTCGACGACGCGCTCGTAGTAACTCGACGGCTTCATCCGGTCGTTCTCGTCGAACTCCAGAAAGGCCTTGGCGACCGACGACTGGTTCGGGATCGTGACCATCCGCATCCAGCGGCCAAGCACGCGCATCTGGTTCACCGCGTTGAACGACTGCGAGCCGCCGCTGACCTCCATCACCGCCAGCGTCTTGCCCTGCGTCGGTCGCACCGCCCCGACCGAGAGCGGAATCCAGTCGATCTGCGCCTTCATGATTCCGGTCATCGCCCCGTGGCGCTCCGGCGAGGTCCAGACCATGCCTTCGGCCCACGCCGCCAGCGCGCGCAGCTCCTGCACCTTCGGGTGCGACTCAGGGGCGTCGTCGGGTAGCGGCAGGCCGGTCGGATCGAAGACGCGAGTTTCCGCGCCCATCGCACGCAGCAGGCGCTCCGCCTCGAAAGTCAGCAGGCGACTGAACGACCGCTGCCGCAGCGAGCCGTAGAGCAGCAGGATGCGCGGCGGGTGTGTCGAGTGGCTGGTCGGCGTCAGCATCGCCTGCGTCGGGACTGCAAGCAGCGTGGGGTCGACGTTCGGCAGATCGCGGGTATCAGCGGACACGGCGGCCACCGGCATCGATCACGACCTCGCCGTCTTCCTTGGTGAATGCGCTCCGCTGCGCAGGCAGCAGATCGAGCACGGCCTCGGAGGGCCGGCACAGCCGCGTGCCGCGCTCGGTCACGACGATCGGGCGATTGATCAGGATCGGGTGCTCCAGCATGAAGCCGATCAGCTGCTCGTCCGACCACTTCGGGTCATTGAGGCCAAGCTCCGCATAGGGCGTTCCCTTGTCGCGAATGACCTCGCGCACCGGCACGCCCATGGCCGTGATCAGCGCCTGCAGCGTTGCGCGATCGGGCGGCGTCTTCAGGTATTCGATGACCGTCGGCTCGATGCCGGCATTGCGAATCATCGCCAGGGTGTTGCGAGA
This sequence comes from Panacagrimonas sp., assembly GCA_052386745.1. Lineage (GTDB taxonomy): Bacteria > Pseudomonadota > Gammaproteobacteria > Nevskiales > Nevskiaceae > Panacagrimonas. The sequence continues at coordinate 12,140 of JBQTJW010000049.1, read as the reverse complement.
AGTGCCGCAGGCGGGGTTGTGATAGATCGTGACGGTCATCGATGCAGGCTTCATGTTCAGGTGAGGAAGACCGGCTGCTCATCGGCCGGCTTCTCGGCCAGTTCCGCCGCGGTCAGTCGCGCGTAGATCTCGATCAGGTTGCCATCGGGATCGGTGAGCCACAGCTCGTGGAGTGGCGTGCCCTTCCAGGTCGTGCGCGGCGGCTTCTCGATCGCGACACCGGCAGCCTGCGCACGATGAAAAGCGTCGATGACGGCGGCGCGGCTGTCGACGCCAAGGCCCAGGTGATAGAGCGTGTCGTGGTGAAGTGTCTTGCCGTCCGAAACCAGGATCACGAAGTTTAGGTTCAGGTCCGGTCGCACGAAGGTCGCGTAGCGGTGTGTCCATTCCTTCGGCCAGCCATCGAGCAGCCAGGCGTAGAAGGCAGTGCTGCGCGCGAGATCCCCGACGCGGATGCTGGTGTGGAACTCCTGACGGCCGATCAGCCCGGCCGAGACGCCGCGCAGTGCATCGAGCACCCGCAGCCGCTCCTGAATCTGGTCGCGCGCCGTGCGGAAGGCCGCCAGTGCCTTTTCGCGATCCACGGTGGGATCGATGCCGGCCGGATCGGTGATCGGCCAGTGCAGGCGCTGCACCTTGCCGGGCAGGATCGGGCAGACCTCGTCGGCGCAGAGCGTCACCACCAGATCGAAGCTGCCGGCATCGAGCGAGCCGACCGCCTTCGAGTAGTGACTGCTGATGTCGATGCCCAGCTCACCCATCGCTTCGACGGCGAGCGGATTGAGGCGCGACGGCTGCGAACCCGCGCTGACCACCTCGACCTCGCGACCGAAGATGTGACGGGCCAGGCCCTCTGCCATCTGGCTGCGCGCCGAGTTGGCGACGCAGAGGAACAGGATTTTCTTGAGTGTCATGACTTGGCCTGCGCGAGCGCCTTGCGCTCGTACCAGTGTTGGGAAGCATTGACGATCTTCACCACCGAGAGCATCACCGGCACCTCGATCAGCACGCCGACCACGGTGGCCAGCGCCGCACCCGACTTGAACCCGAACAGGCTGATCGCCGCGGCGACCGCCAGCTCGAAGAAGTTGCTGGCGCCGATCAGGGCCGAGGGCCCGGCGACGCAATGCGCCTCGCCGGTCGCGCGATTGAGCAGGTAGGCGGCGCCCGAGTTGAAGTAGACCTGGATCAGGATCGGCACCGCGAGCAGGGCGATGACCAGCGGCTGCTCGATGATCTGCTGACCCTGGAAGCCGAACAGCAGCACCAGGGTCGTCAGCAGCGAGACCAGCGACAGCGGCTGCAAGGTGCCGAGCAGGCGAGCGATTGCCGCCTCGCCATCCTTCGCGAGCAATGCGCGCCGCAGCAGTTGCGACACGATCACCGGCACGACGATGTACAGGCCAACCGACAGCAGCAGCGTGGCCCAGGGCACCGTGATTGCCGAGAGTCCGAGCAGCAGTCCGACGATCGGGGCGAAGGCCACGACCATGATCGCGTCGTTCAGCGCGACCTGGCTCAAGGTGAAATGCGGCTCGCCACGACAGAGGTTGCTCCAGACGAAGACCATCGCCGTGCAAGGCGCGGCGGCGAGCAGGATCAGGCCGGCGATATAAGAGTCGATCTGGTCGGCAGGGAGATAGGGTCGGAACCAGTGGCCGATGAACAACCAGGCCAGCGCCGCCATCGAGAACGGCTTCACCGCCCAGTTGATGAACAGCGTGACGCCGATGCCGCGCCAGTGATCCTTGACCCGGCTCAGCGCGCCGAAGTCGATCTTGATCAGCATCGGTACGATCATCAGCCAGATCAGTGCCGCGACCGGCAGGTTGACCTTAGCGATCTCGGCGGCGCCGATGGTCTGGAACACGCCGGGCAGCAGGTGCCCGAGGGCGATGCCGACGACGATGCAGAGGGCGACCCAGAGGGTCAGGTAACGCTCGAAAACGGACATGGGCGATGGGATCGAGTGGAGCGGCTTACTGGCCGGCGATATTCGAGACGCTCTGCTGCAGCGCCATGCGATCCAGCTTGTCGAAAGGCAGGCTCGCGAACAGCTCGATCCGGCGACGCAGCACCATGAAGGTGTCGCCGAAGGCGCGCATCTTGTCGATCTCTGAGCCTTCCACGGCTGCCGGGTCCGGCATGCCCCAGTGCGCGGTCATCGGCTGACCGGGCCAGAACGGGCACTGCTCGCCAGCGACCTGATCGCAGACCGTGAACACGAAATCGAGCGGTGGCGCGTCTGGCTTCGCGAACTCGTCCCAGCTCTTGCTGCGCAGGCCATCGGTCGCGATCTGGCTCTTCTGCAGCAGGGCGATCGCGTAAGGATTGACCTCACCCTTGGGATGGCTGCCCGCACTGAAGCCACGGAACTTGCCCTGGCTGATCGCCAGATTGTTGATGGCGGCTTCCGCGAGGATGGAGCGCGCGGAATTCCCCGTGCAGAGGAACAGGACGTTGAGGACTCGGGTATTCACGTAGGACTCCTGATCAGCCACAGCAGTTCGGGGCAGCATTCGGCCCGCAGGTGCCGGCGCTCTTGGTCGTCGCCGGCGAGGGCGTGCATGAGGTTGCGGTCGGTGTGCAGGAGCCGCCGGCGCCGGCCAACGCCGCGCCATGTCCACCGAACACCGGCACGCTGCCCAGCGTGTGGAAGTTCTCCCAGGCGATGCCCTGCGGGTCCTGCAGCCAGGTCTTGTCGGACTTCGCATAGCAGCAGGCCGCGCCGTGCTCCTGCACGCCGGACAGGCCGGCCTCGGCGAAGCGCAGTTCGAGCGCGCTCAACTCGGCGTCGCTGTCGACCTGCAGTCCGAGATGATTGACGCCGTAGGCATCGCCGCAGCGGTTGTGCGAGATCGCGAAATTGATCCGCGGATCTTCGAGCATCCACTTCGCGTAGTCGGCCTTGGTCACGCTCGGCTCGACACCGAACAGGTTGGAGTAGAAGCGGATGCTCTCGTCGAGGTCCTTGACCGAGACGTGGACGTGGAAGCGATTCATGCGGGAATCCTCTTGCTGGGCTTCGATGACTTCTTCTCCGGGGCGCAGGCGACATCGCAGGCTTCCGGCTGGCCGCGGCAGCAGTTCTCGGTGAGATAGCCGATCAGCTCGTTCATGGCCTGATAGTTGGCGAAGTACCAGACGAAGCGGCTTTCCTGACGACTGCCCAGCAGGCCGGAACGGCTCAGCTCCTTCAGGTGGAAGGACAGCGTTGCCGGCGCGATCTCCAGCGCCTCGCCGATGCGGCCGACCGTCATCCCCTCGGGACCGGCCTCGACCAGTAGGCGGAAGATCGAGAGCCGGGTTTCCTGCGCGAGCGCGGCCAGTGCGCCGAGAACGATTTGTGTATCCATAATTCTACGATGCTGGAATCATGGAATACTGTCAAGACCGATTCTGATTCGAAAAGAACCCGACCGGGTGTATCCCTTGGCTCGGCGATTCCGTCTCAGTCAGTAAGGCCGGCATTTCGCCGAGCCAACCGAAGGAGATTCCGATGAGCGAACTATCTGCCCGCGACCGTGCCCTGGTGGGCCTCGGCGCCGCGCTGGCCAGCAACTGCATCCCCTGCATCGAGCATCACCTGCCGAACGCCCGCAAGGCCGGCCTTACAGACGACGAGATCCAGCAGGCGCTGAACCTGGCCGACACGATCCGTCAGGTACCGGCGCGACGCGTGCTGACCCGTGCCACCGAACTGCTGGCGGTGCCGGCCGTTGCCGGCGAAGCCCCAGCGGCCTGCGGCGTGCTCGACGCCAAGCCGGTTGACCAGACCCTCGATGCGATGGCTACGACCATGACCAAGGCAGCTTCAGCCTGCTCGCCGGCCGATAGCGCGAAGAAATCGGGCTGCTGCTGATCCTGACGCCGATGGCCACCGACGCGGACCCCGTCGTGAATGAGTCGACCCGCCCGGCCTTCGATCCGACGGCGCGGGAGCTGGCGAGGTCGATCCTCGACTTCCTGCAGCGCTATGTCGGCGACCGGGCGACGGCCGAGGATCTGCTGCAGGAGACCCTAATCCGGATGGATCGGGGTCTCGCCAGCTTCGAGGGGCGGTCCTCGCTCAAGACCTGGGCGTTCTCGATCGCGAGCCGTGTCGCGGCGGACTACCTCCGCCATCCCGATCGTCGCGCGACGCTGGTGGATCTGGAAGCGGCCGACGAGGTGGCTGATCCGGCGCCCGATGTGGGTGAGCGCCTGGTCATCGGCGAAATGAACGACTGCATCCGCAGCACCATTGACAGCCTGCCCGACAGCTATCGGACCGCCCTAATCCTGCACGACCTGGAGGGCATGACGGCGGATCAGGTCGCGGAGATCGCCGAGTGCTCGCTGGCAACGGCGAAGGTCCGTATCCATCGCGCGCGGCAACGCCTCAAGAAGGCATTGGCGACCGGCTGCACGTTCTACCGCGATGACGAGAGCGTGCTGCGCTGTGATCGCAAGGGTGGCTGAGCGTCACTGCTTCAACAACTCAAGGGAACAACCATGAATTTGATGATTCGGCTCGTCGCCGTGGCGACGGGCTTGGCGCTCTGCGGATCGGCTTCGGCTCTCAATGGCTTTTTCGCCCACGGCTACGGCACACAGAGCAAGGCGATGGGCGGGGCCGGTGTCGCATTGGCCTTGGACGGCCTGACGCCCGCAACCAATCCTGCGGGAATCGCCTGGCTCGACTCGCGCAACGATGTTGCGCTCTCGCTGTTCAATCCGGTCCGTGGCTACACGGCCACCGGCACACCGACCGGGGCCTGCGCCAGCGCGACGCAGTGCACGTTCGGGATCGATCCGGAAACCCGCAAGAGCCGTCGCGAGCTGTTCCCGGTGCCGAGTTTCGGCCTGGTGCGGCCGATCTCGGACCGCTCCGCGTGGGGCCTCGCGGTCTTCGGCAGCGGCGGTCTCAACACGGACTACAAGGACGGCAGCGCAACCTTCGGCGTACCCACCGGAACGGTGCCGCCCGGCCAGCGGGCAACGGCATCAGGAGTGTTCGGGGCCGGTGATGCTGGCATTGATCTCTCTCAGTTGTTCGTGGTCGCGACCTACGCACGCAAGCTCGGCGACGAGGCTTCCTGGGGCATCTCGCCGATCTTCGCCGGTGAGCGCTTCGCTGCGAAGGGACTGTCGAGCTTCGCCGCCTATTCGGCCGATCCCGAGCATCTGAGCAACAAGGGCCACGATCTCGCGTTCGGTGGCGGCGCGCGGATCGGTGTGCAGGGCACGGTGCTGCCGGGCTTGAAGCTGGGTGCGTCGTGGCAGAGCAGGATCTACATGTCCAGGCTCACGCGCTACGCCGGTCTCTTCGCAGAGCGTGGCCGCCTCGATATTCCGTCGAACTTCACGATCGGGCTGGCGGCGACGCCGATCTCGCGGACGACGCTGGCCTTCGACGTGCAGCGGATTCTGTTCAGCGAGGTGAATGCGGTCGGCAACCCGCTGCTGCCCAATCTCACGCAGGCCCGCCTCGGCGACTCGAACGGTGCAGGCTTCGGCTGGCGCGACATGACGATCTACAAGCTGGGCGTCGCAATCCGTGACGATGGCGATCGGACCTGGCGCTTCGGCTACAGCTACGGAACCCAGCAGATTCCCGATTCGCAGGTCTTCCTCAACGTCCTCGGGCCTTCGGTCGTGCGGCATCACATCACGGCCGGGCTCACCCAGAAGCTGGAGCACAACCGAGCTTGGAACGTGTCGTTTATGTACGCGCCGCAGAATGCCGTCGTTGGGCAGAACCCGCTCGACCCGGCGCAGCGAATAGCGGTGCGGGCGCGGATGATGGAACTTGAGTTCGGCTATTCATGGGGACTTTGATGACCGGCCTGCGGCCACCGTTGCCTAGATATTCCTGGCGGACTCACGCTCAGCATCGAATTCCGGAATTATCCGCAGCAAGATCGCTGATTTTGAATCGGCGGGCACTTCACGGAACCGTATGAACAGAAGACGCAGCAATCACCAGCTTTAGGGCGAAGGACTGTCTTGCAGTTCGTGCATTCGTAGAAGAACTGGCAGGCGTCTGTTGGCATCGTCTCTCGTCGCGAGGTCGCGCAATGAGGACAGGTCAACACCGATTCCAGGATCACAGTCGTCACCGATCATCGCCCTCGCCGAGAAAGATCGCGCTCGCTGTTGTGCTTGCCATCGCTGCTGTTCGTCCACGTACAAAATGGCGATCACCTGCGCAGCTGCGCCATACAAGCTGGCGCGCGAGACGCCAGCCGAGTTGCGCACTGACGCCACGTCGCTGCGCAGCAGCGCCAGGGAGCGGGAGCGCGGCGGCGATGTGCCCAAGCGGTGACGTGACAAGCAAACACTCAAGCTGCGAGTACCTTAATGATAGGGCAGGCATTCCCGCCATCACCGGCATCGCACTGCAGGATCAGGCCCGTCAGCGCTTCCTGCATCGCCGCGAGATCAGCCATTCGCTGTTCGATGAGTGCCAGTTTCCGTGCGGCTAGTTCCCGTGTGTCGGCGCATATGCAGGCGGTCTCCAGTCTGAGTAGGCCACCCACCTCGGACAGCGTGAAGCCAAGGCCCTGAGCCCGCTTGATGAAGCGAAGCTGCTTGGCTTGCTGATGGGTATACCGTCGATACCCGTCAGACGGCTTCGTCGGTTCGTCGAGTAGCCCCAGCCGCTGGTAATACCGGACCGTCTCGATATTTACCCCGGCGGCTTCCGCGAGTTTGCCAATCGTCAGTCCCGTTGCCATCGCGTACTCCTTGACTCCGTACCTTAGTACGGAGTTTAGAGTAGCACCTCGATAACCGAATCAAGGACGCGGCGTGATGCAACTCACTGGGAAATCCTCGCTGCTCGCCAGCGTCGCCGCCGCCATCGGCGCATCGGTGTGCTGTGTCGGCCCGCTGGTTCTATTGACTCTCGGCATCAGCGGATCGTGGATCGGCAATCTGACGGCGATGGAGCCGTATCGACCGATCTTCATCGGCCTGACGCTCGTGTTTCTCGGCCTCGCATTCCGTCAGCTCTACCTCGTGCCACAGGTATGCGTGCCCGGCACGCCGTGCGCTGATCCAAACACCGTCAAGCGTCAGCGCCTGATCTTCTGGATCGTCGGCGTCTTACTGCTCGGTCTGCTCGCCGTGCCATTGCTGGCCCCGCTGTTCTACTGAAACGGAGATTCCCATGCGCAAATCTTTCCTGACGCTGATCGCGCTCGCGGCGCTGCCGCTGGCCGCCTTTGCGACGGTCCCACAAACCGTCACGCTCGATGTCCAGAACATGACCTGCCCGGTGTGCCCGATCACCGTGAAGAAGTCGCTACAAAGCGTTTCTGGCGTAAACGATGTCAGCATCGACTTTGCGAAGAAGACGGCGCGCGTCACCTACGATCCAGACAAGACAAAGTCGGCCGACCTGACGGCCGCGACCGCGAGCGCCGGGTATCCCTCGACCGTGCAGAAGTGACACCGGCATGAGCATTGTCGTGTTTGAGTCAGTGATAATCCACGACGAGCTGGCCGAGCGTTCGCGTCTGCAGCTTCTCCGACCGGGCTTTGAGGTCGGCAATCCCGTCATTGCTGAGTTCGATTCTCCGGAGCGGCAGCAGCGTTTTCAGACGCAGTTCGATGAGCTGGCATCGGAGAAGATTCCGGCCGATCCTTTGTTCGACGATGGGCTGCAGCTGCGATCGGATCGGGTGCATGTCCGATCAGCTGCGGAGTGACGAGACGATCGGCTTCAGCACACTTTGCCGGACGTTTTGCTCCCACTCGGTGATGGCTTTGTCGCCGACGGACTTCCAGCGGTCCGCCAAATCTTGGCCTCCCGGCTTGCGTAAGCGCTCGGCGCAGTCGAGCAACGCGCCCAACGCCAGTCCATGGTCCAGGTGCATGTCAGCTTTGTGGACCAGTAGCCCGAGCTGGACCAGTTTGTGTGTACGAGCTTTACGCGCCGAGACCTTCTCGCCGTAGACCAGCTGCCTGCTTTTTGCTCTCGCGTCGTCGAGCCTGGCGGCCGCACGTTCCACCCGCCACAGCGCGTCGATCTTCTCCTTGTCCTCGGAAGTCCCGCTGTTGAGATCGATCAGATCCAGCAGCAGACGTTGATCTTTTGACGGACGCCGCAAGCCCCGAAGGTAGGCGATTCGAGAGCGGTGCCAGGCATCGTTCGTGTCCATCGGAATCCCGGTCGTAGTGGGGGAGCGGAGCGACCCGCACGCCGTATCATTTGCAGCGATAGCTAGCAATGCGCGCTTCCGCGTTTCTCGGGTATGCTACCCGGAGAAACAGCTGCGCGCACCTCGGACCACGCTCGATGGCGGTTTACCACCTCTCCGTGAAGACCGGCTCCCCCGGCAAGGGCGGGCCGCATGCCGAATACATTCTTCGGGAAGGCGAGTACGCCGACCGAGAGGATTTCGTGGCCAGCGAGAGCGGCAACATGCCCGCCTGGGCCGAGCACGATCCGAAGATTTTCTGGGCCGCCGCTGACGCGCACGAGCGCGCCAACGGCCGGGTCTACAGCGAGCTGGAAGTCGCGCTGCCGCGTGAGCTGACCCGCGAACAGCAGATCGCGCTGGTCCGCGAATTCGCCGAGAACACCCTCGGCCAGCGGCACGCCTACACGTGGGCGATCCACGCGCCGCAAGCCTCCGACCAGGAGGCCCAACCGCACTTCCACCTGATGTTCAGCGAGCGCCGGATCGACGGGATCGAGCGCGATCCGGACGAATACTTCCGGCGCTGGAACCCGAAGAATCCAGGGCTGGGCGGGGCAGGCAAGGACCGCTATTTCAGCTCGCAGGGGTTCGTCTGGTCGGTCCGCGAGGAGTGGGCGCGGACGGCGAACGAGGCCCTGGAACGGGCAGGGCACGAGTCCCGGATCGACCATCGCAGCTATCGGGATACGGGCATCGACCTTGAGCCGTCGCGCAAGCTCGGTATCGCCAAACACGGCGAGCAGCGCCAAGTTCTGGCAGCTGTTACGGCCGAAAATCGGGAGCGCGCGGCGCGGAATGGTGAGCGTCTCGCAGCGGCTCCGGAGAAGGCGATCGAGGCGCTGACGACACACCAGTCGGTGTTCTCCAGGCGCGAACTCGACAACCTGATTTTCCGCAATTCCGACTCGGCCGAGCAGTTCCAGACCCTCAAGTTGAAGGTCCTGAATTCCCCTGAGCTGGTGGGTCTGACGAAGGGGAAGGGCGAGCCTGAGTTCTTCACCTCGCGCACCCTGTTCGAGGCCGAGAAGGCGCTGGTTGCGACCGCTGACCGGCTCGCAAAGGCGGTCCCGACGAAGACCGTCCGCACAGATGTCCGGGACGGCGTGGCGGCCGGTCGAGGCTTCAACCCGGGCCAGGCCAAGGCCTTCGAGGTGCTCACCGGACCGACCCAGCTGGCGGCTGCCAACGGCGCTGCGGGCACCGGCAAGAGTTTCGTTTTGTCGGCCGTTCGGGAGGCTTACGAGCGCTCTGGGTTGACCGTGGTTGGGGCCGCCTTGCAGGGCAAGACGGCCGAGGATCTGGAGCGCGACAGCGGCATTCGCAGCTCGACCCTGCACAGCCTGCTGTACCGGATCGAGCGCGGCGACACCGTGCTCGACGCCAAGACCGTGGTCGTCATCGACGAGGCCGGCCTCGTCGGCTCGGCCCAGCTCGGGCAACTGCTGAAGCACGTCGACCAGGCCAAGGCGACGGTGCGCCTGGTCGGCGACAGCTACCAGCTGAGTGCCGTGGCGGCTGGCGATGCCTTCCGGGCAGTGAGCCAGCGGGCGTCCGATGCGGGCGTCCGGGCCTCGCTGACGGAGATAGTCCGCCAGCGCGAGGACTGGCAGCGGGAGGCTTCGGCGGCGCTCTCCGAGCACCGGATCGGTGTGGGCCTTCAGGCCTATCGCGAGCGTGGAGCCGTCACTGAATACGGCAGCCAGGCCGAGGCCCGGGTCGGTCTGTTGGTGCAGTGGGCGACGGACCGGAAGGTCCGGCCCGAGGGCACACAGATCCTCCTGGCGCATACCAACCGCGAGCGCCAGGCACTGAACCAGGCGGTGCGCGAGATCCGTCGCGCTGCCGGCGAGCTGGGCCAGGAACAGGTCGTCGAAGGGGCTTCTGGGCGGCTCGAGCTGGCCGTCGGCGACCGGATGATTTTCCTTCGCAACGATACCCAGCTCGGCGTAAAGAACGGCACGACCGGTACCCTGGAAGGCCTGCGGGGGAGTCAGCTGTCGGTCCGGCTTGATGCTGGCGAGCGCATCCAAGTCGATGCCGCGCAATACGGCCAGATCGACCACGGCTATGCGGTAACGGTGCACAAGTCGCAGGGCGTGACCGTCGACAAAGCCTATCTGCTGGCCACCGACACGCTCGATGCCCAGCTCACCTACGTGGGCCTGACCCGGCACCGCGATTCGGTGCAGCTGGCCTACAGCCGCGAGCATTTCCCGCACGGCTACGAGAACCTGGTGGATCGCCTGTCGCGGGTCGGCGTGAAGTCCTTCGCGGCCGACTTCGCCGAGCTCAAGTTTGAGAGGTCGGCCGAGCCTGGTACTCGGGAGACGATGGCCGAACAGCGCGAGCGAAGGCTTGCTCCCCAGCAGACAGCCAAGCCTGCCGTATTGGCTCAGGAGTCCGCGCGCGAAACGGATCTGGCTCGCCTCTGGAGCGCCAAAGTGTCCGACCTGTCGGCGCACATCCGACAGCTGAGAGATCGGCCCGAAATGCTCGCTGCGGAGCAGTACCCGGCGGTGCGGGAGGCGCGCGCCGCACGCAACCAGCTGGAGTTCCGGATCGAGTCGGCCGCGGCAGAGCTCAAGCGGCTTACCGCCGAGCGGGCCGAGTTCTCGAAGGACAACCTGCTCAAGTCAGCGCTTCACTCGCTGCATGCCTGGCGTAGTGGTGCGCTGGCGGACCTGGAGAAGGAAGCCTGGACCCTCGAACGTCAGCGGAAGGAGGATTCCAAGGCGCTGGAGCAGGCGCGCACGACAGAGCTGGGAGTCTTGAGCCAAGCGCAGAAGGATTACACCGCTCAAGCACCAGCGCGTGTCGAAACCGAGAAGATGCTCACCATGGCGGAGCAGGTACTTCGCACACGCAGCGGCCACGAAGTGGCACGCCAGGGCCTCGACGAAGCCGTGATGGCGCGCGCACTGCAGCGCCCCGGTCTGCGCGATGGCGACCCACTTTGGCAGAAGCTCAGCCAGGACGAGCAGCGACTGATCGACCGGCGTGCCGAGCGATTAACCGACGCGCAGAGGGCCGAGGGCGCAGCCCGAGATGTTGCTCGTGAACGCGCCGGCCCGAAACGCGAGCCCTCGCGCGGCATGGACTTCGATCGGTGACGCCAATAGGGCGGATCGATTTCCGCAGGCTGGAACCGGGACTGTCCGGGCGCTTCGACATCCTGTGCCTGGATACCGAGTTCACGCGCCTGCCGCATCCGAAGGAAGCCGTCTGGAACTGGGCCGAGCAGGCCCGGGTCCTGTCGATTGGCGTGTCGGCGCTCGATGATCGTCTACTGCCCGCGTCGTTCTACGGGGTTCGGAGCGTTGATCGGCAGCTGAGGTCGCTCTGTACGCCCTTCGTCATCAATGAGGTCCTGCCGGCCCTGCCCGCTGCTGCAGCAAATATCGAGGCGCGCACGGATGGAGACTTGGTCGTCTCGTGGGTCCACTTTCTTCGCCGCCGTGCGGCCGCCTCTGGAAAGCCACCGTTGCTGGCCGTCGACTGGCTTGGTGATGCCTACTTGGTCGAGGCCATTAGTGGCAGTGAGCACCAGTGGTTGCTGTTGGAAGACATGGCGCAGGTCAATCGCGCCCTAGGTGATGACTTCCCGGCGTCGTCGGTGAGGCACAACGCGCTTCATGACGCGCAAGCCGTCCGCGCAGCTTTGATTGAAGTAACCGATAGATAACCGATTGCTGGCTATTTCCAGGCGCTGTCCCCCGAGCCTTCGTGTATATTTTTCGTGTGGCCCTCGGCAGGGGCCTGCCACTCGCCGTTGCGAAGCTGTTGACAGCGCTGCCCTTGTAACACTTACTCCCTGACGTGCTCATTCGGGTCAAGGGAACGGTTGGCGAGTGACGTTCAGCCTCGGCTCGAAGGAGGACGTTATGTCTGTGTCTGTTAAGCCGACCACCTTGGTCGGAATCAAGCGCTACGCCAAGCAGATCAAGAAAGCCG
>JBQTJW010000048.1:0-13740 GCA_052386745.1 Panacagrimonas sp. | reverse complement strand
CATGGGCCGGAACCGCCGGCGTCAAGGCCAGGGCGCCCAGCAGCAGGGAGGGCACACCCCAGGGGCGAATCAGCGAACGCGAGGCCGCACGCCGCTGGGCGTGTATCGCGGCAACAAGGGGGTCGCGGCGAAATGCACCCGCCTGGATTCGATTTGCACGAAACGCAGAGGCGTGGGCGCGGTGCGAGGCTGAGTGAACGATCGCTGGAAACAAGGGAAAGCTCCATGTGGCACGTAGGTGCATGCGCGCTAGCAAGCGCCGTTCCCGACCCTATGCACCAGATTGGCGCACAAATTCTGGGCGCAGCACTCGATTGCTCACATCGCATGAGCAAGATTGCCGTCGCAATGCTGGTAGTCAGGACGCGGATAGCGGCCTTGCCGCGCCCCGCAAATTTCAGGCTCGGAAAAGCAGAAACCCCGGCTTTCACCGGGGGTTCCTTGCACAGCTCTTCAGGAACGGAATTGAAGCCCGCTAGCCGATCAGATCAGCACGTCCACCAGCCCGGCAATCAGTTCCTTGACGGCGGTGAGCGTGACTTCGAGATTCTCGAGAACCGTCGTCAGCACCACGCCGAGAGGGCCGAGGTTGTCAGCGAGTCCCTCGACAAGGTCGGTGACGGAGTTCACCAGCTTGGTGGCGAAACGGTTTTCGTTGCCCAGTTCGAGTTCACGGAACGAAGCGCTGAGGTCGTGGAGCAGCTGGGTCACCGGGTGCAGAACGCCCGATACGACCACCCCATCACCGACGCTGGCCACACCGAGGGCCTGCTCGACGATTTCCGCGATGCTCAAGGTGGTGTCCTTCAGCAGGGCAGCAACGAAGGCGATCGTGCCGGTCTTGTTGAAGCCCGCCAGCAGCTCAAGCAGCCCGTCCTGGAGTGCAACGATCTCGGTGAGGCGGGTGATCAGCGGCATCTTGTCGGCAAGCGGCGTCGTGGCAGAGCTGGTGACGGACACCAGGACTTCGCCCACCGCGCCGGTCACGCACAGCAGCTGGTTCACGACCGGCGTCAGCATGCCCGGATCGTTGCTGGAGCCGACGGCCGCGGCGAGCGAGAGCGTTTCCGCCGTCGCGTCGAGCAGATCCAGCACATCGTTGATGAGGGCCGTGAGTTCTTCCCCGCTGACCAGCACCAGGGTCTGCCCATCGAGGCCGGTTTCCAGCCGGTCCGCAAGCGTGGCCTGGAGGTTGTCCAGCTGCCCATCGACGCCTTGGCAGCCAAGTTCCGCACGGGTCTTGGGGGTGGGAGTGACTTCCGGAGCGCCGACCTCGCTTCCACCGCTGCTACCGCCGCCGCAGGCGGAGAGTCCAAGGGCGGCGGCGAAGACGACCGAGGCGCAGAACGGGCGAAGCGATCGGGTCCAGGAGGATGCGGACAGTGGGAAAGTCATGGGTGACTCCAGAGGGGGTTGAAGGAGAACGGAAACTGGGAATGGCTCTTGCGCCAATATAGGGTCAGCGCCACCTTTCAGACCCGCGAATCGTACCGAACAACGGGAAAGTTCGCGCAAATTTTTTGTTGCGCCAGGTAATTGGATCGTCAGACGAATGTGCCTCAGAGGAGGCACTTGGGCGTGATGGCCAGCGGGAAGCCGTCGAAGGGCTTGGAGCGGTTGTCGAAGGCCTCGCCCCAGGTGTAGCGGTTGTTGGGCACGCCGCCGTCGATGCGGATGCACGAGCCGGTGATGAACGACGCCGCCGGCGAGAGCAGGAAGGTGATGGCGGCGGAGACTTCCGCCTCGTTGCCGTGCCGCCCCAGTGGCACCTTGGTGGCGAAGGTGCGCAGCTCGGCCTGCATGGCCGGGTCGTAGGTGTCGAAGCCGCTGGAGGCGATCCAGCCCGGCGCCACGGCGTTGACGCGCACGCCCGCCCCGCCCCACTCACAGGCGCAGGTCTCGGTGAAATTCATCATGCCGGCGCGCGCCGCGCCGGTGTGGGCCATCTTGGGCATGCCGCCCCAGATGTCGGCGATGATGTTGACGATGGCGCCGCCGTTGGCCTCCATCCACTGGTTGTAGGCCTCGCGCGCCATGATGAAGCCGCCGGTGAGGTTGTTGCGGATCACCGCCTCCCAGCCCTTGAGCGACAGGTTCTTGATCTTGGACGGGTACTGCCCGCCTGCGTTGTTGACCAGCCCGTGGATGCCGCCGTGGTCGCGGATGATGGCGGCGATCATTTGCTTCACGCCCGCCTCGTCGCGGATGTCGCAGACCTGGTAGCTGGCGGTGCCGCCGAAGCCCTGGATCTCGGCCTGCACGTTCTTCAGCTTGTCCTCGCTGCGGCCGACGATGACGACGTTGGCGCCGAGACTGGCCAGTTCGTGCGCGGTGCAGCGGCCGATGCCGCTGCCGCCGCCAGTGACTATCAGCGTCTGGTTCTTGAACAGGTCAGGCGCGAAGACGGAACGGTAGGACATGCGCAAACTCCCCAAATCTCGTTATGGATGAACCCTGCCGGGGCGGCCCCGGCCGACCCGGACATTTTATCGGTCAGGGCACGGAAACACAGACTTCCTGCGCCTTTTTGCCCTCGCGGAACGCCTTCAGCGAGCCGCTGTGCATCACGCGGCCCATCAGCGGGCGGCCGATGATCTCCTCGGCCATGCGCGAGGCTTCGATGAGCTTTTCCAGGTCAATACCGGTGTCGATGCCCATTTCCTGGCACATGAACACCATGTCCTCGGTGCACACGTTGCCCGAGCTCTGGCGCGCCTTGTGGCCGGCGAACGGGCAGCCGCCGAGGCCGGCGACGGAGCCATCGAACAGGGTCACGCCCATCGACAGCGCGGCGTACACGTTGGCGCCGCCCATGCCGCGCGTGTCGTGCAGGTGCAGGCCGATCTTGGCTTCCGGCGCCAGCTCGCGCACCGCGCCCACGCGGCGCCGTACTTCCTCCGGGTTGGCCCAGCCCATAGTGTCGGCCAGGTACAGCGGCGGAATCGGCAACTGGCGCGCACGGAACAGGCCGATGGCGTGGCGGAAGGCATCCAGCACCATCTCCTGCGACACCGGGCCGCCCAGGTTGCAGCCCCAGGCGGTCATCACGTAGATCTTCTGCGGCACCGCGCCGTCGGCCAGGTAGCGGTCCAGCCACACCTCCTGCTCGGCGCGCATGTCCAGCGCGGTGCGGTTGTTGTTGCGCATCGCGAAGGCATCGGTGAGGTAGTACAGCAGCGGCGCGTGGTTGAACGCGCCCTTCACCTCGCGCGCCTTCTGGTAGCCGGACTCGTTGAGCCACAGCAGCGTGTAGCGCACCGCCGGGTTCTTGTCGATCTCGGCGAACAGCTCCAGCGTGTCCGCCATCTGCGGCACCTTGCGCGCGTTCACCAGCGAGCCGACCTGGATCTGCCGCAGCCCGGTCCCCGACAGGGCGTTGAGCAGCGCCACCCGCTGCTCGCGCGGATAGGTGACGGGCTCCATCTGGAAGCCCTCGCGCACGCCTTCTTCGTGGAATTCGACCGCCTTGGGAAAATCGCTCATCGCCCTGCTCCGGTTGCCTGCCTACCCACGCCGCCTCACGCGGCCACTTCGCCGAGCACGTCGCCGCGCCCGACCATGTCGCCGACCGCGCAGCGCAGCCCGCGCACGGTGCCGTCGCGCTCGGCCGTGACCTGCAATTCCATCTTCATCGATTCGAGCACGATCACGGTCTGGCCCGCGCTCACATTGTCGCCCTCGGCCGCGAGCACGGCCACCACCTTGCCCATCATCGGCGCCTTCAGCTCGCCGCCGGCCACGCCCTGGGCCGCAGCGGCGGCCAGCGGCAGCGCCGCCACCAGCTTGTGGGTGCCGAGCGCGCTATGCACTTCCAGGGTTTCGCCGTCGGCGAACACGCGCAGGCCCAGGCCGGTGTCGGCGCTCTCGAACAGCAGCGCGCCGTCGGCCTGCGGCGTCAGCCGGGCGCGCAGCGAAACCGGCGGGTCCTGCTCGCGGACCAGCCGCAGCCGCGTGAAGCCCTGCGTATCGGGCGCGGCGAAGTGCACGCCCCAGGCGGCGCTGCCGCTCAGCACCACCGAGGGCTGCACCGAGGGCTCCTTCGGCCCGGCCGCGGTGTGCCAGCCGGTGAACTCCGGCCGCGTCCACGCGCCCCAGTCGACGCGCGCGCGTTCGCGCGCCATCCACCACAGCGCGGCGGCGGCGACGTGTTCCGGCGGCACCACGACGGCCCGCGCCTGCGGCTGCCAGCGCTCGTCGATCAGGCGCGTGTGCATCTGGCCGCTTCGGGTCTCGTCCCAGGCCAGCAGTTCGCGCAGGAAGGCGATGTTGGTGGTCAGGCCCACCACCTGCGTCGCTTCCAGCCCGGCCACCATGCGGTCCAGCGCCTGCGCGCGGTCCGCGCCGGTGCTGACCAGCTTGGCGATCATCGGGTCGTAGTACGGCGTGATCTCGTCGCCGGCATCCACGCCGCTTTCCACGCGCAGCTGGTCGGCCGGAAAGCTCAGCCAGCTGAGTTTCCCGGCGCCGGGCAGGAAGCCGGCATCGGCGTCCTCGGCGTAGACGCGCGCTTCGAAGGAGTGGCCGGCCAGCCGCACCTGCTCCTGCGCCAGCCCCAGCGTGCCGGTGGCGGCGATGCGCAGTTGCAGTTCCACCAGGTCCAGCCCGGTGACTTCCTCGGTGACCGGGTGCTCCACCTGCAGGCGCGGATTCACTTCCAGGAAGTAGTAATCGCCGCCGGAGACGATGAACTCCACCGTGCCCAGGCCGCGGTAGTTGAGCGCCGCGGCCAGCCGGCGCGCGTCCTCCAGCAGGCGCGCGCGCAGATCGGGCGGCAGGCCCGCGGACGGCGCTTCCTCGATCACCTTCTGGTGGCGCCGCTGCAGCGAGCACTCGCGCTCGTAGAGGTGGATGGCGTTGCCGCGGCCGTCGCCGGCCACCTGCACCTCGATGTGCCGCACCCGCGGCAGGTAGCGCTCGACGATCATCTCGCCGCTGCCGAAGGCCTGCGCCGCCTCGCGCATGGCGCTGTCGATGCGGTTGGGCAGGTTGTCGAAAGTCTCGATCAGCGCCATGCCGCGGCCGCCGCCGCCGGCCACCGCCTTGAGCAGCGCCGGCAGGCCGCAGGCGCGCACCGCCTCGGTCACGCGCGCCGGGTCGGACAGCCCGGTGGTGTCGCCCGGCACGGTGGGAATGCCCAGCGCCGCCGCCTCGCGCTTGGCCGAGGCCTTGCCGCCGAGGCGCTCCATGGTCTCCGCCGTCGGGCCGACGAAGATCAGCCCCGCCGCCTCCACCGCGCGCACGAAGGACGGGTTCTCGGAGACGAAGCCGTAGCCGGGATGGATGGCGTCCGCGCCGGCACGCCGGGCGGCAGCGACGATGGCCTCGATGTTGAGGTAGCTCGCCGCGGGCGCGGCGGCGCCGATCAGCATCGACTCGCCGATCTCGCGCACGTGGCGCGCGCGGGCGTCGGCCTCGGAATGCACGCCGGCCACCGCGATGCCGAGCCGGCGGCAGGTGCGGGCGATGCGGCAGGCGATCTCGCCGCGGTTGGCAACCAGCAGTTTCTTGATGGTCATGATCGCCTCAGAACCGGAACACGCCGAAGTCGGTCTTCACCGCCGGCACGCGCGCCGCGAGCTCCAGCAGCAGGGCCAGCGTGTCGCGGGTTTCGAGCGGGTCGATCACGCCGTCGATCCAGTTGTTGGACGAGAAGTTGTAAGCGCCCTGGAAGTCCTCGTAGATCTTGCGCACGGGCGCCTTGAACTTCTCTTTTTCCTCCTCGCTCCACATCTTGCCCTCGGCCTTGAGGTTGGTTTCGCGCACCAGCGACATCACCATCGCCGCCTGTTCCGGCCCCATGATCGCGGAGCGGCCGCTGGGCCAGGCGAACATCGCGGTGGGCTTGAACGGCCGCCCGCACATGGCCAGATACCCCGCGCCGTAGGCGGCGCCAATGTTGAGCGTGTACTTGGGCACCTTGGCCGAGGTCATGGCGGTGATCATCTTGGCGCCGTGCTTGGCGATGCCGGCCTGCTCCACCGCGGCGCCGACCATGAAGCCGGTGACGTCGCTCATGAACAGCAGCGGCACGTCGCGCTGGCAGCACAGGCTGATGAAGTGAGTGCCCTTCATCGCGCTTTCCGGGAACAGCACGCCGTTGTTGCACAGGATGCCGATCTCGTAGCCGTGGATGCGCGCGAAGCCGGTCAGCAGCGTCTCGCCATAGTTGGGCTTGAACTCCTGGAAGTCGCTGTCGTCCACCAGCCGCGCGACGATCTCGCGGTTGTCGGTGGGGTATTTCGGATCGCGCGAGATGATGCCGTAGATCTCCGCCGGGTCGAAGCGCGGCGGCTTGGATGCCTCCTGTTTGCGCCGCGACACCGGCGCCTGGCCCAGCTCGCGCACGATGTTGCGCGTGATCAGCAGCGCGTGGCGGTCATCCTCGGCGATGTGATCGGTGACGCCGCTGGTGCCGCAGTGCATGGCCGCGCCGCCCAGGGACTCGTTGTCCACCTGCTCGCCGGTGGCGGCGAAGGTCAGCTCCGGCCCGCCCAGGTACATGTAGCCCTGCCCGCGCACGATCACCACCTCGTCGCACAGCGCCGGGATGTAGGCGCCGCCGGCGGTGCACGGCCCCATCACCACGGCGATCTGCGCAATGCCCTCGCCCGACATGCCGACCTGGTTGTAGAAGATCGAGCCGAATTGGCCATCGTCCGGGAAGATGTGCGCCTGCTCGGGCAGAAAGGCGCCGCCGCTGTCCACCAGCGTGATGCAGGGCAGCCGGTGGCGCCAGGCGAAGATCTGCGCGCGCACGTGCTTCTTGCAGGTCATGCCGAAGTAGGTGCCGCCCTTCACCGTGGCGTCGTTGGCGATGATCATGCACGGCCGCCCGGAGACCATGCCGACGCCGGTGATGATGCTGGCGCCGGCCGACACGCCCTCGTACTTGCCCTCGCCCGCCAGCTCGCCCAGTTCCAGGAACGGCGAACCCGGGTCGATCAGCAGCTCGATGCGATGCCGCGGCAGCACCTTGTTGCGCGCCAGGTGCTTGGCGTGCATGTGCGGCGGGCCACCGGCGCGCGCCGCGGCACGGCGCGCGTGCAGGTCGGCGATGCGGGCGGTGTAGGCCTCGTGGTTGAGACGGAAGGCGTCGGTACGGGGAGAAACTCGCGAGCTCAGGATGCCCATGCGCGGGTGTCGGATGGCGGGTTCGGTGAAGCGCCCCGGCCGCCCGTTGCCGGGGCGCCGGGGCGGCGCGACAGCATCAGCCCCTCAGGAGGGCTTGCGGAATTCGGGCTTGCGCCGGGCCTGGAAGGCGGCCAGGCCCTCGGAGACGTCGGGCTCCAGCAGCGCGTCCACCGCGAGGTTCTCTTCCATCGTCAGGCCCTGGTCCAGGCTCACGTCCAGGCCCTGGCGCGCCAGGCGCTTCATCGCGGACAGGCCGGTGTAGCTGCGCTCGGCGGCGGTGGCGCACCAGGCCAGCGCGTGCTCGTGCAGCTTTTCCGGCTCCACCACCTCGCTGACCAGGCCCCAGGACATGGCGGTGTCGGCGTCGATCCAGCGCGCGCTGAGGTAGAGGTCCATGGCCCGGCGCAGGCCGACCAGCCGCGTCAGGCGCTGGCTGCCGCCCCAGCCCGGCACCAGGCCGAACTGCGCGTGCTGGTCGCCGAAGCGGGCGCCGCGCGCGGCGAACACCAGGTCGCAGCCCAGCATCAGCTCGAGGCCGCCTGCCAGGCACAGGCCCTGGCAGGCCGCGATCACCGGCAGCGGGCTTGCTTCCATCTGGCGCAGGATGCGGTGGCCGCGCGCCATGAAGACCGCCAGCTCGGCGCGGTCGGCACGCCGGGCCTGCACTTCATCCAGGTCGGCGCCGGTGCAGAAGTGCTTGCCGGCGGCCTGAATCAGCACGATGTGCCCGCCGGAACCGGGCTTCTCGAAGTCGCTCAGCGCCTGGCCGATGCCTTCCCAGACGGCCTGCGAGAGACAGTTGAATTTTTCCGGACGCGACAGCTCGATGATGCCGACGCGGCCTTCCAGGCGCGCCTTGACGGGACTGCTCATGGGATTGCTCCTGCGGTTGCGGTGAACTTACTTGGCGTATTGCACGGCGATGCGGCCGGCGCGCTCGCGCGCCACGATCAGCTTCATGACCTGGGCGGTGCCGTCGCCGATCTCCAGGCCCATGACGTCGCGCAGGCGCTGCTGGTGCGGCAGGTCCATGGACCACCCGTAGTGGCCGAACGTCAGCAGACACTGGTGGATGGTGTCCACGGCGGTCTTCGGGCCCAGCCATTTCACCATCGCCGCCTCGGCGGTGTGCGCCTCGCCGGCGTCGCGCAGCTGCAGCGCGTGGTAGCAGAGCTGGCGCGTAGCCGCGATCAAGGTGTCGTACTCGGCCAGCGGGAAGCTCACGCCCTGGTACTGCACCAGCGGCGCGCCGAAGGCGATGCGTTCCTTGGAATACTCCCAGGCCTCGTCCAGCGAGGCCTGCGCGGCGGCGATGCACTGCAGCGCGATCAGCACGCGGCTGTAGTCGAAGCCCTGCATCACCTGCACGAAGCCCTTGTTCTCGTCGCCCAGCAGGTGGTCGGCCGGGATGCGCACGTTGTCGAAGAAGATCGAGCCGCGTCCGATGATCTTGCTGCCCAGGTCGTTGAAATGCGTGCGCTGGATGCCGGGCAGGTCCAGCGGCACGATGAAGGCGCTGATGCCGCGCGCGCCGGACTCCGGCGTGCCGGTGCGCGCGAACAGCGTGATGCCGTCGGCCTGGTCGGCGAAGGTGATGGAGGTCTTCTCGCCGTTGAGCACGTACTCGTTGCCGTCGCGCGTGGCCTTGAGCATCAGGTTGGCGGCGTCGGAGCCGCCGCGCGGCTCGCTCAGGCCCAGCGCCACCACCTTCTCGCCGCTGATCATGCGCGTGAGCCAGTACTCGGCGAGCGAGGGCTTGGCGTGCTTGGCGATGATCTTGCCGGTGAGCGAGGCCATCAGCGGGATGTAGCTGATGTTGATGTCGCCATAGGCGATCTCCTCCAGCAGCAGGCCGGCGGTGGTGCCGTCGACGCCGAGCGAGCCGTACTTTTCGGGCAGGTCGGGCGCGATCAGCCCCAGCTCGCCCAGCTCGCGGACCAGCGCGCGGTCGATGGTCGAACCCTGTTCGCGCTTCTGGTAGTCCGGCAGCAGACGCTCCCGGGCGAAGCGGCGGGCGGTGTCGCGCAGGGCGCGCTGTTCTTCGTTCAGGATCATGCGGGATAAAGCCTCTGGTCGTTATTCCTGGGGGTCGTCCGCCACCCCGCGGGGCGGGATGCGCGGCTCGGACGTGGTCCGTCACGGCCGTCGTATTAAACAATTGTTAGTTAGATATCGATCCGTGGCAAGGGCCCGCGGAACCGCCCTGTCGCGAGCCCTCAGATGGCGCCGCGTTGGCGCAGCAGGCGCACGATGCCTTCGGCCATGTGGCGGTAGCCGTCGCGGTTGGGGTGCACCAGGTCGGCCTTCTTCAGCGAATCGCGCATGACCTCGGCCAGCACCGAGTCCTCCACCACCACGCCGTACTGCGCGCCCAGCTCGGCGTACATGGGGTCGGGCACGATGGAGGGGCGCAGCAGGGGCACGGTGATGAGCACCACGTCCGTGCCTTGCGCCTGGGCCGCCTCGATCATGGTGGCGAGGTCCTTGCGCGTCTGCTCGCGCGGCACGCCGAGCAGGAAGTCGTTGAGCCCCAGGCACAGGATCATCAGTGCCGGCTTGAACTGGGCGAGCACGGCGGGCAGGCGCCGGCTGCCGTGGCCGGCGGTCTCGCCGTTGTCCCCGCTGTTGATCACGCGCCGGCCGATGCGCGTCTCCACCATGCGCGGGTAGTCCATCTCCGGACTGCCGATGCCGTAGGTCAGGCTGTCGCCGAAGGCGAGCACCACGGCGTCCGGCGCCAGGGGTTTCAGGCGCGGGACGTCGGCCTGCGCCGCGACCGCAGCCAGCAGCAGGGCGATGCCGGCCAGGCCGCGCAACCGCAGTCCCGCCGAGGCCCACGGCGCGGCGTTCATGGGCTCAGCTCGCGGCCTGCCCGATCACGCTGGCCTGGTGCAGGCGTTCGATCTCGGCCGCGGCCAGGCCCCACTCGCGCAGAGCCTGGTCGGTACTCTGCCCAGGGGCTTCCGGCACCGTGGGCAGGCCCGGCTGGGTGCGGCTGAAGCGCGGCGCCGGGCCCGGCTGCACCACGCCGCCGATCTCGACGAAGCTGCCGCGGGCACGGTTGTGCGGGTGCTGCGGGGCTTCCTCCAGGCTCAGCACCGGCGCGCAGCAGGCGTCGCTGTCCTGCAGCAGCGCGGTCCACTCGTCGCGCGTGCGCGTCAGCAGGCGCTCGGCGATGATCTGCTTGAGCTTGGGCCAGTTGTCCTTGTTGGTTGCGTCCGGCAGCGTCTTGGGGTCGATGCCGACGCGCTTGTAGAACTCGGCGCGGAATTTCAGCTCGATGGCACCCACGGCAAGGTAGCGGCCATCGGCGCAGCGGTAGGTGTCGTACTGCGGCGCGCCGCTGTCGAGCAGGTTGTGCCCGCGCGGCTGGTTGTGCAGGCCGGCGGCGGCCAGCCCGTAGAAGAAAGTCATCAGCGAGGCGGCGCCTTCCACCATCGCCGCGTCCACCACCTGCCCTTGGCCGGAGGTGCGCGCCTCCAGCATGGCGCTGAGCATGCCGACGGCGAGGTACATGGACCCGCCGCCGAAATCGCCGACCAGGTTCAGCGGCGGCGTCGGCGGGCCGTCGGCGCGGCCGACCAGGTCGAGCGCGCCGGTCAGCGCGATGTAGTTGATGTCGTGCCCGGCGCGCGAGGCGAGCGGGCCGGTCTGGCCCCAGCCGGTCATGCGGCCGTACACAAGCTTCGGATTGCGCGCGAGGCAGACCTCCGGCCCCAGGCCGAGGCGTTCCATGGTGCCGGGGCGGAAGCCCTCGATCAGGCCGTCGGCCTTCGCCACCAGGTCGAGCACCAGCGCGATGCCCTCGGGCTTCTTGAGGTCGACGGCGATCGACTGCCGGCCGCGGTTGGTCAGGTCCAGGTGCGCCGGCTTCTGGATGCCGAGGTCGGCTGCGGGCTCCAGCCGGTCGATGCGCACCACGGTCGCGCCGAGGTCGGCGAGCAGCATGGCCGTCATCGGCGTCGGGCCGATGCCGGCCATTTCCACGATGCGGATGCCCGCCAGCGGTCCGGTCTTGTTCATGTTCGGTTCCGGCGCCTCAGAACTTGGGCGCGCGTTTTTCCAGGAAGGCCTGCACGCCCTCGCGGTGCTCGGGGCTCTGCGCCACGGTGCCGAAGTGCGAGGAGATCATGTCCAGGTGCGTGCGGTAGTCCAGGGTCACGCCCTGGTAGGCGGCGCGCTTGATCAGGCCCATGGCCTTGATCGGGCCGGTGGCCAGCCGGGCGGCGTAGGCCACCGTGGTCTCGACCAGTTCGGCATCCGGCACCACCTTGTTGACGATGCCCAGTTCCAGCGCCTGCTGCGCGGTGAGCGCCGTGCCGGTCCACAGCAGTTCCAGCGCCTTGCCCATGCCCACCAGCTTGGGCAGCAGCCAGGCGCCGCCGTCGCCGGGCACCAGGCCGACCTTGACGTAGGTCTCGGCAAGCTTGGCGCTCTCGCCGGCAAAGCGCAGGTCGCACCACAGTGCCATGTCCATGCCGGCGCCGGTGGCGGCGCCGTTGATGGCGGCGATGACCGGCTTGGGCAGGTCTCGGATGGCGCGCGCCACCGGGTAGACGTTGTCCCAGAGGTAGGCCTTCTGGTCCTCGGCGGGCGCATCGAGGCGCGCGGCCATCTATCGATGTCGCCGCCGCTGCAGAAGGCCTTGCCCACGCCGGTGATCACCACCGCGCGGATCGCCGGGTTGGTCTCGCACTGCCGAAGGGCTTCGAGCCAGTCCGCCAGCAGCGGCTTGTTGAAGGCGTTCATCTTGTCCGGGCGGTTGAGGGAAATCAGGCCCACCGCTCCGCGAATCTCGAACAGCACCGTCATGTCAGGCGTCTCCTCTAGCGGTAATCCAGTCCCACAGCGCGGCCGTCTGGCCGGACCGGGCTTGCAGGCGCGCTTCGGCGCCCAGTTTGCGCGCCCACTCGGCCTCGGTGCCGAACTCGTCGCGCCACGACCAGATGCGCCGCGTGTACTGGTGCAGCGCGTGCTCGTGGGTGTAGCCCATCGCACCCAGCACCTGGTGGGTGGTGCGCGCGATCAGCGTCGCGGCCTTGCCGGCGCGGATCTTGGCGGCAGGCACCGCCAGCGCATGCGGCCGCTGCGGGCTGAGCGCGCCGGCCGATTCCATCGCGGCGGCGGCGGCAGCACATTCGCCGAACGCGACCACCAGGCTGTGCTGCAGCGCCTGGAACACGCTCAGGGTGCGGCCGAACTGCACGCGGGTGTTGGCGTGTTCCACCGCCAGTTCCAGCGCCCGCTCGGCCAGTCCCACGAGCAGGGCCGAGCGCAGCAGGGCGCCCCAGGCCAGCAGGTCGTCGGCGGACAGGTCGGCAGAGCCGATGGCGCGGAAGGTGGCGCTGCTCGCGTCCAGCGTGTCGATGGGTTCTCCGGCCAGGTTCTCGCCCGGCTCGAACCGCGCGCCGGTCGTCTCCAGCAGGGCCACGCGCAGGGCATCGCCCTGCGGCTGCCAGGCGACCACGAACCCGGCGTGCCGTCCGTAGGGCACCTTGGTGGTTCCGCTGGCGGCTGCATCGATCGTCAGCGGACCGTGCGCCAGCGCGATGAGCCCTTCCGGGGCCTCGATGCCGGCGCGATCCAGCAGCCCGGCGGACAGCAGCGCGTCGGCCATCGGCACCGGTGCGGCGAAATTGGCGAAGCGCCGCAGCATCGGCAGGGCATCACCCAGCGTCAGCCCAGCGCCGCCGGCCTCCTCTCCCACGCAGCTGCGATGCAGGCCGCTGGCCTCCACCGCGTCCCAGAGTGCGCGGGCGATGCCGCCGTGGCCGGCGGCATTCACCGCCTCGGGCGTGCACAGGTCGGCGAGCATGCGGCCGGCTTCGTCGCGCAGCAGGTCTTTCAGGTCGTCGCTCATCGCAGGCCCACCGCCCGGGCCACCACGCCGCGCAGGATTTCGCTGGTGCCGCCGCGCAGCGTGAAGGAAGGCGAGCGCATGACCACGCACTCGAAATGGCGCTGCAGCTCGTCGCCGGCCTGGAGGCCCTCGGCGGATTCCTGCGCGTCGCGCACGATGTCCTGCATGCGCTGCTCGTAGCTGTTGCCCACGTCCTTGACCAGCGCGGCCTCGACGTTGGGCAGGCGCCCGGTCATGAGCTGGCCGGCCACGGAACGCGACATCTGGCGCAGGGTGAAGACTTCCGCCACCAGGGTGCCGAGCTCGCGGTCGCTGGACGCGCGGGCGCTGCGGGCGAAGGCATCGAGCAGCGGATAGGGGCTGAGGAAGCGCTCCGGACCGCTGCGCTCCAGCGCGAGTTCGCCCATCAGCTGCTTCCAGCCGTCGCCGATGCGGCCGAGCACGCGGCTGTCGGGCACGAACACGGCGTCGAAGTAGATTTCGTTGAAATGATGCTCGCCGGCCAGGTTGACGATGGGCCGGATGGTCACGCCCGGCGCCTTCAGGTCGACGATGAACTGGCTGAAGCCGGCGTGGCGGTCCTTCTCCTGCGGGCTGGTGCGGCAGAAGGTGATGGCGTAGTGCGCGCGGTGGCCCCAGGTGGTCCAGACCTTCTGTCCGGTGATCTTCCAGCCGCCCTCGACTTTCTCGGCGGCCGTTCGGCAGGACGAGAGGTCGGAACCGGCGCCCGGTTCGCTCATGCCGATGCC
>JBQTJW010000047.1:0-17058 GCA_052386745.1 Panacagrimonas sp. | reverse complement strand
GCCCGCCCGGGGGGGTGTCTTTTTGCGCCCCCCCCATGCAGTGTGGCGGGGGGTCACCCCTCCTAACCTACCCCCCGAGTCCCGCGGTCTAGGCGCAAAAACGGCCCCGGCCCGATTGGGTTTACGCGGAAGTGCCGCAAGGGCACTTCCGCGCCGGGACCCAATCGGGTGGCGCCCCATTTTTCGCCATGCTTCGTTGCGCCGGACTCACTTGGAATCACCAAGTTTCGTCCGTCGCGCCTTGCCTGACGAAAAATGGGACTGCCACGCAGGTGCGCAGAATATGAAAACAGGTTCTAAGCGAGGCCATTTGTGCGTACGCTTGCGCGCCAACCCATGTCCACCCTACCCCAGCTCCCCATCCCCTCGCCGCCGCCTGCCTTCCTGGGCGGGCTGGCGCGCCGGCTGGTGGCGGATGGATTGATCACGGAGGAACGCGCGAGAGAGATCCAGGCGCGCGCGCTCAAGACCGGCCTGCCCATCGTCTCGGTGCTGGTGCAGAGCCAGAGCCTGCCGGCCAACCGCTTGGCCGACGCGGCGAGCCAGGAATTCGGCGTGCCGCTGCTCGACCTCAACGCCTTCAGCCTCGACCGCGCGGTGATGGACGAGGTGGGCGAGAAGCTGATGCGCAAGTGCCACGCCATGCCGCTGTTCAAGCGCGGGCGCCGGCTGTTCCTGGGGGTGTCGGACCCGACCAACCTGCAGGCGCTGGACGAGATCAAGTTCGCCACCGGCATGACCACCGAGGCGATCCTGGTGGAGGAGGACAAGCTCGCCGCCGCCATCGAGCAGGCCGCCACGCAGATGGAGTCGGCCAACCTCAAGGTGGGCACCGAGGAGGAGCTGGCGAACCTGGAAGTGGTGGACACCGAGTTCGAGGCGCGCGGCGAAGTCACGCGCTCGGACGCCGACGAGGCGCCCATCGTCAAGTTCGTCAACAAGCTGATGGTGGACGCGATCAACCAGGGCGCGTCCGACATCCACTTCGAGCCCTACGAGCGCGTGTTCCGCATCCGCTACCGCAAGGACGGCGAGCTGCGGATCGTGGCCACGCCCGCGCAGCAGCTGGCCATCCGCATCGCCGCCCGCGTGAAGGTGATGAGCCGGCTGGACCTGGCCGAACGGCGCGTGCCGCAGGATGGGCGCATCAAGTTGCAGATCTCGCGCAACCGCGCCATCGACCTGCGCGTGAGCACCTGCCCGACGCTGTGGGGCGAGAAGATTGTCTGCCGCATCCTGGACCCGTCCACCGCCCAGCTGGGCATCGACGCGCTGGGCTACGACGCCGACCAGAAATCGCAATACCTGGACGCGCTGAAGAAGCCCCAGGGCATGATCGTGGTGACGGGGCCCACCGGCTCGGGCAAGACCGTGTCGCTGTACACCGGGCTGTCCATCCTCAACACCGACAACGTGAACATCTCCACCGTGGAAGACCCGGTGGAAATCAACCTGGCGGGCATCAACCAGGTGAACGTCAACCCCAGGGCCGGGCTGACCTTCGCGGCGGCGCTCAAGGCCTTCCTGCGCCAGGACCCGGACGTGATCATGGTGGGCGAGATCCGCGACCTGGAGACGGCGGAAATCGCGATCAAGGCCGCTCAGACCGGACACCTGGTGCTGTCCACCCTGCACACCAACGATGCGCCGCAAACGGTGGCGCGGCTGATCAACATGGGCGTGCCGGCCTACAACCTGGCATCCACGCTGACCCTCATCATTGCCCAGCGGCTGGCGCGCAAGCTCTGTCCCACGTGCAAGAAGCCGGCCGACATTCCCCGGCAGGAACTGCTGAAGGAAGGTTTCGAGCCGGAAGACCTCGATGCCCCCGGGTTCCAGCTTTTCCGCGCCGTGGGATGCGGCGAGTGCGATCGCGGGTACCTGGGGCGTACCGGCATCTTCGAAGTGATGCCGTTTTCCGAGGCCATGGGCCGCATCATCATGGAAGGGGGCAGCGCCATCGATCTGGCCGACCAGGCGCGCAGGGAGGGCGTGCGTGACCTGCGCACCTCGGCCCTGGCACGGGTGAAAAGTGGCGTCATCGACCTGCTCGAAGCCAACCGTGTCACGCTGGCGGAATAGGCCACCTTCCGGACACCGGGGAAACCAATCGCAATGGCGGGGGCAGGCGCAGCCAAGGAACACACGTTCCAGTGGGAGGGCACGGACCGCCGCGGCGCGCGCGTCAAGGGCGTGGTGCAGGGCGCCAGCGAGACCATGGTGCGCATGCAGCTGCGACGCCAGGGCGTCAACCCCATCCGCGTGCGGCGCAACCTGGAACTGTTCAGCGGGCGGCACAGGATCACCACTGCGGAAGTCGCCATCTTCAGCCGCCAGTTGGCCACCATGATGAGTGCCGGCGTGGCCCTGGTGCAGTCGCTGGACATCGTCGGCCGGGGCCACGACAACCCGGCCATGAGCGAGCTCGTTCTTGGCATCAAGACCCAGATCGAGTCGGGGCGCAGCCTTTCGGAGGCACTCGCGCGCTACCCGCTCCATTTCGACGAGCTGTTCCGCCATCTGGTTGATGCCGGCGAGCGGTCCGGCACGCTCGAAACACTGCTTGAGAAGATCGCCCTCTACAAGGAGAAGACCGAACGGATCAAGCGCAGGGTCAGGAAGGCGCTGGTCTACCCGACGGCGGTGCTGCTCGTGGCCCTGATCGTGACCGGCGTCATGCTGTACTTCGTCGTGCCGCAGTTTCAGTCGCTGTTCGAAGGGTTTGGCGCCGACCTGCCGGCCTTCACGAGGATGGTGGTATCGCTGTCGGAATTCGTCCGTGAATCGTGGTGGGTGCTGTTGACCGGAATCGCCGGCTCGGTATTCCTGTTCGTGCATGTCCGCCGGCGTTCCCCCGCGCTGCGCCGGGCATTGGACCGCTTCGGCCTCAAGGTGCCGGTGATCGGAGGCATTCTCTACAAGTCGGCGGTGGCGCGATTCTCGCGCACCTTGTCCACCCTGTTCGCCGCCGGCGTGCCCTTGGTGGAAGCGCTGGAATCGGTGGCCAGGGCCGCGGGCAACGTCGTATTCGAGGAATCGATCGACACCATCCGCAGCCAGGTGGCATCCGGGCAGTCCCTGCAGCTGGCGATGCAGCAGGGCGACCTTTTTCCGCCGATGGCCGTGCAGATGGTGGCAATCGGCGAGGAGTCCGGCACCCTGGACCAGATGTGCGCCAAGGTTGCCGAGTTCTACGAGGACGAAGTGGACACCCAGGTCGACGCCCTCACCAGCCTGCTGGAGCCGCTCATCATGGTGATTCTCGGCGTGCTGGTTGGCGGGCTGGTGGTGGCGATGTACCTGCCCATCTTCAGGCTCGGCCAGGCCATCTGATTTCTCAGGCACTCCGACCGGCATGATCGAGCTGCTGCAAACCAGCCCCGGCCTGCTCGCGGTTTCGGTCGCCCTGCTGGGATTGTGCGTGGGCAGCTTCCTGAACGTCGTTGCCATCCGGGTGCCGAAGATGATGGAGCAGGAATTCACCGACGCCTGTCGCGAACAGTTCGGCGTACCGGCGGATGACGGGACACCGCACATCTCCTTGTGGGCTCCGCCGTCCAGTTGCCCGCACTGCGCCACGCGCATCAAGCCCCGGCACAACATTCCGGTGCTGAGCTGGCTGCTGCTGCGCGGCCGTTGCGCGCGCTGCCGCAACACCATCTCGCTGCAATATCCCGTGGTGGAACTCCTTACCGCCGTGCTGTCGGTGGCCTGCGCGTGGCGGTTCGGGTACCACACCAACCTGTTGGCGGCGCTGGTCCTGAGCTGGGCCCTCGTCGGCCTGACGGTGACGGACCTGCGCAGCCTGTACCTGCCGGACAGCATGACGCTGCCGCTGATGTGGCTGGGCCTGGTGCTGAGCCTCAAGCCGGTGTTTGCGGGCAGTGCCGACGCGATCGCCGGCGCCGCGCTGGGTTACTTGGTCCTGTGGAGCGTGTTCCGGCTGTTCAAGCTGGCGACGGGCAAGGAAGGCATGGGTTACGGCGACTTCAAGCTCATGGCCGCGCTCGGAGCCTGGCTGGGCTGGCAGGCCGTTCCGCAGATCGTGTTGCTGTCTGCGCTCACCGGTGCGGCAGCAGGGATCGTGCTGCTGGCCGCGCGCCGCGCACAATGGTCGTCCCGGATTCCGTTTGGTCCGTATATCGCAAGCGCCGGATGGGTCGCCCTGATGTGGGGCGACACGATCAACCGCACTTACCTCAACCTGGCATTCTCGAACTGATGGCACGCTATATCGTGGGACTCACCGGGGGCGTGGCCAGCGGCAAGTCGCTGGTCAGCGAACAGTTCCGCCAGCTGGGCGTTCCCGTGCTGGACGCGGACCAGGTGTCGCGCGCGGTGGTCGAGCCCGGAAAACCGGCGCTCGCCGAAATCGTGAGCGCCTTCGGGGAGGCCGTATTGCAGGCCGATGGCACACTTGACCGCCGGCGCCTGCGCGAGATCGTGTTTGCCGATCCCGAGGCTCGGCGCCGGCTGGAACAGATCACCCATCCGCACATCCGCGCCAGCATCCGGGCGTGGCTGGACCAGCAGACCACGCCTTACTGCATCCTGGAGAACGCCATCCTGTTGGAGTCGGGCATGGACGGCATGGTCGATCGCGTCCTGGTGGTGGACGTGCCCGAAACCACCCAGCTCGCGCGCCTGGTGTCCCGCGACGGCATCGACTCCCTGCTGGCGCAAAAGATGATGATGGCGCAGAGCCCGCGACCCATGCGGCTCGAACGCGCCGATGACGTGCTGGACAACACCGGATCACCCGCTGACACGGCGGCTGCGGTCGCCAGGCTGCACGCGGTGTATTCCAGCCGGGCCACCGCGGCACGGGCGGACAGCGACCCTGGCTGATCGAAGGAGAAGTGGGAAACCCGGAGCCCCCGCGAACGGGATGCCCCAGCCGTCAGTCCAGCCGCGGTCTGGCCGGTGGCTCGAAGAGCGGCTTCAGTCCTCGACCATCTGGAAGTCGATCTTGGCGGCGCCGCAATCGGGGCAGGTCCACGAGTCGGGGACATCATCCCAGCGTGTGCCGG
Organism: Panacagrimonas sp.; assembly: GCA_052386745.1. Lineage (GTDB taxonomy): Bacteria > Pseudomonadota > Gammaproteobacteria > Nevskiales > Nevskiaceae > Panacagrimonas. The sequence goes on along the minus strand of JBQTJW010000047.1, from coordinate 12,028 downwards.
GCGCAATGCCCTCCGCAGGCATGCCCAGAGCCTCGTCGTACACGAAATCACACACCAGGCAACGCCACTTCTTCATCGGAAACCTCGCGTAGTTCAAGAACATCGACCGGAGCGGCGAGTACCCACTCCGTTTCGATGGGCGCGGATTCTACGCGGGCAGGAAGGTCCCGTCCCCACCCCGCAGGCAAAAAAGAACCGGGTCGGCAAGCCGGACCCGGTCAGGGGGGAGAGACGGTACGTGGGCTCTCAGGCCACTCGATGCCGCGCCTTGGCGCTTGCATCGGAATTGGGTTGTTGCCTTGCTGCCTCAGCAGCCATGGATGACATCCTGCGCCGGTCTTCGGTGCCCGGGTTGGTGCGGCCGACGATCGATGCTTCGCGACCGACAGCCGCAAGCGTCAAGCGTCCGGCACCGATTCAACGCCCCGGTTGACGGCTGAAGCCGGCCGCCCGGCGTCGATGCAACCCACCCACCCGCCCCACCGAACCCGCGGCGCAGAACAATGACTAGCCCGAGCGCGAAGGGCTAAACTTTCGGCGCTTTTACCTGACACTTTCCTGAATGAAATCCCACCTGCAGGCGCTGCTCGTCGCAGCCCTGGATTCCTTGTCCCGCAGCGTCGGTCGTGACCTAGCGCTGCCCAGCGGCTTCCAGATCGAGGCCACCAAGGACGTCCGTCATGGCGACTTCGCGAGCAACCTAGCGCTGATCGTTGCCAAGCCCCTGGGCAAGCCGCCGCGGGCCGTTGCAGAAATGCTGCTCGCGCATCTGCCGCCGTCGCCGCAGGTCACCAAGGTGGAAATCGCCGGCCCCGGCTTCCTCAATTTTTTTCTGGCGCCGGCCGCGTTCCAGGCGGTGGTGGGCGAAGTGCTGCGCGCGGGGCCTGCCTATGGCTGCGACTCCAGCCAGGCGCAGGGCAAGATCCTGGTGGAATTCGTGTCCGCCAATCCCACCGGCCCCATGCACGTGGGGCATGGCCGCGGCGCTGCATACGGCGACTCGCTGGCCAACATTCTGGCTGCCACCGGCTGGGACGTGCATCGCGAGTACTACATCAACGATGCGGGCCGGCAGGTGGACATTCTCACGGTCAGCGTGTGGATTCGGTACCTGCAGGGCTTCGACGCCGCGGTGCCGTTTCCCCGGCGCGGCTACCCGGCCGACTACATCGGCGCAACCAGCGCCCGGCTCAGGGCCACGCACGGAGACGCCTTCCGCCGCGACACCGCCAGCCTGCTCGCCGGCCTGCCTGCCGAGCCCACGGTGCCGGAGGACGCGGACGACAAGACCCGCGCCCTGCTCAAGGGGCAGCAGGAGACGTACATCGATGCCCTGATCGAACGCGCGCGCGCCCTGCTCGGCGACGGATACGCACAGATCCAGCAGGCCGGGCTGCATGACCAGCTGCAGGCCATCCGCGCCACGCTCGACGCCTTCGGCGTGCGCTTCGACCAGTGGTACTCCGAAAAATCACTGGTTGAATCCGGCTTTGCCCGGCAGGCCATCGAGCGCCTGCGCGCCGGCGGCCACGTCTACGAGCAGGACGGTGCCACCTGGCTGCGCACCAGCACGTTCGGCGACGAGAAGGACCGGGTGCTGTTCAAGGCCGACGGCGCGGCCACCTACTTCGCCAATGACCTGGCGTACCACGTCGACAAGCTCGATCGCGGCTTCCCCATCCTGCTCGACGTCTGGGGCGCGGACCACCACGGCTACATCGCGCGGGTGCGCGCCGCCATCGAGGCGCTCACCGGCCGCAAGGACGCGCTGCGCGTGCAGCTCATGCAGTTCGTCACGCTGTCGTCCGGAAAGATGGGCAAGCGCAGCGGCAATTTCGTCACGCTCCAGGACCTGATTTCCGAGGCCGGCAAGGACGCCACGCGCTTCTTCTACCTGCTGCGCTCGCATGACCAGCACCTGGAGTTCGATATCGAACTGGCGCGCTCGCAGTCCAACGACAACCCGGTGTTCTACGTGCAGTACGCGCACGCGCGCATCTGCTCGGTGTTCCGCCAGCTGGCCGAGCGCGGCCAGAAGTTCGACGCCGCCACCAGCCAAACCGCGCTGCACCGCCTGACCGAGAGCCACGAAAAAGCCCTGCTCGGCCTGCTGCGCAAATACCCGGAAACCCTGGCGGCCGCGGGCTCCCAGTATTCACCGCACCTGCTGGCGTTCTACCTGCGCGACCTGGCCGACGGCCTGCACAGCTACTACAACGCGCACAAGTTCATGGTCGACGATGCCGAGCTCCAGGCCGCGCGCCTTGCCCTGATCGCCGCCACCCGCCAGGTGCTTGCGAACGGGCTGGGACTGCTCGGGGTGTCCGCGCCAGAGAGCATGTAGTGGCCCGCGATTACGCCGCTCGCGATCGTGGGCCGGGACCGGGCGCCTCGTTCGGCATACCCGGCTGGGTGTGGCTGGTGGCGGGACTTTCCATGGGCCTGGTCGTTGCCGTGTTCGTCTATATCGGGCGCCCCGCCCAGCCCATGCCGCTGGCCGAGGACGCCGCCAAACGCGTGGCCGCCAGGTCCAGACCGGTTGCCGCACCCCAGGCGAAGGAAGAACCTCGCTTCGATTTCTACGAGCTGCTGGAAAAGGAGCAGGACATCGTGCCGGCTCCCATGCCGAGCCCCAGCCCCATTCCTAGCCCCGTCCCCGGTCCTGTCGCGCCCGCGCCGTCGCGCGCCGCGGCGCCCGACCGGCGTCAGGCTCCGGACCCCAGCCCTGCGACGGTCCCCGCCCCATCGACAGCGCCAAAGAGCGGCGCGACGGCCACGCGCTACCTGATCGTCGTCGGCTCGTTTGCGGAACGGAGCAACGCCGAGGCGCACAAGGCCAAGCTGGCGCTGAATGGCATCGAGGCCAGCATCGAGAAAGTGGTCGGGCAGGACCGCAAGACCTGGCACCGGGTCCGCGTCGGCCCGGAAGCCAGCCTGGCGCGTGCGCAGGCGGTGCAGGCACAACTGAAGAGTCACGGATTCGACGGGAGGGTCGTTCCGGCCACCCGGTAAAGAGTGCCCGCTCCCTTGGGATTTCCCCGACATTGGCGAAACCTACGCAGCAGTAACGTTCTCGACATACCCTCGGGACCGTCAAAGCTGATTTCGATCAGGACGGTCAACTCGGGTCACCCAATATACTGGCTCCCGGTGCTTGCGAGGTGGCAGGCGCAACAGGGAGTTCGTCATGGAAGAGCAGCTCAGGCACTATCAAAACAAGCTGGCCTACGAAATCGACTCGTGGGATCTCAAGGTGGCGCTTGAGGGGAAAGAGAACGTCATCGTGATCGATGCTCGTTCCGCGCAAGCCTACGAGGCAGAGCACATCCAGGGCGCCATCGGTATCCCGCACAGGCAAATGAGCTTGCAGACTACAGACCACCTCAACCGGTCGGCCCTCGTAGTGACCTATTGCGATGGAGTTGGGTGCAATGCATCAACCAAGGGAGCCTTGGCTATGGCCAAGCTCGGCTTCAGGGTCAAAGAACTCGTTGGGGGTCTTGATTGGTGGAAGCGCGATGGTCATCCGACATCAACAGGTGCGTCCTCGGATGCGGAAAGTTCTGCCCTCTGTGGTTGCGCCTGACAACGTATAAGGATTTCTCCCGCAACCGGCCGGGAAGTGAGTCGCTGACCGTTGCGTATGACAGAACGGGTTGTTTGGATCAGATCCGACCGACAATGGGTGGGCCTGCTGCATTCAATTGAGTCATTCGCGATCCGGTCAGGTGGCGCGTTAAAATCAGACCCAGCCAAGCACCACCGGCTGAAGCTCGCCGGAGCAAATATCGCTTTCGTCCGTCGGCTTCGTTGCCCTTAACCTTCATTCTCCCAGCGTTCAGTCGGTATCGAATCCGTAGAAGTCCCGAAGTACGGCGTACAGCGCGGGATGATGGCGCGCCAGCTCCGGTCCGCGCTGGAAGAAGGCCTCGGTGACCACGCCGAAGAATTCGGCGGGGCTCTCGGCGCCGTAGGGGTCGAGCACAGGCGGCCGGCGATGGCGCCGCAGCCGTTCGAACTCGGCCTGCATCACGCTCGACCACCTGGTGTAGTCGGCCAGCAGCGGCGTGCCGGAGCCCGCGCCGCCGCCCTCGTCGAGCTGGTGTGCGAATTCGTGGACAACCACGTTCACCTCGTCGCCGTCGAGCGCGGCTTCCACGTCGGGCCAGGACAGCACCACGCGATCGCCCGACCAGGACTCCCCGATGCGCTCCTCGGGCTCGTCAGGCACCAGGCCGAACTCGTCTGGCTCGGTCACCGGCACCAGGAACGGACCCGGGTAGATGAGCACCTCGCGCAGCCTGGGGAACAGCGCCGCCCGCGGCCGCAGGACCAGCAGGCAGGCCATGCCGGCGATGAGCGTCTTCATCTCGTCGGTGACTTCCAGCCCGTTGCAGCCCACGAATCGCGTGCGCCGGATGAACTGCCCGACCTTGGCGTGGTAGTCGCGGCGCTGGTCGGCATTGAGGCGCGCCACCTGGGCCACGCGGTCGTCCAGCAGGTCCTTCCAGTCCAGCGGGGAGCGCAGGGGAAGCGGCTCGGCGCGGTCACGCCGGCGCCGCGCTCGCAGCACGAAAACGGCCACGATCACCGCCGCCAGGGCGACGGCGATATCGACGAAGGTCACGGCCGGCCTGCGCCGCGGCGGCCCTTACCAGCCGCTGCCGCCATCGTCCTTGTCGGACTCGGGCGGCAACGGCGGCGGCAGGCGCCGCGCCTTCCACACCGACACCGCGCGCAGGGCGGCAAACGGCGCCAGCAGCAGGGCCACCACCAGCACGATCAGGCCAATCAGGGTCCAGTTCATGGGGAATTCTCCGGTTGCGTGCTCAGAGGCCGCGCAGGTTGGCAATGCCCAGGAGCAGGCGCTTGGTGCCGGCCTCGCGGAACTTGATTTCGACCTGGGCGCGGTCGCCGTCGCCTTCAAAGCTCAGGATGGTGCCCTCGCCAAATTTGGGGTGATGCACGCGCTGCCCCAGGCGGAAGCCGCCCGGTCCGGCGCCGTGGGTGGCCACGGCCGGCGAGCGCACCAGCGGGCGCGGTCCGGCATGGCCAGAACTGCTTGTGCCGCCCGCCCCGCGATACCCCTGCCCGTACCCGGCCTGCGGCTCGCGCGAGCCGAAGCCCGGCCGCAGGATGCCGGCACGCGGGCGCGTTTCCACCACGCACTCGGGCGGAATCTCCTTGATGAACATGGACGGCGCGCCGATCTGCTCCACCCCGTGCACGCGGCGGATCTCGGCGTAGCTCAGGAACAGCTTGCGCCGCGCGCGGGTGATGCCCACGTAGAACAGCCGGCGTTCCTCCTCCAGGTTGCCCTCGTCGACCGCGCGCATGGACGGAAAAAGCCCGTTCTCCACGCCCACGATGAACACCACCGGGAACTCCAGGCCCTTGGCCGCGTGCAGGGTCATGAGCTGCACGCAGTCCTCGCCCGGCCCGGCCTGCTCTTCGCCGGATTCCAGCGCGGCGTGGGTGAGGAAGGCGGTGAGCGGGTCGAGCAGGGGCTCGTCCGGCGCGGGGGCCTCGGCGGCCTTTGCGGCGGGTTCGGTCTCGAAACTGCGCGCGGCGCTGACCAGCTCGTCCAGGTTCTCCAGCCGAGCCTCGGCCTGCTCGCCCTTTTCCTTGCGGTAGTGCTCGCGCAAGCCGGTGCGGGCGATCACCAGCTCGGTGGACTTGGACAGCGACAGCGTGCTGGATTCGAAGTGCAGGTCGTCGATCAGCTTCAGGAACTGCGCGACGTTGCCGGCCGAACGTCCGAGCTGGGCGCTGGCGTTTTTCGCGGCGGTCCACAGCGACACTCCGCTGGCACGGGCGATCTCGCGCAGCTTTTCCAGCGTGGTGGCGCCGATGCCGCGCGCGGGCGTGTTCACCGCGCGCTCGAAGCTGGTGTCGTCGTTGCGGTTGTGCAGCAGGCGCAAGTAGCCCAGCGCGTCCTTGATTTCCTGGCGCTCGAAAAAGCGCAGGCCGCCGTAGATGCGGTAGGGAATGCGCGCGCGGATCAGGATTTCTTCCAGCACGCGCGACTGCGCGTTGGACCGGTACAGGAGGGCAAGGTCTGCGTGGCGGCTGCGCCCGTCCAGGTGCTCCCGGATTCGATGACTGACGAATTCGGCCTCGTCGTACTCGTTGAACGCGGCGTAGAGCTGCACCGGCTCGCCCTCTGCGCCGTCGGTCCACAGGTTCTTGCCGAGCCGGTTGGTGTTCTTGCCGATCAGGCCGTTGGCGGCCTTGAGGATGACGGCGGTGGAGCGGTAGTTCTGCTCCAGGCGGATGACCTCGGTGCCGGGGAAATCCTTTTCCATGCGCACCATGTTTTCCACGCGGGCGCCGCGCCAGGAATAGATGCTCTGGTCGTCGTCGCCCACGGCGAACATGGTGGCGCGCTCGCCCGCCAGCACCTTGAGCCAGGCGTACTGAAGCGTATTGGTGTCCTGGAATTCGTCGACCAGGATGTGGCGGAAGCGGCTGCGGTAGTGCCCCTGGATGTCGGGCACGTCGCGCGTGAGTTCAAAGGCGCGCAGCAGCAGTTCAGAAAAATCCACCATGCCGGACTTGGCGCAGGCGTCCTCGTAGGCGGTGTAGATGCGGACGTACTGGCGCTGGGTGAAGTCGCCCACGTCCTGCAGGTGCTGCGGCCGCCGCGCTTCTTCCTTCTGCGCGTTGATCCAGCCGGTGACGGTCTTGGGCGGCCATTGCTCGTCGGACAGGTCCAGGCTCTTGATGACGCGCTTGACCAGGCGCACCTGGTCGTCCGCATCCAGGATCTGGAAATTCTGCGCCAGCCCGGCCTCGCGCCAGTGCAGCCGCAGCATGCGGTGCGCGATGCCGTGGAACGTGCCCACCCACATCGAGCGCACCGGCACGGTGATGAGCTGCTCGATGCGGCCACGCATCTCGCTCGCCGCCTTGTTGGTGAAGGTCACGGCCAGGATCGACAGCGGCGACACCCCTTCCACCGTCACCAGCCAGCCGATGCGGTGCACCAGCACGCGGGTCTTGCCCGAACCCGCACCGGCCAGCACCAGCCGATGCTCCGGCGGCGCGGTGACGGCCTCCTTCTGCGCCGGGTTGAGGGAGGCAACGAGCGGGGTGATGTCCTGAATCGAATTCATCCGCCCAGTTTATGGCCTAGCCCGGTTGCCGGCTGCGCGGCGGTTCGGCCTGTCACGGGCACCTTCTGCGGCACATACCGGGTACGGCGTGTGCTAACGGCGCAAGTTCCTGGCTGCCGCGCTCCGCACGGTTCTTCTGCGCGGGGTGTGCGACCGGCGGGGGTTGATTGGCTGAACCTCGGACCGGGAGTTCGGGTGGCCGGGCCGGCTTTCGTCCGGCCCGGACCTGATGGACCATGGCGTGGAACTGGCATTCTCGGAACTTCCAAGCAGCGAGGCGAACACATGAGCGTGGTGCAGGAATTCAAGCAGTTTGCGATGCGCGGCAACGTAGTGGACCTGGCGGTGGGCGTCATCATCGGTGCGGCCTTCGGCAAGATCGTGTCGTCCCTGGTGGGCGACGTGGTGATGCCGGTGCTGGGCCTGCTGATCGGGGGCGTGGATTTTTCCGACCTGGCCATCACGCTCAAGGCGGCGGCGGGTGACAAGCCGGCCGTGATCCTGGCGTACGGCAAGCTGGTGCAGACCGTCTTCGATTTCACCATCGTGGCGTTTGCCATCTTCATGGTGGTCAAGGGCATCAACGCGGCCAAGAAGAAGGAAGCCGCGGTCCCGCCCCCGCCTCCGCCGCCCCCGCTGCCAAGCAACGAGGAAAAGCTGCTGGCGGAAATCCGCGACCTGCTGAAGAAGTAGGCGGCCGGCGCCCCTGCGTCCGCCGCCGGGGCGGCGGGAGACGCGTCAACAAACCTTCGCGGCGCGGCGGGTGCTTCCGGTAGACTTGCGCCCGCTCGAACGGGGCGGGCGCCAGTTGCGGCGGACCGCGCCGCAGCATTTTCCGGTCATCAGAGGGACTGCCGCATGCCGGTCAAAATCGCCGTGCTCAAGGAAACCGCGCCGCGCGAAAAGCGGGTTGCGCTGGTGCCTGCCGTTGCCGACAAGCTCGCCAAGCTGGGCGCAGAAGTCTTCATGCAGTCCGGCGCCGGGCTCGCGGTGAAGCTGGCGGACACGGCCTACAAGAACGTGGCCTGCGCCGCCAACCCGCTGGGCCTGGTGTCGGACGCCGACATCGTGCTGTGCGTGCAGCCGCCGTCGCTGGAAGTGGCGGACGCGATGAAGGAGGGCTCGATCCTGATCTCCTTCATCTACGCCCACAAGGAACTCTCGCTGGTGGCGCGCCTGCGCGACCGCAAGATCACCTGCTTTGCCATGGAACTGGTGCCACGCATCACGCGCGCGCAGGCCATGGATGCGCTGTCCAGCCAGGCCGCGCTGGCGGGCTATTACGCGGCGCTGCTCGGTGCCACGCAGATCGCCCGCATCCTGCCGATGATGACCACGGCTGTGGGCTCCATCCGCCCGGCCAAGTGCCTGGTGATGGGCCTGGGCGTGGCCGGCCTGCAGGCGCTGGCGACGGCACGGCGCCTGGGCGCCATGACCGAGGGCTACGACGTGCGTCCGGAGACCAAGGAACAGGCCGAATCGCTGGGCGCCAAGTTCGTCGACACCGGCGTGGACGCCCGCGGCCAGGGCGGCTACGCGCGCGAACTGACGGCGGACGAGAAGGACAAGATTGCCGCGGTGGTGACCAAGCACATCCAGGCGGCGGACATCATCATCACCACGGCCGCCATCCCGGGCCGGCCGAGCCCCAAGCTGATTTCCCGCCACCAGGTGGACGGCATGAAGGCCGGCGCGGTGATCGTGGACCTGGCGGCCGAAGGCGGTGGCAATTGCGAGTACACCCAGCCGGGCGAGACGGTGCAGGTGGGTCAGGTGACCATCGTGGCGCCGCTCAACGTGCCTTCGCTGCTGGGCGAGCACGCCAGCGAGCTGTACGCCAAGAACCAGTTCAACCTGATCGAGCTGTTCCTCAAGGACAAGGCGGTCAACATCGACTGGACCGACGAGGTGCTGGCCAAGAGCTGCCTGACGCACCAGGGCGAAATCAAGAACGAGATGGCCCGGAAGGCCGTCGAAGGCTAAGGGGAAGGGGACATGGAATACGCAACCACCGTGCTGACGGGCTTCGTGGCGCTGTACATCTTCATGCTCGCGGCCTTCACCGGCTACGAGATTATCGGCCGCGTGCCGTCGATCCTGCACACGCCGCTGATGTCCGGCTCCAACTTCGTGCACGGCATCGTGGTGGTGGGCGCGCTGTGGGCGCTGCTCAACGCCGCCACCACGCTGGAACAGGCCATCGGCTTCTTCGGCGTGCTGCTGGGTGCGGGCAACGCGGCCGGTGGTTACGTGGTGACCGAGCGCATGCTCCAGATGTTCAAGTCATCGGACAAGAAATAAGGCAGGGGTGCCGGCCAGCCCGCACGGCGTGCGGCGGCCACCTCGCATTTTTGCCTCGTGCCATGTGATGTACCCGCCTATATCGGGACCCAGAAAATGAACGCAGCCCTGATCATCGACGCCAGCTATTTCATCGCGGCGTTCCTGTTCATTTACGGCTTGAAGCGCATGTCGTCGCCGGTGACGGCGCGCTCCGGCATCGTCGTGGCCGGCTGGGGCATGGTGGTGGCCGTGGTCGCCAGCTTCCTCTACACGCTGAACGTGGAGGAAGCCGCACGCCCGCACCTGTTCGCCAACGCGGCCCTGGCGGTGGTGGCGCTGGGCCTGGGCCTGGGCTGGGCCTGGCAGAGCGGCAAGAAGGTGGCGATGACGTCCATGCCGCAGATGGTGGCGCTCTACAACGGCATGGGCGGCGGCGCGGCGGCGGCCATCGCGGCTATCGAGCTGTTCGGCCACAAGACGCACGGCGTGGTGTCGCTGGCGCTGGCGGTGATCGGCGGGCTGATCGGGTCGGTGTCGCTGTCGGGCTCGCTGATCGCCTGGGCCAAGCTGGACGGGCGCATCAACAAGACGCTGCGCCTGGGCGGGCTGCAGGTCATCAACGGCACGTTGCTGGCCATCACCGCCCTGCTCGGCGCCTGGATCGTCTTCAACGGCGGGCAGGTGGACACGGTCCAGATCGTGGTGTTCTTCGTTCTCGCCCTGTTCTACGGCGTGATGATGACCATGCCCATCGGCGGCGCCGACATGCCGGTGGTGATCTCGCTCTACAACGCCTTCACCGGCCTCGCGGTGGGCTTCGAAGGTTACGTGCTGAACAACCCGGCGCTGATGATTGCGGGCATGGTGGTGGGGTCGGCCGGCACGCTGCTGACGCTGCTGATGGCCAAGGCCATGAATCGCAGCGTGTCCAACGTGCTGTTCTCCAACTTCGGCGCCTCCGGCGACGAGACCCAGGGCGAGATCAAGGGCAGCCAGAAGCCGGCCGAGGCGGGCGACGCGGCCGTGAACATGCGCTACGCGAGCAAGGTCATCATCGCCCCCGGCTACGGCCTGGCCGTGGCGCAGGCGCAGCACAAGCTCTACGACTTCGTAAAATTGCTGCAGGAGCAGGGCGTGGACGTGAAGTTCGCCATCCACCCCGTGGCCGGGCGCATGCCGGGCCACATGAACGTGCTGCTCGCCGAGGCCGGCGTGCCCTACGACATCATCTACGACATGGAAGACATCAACGGCGAGTTCAAGGAAGCCGACGTCGCGATCGTCATCGGCGCCAACGACACCGTCAACCCGGCCGCACGCACCAACAAGTCCTCGCCGATCTACGGCATGCCGATCCTCAACGTCGACAAGGCCAAGCAGGTCTTCGTCGTCAAGCGCGGCCAGGGCAAGGGCTACTCGGGCGTCGAGAACGAGCTGTTCTATGCCGACAACTGCAACCTGGTTTACGGTGATGCGCAGAAGGTCATGGTGGCGATGATCCAGGCGGTCAAATCACTGGATGGTGGCGGGCACTGAGCCGGCGTGAATCCGCAGAGCACCACTATAATTTATAAATTGTTGATTTTATTATATATTTTAGTTGTTTAAATATATTAACTTTTGCATATTATAATAATAAATGGGGCTGATGTAGCTAAAGCTCAGTGATGTGCTGTTTTGTACCACTCAAGCAGTTGATCTAGCAGCGCTTTGTGCCCTTCGCCATTGAATCGCCACTCGCATTCCTTGAGAAACCAGTAGAAGTGACTGCTGGGGACCCCGTTAAAGCGCCGTAGATGCCGCTTGGCCTGGTTCCAGAAGTTCTCAATTCCGTTGATGTGGTTGCGCTGTTCAGCAAAGCGTACTGAATGATTGATTCGCTCATGCCGGAACCGCGAGACGTCCAAGGCATCATACGCTCGGAAACTGTCGGTGTAGACGATGCTGTCGGGTGTCACTCGTTGCTCGATGATGGCCAGCAGGGTACGGGTCTGGGCATCGGGAATGATGGCTGTATAGACCTTGCCTCCACGCTTCAGCAGACCAAACACCGGAACTTTTCCTGCTGCACCCCGGCCGCGCCGGCCTTTGCGCCGCCCGCCGAAGTAGCTCTCGTCGGCTTCGACTTCCCCAGACAGATCATAGCTGGGCAGTTTGCTGGCAATCAGCTTGCGCAGACGCTGGTAGAACACCGTGGCCGTCCGCACCTGAACCCCGCTCAGCGCCGCCGCTGCGCGTGCCGTCGTCCCGGCCACAAAGTGCTCAATCAGCCGGTGCTGCACTCGAACCGGCATCCGGCTGCGTCGCTCGTAAACCATAGCCAAGCCTACCTCCCGGAGTGCTTAGCTACATCAGCCCCAAAGGAAGAATTATTGTTTATTTTTATATAAAAATATTATCAATATATTATAAATATAAACAAAATGAATTGAAAATTTGCAGACGCGGTGCGGCCTTTTCTGGCGAAAAATCAGGCCGCAGAGCCCACCGAGGGCGTGAAATGGGTCAGCATGGCCAACAGGCCGTGAATTTTTTCGCGCATCTCGCGGCGGTCCACGATCATGTCAATGTGGCCGTGTTCGAGCAGAAACTCGGCGCGCTGGAAACCTTCCGGCAGTTTCTGGCGCACG
>JBQTJW010000046.1:0-15691 GCA_052386745.1 Panacagrimonas sp. | reverse complement strand
AGCCCCTGGTCATCGAGGAGCTGGAACTGGAAGCGCCGCGCGCGAACGAAATCTGCGTCAGGTGGGTCGCCAGCGGCATCTGCCACAGCGACTACTCGGTGCGCGACGGCACCCTGGGGCTGACCCTGCCCGCGGTGCTCGGCCATGAAGGCGCCGGCATCGTCGAGGCGGTCGGCAAGGGCGTGACCCACGTGGTGCCGGGCGATCACGTCATCGTCTCGCTCACCCCGCAGTGCGGCGTCTGCGTGTTCTGCAAGGAAGGCAAACCGTATCTCTGCGCGCAGATGAGCAAGGGTCTGACCAAGGGCCTGCAGCCGGATGGCAGCAAGCGCCTTAAGAACAGCAAGGGCGAAGACATCGGTCAGTTGCTTGCGCTGGGCACCTTCTCCGAACGTGCGGTGGTCCCGGCCGGCACGGCGATCAAGGTCAAGGCCGATGTGCCGCTGGAGTCCGCCTGCTTGATCGGCTGCGGCGTGACCACCGGCGTGGGTGCCGCGCTCAACACGGTAGAGATCAAACCCGGCGACAGCGTCGCGGTCATCGGTTGCGGTGGCGTGGGGCTGTCGATCATCCAGGGCGCGCGGATCGCGGGCGCAACCACCATCATTGCCATCGACCCCATGGCGGAGAAGCGTCTGCTGGCCATGGAGGTCGGTGCGACCCATGCGCTCGACCCGACCGGCGAGAACGTGGTCAAGCTGGTGCGCAAGATGACCAGCGGCGGTGTGCACTTCGCGTTCGTAGCCCAGGGCCGCTAGGAGACCCTCGAACAGGCCTGGGCCATGCCGCGCGTCACCTGTACCGCGGTCATCGTCGGCGTGCCGAAGAAGGACACCATGCTGGACTTGCCGGTGCTCGGTTTCTTCGGCGAGAAGCACTTCAAGGGCTCGGCCTACGGCAGCAGCGTGCCCTCGCGCGACATCCCGAAGTACGTGGACCTGTTCATGAGCGGCGAGTTGAAGCTCGACGCGATGATCACCCGGCGCATCACGCTGGAACAGGTCAACGAGGCGCTCGATCAGATGGGCCGCGGCGAAGGCGCACGCTCGGTGATCGGATTCGGCGGATGACGGTCAAGCTCGATCTCTCCGGCGGCATCGCGCGCGTCGTGCTGGCGCGGCCGGAGCGGCTCAACGCCTTCAGCGACGAGATGAAGGACCGGCTGATCGAGATCACCCGCCAGTTGCAGCTCGATGACCGCGTCCGCGCCGTGCTGCTGTGCGCCGAAGGCCGCGCCTTCTGCGCCGGCGGCGACATCGACACGATGGGCGCGGCGGACGTGCAGTCATCGCGAGCGCGCATCCAGCACGCGCATCGCGCACTTCTTGGCCTGGCCAACCTGGACAAGCCGGTGATCGCGGCGGTGCGCGGGGCCGCGCTCGGCGTGGGTTTCAGCCTCGCGCTGTCCAGCGATCTGCTGATCGCCTCGACGACCGCGCGCTTCGGCGTGGTGTTCAAGAAGGTTGGCTTGGCTCCAGACGGCGGGCTGGCCTACTTCCTCTCGCAGTCCATCGGCGCGCGCCGGGCGAAGGAACTGATGCTGTCGGCACGGATGTTCGGCGCCGAGGAAGCGCGCGCCCTGGGCCTGGTCGCCGAGGTCGTGGAGGACGAGACCCTCGACGCGCGTGCGATGGCCGTCACCGAAGAACTGGCGTCCTCTGCCACCTTCGCCCTGGCCATGGGCAAGCGCATGTTCCGCGCTGCGGGACCCGGCAGCCTGGAGGATTTCCTCGAGTTCGAGACCCATGCGCAGAACCAGGCCGCGCAGACGCAGGACCACCGCGAGGGCGCGGCCGCGTTCCGCGAGAAGCGCGCGCCGGTCTTTCGCGGGCGTTAGCTGTGGCAACACCTCAAAGGCGCAAAGGCGCCGCCCATGCCCATTCCAGATTCCGGAGCCGCCATGTTTCAGCTTGACCCTGAACTCGAATCCTTTCGTCAGGATGCCCGCAAGATGGCCGAACGGGCCTTTGCAGCGAAGGCAGCCTACTGGGACGAAGAGGAGATCTATCCGACCGAAAACCTCAAGCTGCTGGCCGAGCTGGGCTACCTCGGCATCGTCATTCCCGAGGAATACGGCGGCTCAGGCGCGCCCATCATCCAGGGCACCCTGCTGCTCGAAGAAATTGCGCGGGTCTGCTTCAACACCGCGCTCGTGGCCCAGGGTGCGATCAACGGCCCTTCGCGCGCGATCACCATTCTGGGCAACGAGGAACAGAAGAAGCGCTGGCTGCCCGGCTGCGTGAGCGGTAAGAACATCTTCGGCATCGGCATCAGCGAGCCCGGTGCCGGCTCGGCCATGACCGACATGATCACCAGTGCGACGCCCGACGGCGACCACATCGTCCTCAACGGCCAGAAGTGCTTCTGCACCGGTGGCCATGTGGCGACCCACATCCTGGTATTTGCACGCTGGGGCAAGACCCAGGGGCCGCGCGGCATCGGCGCGCTGATCGTCGAAAAGGGCACGCCCGGCTTCGAGCTCGGCCACCCGGCGCCGAAGATGGGCGGGCGCGGCGTGCCGGAGGTGGAACTGTTCTTCGACAACTGCCGCGTGCCGCGCGAGAACCTCATCATGGCCGGCGACCCGGACTCCACCCGCAGCTTCAAGCGGCTGATGAGTTCCTTTGGCCCCGAGCGCGTCGGCAACGCCGCCATGTGCCTGGGTGTGGCGCAGGGCGCCTACGAGCTGGCCAAGAGCTACTCCCTGGAGCGCAAGCAGTTCGGCCGGCCGATCTGCGAGTTCCAGGGCATCCAGTGGAAGGTGGCCGACATGGCCACGCAGATCCACGCCGCGCGGCTGATGATCTACCGCGCCGCCACCCACCTGGTCGATGGCTTCCCCGACCCGCTGGACGCCGCCTACGCCAAGCTCTACGCCAACGAGATGGTGCAGCGCGTGACCAACGAGGCGCTGCAGATCCACGGCCACTACGGCTTCACGCGCGAATTCCCGCTGGAGCGCATGGTGCGCGACTCGCGCGGCTTCGCGCTCGGTGGGGGCACCACGGAAATCCTGCGCAATACCATCGCCGCGATGGTCTACGGCCGCGCTTTCGACCAGCGCAAGGGCTGAGTCGGACCTTGAGGCCAGCCCCGGACCGTGCGCCCCGCCGATGAACATTCCGACCGGTCCGGCTGGCGCGTGATGTCGTCGCCCAAGCCCGATCCGGAGCAGCTGGTGCGGCTGCTGCAGTCGGTGTCGCTCGGCAACGAGCCCGCGTTCGGCGAGGTGTACCGCATCACCAGCAGCACGCTTTACGGCGTGCTGATGCGGATGTTGCGCAAGCCGGAGTGGGCGGACGAGGCGCTGCAGGACAGTTACCTCAAGATCTGGCATCGCTCCGTCAGCTATTCGCCAGAGAAGGGGCCGCCGCTGGCCTGGATGATCAGCATCGCCCGCTACCGCGCCATCGACATGCTGCGCGGCCGCCGCGTGGACCCGAAGCTGGAGGTGGAGTGGTCGGAAGCCGAGAACATCACCGCCCTGATGGACGTGGTCGCCTCCGAGCCCGCGCCCAGCCTCGTCGACGGGGAGGATGTGTCGGACCGCCTCGCCGACAGCCTGCAGGAGCTAAACGAGGATGAACGCCGCTACCTGATGCTGGTCTATTACGAGGGATACACCCACCTGGAGCTGTCGCAGATGCTCAAAGTGCCGTTGGGAACCGTCAAGAGCAGGGTTCGCCGGGGGCTTGCGCGCATGCGCAAGTTTCTGCAACGATGACTCATGAATTTGCACGACCCTGAATTGAGAGGTTTGCTCGCAGCGGAGTACGTGCTTGGCACGCTCCGCGGGTCGGCGCGCGACCGGTTCGAGCGGGTCATGGAAGGAAACGCGCTGGTTCGCGCCGACGTGTATTTCTGGGAAATGCGCCTGGTGCAGATGACGGAGAGCATCAGCCCCATCGCACCGCCGGAGCACGACTGGGAAGCGGTCAAGGCGCGCATGTTCCCGCTTCCGGCGGCATCGCCCAAGGTCGTTCCGATCCGCAAGGTGGCAGAGCCCGACGTGGCCGCGCCGCGGCGCCGGGTCAGCCGCCGCAGTTTCGTGGCGGGTCTGGCCACCGCTGCGGGGCTCATGCTGGCGGTGATGCTGGGCCAGCAGCATTTCGCGCCGACGCGCAGCGTGCCGATGCTGGCCGGGTTGTCATCCAATGCGGACGACGCACCGATGTACGTGACCCTGCTGCGCGCGCCGGCGTCCCAGGTGCAGTGGCTGGTGAGCCTGTCCACCGATCAGCGGCAGGTGAACGTCGTTGCCGCGGGCGATTATCCCCAGCTTGCGGGTCGCAAGGTGCAGCTGTGGTGGATTTCCCCCCGGCTCGGGCCGGTCGCGCTGGGCCTGCTGCCCAGCCGGAACGGCGCCAGCGCGGACATCCGGCTGCCGGACCAGCTCAGCAGCGACACCGCGTCGGGTTTCGATCTGGCCGTGAGCCTGGAGCCGGAAAACAGCTCGCCGCAGGACATGCCCGACGGG
Organism: Panacagrimonas sp.; assembly: GCA_052386745.1. Taxonomy (GTDB): domain Bacteria; phylum Pseudomonadota; class Gammaproteobacteria; order Nevskiales; family Nevskiaceae; genus Panacagrimonas. The sequence continues at coordinate 11,214 of JBQTJW010000046.1, read as the reverse complement.
CCGATCGTGACTTCCGCCCGCAACCTGACCGCCCAGCGCGTGGCTGATCGCGGCATCTGAAGGATTCGAGCGGTTTGCCGGCTCGGCCGAGAGCCACGAGCCGGCCGCAGCCTCATTCCAGGAAGCGTACGAAGCCTGACACCGGCTCCCGCTCGGTCACCAGCTTGTTCACCAGCGCATCGTTGTTCGCGTAGCCCAGGGCCATGCCGCAGACCAGCATTTCTTCCGGCGCGATCGAGATGTGTCGCCCGACGATGCTGTGGAAATGCGTGAACGCGGCCTGCGGGCAGGTGTCCAGACCGCGCCCTCGCGCCGCGACCATCACGGCCTCCAGAAACATGCCGTAATCCATCCAGCTGCCGCGGCCCAGGATGCGGTCTACCGTGAACATCAGCCCGACGGGCGCGCCGAAGAACGAATAGTTGAGCGCATGCTGGTCGTGCATGCGCTGCTTCTCGTGGCGCTGGATGCCGAGCAGGCCGTACAAGTCCCAGCCGACCTTGCGGCGGCGGTCGATGAACGGGGACTTCCACATGGACGGGTAGTAGTCGTACTCGTCCTTGTGGCGCGACTCCCAGTCCGGCCGGTCGAATTCCTCGCGGATTTCCTTGCTCAGCGCTTCCTTGGCAGCACCCGTCAGGACGTGCACGTGCCAGGGCTGGGTGTTGGTGCCCGAAGGCGCGCGCGACGCCACCCGCAGGATGTCCTCGATCACGCTGCGCGGCACCGGCGTCGGCAGGAACGCGCGGATCGACCGCCGGCTGGTGATGGCCTGGTCGACCGCAACGGATGCAGGCACCGCGGGGTGCTGGTTCATGGCTGCTGGATTGGAGGTGCCGGGAGCAGGCTGCGGCGCATCAGTTCACGGCGCGCCCGCGGCCTTCCCAGAACGGCTTGCGCAGGTCGGTCTTGAGGATCTTGCCCGCGCCGCTCACCGGCAGGGGTTCGTGGCGGATCTGCACACTGCGCGGCACCTTGTACCCGGCGATCAGGCTGCGGCAGTGGGCGATGATGGCCTCGGCTTCCAGCGTGGCGCCGGCCTTGGGCACGACCACCGCGTGCACCAGCTCACCCCACTGGTCACTGGGAATGCCGATGACCGCGCACTCCTGCACCGCCGGATGCTGGTAGATGGCGCCTTCGACCTCGACGCTGAAGATGTTCTCGCCGCCGCTGATGATCATGTCCTTGGCGCGGTCGACGATGAACACGAAGCCGTCCGCATCCATGTAGCCGATGTCGCCGGTGTGCAGCCAGCCGTTGCGCAGGGTCTCGCGCGTCTGCGTCTCCAGGCGCCAGTAGCCGCGCATGACGTTGGCGCCGCGGGCGCAGATTTCGCCGACGCTGCCGCGGGGGACTTCGCGATCCTCGGTGTCCATGATCGCCACTTCCACGCCGTACACCGCGCGCCCGGCGCTGCGCAGCGTCGCGCCCTTGTGGTACTCGAACGCGAGCGAGGTGATCAGCGGAGCCGCCTCGGTCTGCCCGTAGCCCTGCATCAGGCGCACCGAGGGCATCTGGCGCATGGTTTCCAGCAGCAGCGCCTCGGGCATGGGCGAGGCGCCGTACATCAGCTGCTTCCAGTTGGAGAGGTCGTAGTTCGCAATCTTTCCCGACGACAGCAGCATGTTGATCATGGTCGGCACCAGGATGCAGTGCGTGACCTTCTCGTTCTGCAGGATGGCCAGCACCGGGTCGATCTCGAAGCGCGGCACGATCACGTGCGTGGCACCGAGCATGGTCACCGCGTAGGTGTTGGCCAGGTCCGCCAGGTGAAACATGGGGGCGGCGTGCAGGTACACCGCGTGCTCGTCGTAGATCTGCACCGGCACCACGTTCAGGGCGTTGAACACGATGTTGCTGTGCGTGAGCATCACGCCCTTGGACTTGCCCGTGGTTCCGCCGGTGTAGAACAGGCCGGCCAGGGTTTCGCCGCCGACGTTGGCGTCCGCCACCGGTTCGGTTGAACGGATGATGTCCTCGTACGACAGGCAGCCTTCCGGCATCGGGCCGTCGCCGGTGAAGATGACGTGCTTCACCGTCTTCATCAGCGGACGCAGCGCCGGCAGGATCTTGCCGTAGGTGTCGTCGATGAACAGGATTTCGGTGGCCGAATCGTCCAGCGTGTAGGCGATCTCCGGCGGCGCCAGGCGGATGTTGACCGGGTTGCAGGCCGCGCCCGCCCATGCCACGGCGTACAGGTATTCCAGGTAGCGATCGCTGTTGAGCGACAGGATGGCCACGCGGTCCTCGCGCTGCACGCCCAGCGCCAGCAGGCCGCCGGCGAGCCGCGAGATGCGATCCTGGAACTGGTTGTACGTCTGGCGGCGGTCGCCGTAGACGGAGGCAGTGTGGTTGCCGCGGGTCTGGACGGCGCGGCGCAGAGTCTGCGTGACGAACATGCGGTATTCCCCTCTCGGTCGTGCGTGGTGGGTGCCTGATGCAGGCTTCGCCGACCGGGGCCGGCGAGTCAGACCGGGCGTCTTATTGTCTGGCGCTTTCCGGCGAGTGTTATCCTAGCATCACAAATTAAGGCCGCACACGCAGGGACTTGCTGCGATGCTGCGTGGCTGCGTGGTTCATTGTGGCGGCAGGTGAACAGGGCTCCCGCCTCTTCTCCACCGCGCTTTCGGGGAGGATGGACGTGAAGCCGACATTCGATGCGCTGCTTGCCTCGTTGACCCATCGCCGTGCGCCGACGGCGCGCAGCATCGTCCGCACCGAGCGCTTTTCCAGCCAGATCAATGCGCTTGCCGAAAGGCTGGGGCGGCCGCTGCGCGAGGTGCAGAAGGAAGCCGAGACCGCGCTGAACGACATGGTGGCGGTGCAGAACCCCGTGTTCGAGGCCATGTTCGACCACGTGCTGCGCCCGCTGCTGATCCGTGCCTGGACCGTGGACGTGGAGGCCGAATTCACCGCCGTGAAGGAACTCAAGCGGCTCAACGAGAGCCACTCGCTGGTGTTCCTGCCCACGCACCGCTCCTATGCCGACCCGTTCATCCTGTCGCTGTTCCTGCAGCGCCACGGCATGAAGCGCAATTACCTGCCGGGCGGCAACAACATGGCCTTCTGGCCGTTCGGCACCATCCTCAAGCGGTCCGGCGCGGTGCTGATCCGTCGCAGCTTCGGTGACGACGAGATCTACAAGCTGGTGGTGCGCGAGTACCTGGCCTGGCTCACCGCGCAGAACTACAACCTGGAGTGGTACATGGAGGGCGGCCGCTCGCGCACCGGCAAGCTGCGCCCGCCCAAGTACGGCCTTCTGCGCTACCTGTGTGACGCGGTCGAGGCCGGCACCACGCGCGACATCCTGCTGGTGCCGGTCGCCATCACCTACGACCTGCTGCACGAGGTCGGCAAGATGGCTGCTGAAGAGGCCGGCGCGGCCAAGGTGCCGGAAGGCCTGAACTGGCTGTTCGAATACTCGCGCGCCCAGCAGGACTGGATTGGCGACGTGCACGTACGCTTCGGCGAGCCGCTGTCGGTGCGCGAGGCCCTGGCCCGCGCCGACAGCGAAAAGCCCGGCGGCAAGTGGAACGTGGCCAAGATCGCCTTCGAGGTGTTCCAGCGCATCAACCGCGTCACCCCCGTGACCGCGCCGGCGCTGGCCACGCTGGCCCTGCTCGGCGTGCGCGACCGTGCGCTCACCCTTCAGGAAGTGGGCGAACTGGTACGCCCGCTGCTGGATTACGCGCACCTGCGCGGCCTGCCCACGTCCCAGCTCAAGGCCCTGCGCAGCGAAGTCGGCGTCAACGACACGCTCAGCACCCTGGCGGGCCGCGGCGTGGTCACGCGCTACGACGCGGGCATGACGCCGGTGTTCAAGATCGTGGCGGGCCAGCATTCCGTGGCCGCGTACTACCGCAACTCGGCGATCCACTGGTTCGTCAACCGCGCGATCCTCGAAGTGGTGCTGCTGGATGCCAAGGGCGAGGACATCGACGGGCCGCTGGAACGTGCCTGGGCCGCGGCCTTCGCCATGCGCGACCTGCTCAAGTTCGAATTCCTGTTCAGCGAGAAGGAAGCCTTCCGCAAGGAAATGACGGCGGAGACGCGCGCCCTGCACCCCAAGTTCAACCACCTCGCCGTCACCATGGACGGCCGCCGCGGCCTGCTGGCGAACTCGCCGTTCCTGATCGCGCACCGCGTGCTGATGCCGTTCCTGGAGGCCTACTACATCGTGGCTGACCGCATCCGCGCGCAGCCGCTCACCTCGCGGTCGAGCAAGAAGGTGCTGATCGAGGAATGCGTGACCGTGGGCCAGCAGTACGTGCTTCAGCAGAAGCTGCGCAACCCCGAGTGCATCTCGCGTGAAATCTTTGGCAACGCGCTGTCGCTGGCCGCCAACCGCGGCCTGCTGGAGCCGGGCCTGGCCGATCTGGCGCAGCGGCGCCAGGCCTTTGCCGATGAACTCTCCGACGCCGTGGCCCGCGTGGCCGCGATCGAGGAACTGGAACGCACGCGCCACGCCCAGAACAAGAAGGAGACCGATGCATGAGCACCCTTGAAGAAGCCCTCGCCGCCATCGAGGCCGCCCCGCGCGGTCCGAAGATCGGGGCGTTCTTCGACTTCGATGGCACGCTCATCGACGGCTATTCCGCGCTGGCCTACTTCCAGGACCGCATGCGCCGCGGCGAGGTGGGCGTGGCCGAACTGGTGGAGACCATCAAGCTGATGCGCCGCGGTGAACTCAGCGAGGACGAGTTCCGCGACGTCATCACCGATGCGATGGTGGCCTGGTCCGACCGCAGCGTGGACGAGATCCGCGCCATGTGGAAGCGGCTCTATCAGCAGAAGATTGCGCGCACGCAGTTCCCCGAAGGCTGGGCGCTGGTGCAGGCGCACCTGCGGATGGGGCACACCGTGTCGGTGGCCTCGTCGGCCACGCCGTTCCAGATCGAGCCGCTGGCCGAGGAATACGGCATCCAGCACATCCTGGCCACGCAGCCGCGCACCCGCAACGGCCGCATCACCGGTGGCCTGAAGGGCAAGCCGCTGTGGGGCAGCGGCAAGGCCAACGCGGTGCGCGCTTTCGCCAGGGAACACGGCATCGCGCTGGACAAGAGCTTCGGCTACGCCAACGGCAACGAGGACATCGATTTCCTCAGCACCGTGGGCAAGCCCAAGGCGGTGCAGCCCGGCGAAAAGCTGCTGGCTCATGCCGAAGCCCACCGCTGGCCGGTGCTGCGCTTCAAGGCGCGGCGCAAGGCGGGCAGGGAGGCGCTGGCGCGTTCGGTTGCGGCCTACACCGCCATGGGCGGCACGCTCCTGGCCGGCATCGGCATGGCCAAGGCCACCGGGGACAACCGCCGCGCCGTGGACTTCATGACCGGCGTGAGCGCCGACACCACCATGAAGATCCTCGGGGTGACGGTGGACGTGCAGGGCGAGGAGCACCTGTGGTCGAGCCGGCCCTGCGTGTTCATCATCAACCACCAGAGCAAGTTCGACATGTTCCTGACGGGGTACCTGCTCCGCAGCGGGATCACCGCCATCGCCAAGAAGGAGGCAGCCGATGCCTTCGGGTTCGGTGCGTTCCTGAAGATGGCGGACGTGGCCTTCATCGACCGCAGCAACACGGCCAAGGCGCTGGAAGCCATGAAGCCGGTCACCGACCGCCTCAAGCGCGGCCTGTGCGTGTGCGTGTCTCCGGAAGGGACGCGCTCGTACTCGCCGAAGCTCGGCCCGTTCAAGAAGGGCGCCTTCCACATGGCCCAGCAGGCCGGGGTGCCCATTGTCCCCATCGTGATCCGCAACGCCGGCGAGATCATGGGACGCGACGACCACGTGATGCGCTCCGGCATCTGCCAGGTGGTGGTGCACCCGCCAATCGATGTCTCGGGCTGGGGCCGCTCCGAAATGACAGAGAAAGTCGAGGACGTCCGCCAGCTCTACCTCGATACGCTCGCCAACTGGCCCGGAGGAGAAAAATCATGAGCCGCCCCATCAATGTTGCCGTTCTCGGAGCAGGGTCCTGGGGGACCACCGTTGCCAGCCTGGCGGCGCGCAATGCCGACACCCTGATCTGGGCGCGCCGGCCGGAGTCGGTGGACCAGATCAACCGCGAGCACCGCAACGACGTCTACCTCAAGGACCTGCCGCTGCACCCCAACCTGCGCGCCACCACCTCGATGGAAGAGGCGCTGCGCCATTGCGACGTGCTGGTGGTGGGCGTGCCCTCGCACAGCGTGCGCGAAACGCTGAAGCTGGCCGCGCCCCTGGTGCGCCCCTGGGTGCCGGTGCTGAGCCTGTCCAAGGGCCTGGAACAGGGCAGCAACCTGCGCATGACGGAGATCATCCATCAGGAGCTACCGGGCCATCCGGCCGGCGTGTTCGCCGGGCCCAACATCGCCAAGGAAGTGCTGCAGGGCATGGCGGCAGCGGCCGTGATCGCGATGCCCGACGAATCGGTGGGACGGGCGCTGAGCCCGATCTTCGCCAACCCGCTGTTCCGCGTTTACACCAACACCGACGTGGTCGGCTCCGAGCTGGGCGGGCCGCTGAAGAACGTCATCGCCATCTCCGCCGGCATGGCCGAGGGCCTGGGCGTGGGTAACAACACCCGCGCGGTGGTCATCACCCGCGGCCTGGCCGAGATCGCACGCCTGGGCGTGGCGCTGGGCGGCGAGATGGCGACCTTCTCCGGCCTCACCGGCCTGGGCGACCTGCTGACCACCTGCATGAGCCCGCTGTCGCGCAACCGCCAGGTGGGCGAGCAGTACGCCAAGGGCCGCAGCACGGCCGAGATCATCGCCTCCATGAACATGGTGGCCGAGGGCATCAAGACCAGCAGCGTGGTCATGGAACTGGCCAACCGCTGCGGCATCGAGATGCCGATTGCCTACGAAGTGGCCGGCGTGGTGAAGGGCACCCAGACCGCGCGCGGTGCGTTCCGCGGGCTGATGCGTTCGGTCGCCGGCTCCGAGCGCGCTGCCGGATGAACCGCGGCGCCGCCGGCGCCACCCTCGAATTCTGACCTTGCTTCAATTTCACGGAGACACCCGATGACCAAGCCGGAAGCTGCCGACGCCACCTTGCTGAAGGAACTCAAAGGCTGGGGCGGGCCCGCCGAGATGAGCGCCTTCGAGGCGATCATGTGGCGCGTGGAAGCCGACCCGATGCTGCGTTCCACCGGCACCCTGGTGCTGCGGCTGGACCAGAGCCCGGACTGGTCGCGCCTGGTGGCCGCGCACGAGTGGCTGGTGCGCGTGGTGCCGCGCTTCCGCCAGCGCGTGGTCGACCCGGCCTACGGCATCGGCGCGCCGACCTGGATCGACGACCCGGAATTCATCCTGGACTACCACCTGCGCCGCGTGCGCCTGCCGGAGCCTGGTTCGCACCGCCAGCTGCTGGACCTGGTGCAGACCATCGCCATGTCGCCGTTCGACAAGGCCCGCGCGCCCTGGGAATCCACGCTGATCGAGGGCCTGGACGACGGCAGCGCCGCCTACGTCCTCAAGATGCACCATTCCACCACCGACGGCCTGGGCATCATGCAGCTGTTCAGCCGCGTGCTCTCCACCACCCAGGAAACCAGCGGGCGCGAGCCGCCCCCGCTGCCCTCGGTGCCGAAGAAGGCCGTGCCCAAGCCGGGCGAGCTGGCGCGCAAGAACATGCTCACCGGCCTCAAGGCCTTCCCCGGCGGCTTTGCCCGGGTCAACGGCTCGCTGCTGTCCACCGCGCGCGACTTCATTTCCGACCCGGCCAAGCTGCGCGAGACGCTGGATTACGCCGCGTCGGCCAAGCGCGTGCTGACGGTGAAGCCCATCAAGGGCTCGCCGCTGCTGCGCAAGCGCAGCCTCACCTGGCGCTTCGATTCGCTGGACTTTGCGCTGGCCGATCTCAAGGCCGCGGCCAAGTCGGTGGACGCCACGCTCAACGACGCCCTGCTGGCCGGGCTGATGGGCGGCTTCCGCCGCTACCACGAGCAGATGGGCGTGAGCATTCCGGAGCGCATGCCGGTGGGCTTCCCGGTGAGCATCCGCACCGACGCCGACACCATCGGCGGCAACAAGTTTGCCGGCGCGCAGTACGCGGCGCTGATCAAGGAGACCGACCCGGTGGCGCGCATGCGCGACGTGCAGGCGTTCGTGCGCAACATCAAGTCCGAACCCGGGCTGGACAGCCTGATCAAGGTCATGCCGGTGCTCACGCGCCTGCCGCTGGCGGTGGCCACCACGCTCACCTCCAACATGACCACGGCGCAGGACGCGCAGATCAGCAATGTGCCGGGCATCAACCGCACGGTGTACATCGCCGGCGCGCGGGTCACGCACATGTACCCGTTCGGACCGCTGCCGGGCTGCGCGATGATGATCGCGATGGTCACCCACGACGGCCGCTGCTGCCTGGGCGTGAACAGCGACCGCGCCGCTGTCACCGAACCGGAGCTGATGATGCAGTGCATCGCCGAGGGCATCGACGAAGTGCTGGACCTGGTGCCGCGCAAGAAACCCGAGGTCAAGGCCGCCGCGAAGGCCGAAGTGAAGGCCAGTGTCGCTGCCTCACCGGCCGCGAAAGCGGCTCCGGCCAGGAAGGCCGCCAAACCCAAGGGCCGGGCCAAGGCCAAGGTCAATGCCACCGCAGGAGCCAACTGACATGCAGCACCGAGAAGCCACGTTCCAGGGCGCCAAGGGCTTTTCCATCTTCCGCCGCACCTGGTTGCCGGACAACGGCGCCACACGCGCGGCGGTGGTCATCGTCCACGGCCTGGGCGAGCACAGCGGCCGCTACGCGCACGTGGCCGAGCAGCTGGTGGCGGCCGGCTGCGCCGTCTACGCGATGGATCACCGCGGGCACGGCAAGTCGGACGGCTCGCGCGCCGTGGTGGACCGCTTCTCCCGCGCCGTGGAGGACATCGACCAGGTAGTGGAACTGGCCAAGACAGAGAACCCGGGCAAGCCCGTCTTCATGCTCGGGCACAGCATGGGCGGGGCGCTGGCGCTGAGCTACACGCTCAAGCACCAGCCCAAGCTCAAGGGCCTGATCCTGTCCGGCCCGGCCGTGGCCATCGACGGCGCGCCGCCGCACCTGAAGCCGCTGAGCCGCATCCTGTCGATCTTTGCACCCAGCGCCGGCCTGTTCGCCATTCCGCCCACCACCGTCTCGCGCGACGAGAGCGTGGTGCAGAACTACGCGGACGATCCGCTCAACTTCCACGGCAAGGTGCCGGCGCGCACGCTGTCAGAGATCATCGGGTTCGTGGAATGGCTGCCGGCGGCCGTACCCGGGCTCAAGCTGCCGCTGCTGATCCAGCACGGCGGCAAGGACGTGCTGGCCGGCGTCTCCGGCAGCCAGATGGTGAACAAGGAAGCCTCGTCCAAGGACAAGACGCTGAAGATCTACGACGAGCTGTTCCACGAGATCTACAACGAGCTGCCGGCCGACCGCGCCATCGTGCTCGCGGACCTCAAGGGCTGGGTGGAAACGCACATCGCCTGAGCCGGATCGCCGCCGTTTGGGCGGCCACTGACCGTTGCCGGGATCGGGTGTTTGCCCGCTAGGGGCGAATACCATCGTGACCTGCCTCGCGCCAGACCTAACAATAGTTAGGTCCCTTGCGTCTGCGCGATGGCCACAATGTACTCCCCGCAGTAATCCGTTTCTCATAAATTTCAAGTGGCCATGGCCACCCAAGGAGAGTAGATGAACCTTGCATCCCTTCACGCCCGCTCGCAGAAGCGTCCGGGCGTGTTCGCCCGCGCCGTCTGTGGCCTGTCGTTTCTTGTCGGCTCGGCCCTGGCACCTTCGGTGACCTTGGCGTCGGAAAGCGGTGGATTCGGCCCGTTCGCGGTGGGCGCCCAGACCCTGGGTTCGGGTGTGCTCGCGCCCCCGGGAGTGACCGTCAACTACGCCTATCTGCTGTACTACACGGCGGACAAGTTCGTCGGCAACGACGGCAAGACCTTTGCTCCGCTGGCCGACTTCAAGCTCGACGCCTATGCCGAAGCGACCATGACCCGCCACACCTGGCAGTTCACCGCCGGCGGGTTCAACTTCGGCAGCGCCATCATCCAGGAGGCGATCCATCTCGAAGTGGAAGTTGCCGGCCAGAAGGACAGCAGCAGCGGGGCGGTGCTGGTCAACCTGGTTCCCCTGATCGTCGGCCGGCACATGGGCAACTGGCACGCGCTGGCGGCCGGTCACTTCATCATGCCGGGCAATTACGACAAGGACGCGCTGGCCAACGGCACGCAGAACTACTTTACGTTCACCCAGGAACTGTCGGTGACCTGGACCCCGACGCCGCAGTGGATGATTGACCTGTCCACCAACTACTCCTGGAACCACCGCAACCACCAGACGGATTACGAGTCCGGCGACCTGTACGGCCTGACCTGGGGCGCCAACTACCGCCCGATCGCGTCCGATCCGCGCTGGCAGGTGGGCCTGCACGGCCTGTACCTGAAGCAGGTGGAGGACGACCGCATCGGCAATGACAGCGTGCCGCTGCCGGGCGGGTTCCGCTTGCGGAAGATGAACGCAGGCCCACAGTTCGGCTACTGGTTCAACCCTGGCGCGGCGGTGGTGTTCAAGTGGACCAAGGAGTGGGACACCCGCAACGGTCCGGAAGGCGACCTATTCTGGCTCCAGGCCGCGTTCCCCATCTGAACCGGATCGTCTGAGGCTTCTGCTTTAAACTTCAGCGGTCGGGGCCACGCGGGCCCCTTGTGCAAGGGTGCCTGCAAGCGATGACGCCGACCGCTGAAGACGTGAAGTTCCCCTTTGTCGAAGTGCCCGAATCGGCCCGGCAACTGCGCCGCGAGGTGCGGGCCTTCCTCGCCGGGGAACTGGCCGCCGGCCATTTCCAGCCCGGCTGCGACTGCTGGACCGATTTCAGCGAAGACCTGTCGCGCAAGCTCGGCGCGCGCGGCTGGCTCGGCATCACCTGGCCAAAAAAATACGGCGGGCACGAGCGCACCCTGATCGACCGCTGGGTGGTGACCGAGGAACTGCTCGCCGCCGGTGCGCCGGTGGGCGCGCACTGGATTGCCGACCGCCAGTCCGGCCCGCAGATCCTGCGTTTCGGCACCGAGGAACAGCGTGAATTCTTCCTGCCGAAGATCGCGCGCGGCGAGTGCTACTTCGGCATCGGCATGAGCGAACCGGGCGCCGGTTCCGACCTCTCGTCCTGCCGAACGGCCGCCGAGAAAGTCGAGGGCGGCTGGAAGATCACCGGACAGAAGGTCTGGACCACCTGGGGCCACCGCGCGC
>JBQTJW010000045.1:0-23439 GCA_052386745.1 Panacagrimonas sp. | reverse complement strand
GCAGTATCGATTCAATCGGCGATACGACTTGGCAAAAATCCTCCAGCGCCTGATCCGAGCCTCCACCACTACCCGAGCATATCCCGCACCCGTACTCAGATTGGCTGAGGATCGTTGCTAATCAGGTAAGAATAAAATCCATGAAACTCGCGTAGTGTTCAGCGAAAGTCATGAGATAATGTGATAGTTAAGCGAAAAGATTCGATTAGTACGGCGCTCGCGCCGCGTCCAGCAGTTCGCGCGCCATGGTTTCGGTGGCGGCGGTGGGGTTGAGGCCGCCGATCATGCGTGCCAGTTCGGCGACTCGTGCGCTTGCCTGCAGGGGGACGACCTCGGTGAAGGTCTGGTTGCCGCGCACCGACTTGCGCACGGCCAGTTGCTGCCGGCCGCAGGCGGCCACCTGGCCCAGGTGCGTCACGCACAGCACCTGGCGCCGCTCGCCCAGGGTGCGCAGCTGGCGCCCCACGGCTTCCGCCACGCCGCCGCCGATGCCGGCGTCCACCTCGTCGAAGATCATGGTCGGCGCGCCGCCGCTGTCCTGCGCCACCACCTGAAGCGCCAGCGACACGCGCGACAGTTCCCCGCCCGAGGCGACCTTGGCCAGCGCCCGCGGCGGCTGGCCGGGATTGGCGCTGAAGTCGAAGCGCACCTCGTCGTCGCCGGCGGGACCGGGGCGCGGACGCTCGGCCGGTTCCACGCGAATCTCGAAGCGCGCGTTGGCCATTCCCAGTTCCCGCACCCGCGCTGTCACCGCCTTGGCGTGAACCGCGGCGCTGTCCTGGCGCGCCGCGCGCAGGCGGCCGGCGCTGGCGCGGTAATCAGCCAGGACTTTGGCCTGCTGCGCCAGCAGCAGGTCGAGCTTTCCGCCTGCGTCCTCGGCTTCGCCCAGTTCGGCGGCGAGCGCGGCCAGCCGTTCCGGCAGTTCCTCGGCGCGGACGCGGTGCTTGCGCGCGAGGTCGTGGATGTCGGCCAGGCGTGCCTCGACCTCGCCCAGGCGCTGCGGGTCCAGGTCCATGCGATCCAGCAGGCGGCGCAGGCAGTCGGCCGCCTCGCGCACGTTGGCCTGCGCCGACTCCACCAGGGCCTCGATCTCGGAGAAGCCCGCGTGCAGCGGCACCAGTCCGCGCAGCAACTGGACCGACGCGGCGAGCTGGTCGTGGATGGCGCCGTCGCCGCCGTACAGCTGGTCCTGCGCCTGCGTGCCGTCCTGCAGGAGTCGTCCGGCGTTGGCGAGGCGACGGTGCTCGCTCTCGATGTCGTCCAGCTCACCGTCGCGCAGCCGCAGCGCTTCGAGTTCGCGCACCTGGTGGCGCAGGAAATCGAGCTGCGCGGGGTCGCGGGCGGCCGCGGCGCGCAGATGTTCGATCTGCTCGTCCAGCCTTGTCCAGGCACGGGCATGGCCGGCCACCTCGTCCAGCAGCGCGCCGTGCTGGCCCAGGCTGTCGAGCATCTCGCGCTGCACGTTGGGCAGGCGCAGGCGATGGCTCTCGTTCTGGCCGTACACGTCCACCAGGCGTTCGCCGAGTTCGCGCAGCTGGCCGGCCGCGGCGGCGCTGCCGTTGACGAAAGCGCGCGTGCGGCCTTCGGCGTGGAGAACGCGGCGGACCAGGCACTGGCGCGGGTCGGATTCGTCCAGCATCGCCTGCTCGCGCAGCCACAGGTCGGCCGGCGAGCCGGGCGCAACGCGGAAAGTGGCGCAGATGTCGGCGGACGCGGCGCCGGCCCGCACCAGCGCCGGATCGGCGCGCGTGCCCAGGATCAGGCCGAGCGCGTCGATCAGGATGGACTTGCCCGCGCCGGTCTCGCCGCTCAGCACGGTGAGCCCGGGTTCCAGTTCGAGGTTCAGCGCCTCGATGGTCGCGAGATTGCGAATCTGCAACTGTTCAAGCATGGGTCAAAACCTGGCGCCCCGGTGGCAACCGCGAGGGGCAAAGCCTAGCCCAGGCCGGTGCGCGCCCGCTCATGCGCGCTCGCGGCGCGATTCCGGGCCACTGCCCCAGCGCAGCTTGTCGCGCAGGATGCGGAAGTAGCTGTATCCGACCGGGTGGATCAGGCGCAGCGCAAAGGTGGCGGCGCGGATTTCCACCACGTTGCCGGGTTCCAGGGTTTCACTGGTCTGGCCGTCGAAGGTGACCATGGCCTGGGCGCGCTCCACGCCGCCGATGACGATGCGGATGGGCCGCTCCACCCCGAACACGATCGGACGGTCCGACAGCGTGTGCGGGCAGATCGGTACCAGCGCAATGGCCTTCAGCGCCGGGTGCAGCAAGGGCCCGCCGCCCGACAGGGCGTACGCGGTGGAGCCGGTGGGCGAGGACACGATGACGCCGTCCGCCCGGTGATTGCTGATGAATTCGTCGTCCAGCCAGGTTTCGAACTCGATCATGCGGATGGTGGCCTGGTTGCGGATGACCACGTCGTTCACCGCCAGGCGCTCGGGGCCGTCGGCCGCGCCGCCGCGACGGATCGCGGACGCCAGCAGCAGGCGGTCCTCCGGCTCGTAGCGGCCGCCGATGATGTCGGCCAGGTGCTCGCGGAAGGTTTCCGGCGCCACGTCCACCATGAAGCCGAGCCGGCCCTGGTTGATGCCCAGCAGCGGCACCCGCGCCGCCGCCAGCGAGCGGCCGGCGTCGAGCAGGGTGCCGTCGCCGCCCACCACCACGATCAGGTCGCACTCGCGCCCCAGCGTCTCGCGCGAGGCCATCGTGGCCAGCGCCTTGCCGCGCAGGGCGGGGTTCTGGTCCACCAGCACCTTGCAGCCCAAGGCGCGCAGCTGCTCGCAGACGTCGGCGAGCAGTTCGAGGTTGGGGTCGCGGCGCTTGCCGATCACGCCGACGGTGCGGAAGGAATTCATGGTTGCCGCGGAACGAGCACGATGAGTGCGAACACTCTACACGCTCGAACCGGCGCATCGGCCTGTACGGCCGCGCCAAAATGCGGGACGCTAGCCTTCATTCAACCGCCGAGATTCGGGTGCCGATGCCTACGCCGCTGGACCCCCGCGCCGCCGACCTGCTCAAGCTGCTCGTGGAGCGTTACATCCACGACGGGCAGCCGGTGGGGTCGCGCACGCTGTCGCGCTCCGGCTCGCTGGACCTGTCGCCCGCCACCATCCGCAACGTGATGGCGGACCTCGACGAGCTGGGGCTGGTGGTGTCGCCCCATACTTCGGCGGGGCGCATTCCCACCGCCCGCGGCTATCGCTACTTCGTCGACCAGCTGCTCACGCCGGAGCAGCTCGGCGAGGTGGACCAGGCGCGCATCTCCGAAACCCTGGTGGGCCCGGCGCGCCGGACCGACGAGCTGATGAAGGCCGCCTCGGGCCTGCTCTCGCAGCTCAGCGCCATGGCCGGCGTGGTGACGCTGCCGCGCCGCAACCTGGCGGTGCTGCGGCGCATCGAGTTTTTGCCGCTGTCCGGCAACCGCGTGCTGGCCATCCTGGTGGTGAACCAGCGCGAGGTACAGAACCGCGTCATCCACACCGACCGCTCCTACGGCGCCGACGAGCTGGAACGCTACGCCAACGCCCTCAACGAGCACTTCGCCGGCCGCGACCTGGTGAGCCTGCGCCGCGCCCTGCTGGACGAGGCGCGCGACGCGCAGAACCGCATCAACCTGGTCCTGCGCCAGGCCGCCGCCATGGCCGCGCAGGCCATGGGCGAGGACACGCGCGAGGGCGACTACCTGCTGGCGGGCGGCAGCAACCTGATGGGCTTCCAGGAGCTGGGCGACGTGATCCGCCTGCGCGGCCTGTTCGAGGTGCTCGACCGCAAGCGCGAACTGCTGAACATGTTCGACCAGTGCCTGGACGCCGACGGCGTGCAGATCTTCATCGGCGAGGAATCCGGCTACCGCGTGCTGGACGAGGTGAGCGTGGTCACCGCCCCGTATTACGTGGATGGGCAGGTGGCCGGCCGGCTGGGCGTGATCGGCCCCACGCGCATGGCCTACAGCCGCATCATCCCGCTGGTGTCGCAGACCGCGCGCCTGCTGACGGCGGGCCTGGACAACGAGAGCTGACGCCATTCCCGGCCTTGCGGCGGCGGCAAAGCCGCCTCGTTTCGGGTGGTCGAGGGTCGAAGGCCCTGCGACAATATCCCGCCGATGCCTTGAAAGCCGGCCGGGGCGCCCAAAATGAGGCGCACGTCTCAAGAAAGTGGGGAATCCTTCATCGTCATGACTGAACCATCCGATCCTTCGACCGGAGAGCCGAGCCCGGCTGTCTTCGACCCGGCCGTCGAACTCGACGCCAACATGGCCGGCCTCCAGGCCAAGCTGGCGGAAGCCGAATCCCGCGCCCTGTCGGCCCGCGACGCGCACATGCGCACGCTGGCGGACATGGACAACTTGCGCAAGCGTACCGACCGCGAGGTCCAGCAGGCGCGCCAGTACGGGTCGGAAAAACTGCTGGGCGAACTCCTGGGCGTGGCCGACAGCCTGGACCTGGGGCTGGCCGCCGCCGGCAAGCCCGAAGCGCAGGTGGCGAGCATCGTGGAAGGCATGCAGCTCACGCGGCGCCAGCTGGTGTCCACGCTGGAAAAGCACGGCGTCAAGCTGGTGGACCCGGCCGGCGAGCCGTTCAACCCGGACCTGCACGAGGCCGTGACCCTGGTCGAATCGGCCGAGGTGCCGCCCAACCACGTGGTGAGCGTGATGCAGAAGGGCTACCGCCTGCATGACCGCCTGCTGCGCCCAGCCATGGTGGTGGTGGGCAAGGCGCCCGCGGCGCCGGCACCCGCGCCAGGCGCTTGATCGGCCCCCTAATCGGCCCACTAAAAGGCCCTCGTCAGCCTCGTGCCCGGCACTTGAACTGACGCGCGAAGGCCGCACAACTAACGCAGCTTGATCCCCAGCTTTGCAACCGGCGCCCCGCGGCGCCTCACCAATCAACCTTTTTGAAGTCCCGGAGCACTATCCATGGCCAAGATCATCGGCATCGACCTCGGCACCACCAATTCGTGCGTTGCCATCCTTGAAGGCGGCAGCGTCAAGATCATCGAAAACAGCGAGGGCGAGCGCACCACGCCGTCCATCGTGGCCTATGCCGACGACGGCCAGGTCATCGTGGGCCGCTCCGCCAAGCGCCAGGCGGTGACCAATCCGCACAACACGCTGTACGCGGTGAAGCGCCTCATCGGCCGCCGCTTCGAGGACAACGTGGTGCAGAAGGACATCAACATGGTGCCCTACAAGATCACCAAGGCGCCCAATGGCGATGCCTGGGTGCAGGTGAAGGACAAGAAGATGGCGCCGCCGGAAATCTCCGCGCAGGTGCTGGCCAAGATGAAGAAGACCGCCGAGGACTACCTCGGCGAGACGGTGTCCGAGGCCGTCATCACCGTGCCGGCGTACTTCAACGACAGCCAGCGCCAGGCCACCAAGGACGCCGGCAAGATCGCGGGCCTGGACGTCAAGCGCATCATCAACGAGCCCACGGCGGCGGCGCTGGCTTTTGGCATGGATAAGGTCAAGGGTGACCGCAAGATCGCCGTGTACGACCTGGGCGGCGGCACCTTCGACGTGTCGATCATCGAGATCGCCGAAGTGGACGGCGAGCACCAGTTCGAGGTGCTCTCCACCAACGGCGACACCTTCCTGGGCGGCGAAGATTTCGACATGCGGGTCATCGACTACATTGCGTCGGAATTCCAGAAGGAGCAGGGCATCGACCTGAAGAAGGACGCGCTCGCCCTGCAGCGCCTCAAGGAAGCGGCGGAGAAGGCCAAGATCGAGCTGTCGTCCACCACGCAGACCGACATCAACCTGCCGTACGTGACCGCGGACGCCAGCGGCCCCAAGCACCTCAACATGAAGCTGAGCCGGGCCAAGCTCGAATCGCTGGTGGAAGACCTGATCCAGCGCACCATCGCGCCCTGCCAGACCGCGCTCAAGGATGCGGGCCTCAAAGCCACCGAGATCCAGGAAGTGATCCTGGTGGGCGGCCAGACGCGCATGCCCAAGGTGCAGGAGACGGTCAAGGCCCTGTTCGGCCGCGATCCGCGCAAGGACGTGAACCCCGACGAGGCGGTGGCCGCCGGCGCTGCCATCCAGGGCGCGGTGCTTTCGGGCGACGTCAAGGACGTGCTGCTGCTCGACGTCACGCCGCTGTCGCTGGGCATCGAGACCCTGGGCGGCAAGATGACCAAGCTCATCGAGAAGAACACCACCATCCCCACGCGCAAGTCCGAGACCTTCACCACGGCCGAGGACAACCAGACGGCCGTGACCATCCAGGTCTACCAGGGCGAGCGCGAGGTGGCCTCGGCCAACAAGAAGCTCGGCCAGTTCAACCTCGAAGGCGTGGTGCCGGCGCCGCGCGGCATGCCGCAGGTGGAAGTCACCTTCGACATCGACGCCAACGGCATCCTGCACGTGTCGGCCAAGGACAAGGCCACCGGCAAGGAGCAGAGCATCCGCATCACCGCCAACTCCGGTCTCACCGAGGACGAGATCAAGAAGATGGTGAAGGACGCCGAGATGCACGCCGAGGACGACCGCAAGTTCAACGAGCTGATCACCGCGCGCAACCAGGCCGACCAGCTGATCCACGGCGTCGAGAAGTCGCTGAAGGACCTGGGCGCCGAGGTGCAGGACGACGAGAAGAAGACCATCGAGACGGCCATGGCCGCCCTGCGCGAAGCCACCAAGAGCGCCGACAAGGACGACATCGAAGCCAAGACCCGTGCGCTGGGCGAGGCCTCGGCCAAGCTCGCGGAACGGGCCTACGCCAAGACCAGCGGCGGCGCGGGCGAGGCCGGCGCACCCGACAGCGGTGCCGGCGCCGGTTCCGCCAAGGACGGCGACGTGGTGGACGCGGAGTTCACCGAGGTCAAGGACGACAAGAAGTAAGCTCGAAGATGTGAGCAGAAGGCGGGCGGCGCGAGTCGGCCCGCCTTTTGCGCGTCAAGTCACCCCGTTCCACCGGCATCCGCCACCTCTGAAAGTGCTGCTCATGACCTTGGTCTCCCGCCTCCTGCCTCCCGCCCGCCGCGTATGAGCAAGCGCGATTACTACGAAGTGCTGGGCGTCGAGCGCAACGCGTCCGAAGACGATCTCAAGCGCGCATATCGCCGGCTGGCCATGAAGCTGCACCCGGACCGCAACCCGGGCGACGCGAGCGCCGAGGAGAAGTTCAAGGAAGCCAGCGAGGCCTACGAAGTCCTCACCGACGGCGACCGGCGCGCGGTCTACGACCGCCACGGCCACGAAGGCCTGAGCCGCAGCGGCGGCGGGGGCAGTGCCGGTTTCTCGGACATTTTCGGCGACGTGTTCGCCGACATCTTCGGGGGCAACCGCGGCGGTCCGCGCCGCGGCTCGGACCTGCGCTACTCCATGGAACTCAGCCTGGAGCAGGCCGCCGCCGGCACCACCGAATCCATCCGCATCCCCACCCAGGAAACCTGCGGCAGCTGCGCCGGCCACGGCACGGCCAACAGCAAGCCCGCGCCCAAGTGCCCCACCTGCGGCGGCGCCGGGCAGGTGCGGGTGCAGCAGGGCTTCTTCGTGCTGCAGCAGAGCTGTCCGCATTGCCGCGGCCGCGGCACGCAGGTGTCCGACCCCTGCCGCACCTGCCGCGGTGCCGGGCGCGTACGCCGCGAGAAGACGCTGGAAGTGAAAGTGCCGGCCGGCGTCGACACGGGCGATCGCATCCGCCTGAGCGGCGAAGGGGAGCCGGGCGAGCGCGGCTCCACGCCGGGCGACCTGTACGTGCAGGTCACGGTCAAGCCGCACGCATTCTTCGAGCGCGATGGTTCCGACCTGCATTGCTCGGTGCCCATCGACCTGGTCTGCGCGGCGCTGGGCGGCGAGCTGGAAGTGCCCACGCTCACGGCCAAGTCGCTGCTCAAGGTGCCGGAGGGCACGCAGAGCGGCAAGGTGTTCCGCCTGCGCGGCATGGGCATCAAGTCCGTGCGCGGTGGCGCGGTGGGCGACCTGCTGTGCACGGTGGTGGTAGAGACGCCGGTGAACCTCTCGCGCAAGCAGAAGGACCTGCTGCGCGAGTTCGGCGATTCACTGGTGGGCAGCGACACGCGCCATCACCCGGAATCCTCCAACTGGCTGGACCGGGCCAAGAAGTTCATCGCCGACCACGTGAAAAGCTGAGCCGGCTTGGCGGCCGGCGCTTCAGCTGAAGCGCATCGACAGGTCGATGGCGCGCACGTGCTTGGTCAGGCTGCCGATGGAGATGCGGTCCACGCCTGATTCGGCGAGCGCGCGGATGCGCTCCAGGTTGGCGCCGCCCGAGTACTCCACCTGGGTCTTGCCGCCGCGCTGGCGATGCGCGCGGGTGAGGCGCACGGCCTCGCGCTGTTCGGCGTCGGCAAAATCGTCCACCAGCAGCAGGTCGACGTTCTCGGCCAGCGCGATTTCCACCTCGGCAAGGGTTTCAGCCTCCGTCATCAGCGGCACCGCTGCGTTCAGTGCGCGGGCCTGGACGATGGCCGCGCGAATTCCGCCGGCCGCCAGGATGTGGTTTTCCTTGATTAGGATGGCGTCGTACAGGCCGATGCGATGGTTCACGCCGCCGCCCGTGCGCACCGCGTATTTCTGCGCGTTGCGCAGGCCCGGCAGGGTCTTGCGCGTATCCACGATCTGCGCGCCGGTGCCGGCCACCGCCGCGACGTAGCGCGCGGTCTCGGTGGCAGTGCCGCTCAGCAGCTGGAGAAAGTTCAGCGCCGAGCGCTCGCCGGTGAGCAGGGCGCGGGCCGGGCCACGCAGCGCGAACAGCGCCTGGTCGGGCGCAACGCGGGCACCCTCGGCCACGAGCCAGGTCACGGCGATGGCCGGATCGAGCTGGCGGAACACCTCGTTCACCCACGGCCGGCCGCAGATGACGGCGGACTCGCGGGCGATGACGCGCGCCTGCGCCTCCAGACCTGCGGCCACCAGCCCGGCAGTGACGTCGCCGCTGCCGATGTCCTCGGCCAGGGCGACGGAGACGGTGGCCGCAACGTCGGCCGGCAAGGGGTCGATCATCATGCTCAGACGTTGAAGCGGAAGTGCATGACGTCGCCTTCCTGCACGACGTACTCCTTGCCTTCCAGGCGCCAGCGGCCGGCTTCCTTGGCACCCGGTTCGCCGCGGTAGCGGATGAAGTCGTCGTAGGCGATGACCTCGGCGCGAATGAAGCCGCGCTCGAAATCGGTGTGGATGACGCCCGCGGCCTGTGGCGCGGTGGCGCCGCGCTTCACCGTCCAGGCGCGCACTTCCTGCACGCCGGCGGTGAAATAGGTTTGCAGGCCCAGCAGCGAGTAGGCACCACGGATCACGCGGTTGAGGCCGGGCTCCTCAAGGCCGAGGTCACGCAGGAAATCGGCCTTGTCGGCCTCGTCCAGCTGGCCGATCTCGGCCTCGATGGCGGCGCACACGGGTACGACGATGGCCTTCTCCCGCGCCGCCAGCGCCAGCACCTTTTCCAGGTACTCGTTGCCGTCGCGCAGGGCCGCTTCGTCCACGTTGGCGATGTACAACGCCGGCTTGGCGGTGATGAGCTGGAGCTCGCGCAGCCACAGGCGCTCGTCGCCCTCGGCGTTGAGCGCACGCGCCGGCAGGCCCTGGTCCAGCAGCGCGAGCACGCGCGTGAACAGGTCGTGCTTGGCGATGGCGGTCTTGTCGCCGGTCTTGGCGACCTTGGCGGCGCGGTCACACGCCTTGGTGACGCTGTCCAGGTCGGCCAGCGCCAGCTCGGTGTTGATGATCTCGATGTCGCGGATCGGGTCCACCCCGCCGGCCACGTGGATGATGTCGTCGTTGGCAAAGCAGCGGGTGACGTGGGCGATGGCATCGGTCTCACGGATGTGGGCGAGGAACTGGTTTCCCAGGCCCTCGCCCTTGCTCGCGCCGGCCACCAGCCCGGCGATATCCACGAATTCCACCGCGGTCGGGAGAATTTTTTGCGGCTTCACGATCGCCGCCAGCGCCTGCAAGCGTGGGTCGGGAACCGCAACGACACCGACGTTCGGGTCAATGGTGCAGAAGGGGTAGTTTTCCGCCGCAATCTGCGCCTTGGTCAAGGCATTGAAAAGGGTGGATTTTCCAACGTTCGGCAGCCCAACGATACCGCATTTGATTCCCACGTGGTTTTCCTGCTTTCGGGTTCTGGATGGTGGCCGGCGCGATGGAAGGAGTGTGCCGGCCAAACGAAATTGACGTCATCTGGCATTCATGTTGCATTGCAACAGTCCGCCATCAAAGCCTGTTTCGGAGTCCGAAACGGCGAGGGCTAGCGTATGTGTCTCCAACGTATTATCGCCGCTGCAGCAGCATTCGCCATTGGTTTCCCGGCCGGGAATGCATGGGCCGAGCCCGTTGAGGGATTTGCCGCCTACCACGTGACGCTGGAGGTGGTTCGCAACGGGGTTCTGGTGGGCGCGCCCGTCTCCACGACGGTCGCGGGCCAGGCGTCCCGTGTGGAACTTGGCCCGCGCGCGCAAGGCGGTTCCCTGTGGATGCAGCAACGCGTAAGCCGTTTCCCGGGATTTGCATCCAAAGCGTTGCTCGAACTGGAGTTTTTCGGATCCGGCCGCGCCCCCGGCAGGAGCCGTATCGTGGCGCCCACCTTCGGCATCGAGCTCGGCCGGCCGGAAAGCTTCGAAGTGAAAACGGACGAAGGGACCATGCTGATCCGCGCCACGGTGGAGGGTCGCTCCGATGCCCCGGTTGAAGCCGTGTCGGGGCCCGTCGGCATTCCGTACCCGGAAATCTGATCGGGTTTACCCGGTCGCCGAGGTGTGCAGGGCCTGCACGGCCTTGTCCCAGCTGCTTTGCAACCAGAGTTCGAGCGCTTCGCTAGCCCGCGCAATGCTCGCCAGGATGGCGTCCTCCTCCTGCCGCGAAGGACGTGACCGGGTGAGGTAGGGCATGACGAGGTGCTTCTCCCCGGGGTGCCCGACGCCGATGCGCACGCGCCGGTAGCCGTCGCCCAGCGGTTTGTGGATGTCGCGCAGGCCGTTGTGGCCGCCGTGGCCGCCGCCCAGCTTCAGGCGCACGGTGCCCACGGGGAGGTCGAGTTCGTCGTGCGCGACCACCATTTGCTCCGGCGCCAGCTTGTAGAACTGCGCGAGCGCCGAGACGGCCTGGCCGCTGCGATTCATGAAGGTGGCGGGTTTGAGGATGAGCACGTCCGCCTGTTCGACCCTGACCCGCGCCAGCGCGCCGAAGAATTTCGACTCCACCCGGAACGCCCCGCGATGGCGTTGCGCGAACTGGTCCGCCAGCCAGAACCCGGCGTTGTGTCGCGTGTCAGCGTATTCCGGCCCGGGGTTGCCCAGGCCCACCAGGGCTACGAGCGTGTTCTGAGACATCGGTTGAAACCCAAAAAATGAAACCCCGTTCGGGGACGGGGTTTCATGGTGATGCGAAGGCGGGTCCGGGTCGATCCTGCCCCAAGCCCAATTCAGGCCCAGGCCCGTGCTTACTTCTTCTTCTCGTCCTTCTTCGCGGCATCGGCCTTTTCGGGCGCCTTCTGCGCGCTGGCGGGCACTTCAGCGCTGGCGGCCTCGGCGGCTTCCTCGGCCTCCTCAGCCTTGGCCGCGCGCGGCAGGTGGACGGCGATCACGGCCAGGTCGTTGTCGTGCTTGAGTTCCACCAGCGTGACGCCGGCGGGAACGGTGAGCTGCGACAGGTGGATGGCGTCGTTCACGTTCATGGCGGACACGTCCACCTCGATGAACTCGGGCAGATCCTTGGGCAGGCACTCGATCTCGGCCTCGTTCATCAGGTGCTCGAAGATGCCGCCGCCGGTCTTCACGCCGGGCGCCACTTCCTCGCCCTTGAAGTGCAGCGGCACGCGCATGCGCAGCACCACGTCGGCCAGCACGCGCTGCAGGTCCATGTGCATGACTTCCTCGCGCACGGGGTGGCGGTGCAGGTCCTTCAGCACGACCTGCTCGGTGGTGCCGCCGAGGTTCAGCGTGAGGATTTTCGAGTAGAACGCCTCGTGCTTGAGGTTTTTCCACAATTCATTGTGGTTCACCGACACCGGCTGCGGGGCCTTGTTGCCGCCGTAGACGATGGCCGGAAGGCGGCCCAAGCGACGCAGGCGGCGGCTCGCACCCTTGCCCTGCTCAACGCGAGGTTCCGCGTTCACTACAAAACTCTGTGCCATGGAAATCTCCAAAAAACGGTTCAAAATCAAAGATCCCTGGCCTGCGACCGGCCGAAGGGCCGCGTAGTGTAGTGGAGCGGCCGCCCCGGTGCGAGCGGCGCAGTTGCGGCAGTCGGGGAAATGTGCGGGGTCCACGGACGCAATGGGCTAAACTTCGCCCCCCGTAATCGCCGAGACGCGCAGTGTCCGCCGTACTCAAGCTTGACCAGTTCAGCCTCCTTGACGATTCCAGCTGCGACGCGCGCATCGTCGCGGCCAAGAACGTGCTGGGCAAACGTCTGGCCATCTTGGGCCACCATTACCAGCGCGACGAGGTGTTCAAGCACGCCGATTATTCCGGCGATTCGCTCAAGCTCTCGCAGCAGGCGGCCAACTCGGATGCCGAGTTCATCGTGTTCTGTGGCGTGCACTTCATGGCCGAGGTGGCGGACATCCTGACCTTCGGCCAGCGCAAGGTCATTCTCCCGGACCTCGCCGCCGGCTGTTCGATGGCGGACATGGCCAACCTGGTGAAGGTGCGCAAGTGCTGGGAGGAACTCTCCCAGGTCATCGACCCCGACCAGACCGTCACGCCGGTCACGTACATCAATTCCGCGGCCGACCTCAAGGCGTTCTGCGGCAACCACGGCGGCATCGTCTGCACCAGTTCCAATGCCAAGGCGGTGCTGGAATGGTCGTTCGCGCGGCGCGAGAAGGTGCTGTTCTTCCCCGACCAGCACCTGGGCCGCAACACCGGCTACCGCATGGGCCTGCCGCTGGACCAGATGGTGACCTGGGACTTCATGAAGCCGCGCGGTGGTCTCACCGAGGAGCAGATCCGCAACGCGAAGATCATCCTGTGGAAGGGCTTCTGCTCGGTGCACCAGATGTTCCAGCCGGCGCACATCGACAACTTCCGCAAGGCGCACCCGAACGGCAAGGTCATCAGCCACCCGGAGAATTCCTGGGAGGTGTGCCAGAAGTCGGACTTCGTGGGCAGCACCGAGTACATCCTGCGCACGGTGCGGGCCAGCGAGCCAGGCGAGCACTGGTTGATCGGCACCGAGTTGAACCTGGTCAACCGCCTCGGCGACGAAATGAAGCCCAAGGGCGTGCAGGTGCAGTTCATGAGCCCCACGGTGTGCATGTGCTCCACCATGTTCCGCACCGATCCGCAGCACCTGGCGTGGACGCTGGACAACCTCGTGGCCGGCCAGGTCGTCAACCAGATCCGCGTGCCGCAGGCCGTGGCCGATCCGGCGCGCAAGGCGCTGGACCTGATGCTCGAAGTGGTTGATTAGACGCCGTGAGGCGTCAGGAGTGAGGCGTGAGGCGTGAACTCACGGGCCGCTTCTTCGCCTCACCCCTCTCGCCTCACACCTCCCCAAAACCCATGTTCACCAACGCCCCCCCGCTCGCTGTCGCCGATCCCGAACTCGCTGCCTGCGTCGCCGCCGAAAATGCGCGCCAGGAAGCGCACATCGAGCTGATCGCCTCCGAAAACTATTGCAGCCCGGCGGTCATGCAGGCGCAGGGCACGCAGCTCACCAACAAGTACGCCGAGGGGTATCCCGGCAAGCGCTACTACGGCGGCTGCGAGCACGTGGACGTGGCGGAGCAGCTGGCCATCGACCGCGTGAAGAAGCTGTTCGACTGCGACTACGCCAACGTGCAGCCGCACTCGGGCGCGCAGGCCAACGCGGCCATCTTCCTGGCGCTGGTCAGCCCCGGCGACACGGTGATGGGGATGAACCTCGCGCAGGGCGGGCACCTGACGCACGGCAACCCGGCCAATTTTTCGGGCAAGCACTACAAGATCGTTCCATACGGGCTCGATACCGAAACCGGCCTGATCAACTACGACGAGATGGAGCGCATCGCGCTGGAGGCCAGGCCGAAGATGCTGATCGGCGGGTTCTCGGCCTACTCGCGCATCAAGGACTGGAAGCGCATGCGCGAGATCGCCGACAAGGTCGGCGCCTGGTTCTGGGTAGACATGGCCCACGTCGCCGGCCTGGTGGCGGCCGGGGAATACCCCAGCCCCTTGCCCTATGCGCACGTGGTCACCAGCACTACGCACAAGACCCTGCGCGGACCGCGCGGCGGCATCATCCTGAGCAAGGGCCAGGGCGAGGACTTCCACAAGAAGCTCAATTCCGCCGTGTTTCCCGGCATCCAGGGCGGGCCGCTGATGCACGTGGTCGCGGCCAAGGCCGTGGCGTTCAAGGAGGCGCTGGAACCCGGCTTCAAGGTCTACCAGAAGCAGGTGGTGGCCAACGCCCGCGCCATGGCCAAGGTGTTCATCGAGAGCGGCTACAAGGTGGTGTCCGGCGGCACGGACGACCACCTGTTTCTGCTCGACCTGATCGCCAAGAACGTGACCGGCAAGGACGCGGAGGCGGCGCTGGGCACGGCGCACATCACCGTCAACAAGAACTCGGTGCCCAACGACCCCAAGTCGCCGTTCGTGACCAGCGGTCTGCGCCTGGGTTCGCCAGCGTCCACCACGCGCGGGTTCAAGGAAGCGGAAATGGCCGGCGTGGCACGCTGGATCGTGCAGGTCGTCGATGCGCTGTCCTCGGGTAACGACGTGGAGGGCGTGATTGCCAGGGTGCGCGGCGAAGTGGCGGCACTCTGCGCCCGCTTCCCGGTCTACGGCAGCCGCTGACCCTGCAAGGCTTGCGGAAACGGACCGGTTTGATCGCCACCCGCCCTCGTATCTCGTACCGCGCGATCCGGCCGCCTTCGGGCGGCTGAAGGCCTGTCATGCAATGCCCGTTCTGTAATGCCACCGACACGCGCGTGGTCGATTCGCGCCTGGCCGAGGAAGGCTCGCAGGTGCGCCGCCGGCGCGAGTGCGCCGAGTGCAAGGGCCGCTTCACCACCTTCGAGCGCGCGCAGCTCAGTATGCCCAACATCATCAAGCGCGGCGGCAGCCCCGAGCCGTTCGACGAGGGCAAGCTGCGCCGCGGCTTCGCCAACGCCCTGTTCAAGCGCCCGGTGTCGCCGGACGCCGTGGATCACGCCGTGGAAACCGTCATGCGCAAGCTGCGCCAGCGCGGCGAGCGGGAGGTGCACTCCGGCCAGCTCGGCGAATGGGTGATGGACCAGCTGCATGAGCTCGATCACGTGGCCTATGTGCGCTTTGCCTCTGTGTACCGCAAGTTCGAGGACGTGAACGCCTTCCGCGAGGAAATCGAGCGCATGCAGCGCCGGCCCAGTTCCGAGCAGAGACGCCACCAGTTGCCGCTGATCGAGTCCGATGCGCCCGCCAAGACCAGGCGCTGAAGGCGTGCGCGGCGTGCGGATGTTCTCTCGCGCGACTGCGGGAAACGCCGCGACTTTCATTCGCGCGCAAGGCCACTCGCATGGCGCCTGAAGCTGCCGCCGCGTACATGGCGCGGGCGCTGCAATTGGCAGCGCTCGGACGGAACTCCACGTTCCCCAATCCGCGGGTCGGCTGCGTCGTCGTGCGCGACGGCGCGATCGTGGGCGAGGGCTGGCACGCGCGCGCGGGCGAGCCGCACGCCGAGGTCCACGCCCTGCGCGCCGCCGGCGCCAACGCGAGCGGCGCGGACCTGTTCGTCACGCTCGAGCCCTGCTCGCATCACGGCCGCACGCCGCCCTGTGCCGACGCGCTGGTCGCGGCCGGCGTGCGCAAGGTCTGGGCGGCGATGGCCGACCCGAATCCGCGCGTGGCCGGCGCCGGCGTGGAGCGCCTGCGTGCGGCGGGCATCGAGGTGGAGGTTGGGCTGCTCGCGGCGGCGGCGCGCGAACTCAATCGCGGCTTCGTGTCGCGCATGGAACGCGGCCGACCCTTCGTCACGCTCAAGCTGGCCGCGAGCCTCGATGGCCGCACCGCCATGCCCAGCGGCGAGTCGCAGTGGATCACCGGCGCCGCCGCGCGCGCCGACGTGCATCGCCTGCGCGCGGAGGCCGGCGCCGTGCTCACCACGTCCGCCACGGTGCTGGCCGACGATCCTGCGCTGACGGTGCGCCATGCCGCCCCGGTCGAGCGCCAGCCGGACCGCATCGTGCTGGACACGCGCGGACGGGTCCCGGCGCCGGCAAAAGTCTGGAACGCCGACGGCGCGCGTCGCCTCCACCTGGTCGGGGCGCAGGCGCAGACTGATGGCGTCGAGGCTGAACGCATCGAAGTGCCGCTGGATGCGGACGGCAGCATCGACCTGGCCCGCGCCCTGCGCGAACTGGGCCGCCACGAGGTCAACGCGGTGCTGGTGGAGTGCGGGCCCGTGCTCGCCGGCGCGCTGCTGCAACGCCATCTGGTGGACGAACTGGTCTGCTACCTCGCGCCCAGCATCCTGGGCGATGCGGCGCGTGGCCTGGCCCGCGTCGCCGGGCTGGACCGGCTCGACCAGCGCCTGCACTTGCAGTTCACCGACGTGCGCCAGGTCGGCGCCGACCTGCGCATCACCGCCGTGCCCCAGCCTGGAGAAACCTGAAGCATGTTCACCGGCATCATCGAATCCATCGGCACCATCAGCGCCGTCGAACCGCGCGGCGGCGACGTGCGCATGCGCATCGACGCGGCGGACGGCTACCTCGCCGACGTGGCGCTGGGCGACAGCGTGGCCGTCAGCGGCATCTGCCTGACCGTGCGCGAGAAGACCGCGACCGGCTTCGCGGCGGACCTGTCCGTGGAGACGCTCCAGGCCACCGGTGCGGGCGCCTGGGCGGCGGGCCGGCGCGTCAACCTGGAAAAGGCCCTGACGCCGCACAAGGCGCTGGGCGGGCACCTGGTGTCGGGCCACGTGGACGGCCTTGGGCGGCTGCTGGAAAAGCGCGAGGAGGCGCGCTCCTGGCGCATGCGCTTCGCGGTGCCGGCGGAGCTGTCGCGCTACATCGCGCGCAAGGGCTCCATCACCATCGACGGCATCAGCCTCACGGTCAACGAAGTCGAGGCCGCGTGCTTTGGCGTTAACATCATCCCCCACACCCTGAGTCAGACCACTCTGGGCGATCTGAAACAAGGCGACAGCGTGAACCTGGAAGTGGATCTCGTTGCGCGATACCTGGAGAGGCTCCTGGCAGCCCGGGAGACACAATGAACAGCAAGGTTGCCCCCATCAGCAAGAACGTCGACGACGGCCGCCACGGCCTGAACTACATCTCGGACATCGTGGCCGACATCAAGGCCGGCAAGATGGTGGTGCTGATGGACGACGAGGATCGCGAGAACGAGGGCGACCTCATCATGGCCGCCAGCCTGGTGCGCCCGGAGGACATCAACTTCATGGCGCGCTACGGCCGCGGCCTGATCTGCCTCACGCTCACCGCCGAACGCTGTCGCCAGCTGCGCCTGCCGCCCATGGTGGCTGCGGGCGAGGACCTGCACCGCACCGCGTTCACGGTATCCATCGAGGCGGCCGAGGGTGTCACCACCGGCATTTCCGCGTTCGACCGCGCCCACACCATCCGCGCCGCGGTGAAGCCCGATGCGCGGCCCACCGACCTGGTGCAGCCCGGACACATCTTCCCGCTCATGGCGCAGCCCGGCGGCGTGCTCGCCCGCGCCGGCCACACCGAGGCGGGTTGCGACCTGTCGCGCCTGGCGGGGCTGGACCCGTCCGCCGTCATCGTGGAGATCCTCAACGAGGACGGCACCATGGCGCGCCGGCCTGACCTGGAGACCTTCGCGCGCGAGCACAATCTGAAGATCGGCACCATTGCCGACCTGATCCGCTACCGGCTTGACAACGAGCACAGCATCGAGCGCATCGCCGAAACCCACATCCACACCGAGTTCGGCGATTTCCACCTGGTCACCTACCAGGACGCGGTGGACAGCACCGTGCACCTGGCGCTGGTGAAGGGGCCGATCGACCCGGCCAAGCCCACCCTGGTGCGCGTGCACCTGCGCAACACCCTGGCCGACATGCTGGGCGTGTCGTCCGACCATTTCGGCTGGCCGCTGCGGCGCGCCATGAAGCGCGTGGCCGATGAGGGCAGCGGCGTGATCGTGGTGCTGCGCAAGTCGGAAGCCTCGCGCGATCTCGTGCAGCAGATCATCGGCCTCAACCGCGCGCACGCGCCGGTGGACGACCACCCGGCCGACCCCAAGGTGCTGCGCACCTACGGCATTGGCGCGCAGATCCTGGTGGACCTGGGCGTGCGCCGCATGCGCGTGCTGTCCAACCCCAAGCGCATGCAGGGCATCTCGGGGTTCGGCCTGGAAGTGGTCGAATACGTGGCCTGCGACTGATTTTTTCGAGCCTTCAATGACCGACGTCAAAACCGGATTTGCCGCACCCGCCGCGCCCGTCCCGGGCGAATTCGTCAAGACCCGCGTGGCGCTGCTGGCCACCCGCTGGAACGTGGAGGTGATCGACGCCCTCATGGCCGGCGCCCGCCGCGCGCTGGATGCCTGGGGCGTGCAGGAATGGAACGTGGCCGAGTTCCGCGCCCCCGGCGCCTACGAGCTGCCGCTGGCGGCGCAGGCGCTGCTGCAGAAGGGCCGCTTCGATGCCGTGATTGCGCTCGGCGCCGTCATCCGCGGCGACACCCCGCATTTCGAATACGTGGCCGGCGAATGCGCGCGCGGGCTCATGGACGTGCAGCTCAAGCTGGGCAAGCCGGTGGCCTTTGGCGTGCTCACCGTCAACACCGCCAAGCAGGCCGCCGAGCGCTGCGGCCCCGGCGACGACAACAAGGGCTACGAGGCCGTGTGCGCGGCGCTGGACATGATCCGCCTGATCAGGCTCGCCTCGTGACGCTGGAAAGCCAGCCGCCGCTCAGCCGGCGCGGCTTGTCGCGACGACTCACCGTGCAGGCGCTGTACCAGTGGCTGGTCAACGAAACCTCGCCGGAAATCCTGCTCAAGCAGTTCCGCGAGCAGGAAGCGGGCATCGGCCGCGCCGACCCGGTGTACTTCGAGGAGTTGCTGATCGGCACCGTGAAGGAAGCGGTGACGCTGACCCTGGCGCTGGTGCCTCACCTGGACCGGCCGCTGGTGCAGCTCGACCCGGTCGAGCACGCCATCCTGCTGCTCGGCGCCTACGAGATGGCGCACAAGCAGGAAGTGCCGTGGAAGGTCGTGGTGAACGAGGGCGTGAACCTGGCCAAGATCTTCGGCGCCGAAGACGGCTTCAAGTTCGTGAACGGCGTGCTCGACAAGCTGGCGCGGCAGTCGCGCTCGGCGGAGACGGGCTGAGAGCATCACCGGCGGACGATCGGCGTGGATGAGTTCGACCTGATCCGCCGGCATTTCCTGGGACTGACGCCCGCCTCCGCCGACGTGGTGCTGGGCATCGGCGACGACTGCGCGCTGGTCCGCGTCCCGCCCGGCAGCGAGCTGGCCGTCACCACCGACAGCCTGGTGGCCGGCCGCCACTTTCCGCCGGCGACGGCGCCGTACGACATCGGCTGGAAGTCGCTGGCGGTGAGCCTGTCCGACCTCGCCGCCATGGGCGCGCAGCCGCGCTGGTTCACCCTCGCGTTGACCCTGGAACAGGCCGACCCGGCCTGGCTCGCCGAATTCGCGCGCGGCCTGCGGGACCTCGCCGTACAGCATGGCATCGCGCTGGTGGGCGGTGACACCACGCGCGGGCCGCTGAACATCAACATCACCGCGATGGGCCTGGTGCCCGCGGGCCAGGCCCTGCGGCGCGACGGCGCGAAAGTGGATGACGTGGTGTGCGTGACCGGCACGCTGGGCGATGCGGCCTGCGCCCTGCGCGACTGGCAGTCCGGCGCCGCGGAGCCGGCCGCTGAAATGTTCGCGCGGCTCAACCGGCCGGTTCCGCGCGTCGCCGCGGGGCTCGCGCTGCGGGGACTGGCGCACGCCGCCATCGACCTGTCCGACGGCCTTGCCGGCGACCTCTCGCACATCCTGGCGGCGAGCGGCGTGGGCGCGGTGATCGAGGCCGAGCGGCTGCCCACGTCGCCCGAATTCCTGGCGCGCGGACTGGCGCCGGCCGCGCGTCTCCACTCCCAACTCTCCGGCGGCGACGATTACGAACTCTGCGTCTGCCTCCCGCACGGCAGGCTGGCGTCGGCGCACGCCGCGCTCGACGTGCCGCTGACCGTGATCGGCCGCATCGTCGCCGCGCCCGGCCTGCGGGTGGTGGACGGCGCAGGCGCTACCATTCCGGTCCCGCCCCACGGTTACCGGCATTTCGAGTGAAGACCCGATCCCCCGACATGCCGCGCCCGCCGGCACGACTGATCCTGACCACGCCGGAGCATTTCTTCGCCTTCGGATTCGGCGCGGGCCTGGCCCCCTCGGCGCCTGGTACCTTCGGCACGCTGGTGGGCATTCCGGTGTTCTTCCTGCTGGCGTGGCTGCCGGCGACGCTCTACGTCATCGCCACGCTCCTGCTGTTCTTTTTCGGCTGCTGGGCCTGCGGCGCCAGCTCGCGCCTGCTCCAGGTGCACGATTACCCCGGCTTCGTGTTCGACGAGATCGTGGGGTTTCTCATCACCTGCCTGCCCCTGGTCATTGGCAGCACCGGCAAAACCTGGCACCCGGCGGCGCTGATGCTGGCGGCTTTCGCACTGTTTCGCGCATTCGATATTCTCAAGCCCTGGCCGATCAGCTTCGTGGATCGCCGCGTGGGGGGCGGATTCGGCATCATGCTGGACGATGCGCTGGCGGGCCTTGCCGCCGCCGGCGCGCTGTGGGGACTGGGACGGATGATCTGAAGGATCAAGGGAGAACGAACATGGACGAGCCTCAGAGCTTGCTGAAAAACAACATGGCCTGGGCAGCGCGCTGCGTTGCGGGCGACCCCCAATTTTTCAAGCAGAACAAGGACAAGCAGAAACCTGATTTCCTCTGGATTGGCTGCTCCGATTCGCGGGTGCCGCCCAACCAGGTGGTGGACCTGCCGCCGGGCGAGATCTTCGTGCACCGCAACGTGGCCAACGTGGTGGCGCACGCGGACGTCAACTGCCAGGCGGTGCTCCATTTCGCGGTGGAGCACATCAAGGTCAAGCACGTCCTGGTGGTCGGCCACTACGGCTGCGGCGGCGTGCATGCCTCGCTGGACCGCTCGCGGTGCAGCGGCATCACCGACTACTGGCTCGGGCACGTGCGCGACGTCGTCAGCCTGCACCGGCACCTGCTGGACGCCGAGCCCAACGAGCCGCAGCGCGAGTCGCTGCTGGTTGAACTCAACGTGATGGAGCAGGCGCTCAACGTCTGTTCCAGCGCCCCGGTGGTCGAGGCCTGGGCGCGCGGGCAGCCGCTGACCGTGCACGGCTGGGTCTATCGCCTGGCCGATGGCCTGATCCGCCAGCTGGACCTGACCGTGTCCGGCCCCTGCGACCTGGAGGAGCTGCGCAGGCGCAGCGTGGAGTCCATCCTCGCCGAGCGGGCCAGGTCCTAGGCCATGCCGCGCGCAGCACCTGCATGCGCCGGCAAAGCCGGCCACGTGAACCGGTCGCAATGATGGGCGGCGCGCCGTAAAATGCCGCCCTTCCTGCGGCCGCAATGGCTGCGCGGCCCTTCCCCCACTCTCCAGGCGAATCCCAGAGATGCAGATTGAACGTGACGTGATGGAGTACGACGTCGTCATCGTCGGTGGCGGCCCCGCGGGGCTGTCCGCCGCGTGCCGGCTCAAGCAGATTGCGGCCGAGGCCGGCAAGGAAATCAGCGTCTGCCTGGTGGAGAAGGGGTCGGAGGTCGGTGCCCATATCCTGTCCGGCGCGGTGTTCGAGCCGCGTGCGCTGGATGAACTGTTCCCGAACTGGAAGGCCGACGGCGCACCGCTCAACGTGCCCGTCACCCGCGACGAGGTGTACTTCTTCACCAGCCCGACCGCGGCGGTGAAGATGCCCAACCTGTTCGTGCCCAAGCCCATGCACAACGAGGGCAACTACATCATCTCGCTGGGCAACCTGTGCCGCTGGCTGGGCCAGCAGGCCGAGGCCCTCGGCGTGGAGATCTACCCCGGGTTCGCGGCCCAGGAAGTCATCATCGACGAGCAGGGCATCGTCCGCGGCATCCAGGTGGGCGACATGGGCGTGGGCCACAACGGCGAGCCCAAGGAAGGCTCGTACACGCCCGGAATGGAACTGCGCGCCAAGTACACGCTGTTCGCCGAGGGCTGCCGCGGGCACTTGGGCAAGCGCCTGCTCAAGCGCTACAAGCTGGACGAAAAGAGCGACCCGCAGCACTACGCCATCGGCCTCAAGGAAGTGTGGACCATCGATCCGGCCAAGCATGAGCCCGGCCTGGTGGTGCACGGCGCCGGCTGGCCGCTGGAAGTGACGGGCACCAGCTCCTCCGGCGGCGCGTTCCTCTATCACTTCGAGAACAACCAGGTGCTGGTCGGCCTGATCGTGGACCTGTCGTACTCCAACCCGTTCCTGTCGCCGTTCGACGAGTTCCAGCGCTTCAAGCATCACCCGGTGATCGCCAAGGCGCTGGAGGGCGGAACCCGCACCATGTACGGCGCGCGCGCCATCGCCAAGGGCGGCTTCAACTCGCTGCCGAAGATGGTGTTCCCCGGCGGCGCGCTGATTGGCTGCGACCTGGGCACCATGAACTTCTCCAAGATCAAGGGCAGCCACACCGCCATGAAGTCGGGGATGATCGCCGCCGAAGCCTGTGCCGAGGCGCTGTTCGCGGGTGCCGAGGGCGGCGACGAGCTCGCCTCGTTCCCGGTCAAGTTCAAGCAGAGCTGGCTGTACGAGGAGCTCTACAAGAGCCGCAACTTCGGCGTCTGGCTGCACAAGTTCGGCGCGCTGGTGGGTGGCACCATCAACTACATCGAGCAGAACTGGTTCGGCGGCAAGCCGCCCTGGACGGTGCACGATCTCAAGCGCGACCACCAGATGCTCAAGCTGGCGTCGGAGTCGCAGCGCATCGTCTACCCCAAGCCGGACGGCAAGCTGAGCTTCGACAAGCTTTCGTCCGTGTTCGTGTCCAGCACCAACCACGAGGAAGACCAGCCGGTCCACCTCAAGCTCAAGGACCCAAGCATCCCCATCGGCAAGAACCTGCCGATGTACGACGAGCCGGCGCAGCGGTACTGCCCCGCGGGCGTGTACGAAGTGGTGGGCGAGGGCGCCGACAAGCGCTTCCAGATCAATGCCCAGAACTGCGTGCACTGCAAGACCTGCGACATCAAGGACCCGGCGCAGAACATCACCTGGGTCGCGCCGGAAGGCTCCGGCGGCCCCAATTACACCAATATGTAGCGCGGTTGCGGCAAGCCATCACACCCAAGGGAAAACGGTGCGCCCGGCGCACCTCGGAGAGGAAGAAATCGCATGAAAGCACTGGTGAGCGTGAAGCGTTCGGTGGACTACAACGTCCGGATACAGGTCAAGGCGGACGGGAGCGGGGTGGTAACCGAAGGGGTCAAGCACTCCATGAACCCGTTTGACGA
>JBQTJW010000044.1:0-21555 GCA_052386745.1 Panacagrimonas sp. | reverse complement strand
AACACCTGCTTGCGCGTCACCTTGCTCGTCCGCGCAAACCCGCTCTCCGCCAAACTGATCTGCTGCATCGCGTCCCTCCCGTTACACGCGATTCAGTAGCAATACCTGTGCAGAGTTTCCCTAGGCAGCGCCGGACACGAGGGCCCGGCCGTTCCTGGCGGGCAACCGTTCAGATCAGGTACTTCTCCAGCCTGCTCACCGGCGCATTGCGGACGAGGTAGAGATTGCGGTTCTCGCGCTGGGCGGTCTTGCCGCTGTGGCTGATCGCAACCGGTTCGCGTTCCAGGATGCAGAGCCGCCGGCTGATAGCATCGGCGCGCCATTCGGCGTTGGCCTTGCGCCCGCGCTCTTCTACCGCGATGCGCACCAGGCCCAGATCGTCGCGCGGATTTTCGGCGAGCACGCGGCGGCGGATCTCGTCGTGTGCGCGGTCCAGCGACCCCTGCTGCACGCACAGGTCGAACAGTGCCGCGAGGCAGCGGAAATTCTGGATGGGGATGGGCTGGAGGCCGCGCAGCCAGGACAGCGCCGCAATCAGCTTGCGCCCGTAGCTGTCGTAGGCGTAGGCCAGGGTCTCGCCGCGGAAAACGGGGACCCTGCCAACGGCCTGCAGCGCAGCTTTCCAGGCAGGATCGAAGTCGGCCTTGCGGCTGCCGCGGCTGAGGGCGTCCGCCCAGGCAACCTGCTTGACGATCGAGGGCAGTTGCAGCATCTGCCGCCACTGTGGCCACAGCGGTCCGAAGCAGGCGGCCAGCGCACCCGGGTCGCGAACCTCGAAGCGCCTGAACAGGATTTGCAGCGTTCCGGTCTTGAGGTTGACCTGCAGGGGACCGAACGAGAGCCCGGCCCCGTCGAAGTTTCCGGTCACCTGCAGATGGGGATCACCCACCGTTTCAAACCCGGCCGTGACGAGAATGGCGCGGTCCAGGGCCAGTTCGGCGGGGATCGGCGGCGGCCTCGCGGGGTCCGGCATTTCCAGGTACACCTGCTCGCCGCGGGTCTCCACGCGCGCAAACCAGGCTTCGGCGACCAGCTTGCGCGCAGCGATCGCGATCGCCGGCGGTGCATCGCCGCTCACCCAGACAAAGCGCCCCTCGATGCCCTGTCCCATGTCTTGCGCCGGCGCCAGCGACCCGATCCTGATGGAAGCTCCCAGTCCATCGCGCAGCACCTGGAGGGCGCTCACCAGTTCGCGATGAATGCGCAGGCGGCCACCGGCGCCAGCAAACTCGCCGACCCGAAAGTTGGGGGTGACGCTGGCGGCAGCCGGGCCGCCAACCAGGTAGTCGTTCTCGAACTGAAGCTTGGCCATTTCCGGCTCCGACGGGTTGGGTCTGGCGGGTATCGACGGGGCGGCGGATCAGTTCGGCGCCGGGTCCAGGCGACGCACGAAATCCGAGATGGCGGCCGAGGAACCCGGCCGGATGCTCTCGGCCAGCTCGATCAGCCGCCTGGCGATCAGCGCGTCGCCGGCGTTCTCGCGGCTTTGCGCTCCCGCCGCGTAGAAACGCGCGAACAGCAGCACCTGCCGGATCACCGCTTCGAGTTCGCGCTCGCGCACGATCCGGCCGTGGCGGGCATCGCGATAAGCCTGCTTGACGGACTCCAGCGCCGCCTCGCCCGCAGCGTTTTTCCCGTCTGCGGCCGACAGCGATCCGTCCAGCAGGGCGCTCGCCAGCAGTGCGTCCGCCATCAGGATCGCGCTGGAGAACACCGGTGATTCGCCGAAGGCGGTGCGCGCCGCGGCGATGCACCCGCGGGCGACGCTGCGCGGCGTTTCGGTGACCGGCTGCGCGCCCAGGAACGGCACGAGCAGGACGTGGTTCAGCGTGGCGCGGAGATTGCCGATGGCCTCGCCGGCCTTGAGCGTGGCGTGCCTGGCATAGGCCTTTGCGGCGTCCTCGAGTGCCTTGCGCATATCGCCGTCGGCGCCGGGGTTCTGGTCCACCACGATCTGGTGCGCGTGGACCACCGCCCTGCTCTTCAAGGCGCTGGCGAGAACATCAAAGCGCTCGGCGTTTGCTGAGACGCCGGCAGAGTCCGGACCCGTGATCCGGGTCAGCGCCGTGATGCGGCCAATGGCGCGGTCGATGGCCTCCAGGTCGTAATACGGATCGGCCTCCTTGCCCGGCGAGCGGTTGACGGGTTCGCCTCCTCGGGACTCCAGCAGGGCGAGCTGTTCCACCGAGCGAATCGCGACCGCTCCCCGGGCGTCCTCGGCGGCGATGGCTTGCCGAAAGTAGGTGCATGCCCTGGCCGCGTACGCCGGGCCCAGGTCTGCGTAGAACTCGCCCAGGCGCGCCAGCACCGCGGGGTCGTCCGGGCTGATCGCACTTGAACTCCGCAGGCACTCCTGCACCGCCTCGTCGGCGCGGCGCTGGTCGGACGCCGACAGCGGGCTCGCCGTGCGGTTTTCGAAGCGCATGGCCTCGATCCTCGCCAGCAGTTCCTCCGGCGCAACAGGATCGAAGGTGCCGGGCGTCGGCCTGAACAGCGCCGTGTCGCGGGCGTTCACCGCCCAGCCGGGGTCGCCGTAGGCCTGGTAGGCCCCCCAGGTCGCGTCGCCTGGATAGCGGCGCCAGGTTTCCTGACGGGCCGTGAACACGGCCTTGCCGAAACTCAGCTTGTCCCGCAGCAAGGCCTGGTAGAAGGTCTCCGCGAAGAACTGGCCGGACTCGTCACCCACGGCCCAGCCGGCGGCGATCACGGCCCGCACGCCCATGTCGATCAGCTCGCGCGACACGCTGTAGGCAAACCGGTTGAACCCGCCCGGTACGTACGTGGAAGCGCCGGTCTGCTTGGCGAGATGGCAGCAGTTGAGGAACACCAGGTCCGGTACGGTTTCCATGGCGCCGATCTCCGCCGCGGTCAGCAACTGGCCATCGGACAGCACGACGCCGCTGCGTGGGCGGCCGTCGGCCGCCATTTCCTCGTGCACCCCGTGTGCCGCGATATGAATGATGCGGAACGGATCGCGATACAGCGCCGTGACGGCGTCCAGCGCCTGCGTGTCGCTGCCGATCAGCCGCCGCACCGCATAGCCGTTGCCGGAGAGCACGTCGGCCACGCGCGTGGCCTCTGCCTCGGCCCCGGGCAGGCGGTCCAGCTCCTTCTGCGGCTTGCAGTCCTTGTCCACGAACACGCGGCCGAAGTTGGCGGTGGACGGGTTGCCGATGACCAGGGCGCGCGATTCCTGCGTCTGGTTGACCTTGGCGCGGAACCGGGCGGTGGACAGCTGGCGGATCATCGCCACCTTGGTCGCCAGCGGCTGCTCGTCGGCCAGCATCAGCTCCCAGGGCAGGTCGGCGGTGTAGCGGTCCAGCACCAGGATGACCTGGTTCATCTGGCGCGCGGCGTCCTTCAGCTCCTGCGGAATCAGCAGCTGGAACAGGGTGCGGCCGAAATCGGCGTTGTAGGCCGATTGCCGGACCTGCCGTTCTACAAAGGCTTCCACCATGCCGGGCTGGCGGCGCTGCAGCGTGGTCTCCGCCCGGGCGCGCTGACCCAGGTAGAGGAAACGCAGCTTTTCCGCGAACACGGGCTGGCTGGCACATGGCGTGGGGCCGCCATCCCGGCCTTGCCGCTGGACCTTGGCTGACGGCGGCTCCTCGCTCACGCATTCGGGCGGGCATCCCGTGTCGGGCCGGTCGGCGTCGGTGACGATGAGCCGCGGCCAGTAGGACGCACTGCGCGAATCTTCCAGCCGCGGCCGCGCACCTTCGCCGCGCAGCAGGGCACGCTCGGCCTGCACCCGGGTGCCGATCTTGGGATCGGCGTTGAGGCTCTGCGCAATGCCGCGAAGCGCGTGCGCGGCGGTGATGGCCGTATCCAGGAACAGCTCGATCAGGTGCAGCGAGCCGATGCGCAGCGGCGACCCGGTCTGTTCCCTGAACTTGAGATTGGCATCCAGCACACCCCGCAGCAGCGCGCTCACGGAGTCCACGATGGAGATGTTGACCGAGGAGTTGTAGCCGATCAGCAAGGCCGACAGCGGCAGGTCGGGATTGATCTCGCCGTCCGACCCGAAATCCAGCAGCTCCTTCATGTGCAGCAGGTAGCGCAGGGCCCCGGTGCGCACGGCGTTGGTCAGGTCGGCCACGCCCAGGTTGCCGTCGTACTTGCCCAGGCCGGTGATCACGGCGCCGCGGTAGTTGCCGCGCGCGCGCTCCTGCTCGTTGCAGGCCAGCAGCACGGCCGAAGCGGTGCCGATCCGGCCCGCGTAGAGGCCCAGGTGGTGGCGCACGCGCAGCTCGCCATCCACCAGGTGGCGATCCACTTCCGACTCCGCGCCGGCGATGGGGTCTTCGTCGAAGTGGCCGAGCAGCACCGGGTGCGTGGCGCTGCGCAGGTCCATGGCGCAGACCTGGACTTTCAGCACCTCGCCCTGGGGCGCACGCTGCCGCGATCGCGTGCTGCCGCCGAACAGGCCGGCCGCCAGTTCCGCGTCCGTCGGATACGGGACCGGCCCGGCGTCGTAGCGCACGATGGCGTCCATGTCCCGCGCCGCATCATGGCCCGCCGACCGAAAGCTCAGCGCCGGCGAGACCGCTGGAGCGGTGGTCAGAAGCTCGCCGGGCTTGCCGTGCTCCAGCAGCATGGTCAGCGAATCGAAGTATTCCTCGGTGTCGCACATGTCGCCGTGCCTGGCCCGCATCCAGAACGTATGTTCCGGAGTGATGCCGGCCAGCTGCCGGCCGGATTCCCAGGTCACGGTCCCGTCGCCCTTTGCGCTGGCCAGCAGCCTGATGCGGCCGTTTTCCTCGACGACTCCGCAGGGCGTCGCCTCGGCCTGGCCGCAGACGTAGTAGGTCTTTGCGGAATAGGCTTTCAACGGCTCGTCGGCCTGTGCCCAGAGCCAGTTGGCGGCATCGAGCGCCTCGGCACGCGGCTGCGCGCAGACCCCGTCACCGAACCAGGCGTCCTTGATTCTGGCCTTGAATTGGGTCCAGACGTCGGGCTTGAAGTAATCGGGCGTGACGACGTCGGTCACCTCCTTGAAGCCGCTGCGTGGCAGCAACTGCAGCGCGCCACGGAATTCCGCCACCAGGTCGAGCACCCCCTGCATCGAGTGCTTGATGTCTGCCACGCCGAGCTTGCGCACGGAGTCGTCCTTGCCCAGGAGGGTGGCCACCATCGAGAAGGACCCGTTGTTGGGCGTACCCAGCATCACGAAGCGTGCATCCTCCCGCTCCATCAGCTCGACCCAGAGCGCCCGATGCTGCGGATGGTGCATCAGGGCCCGCACCACGAGGCCGCCCATGCTGTGCGCGATCACGCGAACCGGCAGGCGGGTGCCGCGCACGGAGTCCAGGACCTTGCGCAGGCGGCCGGCAAAGGCTTCGGCCAGCGTGTCCAGCGGCTGGCGCCAGTCGTAGGCAAAGCGCACCACGCGGTGCGTCTCCTGCAGGTGATCGCTCAGACTCTTGTAGGAGGCGGTGTGGAGCTTTTCTGCCTCGATCCCCGGCGCGCCCCAGGCGATCTTGCGCAGGCCGCCCAGCGCCAGGTCGAACGGATCGAACCAGACACGATCCTTTCCGTTCTTCCACAGGTGCGATCCCATGATGCCCGGCAGCAGGATGACCACCGGGAGGGTGTCGTTCTCCGGGTCGCGGCCGCGCGAGCGGACCGCCCGCTTCGCCTGCGCCTCCTCGTCCTCCAGGCTGATTTCCGGCTGCACCCCCGGGAGCGGTTTGAAGGACGGTGCGTCCAGGGGATTGCCGGTCAGCAGCCAGTCGCACAGGCCCTGGCGCGTGCGCTCGTTGGCGAAGTAGTTGAAGTGGGTGACGCCCGCTCCCTGGTCGAACAGCGCCAGCGCCTGGCCATGCCGCGCAAGTCCGGCGTACATGGAGTCGGTATCCACCACCAGGTCGTTGTCCATGCCATCGAAGAACAGATGGTCGGTGAACAGCGTCCCCAGCCATTTCAGCGGATTGCCGCGCTGCAGGTCGCCGGCCACGATGCCCAGCCGCAGTTCGGGGCGCGGCCTGGCCTTCAGCAGGAAGCGGCCCATGGGCGACTCCGGCAGCATCGCCTCGATGCCCGGCACGAGGTTGGCGCGCGTGCGGTTGCGCACGATCTCCAGCACCACGCGCTTGAAGGCCGCGTAAAGCGGCTGGCCCGCCAGCGCCGGCACCCAGCCGATCAGGGTCAGCAGGCCCGACAGGAACGCGTCGAAATTGGCACTGGCCAGGCGCGTCCCGCGCGAGGGCGCCGCCACGCGCACGTAACGCTCGACCCGCAGCTGCTTGGACCGCAGCTCGGCCTGCAGGTCGTGCAGGGCACGGCGCTGCTCGGCGTGGGCGATCTTGAGCTCGGCAAACACGTTTTCCCGCTCGGCCTCGTCGGGGATGCCCAGCACCTTGCTGTCGTCCAGCGCATAGCCTTCGATGCAGTCGTCGAAGCTGTCCAGGCACAGCAGGTCACCCACCAGGCCGCCGCGCGAATGGCTGACCAGATGCACTTGCGCGCCGGCCGGCAGGGCGCGCGCGAGTTGCAGCGCGTTGTCGATGGGGCTCTCCGACAGCGTGCGATGCTCCAGGCTGAAGATGCGCTCGCCGTACCGCGCTTCCAGCTGGCCCCACAGGCCCTGCGCGCCGCCCGATTGCAGGTCGCTGAACGACCCGGTGGTACTGGAACCGGTGCCATGCAGGAACACCAGCAACGGACCCTGCTGAGCGTCCTGGGCCAGCCGTGGCTCCTTGCCTTCGTAGCGCTCGCCCAGCCCGCGATCGTTCCACCGGTAGAGGCCCGGCGCGCGATCCAGGCGCTGCTCGATGGCCCACATGAGGGCCTTGGTCCCCAGCCAGCTCACACCCAGTTCGGCGTACTCCTGGATCTTGTCTTCGGCCGTCTCGCCCAGCCATTCACTGGCCTTGCGCTTGGCCTGCTCGATGATGGGGTCGGCCACCGCGCCCACGGTGAGCGTGAAGATGCGCGACACGATGCCCTGCAGGCCGTCCCCGATGTCGCTCCAGAAGCCGCGGACCGCCGGCCCGCGGGATTTCAGCGCCTCGTCCAGGCGGATAGGGCCCTTGGCATCTTGCGAGGCGGGGTCGATGTTGGCGAGCGTTTCCTTGAGCCTGGACGGACTGGTGATGAGCGTCACCCCGTCCTGCAGCTCCAGCACCAGCACCTGGCCTTCGCGCGCGTCCACGTCCTGCTCCGCGCCCGCGGCCGATGAACGTGCGGTGCTGGACAGGTCCACCACCTCTTCCACCTGCACCCAGTTGCGCGGCAGGAAGACCTCGTCGGCGTTGAGCCCGCCGGTGGACCGCCGCGCGTTCTGGAGGAACGCCGGCTGCGTGCCGGGGGGGAGCTTCACGCCGTGAACGCGCAGCGTGGCGCTGCCGGAAATGGGGTTTGCCATGATCGGATCTCCCGTGTCGTTATCGGGTTATGGAGTGGGCCGGACGTGGGCCCCGGGCTGCTCGAAGATGACGCGCTGCCGCGCCGCGCCGGCGACGGCGCCGGTGCCGGTGCCGGGCATCGGCTTCGGATCGGTCAACGCGGTGGCGACTGCGCGCTTCATTTTTTCCCTTTCGTCGGCCTGCAGCAGGGCGACTCGCTCCCGTTGCGAGACTAGGGGAGCGGCGAACGGGCTTCAACGAAAAACGGGCGTTCTCGTGACCTGATTCCGGAACCAGGTCACAACGAGGCCGCGGGCAGCTGTACTCGCCGGTGGCGGCTCAGCGCCGCACGGGGTCCGTCACCGATTCAGCGATGACCGCCGTTCAACCCACCCAGTCGCGCGCGTTTTCGAACAGGCGGAACCAGGGCGTCCTGGCTCCGCGGGCGGAATCCGGCCACCAGGAGCCAGTAACGCCGTGGACGGTGCGCTCCGGGTGCGGCATGAGCACGGTGATGCGGCCGTCGTCGTTGCAGACGGCGGTCACGCCGTCGGGAGAGCCGTTGGGATTGGCCGGGTAGCGCGTGGCGACGTCGCCGTTGCGATCGATGTAGCGCATGGCGATCTGGCCGGCGGATTGCATCGTGGACAGGTGGGCGGCGGCCCGGAACTCGGCGCGGCCTTCTCCATGGGCCACGGCAATCGGCAGCCGGGCGCCGGCCATGCCGGCAAAGAAGATGGACTTGGATTCCATGACTTCGACCATCGTCCAGCGCGCCTCGAACTGCTCGGAGCGGTTGCGGCGGAACATCGGCCAGTGCTCGGTTCCGGGCACCAGTTCCTGTAGCGCCGCGAACATCTGGCAGCCGTTGCACACCCCCAGCGCGAACTTGCCGGTGTCGGCCAGAAAGGTCTGGAACTCGTCCCGGCCGCGTGCGTTGAACAGGATGGTCTTGGCCCAGCCCTGCCCGGCGCCCAGCACGTCGCCGTACGAAAATCCGCCGCAGGCGACCAGCCCCTGGAAGCCCTGGAGCGTGACGCGGCCTTCGAGCACGTCACTCATGTGCACGTCCACTGCCTCGAATCCGGCGGCATGGAAGGCCCAGGCCATCTCGGACTGGCCGTTCACGCCCTGCTCCCGCAGCACCGCTACCCGGGCCGCGTTGCGCTTCAGCAGCCGCGGCGCGGCGGTGAACGACTCCGGCAGGTGCACGCCAAGGCCCGGATCGGTGGCGCGGCCCAGGGCTTCGAATTCCTCGTCCACGCACACCGGGTTGTCGCGCAGGCGCGCGATGCGGTAGCTGGTCTCGGCCCAGGTGCGGAACAGCGCGGAGCGCGACTGGTCCAGCAGCACGCGCCCCTCGTGCGTGAACACCAGGCGATCGTCCGGCTGCGGCGACCCGGCGCGCAGGGCGCTGAGTCCGGCGGCGGCGGCTTCCTTCAGCAGCGTCTCGGCCTCGTCGGCGCGCACCTGCACGACCATGCCCAGTTCCTCGCAGAACAAGGCCGCGGTGTCGAAATCGCTGACGCGAAGTCCGCAGCGACCGGCAAAGGCCATCTCGCACAAGGTGACGAACAGGCCGCCGTCGGAGCGGTCGTGATAGGCCAGCACGCGGCCGGCGGCGTTCCAGGCCTGCACCAGGTTGAACGCAGCTTTCAGCTGGGCCGGCTGGTCGAGATCGGGGGCCACGTCGCCCACCTCGCGGTACACCTGCGCCAGGATCGAGCCGCCGAGCCGGTTGCGGCCGTTGCCGAGGTCGATCAGCAGCAGCTCGGTGTCGCCGGCGTCGGTGCGCAGTTGCGGCGTGAGCGAGGCGCGCACATCGAGCACGGGCGCGAAGGCGGACACGATCAGCGACACCGGCGCGGTCTGGGTGAGCGTCTGCTCGCCAACCGTCCACACCGATTTCATCGACAGCGAATCCTTGCCGACCGGGATGGCGATGCCCAGCTGCGGGCACAGCTCGGCGCCGACCGCGCGCACGGTGTCGAACAGCCGCGCGTCCTCGTCGTGCTGGCCGCAGGCGGCCATCCAGTTGGCCGACAGGCGCACGTCGGAGAGCGCGCCGATGCGCGCGGCGGCGAGATTGGTGATGGCCTCGCCCACGGCGATGCGGCCGGACGCCGGCGCATCGAGCAGCGCCAGCACGGGGCGTTCGCCCATGCTCATTGCCTCGCCGGTGGTGGCCTCGAAACCGGTAGCGGTCACCGCGCAATCGGCCACCGGCACCTGCCAGGGGCCCACCATCTGGTCACGCACCGTGAG
Source organism: Panacagrimonas sp. (assembly GCA_052386745.1). Taxonomy (GTDB): domain Bacteria; phylum Pseudomonadota; class Gammaproteobacteria; order Nevskiales; family Nevskiaceae; genus Panacagrimonas. The sequence continues at coordinate 11,944 of JBQTJW010000044.1, read as the reverse complement.
CCCGCCCACCGTGCGGTCGCCGATGGTGATCAGGAACTGCTTGCTCGCCACGGCTGGGTGGCGCAGCACGCGCAGCGCTGCTTCCAGGAAGCCCGCGGGCGTGCCCAGGCCGGCCAGTAAGGAGAGCGCGGGGAAGTGGGACGGCACTCGCCGCGTCTGGCGCAGCATGCGCGGCGGCTTGCCGAGCAGCACCGGCATGGGCATGTCCACCGCGTCGGGGCCGCGATCATCCTGCACCACCAGCTGCGGTTCGGCCGTCGCGGTGCCCACCACCGCCATCGGGCAGCGTTCGCGCTCACACAGCTGCTGCAGCACGGCGACACCTTCGGGTGCCACGGCCAGGACGTAGCGTTCCTGCGACTCGTTGCACCAGATTTCCATGGGCGACAGCGTCGGATCGGCGCTCAGCACGGCGCGCAGGCTGATGCGCCCGCCGCGACCGTCCGCGTGCACCAGTTCCGGCAGGGCGTTGGAAATGCCGCCCGCGCCCACGTCGTGGATCGAGAGGATGGGATTGGCCTCGCCCAGCGCCCAGCACGCGTCGATCACTTCCTGGCAGCGTCGCTCCAGCTCCGGGTTGGCGCGCTGCACCGAGGCAAAGTCCAGCTCCGCGCTGGACGCACCGGTGGCCATGGAACTGGCCGCGCCGCCGCCCAGGCCAATGAGCATGGCCGGCCCGCCGAGCACCACCAGGCGCGTGCCGTCGACGACTTCCCGCTTCTCCACCAGCGTCTGGCGGATGTTGCCGTAGCCGCCGGCGATCATGATGGGCTTGTGGAAACCGCGATTGCGCCCGTCCGGCGTCACCGCCTCGTAGGTGCGGAAGTAGCCGGCCAGGTTGGGCCGGCCGAACTCGTTGTTGTAGGCGGCGGCGCCAAGCGGGGCGTCGATCATGATCGACAGCGCGCTGGCCATGCGCGCCGGGCGCGGCAGGTCTGCCTCCCAGGGCTGCGCGAATTCCGGGACGTGCAGGTTGGCCACGGTGAAACCGCACAACCCGGCCTTGGGCTTGCCGCCGCGGCCGGTGGCGGCCTCGTCGCGGATCTCGCCGCCGGCGCCGGTGGCGGCGCCCGGGTAGGGCGAGATGCCGGTGGGATGGTTGTGGGTCTCCACCTTCATGAGGATGCCCACCGGCTCGACGTGCTCGCGCCACACGTGGTCGGACTCGGCGAACCAGCGCATGGCGGTGAAGCCTTCGACCACCGCCGCGTTGTCCTTGTAGGCCGACAGCACGCCGGCCGGGCTGGCCTTGTAGGTCTCCTTGATCATCTCGAACAGGGACAGCGGCTGCGCCACGCCGTCCACGGTGAACTGGGCGTTGAAGATCTTGTGCCGGCAATGCTCGGAGTTGACCTGCGCGAACATCATCAGCTCGGCGTCGCTGGGGTCCTGCGCGATGTTCTGCGCGTGCGCGACGAGGTAGTCGATCTCCTCGTCCGACAGCGCCAGACCCCAGTCGCGGTTGGCGTCCACCAGGGCCTCGCGCCCGCCCGCCAGCACCGGCACGCAGCGCAGCGGCCGCACCGGCTGGGCGTCGAACAGGTGGTTGAGCTGCTCGGGGTCGGTGAGCACCGACTCCATCATGGGGTCGTGCAGCTCGTTCCAGGCTGCGGCCGGCAGGCGGTCCACGCCACCCGGCACGATCACGCGTGCCAGTTCGATGCGCGCCACGCCGGACAGCCCGCACACGTGGGCGATGTCGGTGGCCTTGCTGCTCCACGGCGAGAGCGTGCCCAGCCGTGGCACCACGAACAGGCGTGCCGGCCCTTCCGGCAGCGCGGCGGGACCGGCGCCGAGCAGGCGGCGCAATTCCGCGGGGTCGGCGTCGCCCTGCACCAGGAAGAAGTCCTGCACGCGCAGGTCGCTCAGGGCCGGGGCGTAGCTGCGCAGGCGTTCGAGCAGGCGCGCCAGCCGGAAGGACGACAGGCGCGCGGCCGAGGGAACCACTTGGACGGTCATAGCGGACGCGCAGGAATGGAATGAAGGCGATTTTACCGGGCCGGCAGGCGATCCTGCCGATGGCCGATGCAAGGCGTGTGGCGGAATTTCAGCTGTGCTTACGCAATGTCGTGCCAGCCCGATCCCTGGTCCTGCTCGGCGCAGATGCACCAGTCCGGGTCGTCCTGCAGCGCCTCGCAGGCGGCCGCGCGCGCCAGTGCGGGCGTGTTGTTCTTTTCGGACAGATGCGTGAGCACCAGCGCCTGCAGGCGCGTCCGGTCCACTTCGCGCAGCAGGCCGGCGGCCTGCGCGTTGGACAGGTGGCCCCAGTCGCCGCCCACCCGGCGCTTGAGACTCTCCGGGTACGGGCCGCGCGCGAGCATGCTGACGTCGTGGTTGCACTCCAGCAGCAGCGCGTCGCAGGCGTTGAGGCTGCGCACCACGTGCGGCGTGATCCGCCCCAGGTCCGACACGATGCCCAGCCGGCGCCCGCCGTGCGCGAACGCAAAATGGCAGGGCTCGCGCGCATCGTGCGGCACCGGGAACGGGTGGACTTCGATCTCGCCCAAGGTGAACGACTGGTGCGGGGAAATGTGCCGCAGGGTGCAGCCGTCCCAGTCGCTGCGCGTGGAGGCCGTGCCCGGCGTGAGCAGCACCGGGATGCCGTAGGCGCGGGCCAGCCGGGCCACGCCGCCGATGTGGTCGGTGTGTTCGTGGGTGACCAGGATGGCGTCGATGGAGGCCGGGTCGAAATCGATGCGCGCGGAACGGGTGTCGATCTCCTTCACGGTGAAGCCGCAATCCACCAGCAGGCGGGTTGCGCCGCCCTGCACCAGCGTGGCATTGCCGCGGCTTCCGCTGCCGAGCAGGGCGTAGCGGAACATGCTCAGGCGCCCGTGGATTGCAGGGTCACGGCCTGGGCTTGGTGTCGCCGCCGAACATCATCGGGAAGGGCAGCACCTTGTCGCCACCGCCCGCGGTGATGCGCGAGGGCCCCTGCTTGCTGACTTCGTCTATGCGGATCACCGTGTGCAGCGGCAGGTAGAAGCGCTCCACGCCCTCGAACTCAAGCCGCAGCTTTTCCTCCGAGGTGTCCACCACCAGCGCGCTCTGCTCGCCGAATACCGGCTTTTCCACCTCCACGAAGCCCGGCATGCCGCCGTGGCTGACCGATCGGGCGTAGATTTCGTAGACCTTGCCCTGATTGTGGAAGCTGACGCGGTACAGACGCGGTGGAGTGGTCATCGGCGACAACGGCTGGGGCGCGGCGGGGGGCGTGAAGGATAATCGAAGCGCCTTCCCCAGCCCGCATCACTGCCCTCGAGACGTCCCATGAGCGCGCCGTCACCTTCCGGTTTCCAGCTGCACCCGCAATTGGCGGCGGATACTTTTGCGCTGACCGACCTGCCCCTGTCGCGCCTGCTGCTGATGAACGACAGCCAGTACCCGTGGTGCGTCCTGGTGCCGCGGCGGGCAGGTGTTCGCGAAATCCACGACCTTGCGGAAGCCGACCAGCAGCAGCTCCTGCGCGAATCCTCGACGCTCGGTCGCGCCCTGCTCGCCGCATTCGGCGGCGACAAGCTCAACGTGGCCGCGCTGGGCAACGTGGTGCCGCAACTGCACGTTCACCACATCGTGCGGTTCAGGGCGGACCCGGCCTGGCCCGCGCCGGTCTGGGGGCGGTTTCCGGCGAAGCCTTACACCGAGGATGAGCGCCTGGCGCGAATCGAGCGCCTGATGGCACTCGTGCTCCCGCGCGACTGATGACCGATCCTGGCGCACCTTCGCTGCGGATGCAGGTCGCCACCGTCAGTCCGACCTACATCAGCACGGAGGTGTTCGACGACGCCCGGGCGATGCTGCTCACGCCCATCCTGACACCAGAACATGGGACGGCGCGGGTCTGGACCGCGATGAAAGCCGGCCGCAAGCGGCTGTTCCCGCCGTGGTCGGTGTACCTGTCGAACAGTTACAGGGGCCTGCTGCCGCTGGTGGTCTACGACTGGCTGGCGACGCACGTGATCGGCATCTACTCGGTCACGACCCATTTCAAGGGAAGCGACCGCTAGGCGCCTCAATCAAATTCAGACGCCGAGCCACTGGCGGCGCCGATCGGCGACCGCCCCGGTCACGTCCAGCAGGGTGAATGTCCAAGTGTCCAGCGGTGCGGGGCCGGGAACCAGGGTGGTGCTCAGGAGCTCGTCGCCGCGGAAGTAGTGCACGGGCACGGCGACGCCGGGCGTCAGCGCCTCCAGCCGGCGCGACCACTGCGGGCCGCTCAGGCGCAGGCCGTCGAGCGCGACCAGCTGGTCGCCGGGCGACAGGCCCGCCGCCAGCGCCGGGCTGTCATCGATGACGTGGCTGATCGTGGTTTCGCCCGGACGCATGCGCAACCCCACCCACGGCATCGTCCCACGCGCGTGGGTGCGGCCGCCGTCGTCGGTGGGCGACGTGCAGGCGCGGAGCTGGGCCTGGACGCCGAACTCGGCAAGCAGGTCCTGCAGGGGCAGTTCCTCGGTGGAGCGCAGCATCCGGTCGAACAGCGCGCGCAGGTCCAGCCCGGACACCTGACCGGCTGTCTGCTCCAGACCGCCTTCCGGCACGCCGACGCCGTCGCGACCAAATTGTTGCCACAACTGACGCATCACGACATCCAGGGTGACCGTGGAATGCCGCCGCAGGTGCAGGTCCAGGCACAGCGCCGCGAGCGCACCCTTCACGTAGTAGTTGGTGCTGGCGTTGGGACTGTTGTCGTCCGGCTGGTAGTACTTGACCCAGGTCTCGAAACTGGCGTCCGCCAGCGTGTGCCGCAGCCGCGCCGGCGTCCGGTGAAGGCGCGTGGCCTGTTCGGCGAGCAGGTCCAGGAAGCCGGCCGCGTCGATCACCGCGGCGCGCAGCAGGAACAGGTCGTCGTAATACGAGGTTACGCCCTCGTAATGCCAGAGATCGCGCGTGTACGCCTCGCGCGACAGGTCCGAATCCAGAAAAGCCTTTGCAGTGATGCGCTTGACGTTCCACAAGTGGAAATATTCGTGGCTGCACAGCCCCAGGAAGACGCGGTATTCCTTGGAGATTGACTGCTGTCCGCGCTTGGGCAGGTCCGCGCGCGAACAGATCAGCGCCGTGCTACTGCGGTGCTCCAAGCCACCGTATCCGGACGCCACCACGTTCGTCAGAAACAGGTATTGGTCCAGCGCGGGCTCGTGGCCGAACATCGCGCGCTGCACGCTGCAGATGCGCGCAAGATCACCAGCGAGGCGCGGCAGGTCGGCCTCGAAGCGACCCGCCAGGACCATGGCGTGCGGAACGCCTTCGACATCGAAATCAATGCGTTGGAATTCGCCGATCTCGAATGGGTGATCGATCAGGGCTTCGAAATCCGCTGCCCGGTAAACGCCGAAGCCCGAGCCGTCGGTCTGCACCGCCGGCATGGATGTCGCCACCCGCCAGCCTTGATACGCCGAATCTTCCGGTCGTTGGAGTTCAATCTCGAACGGCGCATGACGCCGGCCGTCGGGACAATAGAAGAGCGAACTGCCGTTGAAAAATCCGCGTCGCTGGTCGAGGAAGGCCTTGCGCACCGACTCATCGAACGCATGGACGGCGTACTCGATACACAGCGGCACCGCGCCGGGCGGCACGCGGAATGAGGATTTATCGAGCCTTTCGACGACGATCGGATCTTTTCCCCTGCTGCCCCGCAGGTCCAGCACATGCTTGGCGAGGTCGCGAACGAGGTAGCTACCGCGAATCCAGGCCGGGAGGCGAAATGTGAGTGCGGATGAATCGTCGATCTCGCAACGCACATGGAAGCGGTGCGTCCCTGGCGCAGGCAGGGAGACGACGAAGCGAATGGGGTCCGTCACGGCGAGTCGAACGTTGGAAAATTGCCAACGTCTACTCTAGCGCGCCCTTGTTGCTAGAACTGCTGGAGATACGCGCAGTCTCTGGGGCAGCGAAACCCGACGCGATCCTTTGTCGGTCGATAACCCCCGTTCAGGGAGCGGAAGGACCGACGCTCGCCTGAACCGCCGGCCCCGCCTGACCGATGGCGTGCATCGGCTGCTCCGGAACCAGAACGATCATGGCGGTGATCAACAGGGCAGTGGCGAACAGGGCACCTGCGATACGCAGAACAGAGCGGTCAATCATGGGCTGATTGAATGGCTGGTCAGAAGAAGTCATGGCTTTCATGGATGCATGAAGGCGAGAACCATGCCAGCGTCCAAATGTCCCTTCGTCGCTCCGGTTTTGAGGTGCCCCCGCTTCCGTACCGATGCCTCATCCGGATCGCGAATGCTCAAACCGCTCAAAACGCCGGGTCATCGAACCGAGCCTGATCGCGCAGGAAGCAGCGCGATCATGGCGAGCCCAGTCTTGCAAAATGCCTAATTACCCCTTGCAGGACTCGCAAAAGCAGCAGCTCCTGTCCATGGGCAAGGGCGTAACGCACGCTCGACGACGCCCACCGCCTACAATGTCGCGTTGCAATGACGATGAATTCGATGTCCGCTCCTGAATCCCTCGCCCCCGTGCGCCGTCGCAAGTCGCCGAAGGTCGGCTTTGTCTCGCTTGGCTGCCCCAAGGCCCTGGTCGATTCGGAACGCATCCTCACCCAGCTGCGCGCCGAGGGTTACCAGACCGTGGGCAGCTACGACAAGGCCGACGTGGTGGTGGTGAACACCTGCGGCTTCATCGACTCGGCGGTGGCCGAATCGCTGGACGCCATCGGCGAGGCCATGGCGGAGAACGGCAAGGTCATCGTCACCGGCTGCCTGGGCACCGGGCCCAAGAGCCACGTGGTGCGCGAGAAGTTTCCCGACATCCTCTCGCTCAGCGGCCCGCAGAACTACAAGGCGGTGATGGACGCCGTGCACCTCGCGGTGCCGCCCAAGCACGAGCCCTTCTTCGACCTGCTGCCGGCGCAGGGCGTCAAGCTCACGCCCAAGCACTACGCCTACCTGAAGATTTCCGAGGGCTGCAACCACAAGTGCAGCTTCTGCATCATCCCCTCCATGCGCGGCAAGCTCGATTCGCGGCCGGTGGACGAGGTGCTGCGCGAAGCCGAGCGCCTGGTGAAGGCCGGCGTGAAGGAACTGCTGGTGATCTCGCAGGACACCAGCGCCTACGGCGTGGACCTCAAGTACGCCGCCGCCCAGTGGCGCGACCGCGAGTACCGCACCTCCATGCTCGATCTCTGCCGCGGCCTGGGCGAGCTGGGCGTGTGGGTGCGCCTGCACTACGTCTACCCGTACCCGCACGTGGACGAGATCATCCCGCTGATGGCCGAGCGCAAGGTGCTGCCGTACCTGGACATCCCGTTCCAGCACGGCAGCCCCTCGGTGCTCAAGCGCATGAAGCGCCCGGCCTTCGCCGAGAACACGCTGGAACGCATCGCCGCGTGGCGCAAGATCTGCCCTGGCATCACCCTGCGCAGCACCTTCATCGCCGGCTTTCCCGGTGAGACCGAGGCCGAGTTCCAGGAACTGCTGGACTGGCAGCAGGCCGCGCAGCTCGACCGCGTGGGCTGCTTCGCCTACTCGCCGGTGGAGGGTGCGCGCGCCAACGATCTGCCCGACCCGGTGGACGAGGACGTCAAGCAGGACCGGGTCAAGCGCTTGATGAAAGCGCAGGCCAGGATCAGCAGGAAGAAGCTCAAGGCCAGGGTAGGCCAGACCATCGAGGTGATGGTGGACGAGATCGGCGAGGACCACGTGGTCACCGGCCGCTCCTGGGCCGACGCGCCGGAGATCGACGGCAAGGTGTACCTGTCCTGCATCAACCCGCTCAAGCCCGGGCAGATCGTGCGGGCCGAGGTGATCGGCGCCGACGAGCACGATCTGAACGCCGAGGTGCTGGACGATTGAACCCAGGCCCGCGCCGCTGCTGCGGGGCGCCCGTTTCCCATTTCATCCTGCCTGAACTGTCGGGCATCTCTCTTCCCCCAGCCGAGAACGTCATGCGCAAGCTTCGCTACTGGATCAAAAAGCACCTGGCGTGGATGCGCATCCCGGTGCAGTCCGGCCCGCTGAAGGGGATGTGGATCGGCGTGAACTGCGGCATGCGCTTCATCCGCGGCGATTACGACCGCTCCGCCGTCGCCACCCTGACCGCGGCGCTCAAGCCGGGCATGGTCATGTACGACATCGGCGCGCACGTGGGCTACCTGAGCATGGTGGCGGCGCGCGTGGTGGGTGACAGCGGCAGGATCGTGGCCTTCGAGCCGCTGGACCTGAACCTGAGCTACCTGCGCGGGCACGTGCGGTCCAACCGCATCGCCAACATCCAGATCGTCGATGCCTGCGTGGGCGAAAAGCCCGGCTCCATAGCCTTCGACCTGGGCAAGGGCACCGGGCGCGGGCGCATGGTGGAGTCCTCCGCCGGGGTGATGCGCGTGGTGTCCATCGACGACCAGGTGCTCAACCAGGGCCTGCCGCCGCCGCGCTTCATCAAGATGGATGTGGAAGGCGCCGAGCTGATGGCCCTGCAGGGTGCGGAAAAGACCCTGCGCGCGCATCGGCCGGACCTGTTCGTGTCGGTCCACAGCGCCCTGCTCCGTCAGCAGTGCAGTGATTTCCTCACGCGCCTGGGCTACGCCATCCAGCCCACCAAGAAGCGCAACGAGCTGATGGCGAGCTGGGCCGGCAACGGCCTTGACGCTGCGCCCCCGCTGATCGCTTGAGCGGAAGAAACGCTTCGCCTTCGCTCCCAGGCGCGGCGCCCGCACCCGACCTGGTCACGGCCACCGAGCAGGGCCTGTACTGCGCCGCGGGCGATTTTCACATCGACCCTTGCCGCCCGGTGGCGCGCGCCGTCATCACCCACGCGCACGCCGACCACGCGCGCAGCGGCTCGCAGCACTACTGGTGCTCCACGCCCGGGCTGGGGCTGACGCGCGCCCGCGTCGGCTATGCCGGCGGCATCACCGCGGTGGACTATGGCCAGCGGTTCCAGATGGGCGACGCGACCGTCTCGCTGCACCCGGCCGGGCACGTGCTGGGTTCGTCGCAGGTGCGCATCGAGGCCGGTGGCCAGGTATGGGTGGTGTCGGGCGACTACAAGCGCGACGCCGACCCCAGTTGCGCGCCGTTCGAGCCGGTGCCCTGCGACGTGTTCATCACCGAGTCCACCTTCGGCCTGCCGGTGTACCGCTGGCCCGATCCGGCCGAGGTGGCGCGCGACATCTTCGAGTGGTGGCAGGCGTGCAAGGCGGCCGGCGAGTGCGCCGTGCTGTGCTGCTACGCGCTGGGCAAGGCGCAGCGCGTGCTGGCCGAACTGCTTCGCCTCACCGGGGAGACCGTGTACCTGCACGGCGCCATGACGCCCCTGGTCAAGCTGTACCGCGAAGCCGGCATCGCCATGGTGCCCACCGAGCCGGTGGGCAACCAGCCGCGGTTCTTCGACTGGAAAGGCAAGCTGCTGCTGGCGCCGCCGGGCGCTGCCGGCACGCCCTGGATCAAGCGCTTCAAGCCCTGTTCGGTTGCGTTCGCCTCGGGCTGGATGCGCGTGCGCGGGTCTCGCCGGCGCCAGGCCTGGGACCGCGGCTTCGTGCTGTCGGACCACGCCGACTGGAACGGCCTGCTGCTCAGCATCGAACAGTCCGGCGCGCGCCGCGTGCTGGCCATGCACGGCAACACCGACGCGCTGATCGAAACCCTGCGCGCCCGCGGCATCGACGCGGCGCCGCTGCACACCGGGCGTGAAGCCGAAACCGCAGCGCGCCAGGGCCTGGATTCGGTCGAAGAGGCCGCAGCCGGCGCCGAGCCGTGAAGCGCTTCGCCGCGCTGTACGCGGCGCTCGACGACACCCGCGGCATCTCCGACAAGGTGGCGCTGATGCAGCTCTACTTTGCCGACGCGCCGGCAGAGGACGCGGCCTGGGGCCTGTACTTCCTGCTCGGCAACCGGCTCAAGCGCCTGATCGCGCCGACGCGCCTGCGCGGCTTGATCATCGAACTCAGCGGCCTGCCGCCCGCGGTCATCGAAGAGAGCTACGCCCACGTCGGCGACCTCGGCGAAATGCTGGCCCTGGTGCTGGATACCGTGCACCCGCGCCGGCCGGAGGCCCCGGATGCGGACCTGAGCCTTTCGCGCAGCGTCCACCAGCTGCTCGCCCTGCGCGATGTCGACGAGACCGCGCAGCGGCGCTACGTCCTGCAACGCTGGAGGGAACTGCCGTATCTGCCCTGCCTGCTGTTCAACAAGCTGCTGACAGGCTCGCTGCGCGTGGGCGTGTCCGCGGGCCTGGCGGCGCGCGCCCTGGCGGCCACGGCCGGCCTGGACACGCGCGTGGTGCAGGCACGCCTGATGGGCGACTGGAACCCGTCCGCCGAAGCCTTCGTCCGGCTGATGCTGACCGGCGAGACCGCCCGCGACCCGTCGCAGCCGTACCCGTTCTGCCTGGCCTCGCCGCTGGAAGCGCCCGCCGAAACGCTGGGGCCGCGCGAAAACTTTCTGGCCGAATGGAAGTGGGACGGCATCCGCGGCCAGCTGATCCGCCGCGACCAGAGAACCTGGCTATGGTCGCGCGGCGAGGAACTGCTGGACGGGCGCTTCCCCGAGATCGAGACCGCGGCCGCGGCGCTGCCCGACGGCACCGTGCTGGACGGCGAGGTGCTGGCGTGGAATGCGGTCGGTGTCATGCCGTTCGCCGCGCTGCAAAAACGCATCGGCCGCAAGACCGTGGGGAAGAAGCTGCTGGCGGATGCGCCGGTGGTGTTCCTGGCCTACGACCTGCTGGAACACGGGCGTGAAGACCTTCGCACGCGACCGCTGCACGAGCGACGCTCCAGGCTGCAAGAGCTGCTGGCCTGCCTGCCCGAGAGCGAGCGCAAGGTTCTGCGCCTGTCCGGGGCCGTCGATGCGGACGGCTGGAGCGCGCTGGCCACGCTGCGCGAGCACGCCCGCGACGGCGGCACCGAGGGCCTCATGCTCAAGCGCCTGGATTCCCCCTACCTTGGCGGACGCAAGCGCGGCACGTGGTGGAAATGGAAGGTCGGCGCCCTGACCGTGGACACGGTCCTGGTCTACGCCCAGGCCGGGCACGGCCGGCGCTCCAATCTCTACACCGACTACACCCTTGCCGTGTGGGACGGCGACGCGCTGGTGCCGGTGGCCAAGGCTTACTCCGGACTCACCGACGCCGAGCTCACCGAGATGGATCGCTGGATCCGCGCGCACACCCTCGAAAAGTTCGGCCCGGTGCGCAGCGTGCAGGCGCTGCAGGTGTTCGAGATCGCCTTCGAAGGCATCCAGGCCAGCCCGCGGCACAAGTCCGGCGTGGCCTTGCGCTTCCCGCGCATCGCGCGCTGGCGGCGCGACAAGCTGGCGCGCGATGCCGACCGGATCGAAACCCTGCGCCGGCTCACGCACTAGTTAAGCCGCTTGGCCGGCTTCCTGGCCACGTCGGCTTCAACGCCTTGTTAGGAGCGGCGTCCACTACAAGGCAAACCAGTTAATTGCTGTGGCTGTTTCTGTTCCACGTTTATCAGCGCACACTTTGTTCCAGAGGGCTATGAAACCATCCATTTCGTCGGTTTTGAACTTCTTGCCATCCGAGGACAGAACAGCATGTCCGGCATTGACGCCGCCGAAGCCATTCTTTGCTCTGTAGCCGTAACAAACAGCTCCACTTCCATCAATGACAAGAGCAGATTCGAGCTTGAAGCTCTCAGGGTCTCGCATAGCCTTCTTGAGCATTACCGCCCCAGCAACAGCGCGTTGAACGGCTGCATCCTGCTTTTTCTGAGCTGCTGCTGCTTCTGGAGTGACGGATTTTGGCGCCGGAGGCTCGTGGCTGGCGCCTACGAATATGCCTATGAGGATTGGGCCGCCAATGAAGATAGCAACTAACCATGTAAACAAACTGGTCTTTTTCTGCTTCCTGATTAGAAATAATCCTCAGCCGGATCATTTTATAATGTGGGCAGAAGGTGGCTGACGGAGGGACGGCGATGGCGATGAACCGGGTGCAATTTCAGCGTGGTCTGTCGCTGGTGGAGTTCCAG
>JBQTJW010000043.1:0-39860 GCA_052386745.1 Panacagrimonas sp. | reverse complement strand
GAGCGCTCGAAGGCGGAATGCACCTTGGCCTTGGACACATCCGCACCGATCCAGATCGTCATCGTCACCCTCCCAACCGAACACGCAGGGGAGCCCACGATGAGCCGCTTCGCCTGTACATTCGGGCTCACCTCCCGAGGAGGGGCCTGGGTTTACCGTCCAGCGTCGTGTGGGCTCAAAGGCGGAGCCCGAGGGGCCTTGTCTTCGCTCCAGGCTCAAAGACCTCTGCGAAAGCTCAGGTTTCCCTCGGCTCCTGTCCCGCTGCGCCGCGGGACGACTTCAAGATACAAGCGGGCAGCAGGAAGCTCTGATCCGGCAAATACTCGCCGTAGGTCGTCGGCATCACCCATCCAGCCGACCTGCGTCCCTACCGCCCAGGCTCCTAGGTGACTTAGCCTCGCCTGTATGGCTCCTACCGCCCAAGCCACTGGCGCACCGCCACGTCCATTCAACGCGCCAGGGGCCGCTTGCCGCTGAGGATGAAATCGAGCATCAGCTTGACCTGGGCGTTGGCCGCGGCCATTTCGCCGAGTTCCACCTTGACGTCGGCCAGCACCTTGCCGGAGCGGTAGATGAGCTTGTAGGCCTCTTCGACCGCCGCGATGTCGGCCGGATCGAAGTTGCGCCGGCGCAGGCCTTCCTTGTTGACGGCGCGCGGTTCGGCGGGGTTGCCCTGCACCATCACGAACGGTGGGATATCGCCCGACACGCCGGCCGAGAACGCCGTGAACGCGTGCGCGCCGATGCGGCAGAACTGGTAGACCAGCGTGTAGCCGCCCATCACCACCCAGTCGCCCACCTCCACGTGGCCGGCCAGGCTGGAATTGTTGGCGAAGATGGTTTCGCTGCCGATGACGCAATCGTGCGCAATGTGGCAGTAGTTCATGATCCAGTTGCGATCGCCAATGCGCGTCTCGCCGCGCTTGGTGTCGAACTCCTTCATGGTGCCGCGCTGGATGGTCACGAACTCGCGGATCGTGTTGCCGTCCCCGATCACCACGGAGGTGGGATCGGACTCGCGCGCGGTCTTGTCCTGCGACAGCGCACCCAGCGCCGCATAGGAAAAGATCTGGTTGTCGCGCCCCATGCGCATGGGTCCGCTCAGGACCACGTGCGAGCCGATGACCGTGCCCGCGCCGATCTGCACGCCCGACCCGATCACGCTGTAGGGCCCGACCTTGACACTGCTGTCCAGCTCGGCCGCCGGATCGATGATCGCAGTGGGATGGATGATGCTCACCGGCGTCCCGCTCACGACAGCTCTTCAGCCTTTCCCGGGTTCTTCAGCACGCACATCATCTCCGCCTCGCAGGCGACGTTGTCGCCGACCATGGCGCGGGTGCGGAACTTCCAGAGATCACGCTTCTGCCGGTCCAGGTCGGAGATCAGCATCAGCTGGTCGCCGGGCACCACCGGGCGCTTGAAGCGGCAATTGTCGATGCCGGCGAAGTACAGGATCAGCCCCGAATCCGGGCGCAGCCCGGACTTGAGCACGGCGAGGATGCCGCTGACCTGCGCCAGGGCTTCCAGGATCAGCACGCCCGGCATGGTCGGCAATTCCGGAAAATGGCCCACGAAAAACGATTCGTTGTAGGTCACGTTCTTGATGCCGACGATGGACGCGCCCTGCTCGTGCTCCACCACCCGGTCCACCAGCAGGAACGGGTAGCGGTGCGGCAGCAGCCGCATGATCTGCCGGATATCGAAGTCCACCTTAGTCGTCATTGCGTTCTTCCAGCGGCTCGCTCTTGATCCCCAGCCGCATTTCCAGCGCCCGCAGGCGCGCTTCGGTCACGTCGAGGCGCCGCATGCGGGCGATCTGCTTGTGCCATTCCTTTGCCGTTGCAACCGGCACCCCGGACCCATAGACCCCCTTGGCCGGCAGCGACTTGGTCACCATGGCCATGCCGAGGATCACCACGTCGTCCACGATCTCCAGGTGTCCGCCGATCCCCACGGCGCCGGCGATCATACAGCGCGCCCCGATCCGGGTACTGCCCGCCATGCCGGTGCAGGCGGCGATGGCCGTGTGCTCGCCGATCGAGCAGTTGTGAGCCACCTGGATGAGGTTGTCCAGGCGCACGCCGTTGCCGATGACGGTGTCGTTGATGGTGCCGCGGTCGATGCAGGTGTTGGCGCCGATCTCCACATCGTCTCCCACCACGACCGAGCCCAGCTGCGGAATCGCCTCCCAGCCGTCCGGGCCCCGCGCGTTGCCGAAGCCACGGGAGCCGATCACGGCGCCGGGTTCGATTCGGCAACGCCGCCCCAGGCGCACCCGCGACCCCACGTGCACCTGCGCGACCAGCCGGGTCCCCTCGCCGATGTGGGCGTTCCTGCCCACCACGCAGCCAGGGCCGATGTAGCTGTCCGCCCCAAGCACCGCGCCGTCGTCGATCACCGCGTTTGCGCCGACAAAGACGCGCTCGCCGATCAGCGCCGTCGGCGCGATGCAAGCCGAGGGATGAATGCCGGGACTCACGGCCAGATCGGGGTCGAACAGCGCCGCGATCCTTGCGTACGCCAGTTCTGGATTGGGCGCGATCAACCCGGCCCGCGGGAGACTTGCCGCTTCGCGGGGGCCGACGATCACGGCCGTCGACAGGGTGGATTCCAGCAGCGCCCGATACTTGGTGCCAGCCAGATAGCTCAGGCCGCCCACGCGCCCCGGTGCAAGCGCACAGACGCCATCGACGACGGTCTGCGCATCGCCCCGCAGTTCCAGGCCGAAACGGACGGCGAGATCACCAAGCGTGAACCCGTTCATCGGGCTGCCCCGCGGGAAATGACGCCTGTTACTTTGCCGGGCCCGCCTGCAGCTTCTTGATGACCTTGTCGGTCACGTCGATGCCTTCGGCCGCGAAGAGGGGGTCTTGCAGGACCAGGTCCGCGTCGGCTTCCTTGGCCACTTCCGCAACCACGGCCTTGATGCTGTTCATCAGCTTTTCGCTCAGGTCACGATCACGCTTCTGGAAGTCCTCGCCGAACTGGCGCTGCTTGTAGTCGAAGTCGATCTTGCGGGTCTGCAATTCCTTTTCGGTCTTGGAGCGGGCATCGCTGCTCATCACGTCCGCTTCGCGCTTGAACTTGCTGGCATCTTCCGAAAGCTTGCGCGCCTCGGATTCGAGGTCGGCCTTGCGCTTCTCGAACTCGGCCTTGATCTGCGCCTGCCCGGACTTGAACAGGGGCGAGGCCTGCACGATGTCGTTCGCCCGGATGGAGATGATCTTGAGCTCGGCCTGGGCCGACGCGGACATGAGCAGGGTCACAACCAGGGCCGCGAGAGACTTGTAGTGGTTACGCATGAGTTTTCCTGTGGATCTACGAAAATAACGGGAAATGAAAGGCCGCCGTGGACGCCTAGAAGCCGGTGCCGAAATTGATCTGGAACCGATCCGTGTCGTCCGACGAATCGCTGTTGATGGGGTACGCGTACGACAGGTCCAGCAGGCCCAGGAACGGCGTGAACCACTGGAACGCCACGCCGGCGGACGTGCGCAGTTCACCAACGTCGAAATCCTCCGGACGGCCAAACGTCTGGCCCGCGTCGTAGAACAGGCTGATGCGGGTCGACTTCTGATCGCTCTCGAAGGGCGTGGGAATGATCAGCTCGGTCTGTGTCGTTGTCCGGAGGCTACCGCCGAACGGATTGTTGAACGGCGTATCGCGCGGACCCAGCGAGCCGTCCCGGTAGCCGCGAACGGTTCTGGAGCCGCCGGCAAAGAACTTCTCGAACGGCGGCACCTGCGTTTTCCCGCCGGTGTAGTCCTCGCTCAGGCTCATGTTGCCGGTGAATTCGACAAAGAACTTGCCCGGCATCGGGATGTACTGCTGGTACCGGTACGTGGCCGTCCAGTATTCGAGATCGCTGCCCGGCACCTTGAAGTCCAGGCTCAGCGAGTTGAGCGAGCCGCGCGAGGCGAAAAAGGTGCGGTTTCGCGTGTCACGCGAGAGCCCGGTTCGGAGTTCGAAGTCGGTGAACTTGGTGCCGTTGTCCAGCACGAACTCGTTCACCTGGTCGGATGAGGAATTGGCGAAGGTATCGATCGCCGTCTGCTCGATGCCGAATCCGGCGCGCAGGACCGAGTATTCCGACAACGGAATGCCATAGGTCAGCGAGGTTCCCAGCGTGTTGTAGTTGAACCCGGAACTCTGCCGGATGACCGATTCGGCGCGGCGGAAGAACACCGACACCGTCTGGCTGATGCCGTCGTTGGTGAAATACGGATTGGTCCAGCTGGCGTTGATGGAGCGCGCAACCGAATTGTTGTTGGCTTCCAGGCTGACGCGGTTGCCCGTTCCCAAGAAGTTGGTATGCGTGAGGTTGCCGGTGATCAGGAAGCCCTGCTGTCCGGAAAATCCGACGCCGAACTGCACGGACCCGGGCGGACGCTCCTTGATCTTGAAGTTGATGTCCACCAGGTCGTCCGACCCGGCGACCGGCAGGGTCTCGACTTCTGCATCTTCCACGAAGGTCAGGCGCGCCAGGCGCACGCGCGAACGCTCCACCGAGCTCTTGGAAAACGGCGCCGCCTCGAGCTGACGCATTTCCCGCCGCAGCGTTTCATCGTGCGTGTTGCCGTGGCCGCTGAAGTTGATGCGGCGCACATAGGCGCGCTTGCCCGGCTCCACCATGTAGTTGAGCGTGACCTGCTTGGTCGCGTCGTCCACTTCCGGCAGCGGCGTGACCTTGGCGAACGCGTAGCCGACGTCCGACAGCGCCGCCTCGATGCGGTTGGAACTTTCCGTCGCTTCCTTGCGCGAGAACCATTCGCCGTCGAGCGTCGAAAGCAGCAGCTTCAGGTAGCTCGCCTGGAGCACCGTTTCGCCGCTGAAGCGCGATTCCTTGATCTTGTAGCGATCGCCCTCGGCCAGGTTGACCGTGAGGTAGATGTCTTCCTTGGTCGGCGAAAGCTGCACCTGCACCGAGGTCACTTCAAACTTCAGATAGCCATTGTCCTGGTAGAACGACGACAGCGCCTCCACGTCTCCGCCCAGCTGCTGCTTTGAGTAGCTGTTGCTGCTCTGGAACGGCTCCCAGCGATTGGTCTTGCGCAGCTTGAACACGTCGAGCAGCTCGTCGCGGGAGAAAACCGCGTTGCCCAGGATATTGATGTCGCGGATGGTGGTGACCTTGCCTTCCGTGACCTTGATCTTGAGGTCCACCCGGTTGTTCGGCAGCGGCTCCACCGTGGTCTTGACCTCCACGTCGTAATAGCCGTTGGCGTAGTACTGCCGCCGCAGCTCCTGCTCCACGCCGTCGAGCAGTTCGCGCTTGAACAGCTCGCCCTCGGTGAGGCCCAGGTTCTTCAGCGATTCGTTCAGCTCGTCGCCGCCGACCTTCTTGTTGCCTTCGATCGCAAACGCCGCGATGGCGGGTCGCTCCTTGACGAAGATCACCAGGGTGTCGCCCTTGCGATCGAGGCGCACATCCTCGAACAGGCCGGAGGAATACAGCCCCCGCATGGCCTGTCGCGAGGTCTGATCGTTCATCGCGTCCCCGACCGAAAGCGGCAGGTAGGTCAGGACCGTGCCCACATCCAGGCGCTCAAGCCCTTCGGCCTTGATCTCACGAATCGTGAAGGCTTCGAACGCGGACGCTGCCGGCAGCCAGAGCATGGCTGCGGCACCCGCGATCAGCCGGAGTTGGAAACGCTTGTCTAGTTGACCCATCGAGGGTTCTTTCTTCCGCGCCCTCAAACCAGGCGCATGATGTCGTTGAACAAAGCCAGCACCATCAGCATGCCGATGAACGCCAGACCCACATACTGCGCGGCAATCTGAGCGCGCTCCGACAGGGGCCTGCCCTTGATCCCCTCCATCGCAAACATCATCAGATGGCCCCCGTCGAGCAAGGGGACCGGCAGAAGATTCAGCACCCCGAGGCTGACGCTGACCACCGCCATGAAACTGAGGAACGACACCAGCCCGATCTGGGCCGAATCTCCCGCCACTTGCGCGATCTGGATGGGACCGCTGACGTTCTTGACCGAAACCTCGCCCTGCAGCATGTGCCAGATCACGCGCAGCGTGAGTTGGGACATCTGCCAGGTCTGACCGACCGCCGCCGGTATCGCGTCGATCGGTCCGAGCTGTCGCGCGGCGCGCAGATTCTGCCACAACTCCGGCTTGATCGAAGGGCCTGCGCCGAGGCGCCCCACCGGCCGATCGGCTTCGATGTCCTTGCCGAGAACCACGTTGACCTGCATGCGCGTTCCATCGCGTTCGACCTCGAAGCGGGTCACCGCCCCCGGGCGCTGGCGCACCTCGCGCACCAGCGCGCTCCAGTCGTCCGTGGGCTGATCCTGCACGGCAATCACCCGATCGCCCGTCTTCATGCCGGCCGCGTCCGCCGGGCTGCCCGGCTGGATCATGCCCAGGACGGGGTCGATCTTGGGCTGCCAGGGATCGATCCCCAGATCGTCGAACAGGAACTGGGGATCGCTGCGCACCGCGTCCAGCGGCAGGACCGCGGTGCGCTCCACGCCGTCCTCGCCCTTCAAGCGCAGCGTCAGCGCGCTTGCGCCAAGCACCTTGTCGATCAGCGTCACGCGCAGCTCGTTCCAGGTTGGAACCGCGTCGCCACCCACCGCCAGGATTTCGTCTCCCGGGCGCAGGCCTGCTTCGGCCGCCGCCGTCCCCGGCGCCGGCGCGGCGACCAGCGGACGCATGCCCTGCACGCCAAGCATGAAGATCAGCCAATACAGCACGATGGCCAACAGGAAATTGGCGGCCGGCCCGGCCACGAGAATGGCCATGCGCTTGGGGACCGACTGCGTGTTGAACGCAAGATGCCGCTCGGCCGGGTCCACCGGGCCTTCGCGCTCGTCCAGCATCTTCACGTAGCCGCCGACCGGGTACGGAGCCAGCGACCACTCCACGCCGTCGCGCGCGCGGAAGGTCTTGAACGGCTTGCCCCAGCCCAGCGAAAACCGCAGGACCTTCACGCCCATCTTCCGGGCCACCCAGTAGTGCCCGAGCTCGTGGAAGCAGACCAGCACGCTCACGGCGAACACGAATCCCAGCACCGACCAGAGCACGCTAATCATGGGCTGTTCCGTCGGCAATCCGTTGCTGGCAGAAGGCCCGCGCCCAGCGGTCGGCGACCAGAACGGAATCGATGTCCACGGGCGCAGGCAGGGCCGAATCGACGGCGGCATCGCAACAGCGTTCGACCATCTGCGGTATCCCCAAGAACCCCAGCCTCCCATTCAGGAACGCTTCGACCGCCACTTCGTTCGCCGCGTTCAATACGTTGGGAAAAATTCCGCCCGACGCCAGCGCGGCGCGCGCCAGGCCCAGGCAGGGAAAGCGGCCGAAGTCCGGCGGCACGAATCGCAGCCGGGCCAGTGCGCCGAAGTCGAGCCCGCCGACGCCGGATTCCCAGCGCTCGGGCCAAGCCAGGGCGTGGGCGATCGGCACGCGCATGTCGGGCTGCCCGAGCTGCGCCAGGGTGGAGCCGTCCACGTATTCGACCAGCGAGTGGATGACGCTTTCCGGGTGCACCACCACCTCCAACTGCTCGGGCGGCAGCTGGTAGAGCGCGGCCGCTTCGATCAGCTCCAGGCCCTTGTTCATGAGCGTGGCCGAATCCACCGAAATTTTCGGTCCCATCGTCCAGTTGGGATGGCGCACGGCCTGCGCGGGCGTGATGTGCGCGAACGCCTCGATCGGCAGTTCGCGGAAGGGCCCGCCAGAGGACGTGAGAATCAGGCGCCGGACGCCGGCCGGCGCCTGGCCGCAACGGTAGTTCGACGGCAGGCACTGGAAGATGGCGTTGTGCTCGCTGTCGATGGGGATGATGGTGGCGCCCGATCCGGCCGCCTCCTCGATCATCAGCCGCCCGGCCATCACCAGCGGCTCCTTGTTGGCGATGAGCACGCGCTTGCCGGCCCGGATCGCGGCCAGCGTGGACGGTAGCCCCGCCGCACCGGCGATGGCCGACATCACCACCGCGCTGGAGGCATCGCCGGCAAGGGCGGTGACGTCCCCCGCCCCGCTTCCGACTTCACACATGATGTCGAGCTGCCGCAGCCGGTCGCGCAGGGCCTTGGCTGCGCCGGCGTCGGCCATTGCCACCGTGCCGGGTCGGAACTGCTGCACCAGCGCCAGCATGCCGTCCACGTCGCGGTTGGCCGCAAGGCCTACCACGCTCACGCGATCCGGATGGCGCGCGGCCACGTCCAGCGTGCTGCGTCCCACGCTGCCGGTTGCGCCCAGAACGAGGAGCCGGAGCATGCTCAGATCTTCAGCAGGCTCAGGCCGAGGGCCATCACCGGCGCGCCGGCCAGGATGCTGTCCACCCGGTCCAGCATGCCGCCGTGGCCAGGCAGGAGGGTGCCGCTGTCCTTCACCCCGGCGGCGCGCTTGAACATGCTCTCGCACAGGTCGCCCACCACGGAAAACGCGGCGACCACCAGGCTCAGACCCACGATCGTCACGATCTGCCCCGGCGTATCGAGCCGGAACACCAGCGGCGCGGCGCAGGCCGCCCAGGCAGCACAGAGCAGCATGCCGCCGAGCATGCCTTCCAGCGTCTTGCCGGGAGAGATGGACGGCGCGAGCTTGCGCCGGCCGAAATTGCGCCCGGCGAGGTAGGCGCCGATGTCGGCCGCAAAGATCAGGAAGAACAGGAAGAAAACGCGCAGCGCGCCGTCGGGCATGGCGCGCAGCATCCACAGCGCGAGCATCGTCGGCGCAATCAGCAGCAGGCCGATGACGGACATCATCGCGACGCCCGGCGGCCGATCCTGGAAGTTCTGCGGGAACCCGCGCAGCAGGACCAGCGCGTAGCCCCACCACAGCACCGCCAGCGCCACCACCCCGGTCGCGTACGGCTGGAGGAGCCACGCAACGACCATTGCCACCGCCACCAGCCCCGTGAAGGCCGTGCGGCCGGCGGGCTGCGCGGCCTTGCCACCCATCAGCCCGGCCCATTCCCAGGCGGCGATCAGCCCAGCACCACAGAACACGACGTAGAGATACGGCGGCGCCAGGTACCAGATGGCCGCGAGAAGCAGGGGCACCAGGACCAGGGCGGTGGCGACCCTCTGGATCAGCATGACGGGCCGAAGTCCCGGTCAGCTCCTGCACGCAGCGGGCGCGGGGCCATCAGGTGCTTTCCGGCACCCGTCCAAAACGGCGCTCGCGCTGCGCGTACCACTGCAGCGCCTCGGAGAAATCCTGGTCGTCGAAATCGGGCCAGAGGGTGTCGCAGAAGTACAGCTCGGCGTAGGCCAGTTGCCACAGCAGGAAGTTGCTGATGCGCTTCTCGCCGCCGGTGCGGATGAGCAGGTCCGGCGCCGGAATGCCCGCCGTGTCCAGGTTCGCCTCAAGTCCCTCGGGCGTGATGGGCTTGCCACGGTCGGCCAGGCGCTGCGCGGCGCGCGCGATGTCCCACTGGCCGCCGTAGCCCACGGCCACGTTGAGCTTGAGCCCGGTGTTGTGCTGCATGAGCTCGGTGGAACGACGCATTTCCTCGCGCAGGGCCGGGGAAAAATCGGAGTGGTCGCCGATGAAGCGCATCTGCACGCCGTTGCGGTGCAGCGCGTTCATCTCGCGCGCCAGCGTGCGGATGAACAGCTGCATGAGCAGACTGACCTCGGTCTGCGGGCGCCGCCAATTCTCCTGGCTGAAGGCGAACACGGTCAGATATTCCACGCCCATGCGATGCGCGCAGCGCAGGATTCGCCGTGCCGAGCGCACGCCCGCGCGGTGCCCGAACGAGCGCGGCTCGCCGCGCTGGCTGGCCCAGCGCCCGTTGCCGTCCATGATGACGGCCACGTGCGTGGGCACCGATTGCGCCGGCAGGCGCGATGGCCGCTGCGTCATGAAGCCAGGCCCGGGTGATTGCGCAGGTGTCGGAAGAAACCCGTGGGCCGCAGCAGGCCGCTGTATGCCAGGCCGCTCGCGGTCACAGCGACATCAGCTCCTTTTCCTTGGCGGCGGTGATCTCGTCCACCTTGGCCACGAACTGGTCGGTGAGCTTCTGGATCTCGGTTTCGCCGCGCTTCTCGTCGTCCTCGCCGATAAGCTTTTCCTTGGCCAGTTCCTTGATGTCCTGGTTGGCGTCGCGGCGCACGTTGCGGATGGCCACGCGCGCGCCCTCGGCCTCGCCCCGCACGACCTTGGCCAGGTCGCGGCGGCGCTCCTCGGTCAGCGGCGGCATGATGATGCGGATGATCGAGCCGGCGGTGTTGGGGTTCAGGCCCAGGTCGGACTTCATGATCGCCTTCTCGATCACGTTCACCATGTTCTTTTCCCACGGCGTGATGGAGATGGTGCGCGCATCCTCCACCACCACGTTGGCGGCCTGCGACAGCGGTACTTCCGAGCCGTAGTAGTCCACCGTGACGTGGTCGAGCAGGCCGGCGCTGGCGCGCCCGGTGCGGATCTTGGCGAGCCCGGTCTTGAGCACGTCGATGCATTTCTGCATGCGCTCGCCGGACTCCTTCTTGACATCGTTGATCATCGGAAGCTCCTTATGCGTGCACGCGCGTGCCGATGGTCAGGTCGCCCATGACGATGCGCATCAGCGCACCGGGGCGGTCCATGTCGTACACGCGCAACTCCTTCTTGTTGTCCCGACACAGGACCATGGCGGTCTGATCCATCACCGCGAGTCGGCGGTCAAGGGCCTCGTCGTAGGTCAGTTTGTCGTAGCGGGTGGCGGTCTTGTCTTTCTTCGGATCGGCGGTGTAGATGCCGTCCACCTTGGTCGCTTTCAGCATCAGGTCGGCCCCGATCTCCACCGCGCGCAGGGCAGCGGCGGAATCGGTGGTGAAAAAGGGGTTGCCGGTTCCCGCACCGAACACCACCACCCTGCCCTTTTCCAGGTGGCGGACAGCGCGGCGGCGGATGAAGTCCTCGCACACCTCGTTGATGCGGATGGCCGATTGCACGCGCGCTTCCAGCCCCACGCGCTCGATCGAATCCTGGATGGCCAGGGCGTTGATCACCGTGGCCAGCATGCCCATCTGGTCGCCGGTCACGCGGTCCATGCCGGCACGCGCCAGGCCTTCCCCGCGAAAGATGTTGCCGCCGCCCACCACCAGCGCCACCTGCACCCCGGCATCGACCACGCCCTTGAGTTCTCCGGCGACGAACGACATGACTTTGGGCGAAATCCCGAAGTCCAGGTCGCCCATCAGCGCCTCGCCCGAAAGCTTGAGCAGAATGCGTTTGTATGCGGGTTGTACGCTCATCGATCCTGACTCCATGCCCGCTCGTTACCGCCGCCGACGCCTTCGCAACGGACGGCAGTACCCGGAACATCACGTAGCTTCAAGTACCTGTCCATAAAGCGAGGCCCCGTTTCCGGGGCCCCTTGCCAAGCGGAAAGTCTAACGCAAGCCGTCAGCCTTTCGTCGCGGCTGCCACTTCGGCCGCGAAATCCATCTGCTTCTTCTCGATGCCCTCGCCCACGGCCAGGCGGACGAAGCGCGCCACGGAGGCCTTCTGCGCGGCCAGCACTTCGCGCACCTTGGCGTCGGCCTTCATGCCGTAGGCGTCGTTCTTCACGAACGGCTGGCCCACCAGGGTCTGCTCGTCCAGGAACTTGGCGACCTTGCCTTCCAGCATCTTGGCGACGATCTCCGGCTTCTTGCCCACGGCCTGCTCGGCGCTCTGCGCCTCGATGATGCGGCGCTCGGCGGCCACCACGTCGGCCGGCACGCTGTCCGCATCCACGAAGCGGGGCGACATGGCCGCCACGTGCATCGCGAGGTCACGGCCCAGGTCCGGCGTGCCGGCCTTGAGCGACAGCGCCACCGCGATCTTGTCGCCGGGATGGATGTAGGTCACGAGCGGGCCGCCCGCGGCCTTCACGATCTCCACGCGGCGGATGGTCAGGTTCTCGCCGATCTTGCCGACCAGTTCGCGGCGACGCTCGTCCAGCGTCTTGTCGCCGGTCCTGATCGCCACCAGGGCCTCGACCGAGGCCGGCTGGTGGGCCAGTGCCGCCTGCGCGGCGTCGCGCGCCAGGGTGCGGAAATCCTCGCCCTTGGCCACGAAATCGGTCTCGCAGTTGACTTCCACCAGGGCCACGGCCTCGGCGTTGGACGCCACGGCGATGATGCCCTCGGCCGCCGTGCGTCCGGCCTTCTTGTCGGCCTTGGCCGCGCCGTCCATGCGCAGCTTTTCCACGGCCTTGTCGAGATCGCCGTCCACCGCGTCGAGCGCCTTCTTGCAGTCGCCCATGCCGGCGCCGGTGCGCTCGCGCAGTTCCTTGATGAGGCTGGTTGAAATGACTGCCATGACTCAGGCCTCCGCGCGCTCGCCGCGACCGGCCGGCTTGCGCGGACCACGCGGACGGCGGGCGCCGCGTTCTTCGGCGGAAGCGGATTCGGCCGCCTCTTCACGCGGCGCCACGGTGATGGAGCCGCGGCCTTCGATGATGGCGTCGGCAATGCACTGCGCGTACACCTTGATGGCGCGCGTGGCATCGTCGTTGCCGGGAATCACCACGTCGACGTGCTCGGGATCGTTGTTGGAATCGACCACCGCCACCACCGGAATGCCGAGCTTGCGCGCTTCGGCCACGGCAATCTTCTCGTAGCCGGTATCGATCACGAACAGGCAGTCCGGCAGGCTGGGCATGTCCTTGATGCCACCCAGCGAGCGGCGCAGCTTCTCGATCTCGCGCGAGAACAGCAGCTGCTCCTTCTTGGACAGGCGGTTGATGCTGCCGTCCTCGATCTGCTTTTCCATCTCGGCCAGACGCTTGATCGAGCCCTTGATGGTCTTGAAGTTGGTCAGCGCGCCGCCCAGCCAGCGCTGGCTGACATAAGGCATGCCGCAGCGGGTGGCCTCGGTCTCGATGGCTTCGCGGGCTGCCCGCTTGGTGCCGACGAACAGTACGCGACCGCCGCTGGCGGCCATCCTGCCCACGTAGGAGCAGGCATCCTTGAGCAGCGGCAGGGTGTGCTCGAGGTTGATGATGTGAATCTTGTTGCGGCTGCCGAAGATGTAGGACTCCATCTTGGGGTTCCAATAGCGGGTGCGGTGGCCGAAGTGGGCCCCCGCCTCCAGCAGCTGGCGCATGGTGATGCTCGACATGTGTCACGACTCCTTGGGTTGAGACTGACCGCGCCGGAAGTGATGTACGAATGCACCCAAGGCCGGCGGCGGATGATGGTGGGCTCGCACGGACGTGCTGGACCCGGTTCGTTGCCAAAAAAAGCGCGGCTTTATAGCATGCGTGGCTTGCTCACTCAACCGCAGCCACGATGCGGTTTTTCAACGGAAACCGGCGTCGGCTGATGGAATCGGAAACCCCTTCAAGCATGGGCATCACCCACAAGACGCCGGACGAATGCCAGAAGATGCGCGAAGCGGGGCGCGCCGCTGCCCAGGTGCTGGAGATGATCGGGCCCTTCGTGAAAGCCGGCGTCTCGACCGATGAGCTGGACCGCATCGCCCACCGCTACATCACCGAAGAGCTGGGCTGCATTCCGGCGCCGCTGAATTACAAGGGCTTTCCCAAGTCCATCTGCACCTCGGTCAACCACGTGGTGTGCCACGGCATTCCTGGGGCCAAGGTGCTCAAGCGCGGCGACATCGTCAACGTGGACATCACGGTCATCAAGGATGGCTGGCACGGTGACACCAGCGAGACCTTCTACGTGGGCGAGCCGCCGGTGCTGGCACGCCGGCTGGTGGAGACCACGCGCGAGGCCATGGTCGCGGGCATCCGCTGCATCAGGCCCGGGGCGCGGCTGGGCGACATCGGGCACGTGATCCAGAAGCTGGCCGAGTCGCGCGGCTATTCCGTGGTGCGCGAGTACTGCGGTCACGGCATCGGCCGCATCTTTCACGAGGAGCCTCAGGTCCTGCACTACGGCAAGCCGGGCACTGGCATGGAACTGGCTGAAGGCATGTGCTTTACGGTGGAACCCATGCTCAACGCCGGCCGCGCCGATGTGAAACTGCTCCCCGACGGCTGGACCGTGGTGACCAAGGACCATTCGCTCTCGGCGCAGTGGGAACACACGGTGCTGGTGACCGGCACGGGCTTCGAGGTGTTGACGTTGCGTAATGGCGAAGCCGTATAGAGGTTGTTTCCAGCCGCGGACGTTGATTTCGGTTCGCGACGCTGCTGGAAACCCGTTACCGGATACCGGACACTGAACTTCATGGGCGCCGAGCTCGACCTCGCCGAAGACGAATCCGCCAGCGTTTTTTCCGCGCGCAAGATCAGGGCGCGGCTGCGCGCCGACGGCACCAAGCCGATTGCCGCCTTCCGGGCGACGCTCGCCTGGGGCCGCCAGCGGTTGTTCAGCCTCTTCGACGAGGGGCAGGCGGCCGAGTCGCTGGTAAGGGCGCGCGCGCACCTTGTGGACGAGGTCCTGCGCGAGGCCTGGCGCCTGTACCTGGGCGAAGCGTCGCCAGGGGTGGCGCTGATCGCCGTCGGCGGCTATGGACGGGGTGAACTGCTGCCGGCATCGGACATCGACATCCTCATCCTGCATGGCGATGCCGGCATCGAACCGGCGCGCGATGCGCTGGAAAGACTCACGGCGTTCTTCTGGGACATCGGGCTGGAACTGGGCAGCAGCGCGCGCTCGATCGACGAGTGCGTGAGCGAGGCGTCCAAGGACGTCACCGTCATCACCAACCTGATCGAGGCCAGGTTCCTGACCGGCGACCCCGCGCTGCTGGCGGCGATGCAGAAACGCCTGACGCCCGATCAGGTCTGGCCGGTGGCCGAATTCTTCCGTGCGAAGAAAAGCGAGCAGTCGGCGCGGCACCGCAAGTACGACGATACCGGCTACAAGCTGGAACCCAACGTCAAGGAATCGCCAGGCGGCCTGCGCGACCTGCACACCGTGGGCTGGGTGGCCCAGCGGTACTTCGGCGCCAGCACGCTGGCCGGCCTGCGCGAGCACGGCTTCCTCACCAAGCAGGAATGCGTGGAGCTGTTTGCCGGGCAGGATTTTCTGTGGCGCGTGCGCTTTGCCCTGCACATGGTCACCGGCCGCCGCGAGGACCGGCTGCTGTTCGATCACCAGATCACGGTCGCCGGCGTGTTCGGCTACGTGAACACCGATCCGGCTCACCCCAACCAGGCGGTCGAGCAGTTCATGCAGCTCTACTACCGCACCATCAAGTCGCTGTCGTGCCTCAACGACATGCTGCTGCAGCTGTTCGAGGAAGCGATCCTGCACCCGATTGCCGACGCTGGATCAAAAACCGCGCTGAAGGTACTCAACCCGCGCTTCCAGATCCGCAACGGCTTCATGGAAGCGCGTGACGAGGCCGTTTTCCAGCGCAACCCCGAAGCCCTGGTCGAAATCTTCCTGCTGATGCAGCAGAACCCGGGCGTGGAAGGTGTTCGTGCGCAGACGGTCCGGCTGATCCTGCGCGATGCGCGGCTGATGACCGAAAACGTGCGCAACGACGTGCGTGCGCGTGCGCTGTTCATCGAAATGTTCCGCGTCGGTCACGGCCTGACGCGCAACCTGCGCCGCATGAACCGCTACGGCGTCCTGGGGCGCTACCTGCCGCCGTTCGGCCGCGTGGTTGGGCTCATGCAGTACGACCTGTTCCACACCCTGACGGTGGACGAGCACACCCTCTACGTCATCCGCAATCTGCGGCGCTTCGCCATGGCGCGCTTCCGCCACGAAATGCCCATGTGCAGTGCGCTGATGGCCAAGCTGGGCAAGCCCGAGCTCCTGTACTTGGCGGGCTTTTTCCACGACATGGCCAAGGGCCGCGGCGGCGATCACTCCGACATCGGCGCCTCCGAAGCGCTCCAGTTCTGCCTCGATCACGGCTTCTCGCACCCGGACGCCGAGCTGGTTTCCTGGCTGGTGAGAAACCACCTGATGATGTCGCTCACGGCGCAGCGCGCCGACATCAACGATCCGCTGGTCATCGCCGAGTTCACGCGCAAGGTCGGCGACCGAACCCACCTGGAATACCTGTTCCTGCTCACCGTGGCCGACATCCGCGCCACCAATCCGGCGCTCTGGAACACCTGGCGCGAGTCGCTGCTGATGGACCTGTACAAGTCCACCGGCCGCGCGCTGGAACGCGGGCCGGAAAATCCGGTGCTGCAGGAGGAAATGGTCGACGAGACCCAGCAGGAGGCCGCTGCCCTGCTCGCCTCCCGCGGCGTCACCAGCGAATCGGCCGAGCAGGTGTGGTCGCGGTTCGGCAACGAATACTTCCTGCGCCATTCACCCGAGGAGCTCGCCTGGCACCTGCCCGCGGTCCTGTCGGCGACGGAGCAGGATCTGCCGCTGGTGCTGGTTGATACGGTCGGCGGCCGCGGCACCACCGTGTTCATCTACATGCGCGATCGCGACCACCTGTTTGCCCTGTCCACGGGCGTGCTGGCGCGCCTGGGACTCACCATCCTGGACGCGCGCATCAACACCACCGCGGACGGCTTCGTGCTCGACTCCTACGTGGTGATGGAAGGCGACGGCTCGCCCATCCAGAACGCGCACCGCCTGAACGAAATCCGCGACCAGCTGTGCATGGTGCTCGCCCGGCCGGACGTGTCGGTGGTCGACGTGAGCCGACGCGTGCCGTACCGGCTGAAGCACTTCAACACGCCCACCACCGTGTACTTCAGTCAGGACGAAACCCGCGAGCGCACCATCCTGGAACTGGTCACGGCCGATCAGCCGGGACTGCTCTCCATGATCGGACGCGCCTTCCACAAGCGCGGAATCCTGCTCGACGCCGCGAAGATCGGCACCATCGGCGAGCGCGCCGAAGACGTGTTCTTCATCACGGATCGCAACCACCAGCGCATCACCGACGAGGACACCCTCGAAGACCTGCGCGAGGTGCTGACCCGCACGCTGGATCGCGACGTTTCCTGATTCTCGCCCCTTCTCAACGCCAAGGAACGCATGAACGCACTGGAATCCACCATCGACGCCGCGTGGGAGACGCGCGCCACCCTTACCCGCGATGACGCGCAAACGCTCGCCGCCGTGACCCAGGCCATCGCCCTGCTCGACAGCGGCGCGGCGCGCGTGGCCGAACCCACGGCCGATGGCTGGAAGGTGAACCAGTGGCTGAAGAAGGCCGTGCTGCTGTACTTCCGCCTGCACGACAACGCGCCCATCCTCATGGGCCAGCTCGCCGGCTACGACAAGGTGCCGCTGAAGTTCGACGGCTGGAGCGCCGCGGATTTCGCCAGGCAGAACGTGCGCATCGTGCCGCCGGCCTCGGTGCGCAAGGGTGCGCACATCGAGCCCGGCGTGGTCCTGATGCCTTCGTTCGTGAACATCGGCGCGCGCGTGGGCGCGGGCACCATGGTGGACACCTGGGCCAGCGTCGGTTCCTGCGCGCAGGTCGGCGCGCGTTGCCACATCTCCGCCGGCGCCGGCATCGGCGGCGTGCTCGAACCGTTGCAGGCCAATCCCACCATCATCGAGGACGACTGCTTCATCGGCGCCCGCTCCGAGATCGTGGAGGGCGTGATCGTGGGCAAGGGATCGGTGGTGTCGATGGGCGTGTTCATCACCCAGTCCACGCCGATCTACAACCGCGAAACTCGGGAGACCATCTTTGGCCGCATTCCGCCAGGATCGGTGGTAGTGGCCGGTTCGCTGCCCAAGGACGGCGGCGCGTACAACCTGAGCTGCGCGGTGATCGTGAAGACGGTGGACGAGAAAACCCGCGGCAAGGTCGGCATCAACGAACTGCTGCGCGATCTTTAGAGCGTCAGCGTGGACAACGCGGTCCTGGACCTGGCCTCGGCGCTGATCGCGCGCCGCTCAAATACGCCGGACGACGCCGGCTGCTGCCAGATCATCGCCGACCTGCTGCGGCCGCTCGGCTTCACGGTGGAGTACCTCAACGCCGGCGGCACCACCAACCTCTGGGCCACGCGTGGCAACCGCGGCCCGCTGGTGATCCTGGCCGGCCATACCGACGTGGTGCCCGCCGGGCCGCTGGAACAGTGGACCAGCGACCCCTTCAAGCCCGAAATCCGCGAGGGGCTGCTGTTCGGCCGCGGTGCCGCCGACATGAAATCGGGCCTTGCCGCCATGGTCTGCGCGGTCGAGCGCCTGCTCGCGTCCGGCGACTTTGCCGGCACCCTCGCCTTTCTCGTCACCAGCGACGAAGAGGGCAGCGCCACGCACGGCACCCAGCACGCGGTGCGCGTGCTCGAAGCGCGCGGCGTGAAGCCGGACTTTGCGATCGTGGGCGAAGCCTCGTCGGACCAGCAGCTGGGCGATCGCATCGTGGTCGGCCGGCGCGGGTCGCTGGGCTGCAACCTCAGGGTCATCGGAAAACAGGGCCACGTCGCCTACCCGCACAAGGGCGACAACCCCGTGCACCGGCTCGCGCCCGCGCTGGCCGAACTGGTGGCGACGCGCTGGGACGATGGCAACGAGCACTTCCCGCCGACCTCGTTCCAGATCTCCAACCTCAATTCCGGCACGGGCGCCAACAACGTCATCCCGGGAGCGGCCGACGTCGTCTTCAACTTCCGCTATTCCACCGAATCCAAAGCCGACGACCTGAAGGCACGGGTGCACGCCGTGCTGGACCGCTGGTGCCCGCAGTACGAGGCGCAGTGGTGGCACTCCGGCCTGCCCTTCCTGACCCGGCCGGGACGGCTGATCGAGGCCGCCCGTGCCGCCATCGGCGCCGTCACCGGCCAGAACCCCCAGCTGTTCACCGGCGGCGGAACCTCGGACGCCCGGTTCCTTGCACCCTGGGGCGCCGAAGTGGTGGAGATCGGCCCCATCAACGACAGCATCCACAAGATCAACGAACACGTTCGCGTGGCCGATCTGGAGCCGCTGTCGCGGATCTACGAGCGCGTGCTGGGACGGATCGGGGCGGGCTGAGGTCCGGCCACGGCCCGGGCGGAGGGGCCCCTATTTCGACCGCTTGTGCCCTGACTCGGCCTTTCCCTTCGGGCGCACGTACAGCACCAGGCTATGGCCGACGATGTCGAATCCATGACGATCGGCGATCTGGTGCTGCAGGGCCTCGATCTCCTCGCTGACGAATTCGACGACCTTGCCGGACTCGATATCCACCATGTGGTCATGGTGCTCGCCGCGCTCCAGCTCGAACACGGCGTGGCCGTCCTCGAAGTGGTGGCGCTTGACCAGGCCAGCCTGCTCGAACTGCGTCAGCACGCGGTAGACGGTGGCCAGCCCGATGTCCTCCTCGTGCTTGATCAGCTCCTTGTAGATGTCTTCTGCCGACAGGTGCCGCGTCTGGCTGCTCTCCAGGATCTGGAGAATTTTCAGGCGCGGCAGCGTGACTTTGAGTCCGGCGTTGCGCAGGTCACTTGATTCCATGACGAGAATCGGCTTGAAGAAGAGGTAAGCGGGTATTATGGGCGACTCATCTCCAGCGGCAACCGGCATGCGCGTCCTTCTCCTGTCCCTGCTCGTCGTCAGCCTCTCCGGCTGCCAGATCCTCTACCGGCTGCCCACCCGCCAGGGCAACGTGGTGGAGCAGAAGGATCTCGAGAAACTCAAGCCAGGAATGACGCGGGACCAGGTCAAGTTCGTCATGGGAACGCCGCTGGCGGCGTCCCCCTTCCGCCGCGATCGCTGGGACTACCTCGGGTATTACCGATCGCCGCGCGGCGAGACCACGCAGCGGACGGTCACGATGTTCTTCAACGGCGACCAGCTCGCCAGGATCGAAGGCGGTGCGGTTGAGTCCGGCGACAAGGCCATCTCGACCCCGGATACGAACGCGGTCATCGAAGCCGAGAAGCGGGACAAGGCCGAAGCCGTCCGCGCAACCGAGGAAAACGATGCCGGCGTGGTACTCAACCCGGATTCACGCCTGCCCTGATCGCCCGCCGGGCACGGGTTCGCCGTGCCGCCTTCGGGTCCACCTGCAGCGGGCGGTAGATTTCCACCCGGTCACCATCCGCAAGCAGGCTGTCCGGAGACCGGAGCCTGCCGAAAACCCCCAGGGCACAGTGGTCCGTATCGATTTCCGGGCAACGCGCCAGCACACCGCTCTCCATCACGGCCTGGCGCAGGGTGGCGCCGAGGCTGAGTTCGACACTCCGCAGGTCCTGCACACCGGGCGCGAGGTACGCCACTTCCACCGTGATCCGGATCAGGTCTGCCACAGGTCCACCAGCCACTGGATCAGCCCGAGCCCGTGCAGCAGGATGGCCAGCAGCGCCAGGCGCGCGGGGTAGCGCAGCATGAATCGCCAGGCGCCGTGCAGCGCCTGCTCGCGCGGCCCCCATACGGCAAGACTCCAGTCGCGCGGGAGAATGCGCGAGACGTAGATGCAGATCAGCAGCCCGCCGATCGGAACGATGATGAAGCTCGTCAGAAACTGCACCCACTCGAAGAAGTTCTGGCCGAACAGCCTCATGTCCGCCGTCACGCCGAACGAGAGCAGCGTTCCCAGGCCGAGCGCCCATACCACCACCGCACCCCCGGTCGCCGCAAAGACGCGGGTCTGGCGGTAGCGCTCCATCATGAAACGGGTCACCGGCTCCAGCAGCGTGGTCGCGGCGAGCAGCGTCACCAGAAACAGCAGGCCGTAGAGCAGCACCGCCAGGCCAACCCCCGCAAGCCCCTCGGGCAGTGCCTGGGGAAAGCTCTGGAAGAACAGGCTCAATCCGCTGGCTGGCGGCAGGCCCGCCGCCACCAGCAGGGAGAACAGGGCGGTCCCGACGGCAAGCCCGAAAACGGTGTCCACCAGCATCACGTACACGCCCAGCCTCACCAGCGGCAGGTTCGCCGGAAGGTACGCGCCCAGGGTCATCATCACCCCCAGTCCCAGCCCCAGGGTAAAGAACGCCTGGTACATGGCCTCGATGCAGCCGCGCCAGCCCAGCCGCGCGAAGTCCGGCTCGAGTATGGCCTCCAGCGCCTCAAAGGGCGCCCCGAGCCACAGGCAACTGACCAGGAAGACCAGCGTCAGCACGGCAATGACCGGCATCAGGCGCGTGGCCGCACGCTCGATGCCATCGCGAAATCCGTAGATCACGGTCACCGTCGTCATCACCATGAACAAGGTGTGCCAGGCGAGGCTGCGCTCCGGGTCCCGGGCCAAGTCGAGAAAGATGCGCGACGCATCCATGGCATCGCGGTGGGCCAGGACACCGCCCGCGCCACGGAACAGGTAGCCCAGGCTCCAGCCGGCGATGACGCTGTAGTACGACAGGATCATCACCGCGCCCGCCACGGCCAGGCGCCCCAGCCATTTCCACCCGCGAGCCGCACCGCAGGCCTGGGACAGGCGCGAGAATCCGGCGCCCAGTTCGTCGCGCATCCAGCGGCCCAGCGCCCATTCGGCAACCAGGATCGGCAAGCCCACCACGAACAGGCTGAGCAGGTAGACCGCGAGGAACGCGCTTCCCCCGTACTCCGCCATCAGGTAGGGCACGCGCGCGCTGCTGCCGATCCCCAGCGCAGCACCGCAGGCCACCGCCAGGAACGCGGAGGGGCTGGACCAGTATCCGAAGCTGCTTTCGCGGATCTGCATGGCGCCAGTTTACCGGTGCGAAAAATCGCACGGCCGCCGCGCCCGGGACACCGGGATCGGGAGAGTGGATCCAACACCAATCGGGACCGGATATGCCCGCGTCCGGAAGCCGCTACTGCGGCATACTTGCGGCATTGCACCAATGCGCTGGCCTGCTGCCCGCCGATCTGCCCGGATCGGGCAGTTGCACCCCTCCAAACGGAACCCGATGAGCCTCCTGAGAACCAAGCCGGTCAACGCGAACGCGAACACCGGCCTCAAGCGTTGCCTCACGGCCTTCGATCTCACCCTGCTCGGCATCGGCTGCATCATCGGCACCGGCATCTTCGTGCTCAGCGGCGTGGCCGCGGCCCAGCACGCGGGGCCGGCCATCGTGCTCTCGTTCATCCTCTCGGGCACCGCCTGTGCCTTTGCAGCGCTGTGCTACGCGGAACTGGCCGGCGCGGTCGGCGGCTGCGGCAGCGCCTACGGGTATGCCTATGCGGGCATCGGCGAGTTCGTGGCGTGGATCATCGGCTGGCTCCTGATCCTGGAGTACGCGGTGGCGACGGCGACCGTTTCCATCGGCTGGTCCGGCTACTTCGCCAGCATTCTCGACAGCTTCTTCGGCGTGCACATGCCGCTGGCGCTCACCGCGGCCCCGAGCGAGGGCGGCATCGCCAACCTGCCGGCCATCCTGATCGTGCTGATCCTGTCGGTGCTGCTGTCCTGGGGCGTGAAGGAGTCGGCGCGCTTTAACGGCGTGATGGTGTTCGTGAAGCTGGCGACCATCCTCGCGTTCATCGTGATCGCCGGGCCGCGCGTGAACGTGGACAACTGGACGCCCTTCATCCCCGAGCGCGTCATCGACGCCGACGGCAACGGCCACTACGGCGTGATGGGCATCACCACCGCCGCCGCGCTGATCTTCTTTGCCTACATCGGCTTCGACGCGGTCTCCACCGCTGGCGAGGAATGCGTGAAGCCACAGCGCGACCTGCCCATTGGCATCCTGGCCTCGCTCGGCATCTGCACGGTGCTGTACATCATCGTCTCCGGCATCCTCACCGGTGTGGTGCCGTACCAGCACATCGACCTCAAGGCCCCCGTGGCCGAGGCCATGAGCGGGCTCGGCGTGAGCTGGGCCAAGGGCGCGGTGGCCACCGGCGCCATCTTCGGCATCACCACGGTGATGCTGGTGCTGTTCTACGGCCTCACGCGCGTGGTGCTGGCGATGTCGCGCGACGGCCTGCTGCCGGCGTCCATGGCCCGCATCCATCCCACCACGCAGACGCCGGTGCGCCTGATCATGGGCAGCGGGCTGGTGATCGCCCTGGTGGCGGGCCTGTTCCCCATCGGCAAGGTGGCGGAACTGGTGAACCTGGGCACGCTCAGCGCCTTCCTCCTGGTCTGCGCCAGCGTGCTGGTGATGCGCCGCTCGCGCCCGGACATGCCGCGCCCGTTCCGCGTGCCCTGGGTCCCGGTGGTGCCGGTCCTGGGCATGTGCTTCTGTGCGTGGCTGATGGTCAGCCTGCCGCTGATGACCTGGGCGGCGTTCGGCATCTGGCTTGGCGCCGGCCTGCTGATCTACTTCGCCTATTCGCGCGGCCACAGTTCACTGGCCGCTGAAGCCCGTTGATCCGAAACATTCCCCGATCCCTCGAACCCGATGAGCCCCTTCTTTGCGCTGCTGGACCAGATCAATGCGGTGATGCTGTCGGTACCCGTGCTGGCCACGCTACTGGGCGTTGGCGTGCTGTTCACCCTGTGGAGCGGGTTTTCGCAGTACCGCTCGCTGACCCACGGCGTGGCCCTGGTGGCGGGCCGCGGCATCGACACCTCGCACGGCAAGGGCGCGCTCACGCATTTCCAGGCGCTGGCGGCGGCGCTGTCCGGCACGGTGGGCCTGGGCAACATCGCGGGCGTGGCCATTGCCGTGGAGTTCGGCGGACCCGGCGCGGTGTTCTGGATGTGGGTGGTGGGCGTGGTCGGCATGGCGCTGAAAAGCACCGAAGTCACCCTGTCCATGCTCTACCGCGATCTCTCCAACCCCGACGATCCGCACGGCGGCACCATGTATGTCTGCCGCAGGGGCCTGGGCTCGCTGGGGCGCGGCTGGGCCTCTGCCGGCAGGTGGGCGGGCGGGTTCTTCTGCCTGGCCATGCTCACCTTCGCCATCACCGGCGGCAACATGTTCCAGGCCTGGAGCGTGGCGGACACCACGCAGGCCTACTTCGGCGTCGCCCCGTGGATCACCGGCGTGATCCTGGCGGTGCTGGTGGCGCTGGTCGTGCTGGGGGGCGTCAAGCGCCTCGGCGCCACCGCCGACAAGCTGGTGCCGCTGATGTGCGCGATCTACGTGATCGCCGGCCTGTACGTGCTCTATGTCAACGCCGACACGCTGCCGGAAGTGTTCCGCACGATCTTCCGCAGCGCATTCGCGCCCGCGGAAGCCATGGGCGCCTTTACCGGGGCCAGCCTGGGCATGGCGTTCATCTTCGGCATGAAGCGGGCCCTGTTCTCGTCCGAATCCGGGCTTGGTACGGCGCCGATCGCGCACTCGGCGGTCAAGACCCCGGAGCCCGTCACCGAAGGGGTGGTGGCCGGCCTGGAGCCGTTCATCGACACGCTGGTGGTGTGCACGATCACCGCGCTGGTGATCCTGTCCAGCGGCGTATGGAGCCGGGGCCCGGTCGGCACCTGGTCGGACCCTCCGAACCTGGTGCAGATGGCGTCCGGTGGCTGGAGCCTGGACAACAGCGAGCTCCCCAACCAGACCACCGCGACCTTCCGGCCCGGCGAGCAGGTGTTTGCCATGGTGGAGATCGACGGCCAGCGCAAGCGCCTGTACGGCGCCGTTGCGGTACTCGACAACGGCATCGGCATCGAGTGGGAGAAACTCCAGATCGTCTCCACGCCGGTGCTGGTCATTCCGGGCGTCTTCGACGATTTTCGCGGATCGACCCTGGCGGCACGCGCATTCGATTCCGCTGCCCCGGGGCTGGGCAAATGGATGGTGACGATTGCCGTCTGGCTGTTCGCCCTGTCCACCATCATCACCTACGGCTACTACGGCGAGCAGGGCGTGCGCTATTTCGGAGGGGACGATCGCGCCGTCCTGGCCTACCGCGTGCTCTGGTGCGCACTGGTGGCCATCACCTGCCTGGGCTTCATCCGCACCTCGGCGGAAGTGGACACCCTGTCCACGGTCGCGCTCGGCTTCATGCTCGCGGTGAACCTGCCCGTCATGGTCATTCTAGGCAAGCGTGGCATGGGCGCCTGGCATGACTACTTCCGGCGGCTCCAGCGCGGCGAGATCGCGCGAAAATCCTGAAGCCGAGGGACGCAAGCTGCCATCGACCGCGCCGACCAGGCGCGGATAAGCCGATCCGACGCAATGAACCACCAGACTCTCCCCGATACGGCGCATGGCACGCAGGCGCGCACCGGCGTGCTGCTCGTCAACCTGGGCACCCCGGATGCCCCCACGGCGCCCGCCATCCGGCGTTACCTTCGGCAATTCCTTTCCGATCCTCGCGTGGTCGAACTGCCGCGCGCGCTGTGGCTGCCGATCCTGCACGGCGTCATCCTGCCGTTCCGCCCCGCCCGCCTGGCCCATGCCTACGCCAAGGTCTGGACCCGCGACGGCTCCCCGCTGCTCGCGATCGCTCGCGAGCAGCGGGGAGCGTTGCAGGCGAACCTGGGCGATCAGGTTCAGGTCGGGCTCGCCATGACCTACGGAGACCCCTCCATTCCCGCGGCGATGGACGCCTTTGCGGCGGCCGGCGTGCGCCGCGTGCTGGTGCTGCCGCTGTATCCCCAGTACTCCGGGACGACGACCGCCGCCGCCTTCGACGGCGTGTTCCACCACCTGGGCCGCCAGCGCTGGTGGCCGGAGCTGCGCCTGGTCAACAGCTACCACGACGATCCGGCCTACATCGAAGCGCTGGCGGAAAGCGTCGAGCGTCACTGGTCCGGCAAGGGCCGTGGCGACCACCTCGTGATCTCGTTTCACTCCATTCCGCGCCGGTACCTCGATCAGGGCGACCCTTACTACTGCCATTGCCAGAAGACCGCGCGGCTGCTCGTCGATCGTCTGAAGCTGGCAGCCGGCAGCTGGTCGGTGACTTTCCAGTCCAGGCTGGGCCGACAACCCTGGTTGCAGCCGTACACCGACATCGCCATCCCCCAGCTTGCCCGTCGCGGCGTGAAAACCATGGACGTGGTCTGCCCCGGCTTTGCGGCCGACTGCCTCGAAACCCTGGAGGAAGTCGCGCTCCGCTACGCCGCCGACTTCATTGCGGCGGGCGGAGCCGATCTGCGCTACATCCCCGCGCTCAATGCCGGTCCGCGCCACGTTGAGGCCCTGGCGGCGCTGTGCCGGACCCACATGCAAGGATGGCCGATGGCGCAGCTCCTGCCGGGAGCAGCGGACGAAATCCGTCGCCGGCTCGACCGCGTCGATCTGCTCAAGCCGACCCTGCATAGCGAGTGTCTCCTGTAAGCCTCATCCCGGGCTGTCCGCTTTCCCGGCCGGAGGCTGTTGGCTGGCGGCGCCGAATACCGCGCCGCGGAGCACTCCGGATAGAATCTTCCCGATCGGTCGCTCGACTGCGGCCCTCCCCTCCTGATCCATTCTCCTGAAGGAATCCATCGCTTGAGCACACACGTCCTCTGGTACTCGCGGCTGCGCATGCACGATGTCGAGATCGTCGGCGGCAAGAACGCCTCGCTGGGCGAGATGATTTCCAACCTCGCCGCGTCCGGCGTGACCGTGCCCAATGGCTTTGCCACCACGGCCGACGCCTACCGCGAGTTCCTCAAGCACGAGGGCCTGGACGAGCGCATCAACGCGCAGCTCAAGGCGCTGGACATCGAGGATGTGAAGGCGCTGGCCGCGGCCGGCAAATCCATCCGCGAGGCGGTGGCCAAGGCGCCCTTCCCCGCCCAATTGGAAAAGGAGATCCGCGCCGCCTACGACGAACTGGTGAAGGAATCCGGTACCGAGATCTCGGTGGCCGTGCGCTCCTCGGCCACGGCCGAAGACCTGCCCGACGCCTCCTTCGCCGGCCAGCAGGAGACCTTCCTCAACGTCAGCGGCATCGACAACGTGCTGCACGCGATGAAGGAAGTGTTCGCGTCCCTGTTCAACGACCGCGCCATTTCCTACCGCGTGCACCACGGCTTTGCCCACGAGGTGGTGGCGCTGTCGGCCGGCGTGCAGCGCATGGTGCGTTCCGACAAGGGTGCGTCCGGCGTGATGTTCACCATGGACACCGAGTCCGGCTTCCGCGACGCCATCTTCATCACGGCCAGCTACGGCCTGGGCGAGGCCGTGGTGCAGGGCGCGGTGAATCCCGACGAGTTCTACGTGTACAAGCCGGCGCTGCGGGCCAAGCGCCCGGCCATCCTCAAGCGAAACGTGGGCGAGAAGGCCAAGAAAATGGTCTATTCGCAGGAGCGCAAGCTCGGCCGCACCGTGGAGTTCGTGCCGGTGTCCACCGAGGAGCGCGGCCGCTTCTGCCTGACCGATGCCGACGTGGAATCGCTGGCGCGCCAGGCCCAGACCATCGAGAACCACTACGGCCGCCCGATGGACATCGAGTGGGGCAAGGACGGCGTGGACGGGCAGATCTACATCCTCCAGGCGCGCCCGGAGACGGTGCAGAGCCGCGCCTCGGCCAACGTGCTGCGCCGCTACAAGCTCAAGGACAAGGGCAAGGTGCTGGCCGAGGGCCGTGCCATCGGCCAGAAGATCGGCGCCGGCACGGTGAGGCTGATGAAGGGCCTGGACCAGATGTCCAAGGTCCAGAACGGCGACGTGCTGGTCACCGACATGACCGACCCCGACTGGGAGCCGGTGATGAAGCGTGCCAGCGCCATCGTCACCAACCGCGGCGGGCGCACCTGCCATGCCGCCATCATCGCGCGCGAACTGGGCATTCCGGCCGTGGTGGGCTGCGGCAATGCCACCGAGATCCTGAAGGACGGCCAGAGCGTGACGGTGTCCTGCGCCGAGGGTGACACCGGCCACATCTACGACGGCCATATCGATTTCGCGGTGGACGAGGTGGCGCTGGACAGGATGCCGGAGATCCCGGTCAAGATCATGATGAACGTCGGCACGCCCGAGCAGGCGTTCGACTTCTCGTCCCTGCCGCATCACGGCGTGGGCCTGGCGCGGCTGGAATTCATCGTCAACCGCCAGATCGGCATCCACCCGCAGGCCCTGCTGGAGCTGGATCGCCAGGCGCCGGACGTGCGCCGCCAGATCACGGCCATGATCTCGGCCTACGACAGCCCGCGCGACTACTTCGTGAAGCGCCTGGCCGAGGGCGTGGCCATGATCGCCGCGGCCTTTGCACCGCAGCCGGTGATCGTGCGCATGTCGGACTTCAAGTCCAACGAGTACGCCAACCTCGTCGGCGGCAAGAAGTACGAGCCGCATGAGGAGAACCCCATGCTGGGTTTTCGCGGCGCTTCGCGCTACATCGCGCCCTCGTTCCGGCCCTGCTTCGACATGGAGTGCGAGGCGCTGCGCTTCGTGCGCAACGAAATGGGCCTGACCAACATCAAGATCATGATCCCGTTCGTGCGCACGGTGGACGAGGCCAGGCGCGTCAACGAGATCCTGGCGGAAAACGGGCTCAAGCGCGGCGACAACGGCCTGCAGGTCATCATGATGTGCGAGCTGCCGAGCAACGCGGTGCTGGCCGACCAGTTCCTCGACCATTTCGATGGCTTCTCCATCGGCTCCAACGACATGACCCAGCTCACCCTGGGCCTGGACCGCGACTCCGGTCTGATCGCGCACCTGTTCGACGAGCGCAACGACGCCGTGAAAGCCATGCTCAGCCTGGCGATCTCGGCCTGCCGCAAGCGCAAGAAGTACGTCGGTATCTGCGGCCAGGGCCCGAGCGATCACCCGGAACTGGCCAAGTGGCTGCTCGACCAGGGCATCGAGAGCATGTCCCTCAACCCCGACACCGTGGTCGAAACCTGGCTGTTCCTGGCTGGGCAGGCTCAACCTGCGGCGTAAGACGCGTGGACATCGGCCCGGACCGGACGATTCGCGCCGGTCCGGGCCAGTTGGCGGAAACGGCATGGCGCGGATCAGCAACATCGTCCCGCGTGCAGCACGCCGGATCGCCTCGCCGGCACGAATGCGCGGGGCGGCGCTGTTGCTGGGACTGGCAGCACTCACGGCCTGCGAGTCCGGCACCAGCGCCAGCTTCGACTACTGGGTGCTCGCGCTGTCCTGGTCACCGGAATATTGCGCGTCCGCCAGGGCCAACCACGGGTCCGCGCAGTGCGCGCAGCCGCGCGGATTCATCGTGCACGGGCTGTGGCCGCAATTCGAGAAGGGCTACCCCGAGTTCTGCCGTTCGCAGGCGCGCGTCAGCGACCAGACGGTTCAGCGGCTGGCCGCGCTGATGCCGGATCGCGGCCTGGTCTTCCACGAGTGGAAGAAGCACGGCAGCTGCAGCGGCGCAACGCCGGAGAGTTACTTCAGTACGTTGGAGCGGGCAGCCCGCGCCATCCGGATCCCCAAGGACTTTCTCGACGGCGCCGCAGGGCGCCGGGTCCTGCGCATCGACCTGGAACGCGCCTTCACCGCCGCCAATCCGGGCCTCGCGGAAAATGCCATCACCTTCGGGTGCAGTCGCCAGTTCCTGCGCGAAGTGCGAATCTGCCTGGACCTGGCACTCCAGCCCCGCGCCTGCGGCAGCGACCTTCAGGAGCGATGCGGGCGCGAGCTGAGCGTACGACCGGCGGAGAAATGACGTGAGCTGGACACCCGAATCCTGGCAGCAGAAACCCGCGGTGCAGCAGCCGCGCTACCCGGACGCCGACGCGCTCGCGCGTGCGGTGGACGACCTGCGCGCCCTGCCGCCGCTGGTCACGTCCTGGGAGGTGGACGCCCTGCGCACCCAGCTCGCCGAGGCCGAGGCGGGCGGGCGCTTCGTGCTGCAGGGCGGTGACTGCGCCGAATCCTTCGCCGACTGCCGGCCGGAGATCATCACCAACCGGCTCAAGGTGCTGCTGCAGATGTCGCTGGTGCTGGTGCACGGCATGAAGACGCGCGTCACGCGCATCGGCCGCTTTGCCGGCCAGTACGCCAAGCCGCGCTCGGCGGACCTGGAAACCCGGGGCGGCCTCACCCTGCCCGCCTACCGCGGCGACCTGGTCAATGCGCCCGACTTCACCGAGGCCGCGCGTATCCCCGATCCCCAGCGCCTGCTGGAAGGCCACATGCGCTCGGCCATGACCATCAACTTCGTGCGCGGGCTCATTGACGGCGGCTTTGCCGACCTGCACCACCCGGAGTACTGGGACCTGGCCTGGGTCCAGCACTCCGCGCTGGCGGCGGAATACCAGGCGCGCGTGGACGAGATCGGCAACTCGCTGCGCTTCATGGAGCGCCTGGCCGGCACCGACCTGCACGAGTTCAACCGCGTGGATTTCCATACCAGCCACGAGGCGCTGCTGCTCTGGTACGAGCAGGCGCAGACGCGCCAGGTGCCGCGCAAGCCGGGCTGGTACAACCTGTCCACCCACTTCCCGTGGATCGGCATGCGCACGGCCGACCTCGGCGGCGCGCACGTCGAGTACTGCCGCGGCATCCGCAACCCGGTGGGCGTGAAGATTTCGCCCGCCATGGACGCGGACTGGCTGCTGGGCCTGTGCCGCGCGCTGAATCCGGGCAACGAGGCCGGGCGCCTCGTGCTGATCCACCGCATGGGCGCGGGCAAGATCGCCGACCACCTGCCGCGCATGATCGAGACGGTGAACAACGCCGGCCATCGCGCGCTGTGGATCTGCGACCCCATGCACGGCAACACCCAGACCCTGGGCAACGGCCTGAAGACGCGCAGCTTCAACGACATCCTGTCCGAGGTCACGCAGGCGCTGGAGATCCACGCGCGCTGCGGCTCGCGCCTGGGCGGCGTGCACCTGGAGCTGACCGGCGAGGATGTGACCGAATGCCTGGGTGGCGCACGGGACCTGGTCGAAAAGGACCTGGAACGCGCCTACCGCTCGCAGGTGGACCCACGCCTCAACTACGAGCAGGCGCTGGAACTGGCGCTGAAGCTGGCCGCGCTGCATCCGTGATGCACCGGGCCGTCGGTGCCACAATGCGGCCCGTCGCCAAAACCAAGACTGGTCATGAAACTCAGCCCCGAACAAGCCCGCGAACACGCGCTGCGGCGCGCCGACCTGATGCGCTGCATCGGGCGCAACGCGGTGGCGATCATCCCCGCCGCGGCTGAGGTGATCCGCGCGCGCGACACGCACTACCGCTTCCGCCAGAACAGCGACTTCGCCTACCTCACCGGCTTCCAGGAACCCGAATCCATCGCGGTGCTGGTGCCCGGCCGCGGCGCGGGCGAGTTCGTGATGTTCGTGCGCCCCAAGGACAAGGAGCGCGAGATCTGGAACGGCCGCCGCGCCGGCCCCGAGGGCGCAAAGAAGCACTTCGGCGCCGACCAGGCGTTCACGCTCGACGAGTTCGACGCCAGGCTGCCCGAACTCCTCGCCGGCCGCGACGTGCTGCACTACACCCTGGGCGAGTTCCCGGAGCTGGACGCACGCCTCGCGCGCCTGGTGCGGCACCTGCGGGAAGTCTCGCGCCGCGGCGCCGCGGCGCCCACCACCATCGTGGCGCTGGAGACCAGCCTGCACGAGATGCGCCTGTTCAAGCGGGCCTCCGAGATCGCCCTGCTGCGCACCGCGGCCGAGGTCTCGGCCAACGCCCACGTGCGCGCCATGCGCGCCACCCAGCCCGGCAAGTACGAGTGGCAGATCGCCGCCGAAATCCACTCGGAGTTCGACGCGCACGACATGCAGCCGGGCTACGGCTCCATCGTCGGCGGCGGTGACAACGCCTGCATCCTGCACTACGTGGAAAACGACGCGAAGCTGCGCAAAGGCGACCTGCTGCTGATCGACGCCGGCGGCGAGCTGCAGGGCTACACCGCCGACATCACGCGCACCTTCCCCGTCAGCGGCAAGTTCTCCGCCGAGCAGAAGGCCGTGTACGAGGTGGTGCTGGAAGCGCAGAAGGCCGCGCTGCGACACATGAAGCCGGGCGTCTCGTCCGGCAAGCCGCACCAGGCGGCCACGCGCACGCTGACCGAGGGCATGGTGGAACTGGGCCTGCTCAAGGGCGAGCCGGCCGACCTCATCAAGCAGGACAAGCACCGGCAGTTCTACATGCACGGCACCGGCCACTGGCTGGGCATGGACGTGCACGACGTCGGCCGCTACAAGCTGGACGGGCACTATCGGCCGTTCGAGCCCGGCATGGTGATGACGGTGGAGCCCGGCCTGTACATCGCGCCCGGCACCAAGGGCGTGAACAGGAAGTTCTGGGGCATCGGCGTGCGCATCGAGGACGACGTGCTCATCACCAAGACCGGCCACGAGGTGCTGACCGGCGGCGTGCCCAAGTCCGTGCGCGACATCGAACAGCTGATGGCGGCGTAACGGGTGAGCACCGACCTTTTCGACGTTGCCATCGTCGGCGGCGGGCTGGTGGGATGCAGCCTGGCGGTGGCGCTGGCGCGCCAGAACCGCCGCATCGCGCTGGTCGAGGCCATGGCCCCGCGCGACGGCGGCGCGAGCTGGGACGAACGCTGCATCGCGCTCAACGCCGGCTCGCGCCGCATCCTCGAACAGCTCGAGCTGTGGCCGGCGC
This sequence comes from Panacagrimonas sp., assembly GCA_052386745.1. Taxonomy (GTDB): domain Bacteria; phylum Pseudomonadota; class Gammaproteobacteria; order Nevskiales; family Nevskiaceae; genus Panacagrimonas. The sequence goes on along the minus strand of JBQTJW010000043.1, from coordinate 7,732 downwards.
TGGCGGCGGAAGCCGAGCCCATCCTCTCCACCCATATTTCCGAGCGCGGCCGCTTCGGCGCCGCGCGTTTCAGCGCCAGCGAAGCCGGCCTGCCGGCGCTGGGCTACAACACGCCGCTGCGCGCCATCAACAGTGCCCTGTGGCAACAGGTGCGCGCGGCCGGCGTCAGCGTGTTCGCGCCGGCCAGCGTCACCGGCATGCAGGCGCACGCCGATCACGTCGAAGTGGACATTTCCGGCACCACGCTGCGCGCCCGGCTGCTGGTGGCCGCGGACGGCGCGCGCTCGGCCGTGCGCGAACTGCTCGGCATGGGCGCGCAGACGCGTGACTACGGGCAGTCCGCCATCGTCACCGCGGTGCGCCCGCGCCATGCCCACGGCGGCGTGGCCTACGAGCGCTTCCTGCCGGGCGGGCCCATCGCGATCCTGCCCAAGCCGCGCGATGCGCAGGGTCACGCCTGCTCGCTGGTGTGGACTGTCCCGACTACTCAGCTGCCCGAGTTCGAGGCCCTGGACGATGCCGCCTTTCTGGCCCGCGCCGCGGACAACTTCGGCGAGCGCCTGGGCCCGCTCCTCGCGCTGGGCCGGCGCCAGAGCTACCCGCTGACGCGCGTGATGAGCGATGGCCTGCGCGCGCCGCGCACGGTGTTCATCGGCAACGCGGCGCAGAGCCTGCACCCGGTGGCCGCGCAGGGCTTCAACCTGGGCCTGCGCGATGCCGCGATCCTCGCCGAGCGGCTGCACGCTCAGGCCGACCCGGGCGCCGAGGCGCTGCTGGCGGACTACGAGAACAGTCGCCGGCAGGATCGCGAACGCGTGTCGGCCTTCACCGACCGGCTGGTGCGCCTGTTCTCCAACGCCGTGCCCGGCCTGCGCGGGCTGCGCCACCTGGGGCTGCTGTTCCTGGAGCTGGACACGCCGGCACGCGAGATGATCCTGCACCAGAACCTGGGCTTCGCCGGCCCGGCACCGCGGCTCGAGCGCGCCTGAGGTGGGCATCGAGCGCTGCGACATCGCCGTGGTCGGCGGCGGCATCGTCGGCATGGCGAGCGCGGCTGCGCTCACGGCCTGCGGCTTCGACGTGCGCGTGATCGAGCGCGGAGCGCCACCGGCCACGGCCTTCGACCCGCAGCGCTACGACCCGCGGGTCTACGCCATCACGCCGGGCTCCGCGCGCTTCCTGGAGGAGCTCGGGCTGTGGGCTGGCATCCGCGAGACCCGCGCCGCGCCGATGCAGCGCATGCAGGTCTGGGACCGCGATCCGCGCCAGGCCCTGCACTTTGAAACCGCGCGCACCGGCACCGACCAGCCCAGCTGGATCGTGGAGCACGGGCTGCTGGCCGGCGCGCTGTGGCGCGCCCTGCCCGCCGGCTGCATGCACCACGCAACCGGCCTTCTCTCCGCCGACCTCGAAGACGGCCGCGCCCACCTGCACCTGTCCGACGGCAGCGAGTTGCAGGCGCGGCTGGCGATCAGCGCCGAGGGCGCGGAATCGTCCCTGCGCGAAGCGGCCGGCATCGACACCACCGGCTGGAGCTACGCGGCGACCGCGGTGGTGTGTCACCTGGAGTGCAGCGAGCCGCACCGCGGCACCGCGCTGCAACGCTTCCTGCCGTCGGGGCCGGTGGCGCTGCTGCCGCTGGCCGATGGCCGCCGGTCGCTGGTCTGGTCCACCACGGACACCGACGCGCGCGAACTGCTGGCGCTGGACGATGCGAGCTTCGCGAGCCACCTGCAGGACGCGGTGCAATCGGCCGCCGGCACCCTCGGCGCCACCACGCGCCGGCTCACGTTCCCCCTGCGGCTGATGCACGCGCGGCGCTACGTCGCGCCGGGCTGCGTGCTGGTGGGCGACAGCGCGCACCTCATCCACCCGCTCGCCGGCCAGGGCCTGAACATTGGGCTGGCGGACGCCCATGAACTGGCGCTGGTCTTGCGGGAAGCCCGCACGGCGCGCCGGGACTGGAGCGCGCCGCGCACCCTGGCCCGCTACGAGCGCGCGCGGCAGGCGGCCAACCTGGAAATGCTGGCGATGACCGACGTGCTCGGCCGCGCCTTCAGCCTCGACCTGCCCGGCCTGCAGCGCCTGCTGCACCTGGGCCTGCGCACGGTGGAGCGGCTGCCGCCGCTCAAGCAGGCGCTGGCGGCGCAGGCGTCCGGATCGGGTTGATTCGGGGGCGCGCAGCGCAGGCCTACCCCAGCGTCCGCGACAGGTCGGGCGCCTGGGCGTGGGCGGCGAAGGGCCTGGCCTTGTCGTCGCGGATCAGCTGCTGGGTCTGCATGCCGGCGGCACGCGCGGCGTCCAATTCCTCGCCCACGTCCGACAGGAACAGCACCTGGTCCGCGGGCAGGTTGATCTGCCGCAGGATCTCGCGGTACGACAATTCCTCGCGCTTGCCGCCCACCTGCGTATCGAAAAAGCCGGAGAACAGCGGGGTGAGATCGCCGTACTCGGTGTGGCCAAAAATCAGCTTCTGCGCCGCCACCGATCCCGATGAATAGACGTAGGTCCTTAGCCCCTGCGCGTGCCAGCGGCGCAGGGCCGCCGGTGTGTCGGCGTAGACGTGGCCCTTGAGTTCGCCCGCTGCATAACCCTGGGCCCAGACTAGGCCCTGGAGCGTCTTGAGCGGCGTGAGCTTGCGATCCTGCGCAATCCAGCCTTCCAGAATGTCGGCCACCGCGTCCAGCGACAGCTCGGCGCCTTCCTGGCCTTCGATGGCCTTGACCTCGCCGATCAACTTCTGCACGTCGGGCTCGCCGGCGTGGGCCTTGAGGTAGCCGCGCAGGTGCCGGCTGGCGTACGGGAACAGCGTCTGGTGCACGAAATCGATGGACGAGGTGGTGCCCTCGATATCGACCAGCACGGCGCGGATCACCATCAGGCCGCCTGCGCCAGCGTGTAGTGCGGCGCTTCCAGCCGCGGGAAGCGATCGGCAATGGCATCGCCGGTGAAATTGGCCACCCAGCCCTCGGGCGTGGTGAACAGGCGGATGGCCTTGAGCCGCGGCGACGGGCCCAGGTCGAACCAGTGGGCGGTGTTGGCGGGCAGGTTGAGCAGGTCGCCGCGGCAGCACAGCGTGGCGTAGACGCGGCCGTTCTTGCGGATGTTGAACAGGCCCTCGCCCTCGACGAAGAAGCGGGTCTCGAAGTCGTCGTGGGTGTGCTCGCGCAGGAACTTCTGTCGCATCTCTTCCTTCTGCGGGTGGTTCGCGGCCAGGCTGATGACGTCCACGGCCTGGAAACCATGCTGCTTCATCAGCCGGTCGATGGACTCGCGGTAGGCCTCGATGACCTCGTCCTGCGAGGCCATCTCGTCAAGCTGCCTGGATGCTTCCCAGCGCTCGAATCCCACGCCGACGCCGGCCAGGGCCTCGCGGATATCTTCAAAGCGGGTCAGGGTTTTCACCGCCCGTTCGGGGCGGGTTTCATCGTAGATGCGAAGTTCGCTCATGTCTGGGTACTCCTCTTTCAAGCCTTCAACGGGAGTGCAGTTCGCACTCGAACATGAATTCAAGGGCCTCCACGCGATGGCGCGCCTGTGCCACCGTGGCGCCCCAGGCGTAGAGGCCGTGTCCGGCAATCAGGTAGGCCGGAACCCCGGGGTGTGCTTTCATCCAGTCGTCAACGCGTGCGCTCAGGCGGGCAATGTTCTGGTCGTTCTCGAATACCGGCACTTCGACCGTCACATCGTGATCTTTGATCCCGGGCAGGAGCTTCAAAAGCTCGTAGCCCGACAAACGGATGCTGGCACGTTCACGTGACAGAACCGTATTGGCCACCGAATGGGTGTGCAGCACGCTGCCGATGCCCGCATCAAAGCGGTACAGCTGGCAGTGCAGGCCGGTCTCGTACGAGGGCCTGGCGTTTGCATCCAGCGGCCGGCCGTCGAGGTCGGACACCAGGAACGCGTCGGCCTTCAGCTCGCCCTTGTGCCAGCCGGAGGCGGTGACCAGCATGGTGTCCTCGCTGAGCCGGGCGGAGAAGTTTCCCCCGGTGGCCGGCACCCATCCACGCCGGTGAAAAAACTCACCCGCGGCCATCAACTCTTGGGCAAGGACGTCAGTCTGGCTCATGAATGCGCGCGCACCTTACGCCAGCGTATGGGGGCTGGCAACGAAATGTTCAATCTGAGTTCAGACCAGGAACAGCGAGGCCAAGCCCAGGAAAATGAGGAAGCCCATGCTGTCGGTGGTGGCGGTCAGCACGATGCTCGAACCCATGGCCGGATCGCGCCCGAAGCGGTGCAGCACCGCCGGCGCCACCACGCCCACGAAGGCGGCCACCACCAGGTTCAGCAGCAGCGCCACCGTGATGACGGCGGCGAGCTTGGCATTGCCGTATAGCGCCATCGTGGCGCCGCCGAGCAGTGCGCCCCACAGGGCGCCGTTGAGCACGCCGATGAACAGTTCGCGCCCGAGGATGCGGCGCAGCTGCGCCGGGCCGAGCTGGTTGAGCGCAAGGCCGCGGATCACCAGCGCCGCCGACTGGTTGCCGGAATTGCCGCCGATGCTGGCAACGATCGGCATGAGCGCGGCCAGCGCCACGAGCGATCCGATGACGTCCTCGAACGCCCCGATCACGCGCGACGCCAGGAACGCCGTCACCAGGTTGATGGCCAGCCACGGCCAGCGTCGGCGCGCGGCGTGCTGGATGGGCGCGAACAGGTCCTCGTCCTCCTCGGACAGGCCGACCATGCGCAGGCCCTCGGTCTGGGCGCGCTCGTTCATCTCGTCCACCACCGCGTCCACCGTGACGCGGCCCACCACCTGCTCATGCAGGTTCACCACCGGCGCGGAAACCAAGTCGTACTTCTCGAAGGCGGTGACGGCCTCGTGCATGGGATCGTCGGTGTAGAAATACACCGGGTCGCGCGACATTTCCTCGCCGACCAGGGCGTCGGGCTCGCCCAGCAGCAGGCTGGACAGCGGCAGGTACCCGCGCAGCTGGTTGTCGCGATCCACCACGATCAGCTCGTTGGTGTGCGCCGGCAAGGTCTTGCGCCGCCGCAGCAGGCGCTGCACAGCCTCCAGCGAGGCATCCTCGCGCACGGCCACGAAGTCCATGTCCATGGCCGAACCCACCGACCCGGCGGGGAACGACAGCACCGATCGCACCTCGGCCTGGTCGGTCTGGTCGAGCTGGTCGAGCACGGACTGGCGCGACTCCTCGGGCAGGCTGGCCACCAGTTCGGCGATGTCCTCCGGGTCCAGCGGCCGGACCACGGCGGCGATCTCGTCGACCGGCATCGACAGCACCAGGGCGCGTCGCACCGATTCCGAAGTCTCCAGCAGCACGGCGCCGCGGCGCTCGGCCTGCACCAGCGACCATGCGAGGTCGCGCGCACCGGGCATGAGGTTTTCCAGCACGAAGGCGATGTCGGCCGGATGAAAGTTCGCAAGCCGCTGTTCGAGCGCGGTCTGGTGCTGCCGCGCGATCAACTGGGCCACCACGTCCTGCTTGCCACCGTGGGCAAGGTTCTCGCTGCGGCTGACCAGTTCGAGTTCGATGGCCTGGCGCGACAGCAGGTCGATCACCTGCGCCCGGGCGCGTTCGAGATGCCGGTGGTGGGTGCGCTGGGCCTGGAGATCGCTCATCGGTTCGCCGCTACCAAACAAGCCAACAAAAACAGGAACGCCCGCTTGCGCGGGCGTTTATATTTTTACTCTCCAAACCGGCACCGGTCGCCTTGTCGGCTCCGCTGCTCGTTGTTCTCACTTCTTGAGAATGCCGAGTCGCTGTGGCATTCCGATGACGTCAATTCTGTTCGGCGATTGCCGGGAGAAGAAGCGTACTCCAGTTTCCGGCATAAGCAAACTACTCTTCGGCCTGCCCGCAGGCGTCGTCCGCGGAGCCTGCCTGGATCACTTGATCTTCGCTTCCTTGAACGCGACGTGCTTGCGCACCACCGGGTCGTACTTCATGAACTCGAACTTGTCCGGCGTGTTCTTCTTGTTCTTGGTGGTGGTGTAGTAGAAGCCGGTGTTGGCCGTCGACACCAGCTTGATCTTCTCGCGATCCTTCTTGCCCTTTGCCATGGCTTAGACCTTCTGTCCGTTGGCGCGCAGGTCAGCAATCACGGCCTCGATGCCCTTCTTGTCGATGGTGCGGAGCCCGTGGTGCGACACGCGCAGCTTGATGAATTTCTTTTCGGCTTCCACCCAGAACCGGTGGGTGTGCAGGTTGGGCTCGAAACGGCGACGCACCTTGTTGTTGGCGTGCGAAACGTTGTTGCCGACCAGGGGCTTCTTGCCGGTGACTTGGCACACTTTGGACATGACGCGCTCTCGTGGGGACGGCAGCGCCGCCCGGTATGGACCAAATTTTGGGGCGCGAAGGGTACCAGCGGCTCGCCGGCAGGGCAACCCGCCAACGACAACCCGCTACAGCCATCCACGCTCGGCAAAACTGGTGGGATTGCCCTCGCCCACCACGAAGTGGTCGAGCACGCGGACATCGACCAGCGCGAGCGCTGCCTTGAGCCGGTCGGTGAGCACGCGGTCGGACATCGAGGGCTCGGCGAACCCGCTCGGGTGGTTGTGCGCGAAGATCACCGCCGCGGCGCCCAGGGCCAGCGCGCGCTTCACCACCTCGCGCGGGTACACGCTGGCCGCGTCCAGGGTGCCGTGGCTCAGTTCTTCGGCGGCGAGGATGCGGTGCTGGCTGTCCAGGAACAGGGCGGCGAAGACTTCGCGATCGCGGTCGCGCAGCCATGCGGAGAGGTAACGCCGGCACGCGGCCGGGTCGGACAGCACATCGCGAGCCTTCAAGTCTTCGGCCAGCACGCGGCGGCCCATCTCGATCACCGCCTGAAGCTGCACGTACTTGGCCGTGCCCAGCCCGTGGGCCTCGCAAAACTGTTCCGCCGGCGCCGCCACCAGCGCGCGCAGGCTGCCGAAGCGCGTCAGCAGGTCGCGCGCCAGGTCCACCGCGCTGCGGCCCACGACGCCGGTGCGCAGGAAGATGGCCAGCAGCTCGGCATCCGACAACGCCGCCGCGCCGCGATCGAGCAGTTTCTCGCGCGGGCGTTCGCTGGCGGGCCAGTCGCTGATGGACATGCGCGAGTCTACGCAGCGCGGCGCGTGGCAGGATAGACGCCCGATTTTTGCCGCCGCCGACTCCGTGTCCGCCAACCTCCGCGAAGGCCTGCGCCAGGCCGCCCTCGATTACCACGAGTTCCCCACCGCCGGGAAAATCTCGATTGCGCCCACCAAGAGCCTGATCAACCAGCGCGACCTTGCGCTGGCGTACTCGCCGGGCGTGGCCGCGGCCTGCGAGGAAATCGTGGCCGACCCCGGCGCGGCCTTCCGCTACACCGCGCGTGGAAACCTGGTGGGCGTCATCACCAACGGCACGGCGGTGCTGGGGCTGGGCGCCATCGGGCCGCTCGCGGCCAAGCCGGTGATGGAAGGCAAGGCGGTGCTGTTCAAGCGCTTCGCCGACGTCGACGGCATCGATCTGGAAGTCGATACCTCGGACGTCGACCAGTTCATCAACTGCGTGCGCTATCTGGGCCCGTCCTTCGGCGGCATCAACCTCGAGGACATCAAGGCGCCCGAATGCTTCATCATCGAGCAGCGTCTGCGCGAGCTGCTCGACATTCCCGTGTTCCACGACGACCAGCACGGCACGGCGATCATCTCGGCTGCCGCCCTGATCAACGCGCTGCACCTGACCGGGCGCAAGATCGAGAACACGCGCATGGTGGTCAACGGCGCGGGCGCGGCGGGCATCGC
>JBQTJW010000042.1:0-39698 GCA_052386745.1 Panacagrimonas sp. | reverse complement strand
GGCCTGTGCCGCGCTGGCCCTGTCCACGGTGGGCGAAGCGGGGTGTCCGCAGCTCCTGTTGCCGGGCCGGGCGCCGGGCCCGGCGCTCGACGAGAAGGTGATTCTCAACGCGGACGAGGTTTCGCTGGACCGCGACGGGCTGTCGGAGCTGGCCGGCGCCGTGATCCTGAGCCAGGGCGACAAGACGTTTTCGGCCGAGGCGCTCCGCTATGACGATGCCAACCGGATCGTCACGGTGGGCAGCGAGTCGCTGTTCCGCAATCCCGCGCTGATCGTCAAGAGCCAGCGCTCGCGCTTCGATCTGAATGCCCGGTCCGGCGTGTTCATGGACACCGAGTTCGTCCTGCCCTCGCGCTCCGCCAGGGGAACCGCGACCGAACTGAAAGTCGATGCCGAGGGCGATGCGCGCCTGAAGGGCGCCTCGTACACGACCTGCGGGTCTTCGTCGAACGCCTGGTTCGTGCGGGCCGGGGAGATTCACCTGGACCAGAAGGAGGGCCTGGGCTCGGCCCGCAACGTCCATCTCGACTTTCTGGGCGTGCCGATTTTGTACGTGCCCTACCTCCAGTTTCCGATCGACGATCGTCGCCGCACCGGCCTGCTGTACCCCACGATCGGCCAGCTCAGCGGGACCGGGGTCGATTTTCGCTGGCCGGTGTACATCAACCTGGCCGCGAACTACGACGCCACGGTCACGCCGCGCCTGATGTCGGAACGGGGCCTGCAATCGGCCGTGGATTTCCGCTACCTGCTGAAGCAGTCCGAAGGCCTGATGCGGTACGAGTACCTCGACGACCGCAAGCTGGGCGAGGATCGCAGCCTGTTCCGCCTGTCGCACAACGGCCTCATCAACCGCCGCCTGGGCCTGGAAGCGGTCTACGCCGAAACCACCGACCGAACCTATTTCGAGGACCTGGGCGGAACCCTGTCGAGCTCGTCCATCACCCACCTGGAACAGAGTGCCCGGCTGACCTACCAGGCGCCCGCCTCGTACCGGATCACCACGATGGTGCAGAACTTCCAGCCCATCGCCTCCAATCTCACCGCCGCCGACGACCCTTACAAGCGCCTGCCCCAGATCCGTTTCGAAGCGCTCACGCGCAACGCGTTCCTGGACACGCGCGCCGGCATCCACTCGGAATTCGTCAACTTTGCGCGCGAGGATTCGGTGGAGGGCGTGCGCCTGCTGGCGGCGCCGTTCCTGCGCTTCGAGCGGGACGCCTCGGCCTGGTACCTGCGCGGCCAGGCCGACCTCAACCATACCCATTACGAGCTCAGCGGCGTTTCCGGAAACCGGCCCGAGCAGCAGGAGCGCACGCTGCCCGTGGTCAGCGCCGAAACCGGGCTCAACTTCGAGCGCGTCACCACGGCCGGCCGCCTTCAGACCCTGACGCCACGCGCGTTCGCGCTGTACGTCCCCTACACCGACCAGGACCGCATCCCGCTGTTCGACACCGGCGAGCCGGGCTTCGACTTCGTGCAGCTCTTTGCGCGCAACCGGTTCTCGGGCGAGGACCGCCTGGCCGATGCCCGCCACGTCGCGGGTGCCGCCACCCTGCGCGAACTAGATCCGCAAACCGGCCGCACGCGCTGGAGCGCATCGGTCGGGCAGCTCTACCGGCTCACCGCGCCGCGCGTCACGGTGCCGGGCCTGCTGCCCCCCGAGGACGGCGCGACCGAGTTCATCACGCAGTTCGATTACTACTTCAGCGAACACTGGCGGACGCTGGCCGCCGCGCAATGGGCGCCGGAAGAAAACCATTTCGAGCGCGCCCAGTTCGGCCTGCGCTATCGCGACCAGCCGCGGCGGCGCCAGATCGACCTCTCGTACCGCTACCGACGCGACCTGCTCGAACAGGCGGATTTCAGCTTTCTGACCCCCATCAGCGGTTCCTGGTTGCTGGCGGGGCGAACCCGGTATTCGCTGCAGGACAGCGAAAGCCGCGAAAGCTTCCTGGGCGTCGAGTACGGCACCTGCTGCTGGGCGGTGCGCGTCTCGCATCGCCGGTTCATTTCCAACAGCTCGGGCGACATGGACAGCGGCGTCTACGTGCAGCTCCAGTTGAAGGGACTGGCCAACATCGGCACGGGGAGCGCCGAACTGCTGCCCGACCGGGAGCTCGACGGCGAACGCCCGCCCTGAGCGCTATTTGGCGCCGTCGTCCGCCGCACGCCACGAGTGCGGATGCAACGACTTGCCGCAGGGGCGGTCAGAGCGGCACCGCGTGATAACCTGCGCGCCCTCGCGCGAGCCCGGAAGCCTTTGCCCATGCCGTTTCAGACCTGTTTCAAGCGATATTCCACCGCGACGATGCTCGTGGTGGCCAGCAGCCTGCTGTGCCTTGGCGCGCCCGTGGCGGCACAACAGGTCGAAACGCTGGATCGCATCGTCGCGGTGGTCAACGATGGCATCGTCCTGCAGAGCGAGCTGGATCGCGAAACCGCCAATGCACGCAACCAGTTGCACGCGCGCGACATTGCCCTCCCTGACGAGGGCGTCCTGCGCAGCCAGGTGCTGGAAAAGCTGGTGATGACCCGCGTCCAGACCCAGCGTGCGGAAAAGGCCGGCATCCGCGTGGATGACCGCGAACTCAACGAGGTGCTGAGCGGCGTCGCCCGGCAGAACAAGATGACGCTCGCCGAATTTGCCGAAGTGATCCGCGAATCGGGCGGAGACTTCCTGTCGGTCCGCGAGCAGGTACGTGACGAGGTCACGATCTCGCGGCTGCGCCAGCGCGAGGTGGACAACCGCGTTGCGGTCACCGACCAGGATATCGATCTCTACCTTGCCGGGCATCCTGATCAGGACGATTCCGAGTACCGGCTTTCGCACATCCTGGTGGCGATTCCCGACGGCGCCTCGCCCGACCAGCGTGCGGCCGCGCACAAGAAGGCCGAAGGCCTGCGGCAGAAACTCGAGGCAGGCGCCAATTTCGCAACGCTGGCGGCATCAAGCTCGGACGGCCAGCAGGCGCTCCAGGGCGGCGACCTGGAATGGCGCAAATCGGACGCGCTGCCGCTGGTGTTCCTGCAGGCCGCCCGCAAGCTGAAACCAGGCGAGAACAGCCCCGTGCTCGAAACCGCGGGCGGCTACCACATCATCCGCCTCGTGGAAACGCGTGGATCGGCGGACCGGCAGACCGTCACCGAGACGCGTGCGCGGCATATCCTGCTGCAGAACAACGCCATCCGCACCGAGGAGCAATCGCAGGCACAGGCGCGGCTGCTGCACGAACAGATCCTCAAGGGCGGTGATTTCGGGAAGCTTGCAACGGAGTTCTCCGACGACACCGGCTCCAAGGCAGCCGGCGGTGACATGGGCTGGCAGCCACCCGGGCTTTTCGTGCAGGAATTCCAGGATCAGCTCGACGCCCTCGAACCCGGGCAGACCTCGCCGGCCTTCCGTACACAGTTCGGATGGCACGTGGCCCAGGTCCTGGAACGCCGCAGTCGCGACATCACCGCCGAATCGCGCAGGGCGCGCGCGCGCGGCGCCATCCAGCAGCGCAAGGCGGCCGAGGAATACGATGGCTGGCTGCGCCGCCTGAAAGCCGAGGCCTACGTGGAACTGCGCGGCGTCGAAACGGCGGCGCCGGCTTCGGTGCCCGACACCGCGCCTGCGCCCGCAGCGGAAGCGCCCGCTTCGTGAGCGGCGCTTGATCCCGCGGATCCTGATCACGCCGGGGGAGCCGGCGGGCATCGGGCCGGATCTGGTCCTGCGCCTGGCACAGGAACGCTGGCAGGCCGAGCTGATCGCGGTCTGCGACCCGCAGCTCCTGCGCGAGCGCGCCATGGCCATGGGAATGCCGATCGGGCTGGAGGAAGTGAGCCTGGATTCGGAGCCCGAACTGCACGAGCCCGGCTTCCTGAGCGTGCTCCCGGTGGCGCTGGCGGCACCGGCCCAGGCTGGCGTGCTGGACCCCGTCAACGCGGACTACGTCCTGCAAACCCTGCGGATCGCCATCGGCGCCTGCATTTCCAGGCAGGCGCACGCCATGGTTACCGGCCCGGTGCAGAAAAGCCTGATCAACCAGGCCGGGCACGATTTCAGCGGCCACACCGAGTTCATCGCCGCCATCACCCGCACGCACACGCCGGTGATGATGCTGGTGGCCGAAGACCTGCGCGTGGCGCTGGTCACCACCCACCTTCCGCTGCGCGCAGTGCCGGCTGCGATCACGCAGCGCCGCGTGCAGCGCACGCTGAGAGTCCTGCACGCCGATCTCAAGGCGCGCTTCGGCTGCGCGCAGCCTCGCATCCTGGTGTGTGGCCTCAACCCGCACGCCGGGGAGAACGGCTACCTCGGCCGAGAGGAAATCGACGCCATCTCCCCCGCCATCGAGGCCATGTGCGACGCAGGCATGAACGTGGTCGGCCCCCTGCCGGCCGACACGCTGTTCACGCCCGGCCCTCTGGCCAACGCCGACGCGGTGCTCGCCATGTACCACGACCAGGGCCTGCCGGTGCTGAAGTACGCCGGTTTTGGCGAAGCGGTGAACGTGACCCTGGGCCTGCCCATCATCCGCACCTCGGTGGATCACGGCACCGCGCTGGACCTGGCCGGAACAGGCAAGGCGCACGCCGGCAGCCTGCACGCGGCGGTTGAAATGGCCATCCGCATGGCCCGTCAGGCGGTGGCGGAGGCGGCCGCTTGAGGCCGGGGCCGGACTCCGCCCGCCCCATCGCCAAGAAGCGTTTCGGCCAGCACTTTCTGCACGATGGCCGCGTCATCGCGCGGATTCTCCAGGCGCTGGCACCGGCGGCGGGCGACCGCATCGTCGAGATCGGCCCCGGCCGCGGCGCGCTCACCGCGCCGCTGCTGCACAAGATCGGCGCGCTGGACGTGGTGGAGATCGATCGCGACGTCATCGCCCCCCTGCAGGCCGCCTGCGGCGATGCGCCCGGCCTGCGCATCCACCTGGCCGACGCGCTGGACTTCGACTTCACCGCGCTGGCCGCCGACGGCCCGCTGCGGCTGGTCGGCAACCTGCCGTACAACATTTCCACGCCGCTGCTGTTTCACCTGCTGACGCAGGCGCACGCGGTGCGCGACATGCTCTTCATGCTGCAGAAGGAAGTGGTGGACCGCATGGCCGCCGCGCCGGGCGATCCGGATTACGGGCGGCTGTCGGTGGCGCTGGCGGCGCGCGCGGACGTGAGCGCGCTGTTCAACGTGGGGCCCGGCGCGTTTTCGCCGCCGCCGCAGGTGGACTCGGCGGTGGTGCGCATCGTGCCGCGGCCGCCGCCCTTCGAAATCCGTAACTGGACGCTGTTCGATCACGTGGTGGCGACGGCCTTCGGCCAGCGGCGCAAGCAGCTCGGCAACAGCCTGCGGCAAATGGCCGACGCCGCGGACTTCCAGCGCGCGGACATCGACCCGGAACTGCGCGCAGAGAGGCTGTCGGCCGAGGACTTCGCGCGGCTCGCCAACGTGCTGCACGCGAAGCCGGCGGCTTAGCGCACCGCGCGGCCGGCGCAGAAGTCCGGGCTCGCCCGGCGCTACAGGCCCAGGCTGATCCAGCGCACCGGCGCACCGGCCGGCAGCATCGCGGCGCCGGTGTCCAGCCAGGCCAGGGCATCGCTCGCCGCGAGGTTGCTGAGCATGTGCGAAGCCTGCCCGCCCTGCGGATGCAGGCGAACCGTGCCCTGGGCGTCGATGTCGCTGCGCACCCGCAGCCAGGTGTCGCGCTCGGCATCCGGCCGCACCGAGGTCGCGAGCAGGCCGGTGCGCACCTCCGGGCCCGGTGATTCCAGCGCTTCCAGCAGGTCCAGCGCGTGGCGCACGTGGCTGGCGAGGTTCACCAGCACGGACGCGGGGTTGCCCGGCAGGCCCATCAGCAGCGCGTGCCCGTGCTGCGCCACGTACAGCGGCTTGCCCGGCTTCTGCGCCACCTTCCACAGGATGCGCCTTGCGCCCAGGTTCTCGGCCTCCGGCGCGATCAGGTCGCGGTCGCCCACGGACACCCCGCCGGTGGTCAGCACAAGGTCGGATTCTTCGAACGCCTGCGCCAGCGCCTGGCGCACCGCCGTCTCGGAATCGGCCACGGCGGCCATGCGCGCCAGCGGATAACCCGCGCGCGCCAGCCAGGCGGCGATCAGCGGGCCATTGGCGTTGTAGACCTCGCCCGGGCGCAGCGCGCGGCCGGCGTCGATCACCTCGTCACCGCTCACCAGCACGGTGATGCGCGGCGCTCTGCGCACCGCGACCCGGGCGACGCCGGCCATGGCGAGCATCGCCAGGTGCCCAGCGTTGAGCCGGCGCCCGGCCGCGATCAGGCTGGCGCCGCGGCGCAGTTCCTCGCCCTGCCGGCGCAGGTCCTGGCCGACGGGCACGGCGCGCTCGATCTGCACGACGTTGCCGTCCCGCGTCGTCCATTCCTGGCGAACCACCGCGTCCGCGCCGGCAGGGATGAGCCCGCCGGTGTAGATGCGACAGGCCTGCCCCGGCGGCAGCACCGGCTGCGCGGCGTGCGGGCCGGCCGCGATGGTCGCGGCCAGGGGCAGCCGTGCGGGGACCGCCTGCGTGTCCGCAGCGCGCACGGCGTAGCCGTCCATGCCGCTCTGGTCGAACGGCGGCAGATCGCAGGCCGAAACCAGCTCCGCGCCGGTGACGCGGTTGAGCGCGTCCGCCAGCGCCACCTCGTGCACCGGCACGCGCCCGACCGCGGCCGCGACGCGGGCGTAGGCGTCGGCAATGCGCAGCAGGCTCACGTGTAGCCGCCTTCGTGCGGACGCGCAGACTTGCAGACCTCGAGCAGGTGGATGAGCCCCGGCAGCACGGCGGCGAGCGTTTCCTCCGCCCCGCGGCGCGAGCCGGGGAACGTGGCCACGAAGGTGCTTCCGGCCAGCCCCGCGACGCCGCGCGACAGCATGGCGTAGGGCGTGCGTGACTGGCCGAAGCTGCGCGCCGCCTCCATGAAGCCCGGCAGCGGCGTGGTCAGCAGCGGTTCCACCGCCTCGATGGTCTGGTCGCGCGGGCCCAGCCCGGTACCCCCCACGGTAATCACGCAATCGGTGCGAAGCGCAATGAAATGCTGCACGCGCTCGCTGATCCGCCCAGGCTCGTCGGGCAGGATCTCGTAGGCGGCCATCGCGAAGCCGGCCTCCATCAGGCGGTCGCGCACCGAGGCGCCGGCGGTGTCCGGCTTCCTGCGGGCGGCGACGGTGTCGGACAGCACGATGATGGCGGCGGTCATGTTCTGCGCGCGCCGCGCGTACTGCGACTTTCCGCCCTTCTTCTCCAGCAGGCGGATGCCGCGGATCAGCATCTGCTCGGCGCGGGCGTGGGCCTTGAGCATGTCGTACACCGTGAGCGCGGCCACGGACACGGCGGTGAGCGCCTCCATTTCCACGCCGGTGGCGGACACCGTTTCCACCTCCGAGGTCAGCAGGATGCCCTCGTCCTGCACGAACGCCGTGACCTCCGCACGCAGCACGCCGATGGGATGGCAATGCGGCAGCAGGTCGGGCGTGCGCTTGACCGCCATCAGCCCGGCCAGGCGCGCCGCCTCGCGCACGTCGCCCTTCTGAACGCTGCCTTCGCGCACGCGCGCCAGCGCCTCCGGCGGCAGCTGGACAAAGCCTTCGGCCCGCGCCACGCGCAGCGTGGTGGGCTTGAGCGTGATGTCACGCATCGGTGGCGGGCGCGATGCAGCAGCCTTCGACGAAGCTGCTGGTGCCGTCGGGGTAGAACTCCTCCTTCCAGATGGGCGCGCGGTGCTTGGTGGCATCCACGGCGTGGCGAAGCGCGGCAAAAGCTTCAGCACGATGCGCCGAGCGCACCACGGCCACGATGGCGGTGCCGCCGATCTCCAGCAGGCCCACCCGGTGCTGCACCCGGCACACGGGGACGCCGAACTTCGCCCGGGTCTCGGCCTCGATCTCCGCGATGATCCGTTCGGCCAGCGGTACGTGCGAGGTGTACTCCAGCCCGGTGACGGCACGGCCCTGGTGATGGTTGCGCACGGTGCCGCAGAACACGGCCAGGGCGCCGCAGTCGGGGCGCTCGGTGGCGGCCAGCAGCTGGTCCAGCGACAGCGCGGTGGACTGGATGCGCGCGCCGGTCAGCTCGGCCGCGGGATTGTCCGTGTCGCCCAACTCAGCCCCCGCTCACCGGCGGCAGTACGGCGAGTTCGTCGCCATCGCGCAGCGGGTGGGTCACGGGAACCAGTTCGGATCCGATCGCGAAGGCGCAGCGGCGCAGTTCGGTGGCGAGTTCGGCCTGGTTTTCGAATGCCGCCATCAGGCTCTGGACGGTGGCGTTTTCCTGCACGACCAGCTCGCGCCGATGCGTGCCGGCCAGCCGGCGCGTGACGCCCCAGAATTCGACCTGCACGTTCATCGAGCTTGCCATCGAGCTTGCGCGGGCGGTCATCCGCCGAGGTGATGCATGGTGACCGGCCGTTCCACGTAGCCCGGACGCGCGGCGTAGCCCGCTTCCTTGTGCCAGACGTGATCGCGGATCGTGGCGCACAGCGCGGGGTCACTTTCGCCGCCGCGCAGGGGCGTCTTGAGATCGCGCCCGGTGGCGGAAAACAGGCAGGAATAGAGCTGGCCGGTGGCGGAGAGGCGCACGCGATCGCAGGTGGCGCAGAACGGCCGGGAAATCGTGGGAATAATGCCCAGGCGGAAATCGCCGTCCAGCAGAAAATACTCGGCCGGCTCGGCCGTGCGCGGCAGATGGAGGATGGAAAATTCGTCCGCGACCTGTTCCAGGATCTGCGCCTGCGTCACCACTTTTTCCCGCGTCCAGAACCCGCGTCCGTCCAGCGGCATGAATTCGATGAAGCGCAGCGATAGCTGCTCGGAGCGCGCCCAGCGCACCAGCGGCAGGATCTCGTCGTCGTTGTAGCCGCGGATGACGACGCTGTTGAGCTTCACCGCGAGCCCGGCCCTGCGCGCCGCCTCGATGCCCGCGAGCACGGGCGTGACGTCGCCGCGCGTCATCTCGCGAAAACGCTGCGGCGTGATGCTGTCGATGCTGATGTTGAGATCGTCCAGCCCCGCGTCGCGCAGGGCCTGCGCCACCGGCGCCAGGCGCACGGCGTTGCTGGTCATGGCGATGCGTTCCAGCCCGAGCGCGCGCAGGCCGTTCAGTTCCGCCGTGATCTCCACCGCATCCTTGCGCAGCAGGGGCTCGCCGCCGGTGAGGCGGATCTCGCGGATGCCCAGCTCGCTCACGAACAGTCCGACCAGCCGCAGCAGCTCGTCGCGGCGCAGGATCTCGGCCCTGGGCAGCCACTTGGGATGCTCCGGCATGCAGTACTGGCACTGGAGATTGCAGCGATCGGTCAGCGACACCCGCAGCTTGCGCTTGGAGCGGCCGCGCGCGTCGCGCAGGGAACCGAACTCGGGCGGATGAATAAGAGGCTGGTTCACAAGCGCCACTCTAGCGCGGCCAGGCTTTCCGGGGTATTCAGGTTGAGGGGCGCGGGGCCCATCAGGCGCGCCATCCGGTGCCGCGCAAACCAGCGGCGCGGCGAGCGCTCGCCTTCGTCGAAACACCGCCGCGCATCACTGGCCAGCGAGGTCCGCAGCCAGCAGAACGTGGGGTGGATGCCGTCGCCGTCGGCCAGCATGACGATGTCCGACTCCTGCGCGATCGCGGCGTTTGCGAACCGACCAGCCAGATTCTCCGGCAGGACAAGGGCATCACAGGGCACACACATCAGCCAAGCGTGGCGGGCGGACTCCAGAAGCCGGACCATTCCGGCAAATGGCCCCTGATATGCGACTCCGTCTTCGTCCGCGACGATGCGTGCGCCGAGCGCCCGGTATCGATCCAGGGTCCGGTTCGCCGATATGATGACGTCGTCGGACTCGTCGCGAACGGCATCGAAGGTCCATTCGACCAGAGCGCGCCCTCTGAACATCACCCAGCCCTTATCCAGTCCGCCAAATCGGGACCCCTCGCCCCCCGCAAGAATGCCGACACTGTGCGCTGGAGTGTTTAACCGATCATGCATGGCGCGCGTGGCATTGGTGCGCCCCGTGAATCGCCGGTCGGCGCCGACAACCACGCCACGCCGCGAGAAAGGCGAGAATCTTGCGCCCGATATGGCCAGACGCGCTGCAGAGCATGGGCGCCAGGCGCAAGAGTCCACACTGATCGAATTCCATGCCGTGTCCAGCGCCCAGGGCGATCATTTGTGTCCATTGCGATGACACATTTTGGCAAGAAATTTCTCAAGCATCCCTATTGACCGCTGTCGTAACTGAACTTCACAACTCATTCTCTCCATGACCTTCAGAATTGCGTTCGCCACACTGAGCCTGCTGATCTCGTTTTCTGCGGCTGCCGCGACCTCTCGCGACATTCAGGTCTCCTCGACTCTCGAGCCGGGCCGCTGCCTCCAGCCTGACGGTGGCACGGCCAAGGTCGGTGTGCCGCTCAGCGTGAGAGCCTGTTCGGCGGTGCCCGGGCAGAAGCAGAAAGTCAGGTTCGAGCACCTTAACGGCGGTCGCTTCCGGATTCGGCTGGGCGGACTCTGCGCAGCCCCCACGGACGGGAAGTATGGCAACGGCACGCGCCTGCAGCTCCAGACCTGCTCGTCAAGCGTTCACCAGCGGTGGATCGTTTCGAACCACCGCCTGTACGCCGCCAGCCAGCCAACGAAGGTCATCAACCTGCTCACCAAGAATCTCACGCACGTGGTCATCTGGAGCGACACCGACGGGGCCAACCAGAAGTGGAATTTCAGGGACCTGGTTGCGGGGACCACGGTCCCGGCGCCTGCACCCAGCCTGAGGGCCGAGTATGTCGCCAACCAGGCAGCACCTGCGAAATGCATCCAGCCCGACCGGAACGTCGTTGCCGCAGGCGAAAAAGTCAGTGTGAAGAGTTGCACCGCCACCCAGCTGCAGGCGCTTTCGTTTGCCAGGAACACGGACGGATCGTCTCCCTTGATCATCAACGGACTCTGCATCGCGCCGACCGGGGCCTCCTACGCAAACGGGACCCGCCTCGAGTTGCAGAAATGCTCCGGCGCAATCGCCCAGCAGTGGTGGCTCAACGATGACGCATCGTTTTCCGCGGTTGGACAGAGCGGACGGATCATCGATCTCAACCAGGGCAACCGGATCGATGTCATCCTGTCGGCGCAGGGGGACTCGTCGAGCCAGCACTGGACATGGACTGCGGCGCTGGATTCACCAGGGGAATTCCTGACCCTCGGAAAGGTGATGCCGCTGGGAGACTCGATCACGCTCGGCCTCAACGACACTGGCACGCTGGGCGGCTACCGGGTCCTGCTGGAAGACCTGCTCCAGGAAGGTGGCTTCTCCTTCGATTTTGTCGGGTCCGAAACGCACGGGCCGGCGAGTCTCGCGGACCGCAACCACGAAGGTCACGCCGGGTTCCGGATCGACGAAATCGCGAGCAACCTGGACGCGTGGTTTGCATCCAATCCCGCGGACACCGTCCTGCTCATGCTCGGGACGAACGACATTCTCCAGTCCTACTTCCTGGACACGGCGCCGGCGCGGCTCATGAACCTGGTGGCCCAGATCCGGACCAAGCGTCCGGCTGCGAACATCTTTGTGGCGAACCTGTTCCCGATCAAACCGGACAGCGCCACCGCGCTCGATGCCTTCAACGCCTCGATCCGGCAGGAACTCGAGAATCGCATGCGGACGGACAGCCGGCTGTTCATGGTGGACATGAACAGCGGTTTCTCGGTTGCCGACGATGCCGATCCGGATGGCATTCATCCCACCCAGAACGCCTACGACGAGATGGCCCAGCGCTGGTTGCAGGCCCTTAGCGCCCGCTGATCCGGACGGTTCCGGTCACCCGGCCGGCGCCATCGCACAGGCGATGGGCCGGCCATTCTTGTTTTGCCGGCAGCTCAGGACCTTGCTTCAACGGCCCAGCACGAAGCCCTCGTAGCCCTTTTCGGCGCTGGCCTTGCACTTCTCCAGGTACAGCGGCAGGCCGCCGGGGTAGTTGAGGCTCTCGCGCTTCTTGCCGGGGATGTTGGCGCCCATGTACCAGGAGTTGGCCAGCGGGAACAGCGTCATGCCGATCAGGTCGCTGATGTGCTGCGACCATTCCTCGTCGGCTTCGGCCTTGGACTCGAAGCGCGTGTAGCCCTTCTCGCGCAGGTACTTGAGCAGCTCGATGATGACGTCGCCCTGGTACTCGGCCGCCGAGGGCCCGTTGAGGAAGCCGCTCGGGCTGTGCGGGCCGTACACGAACAGCAGGTTGGGGAAGCCGGCGCTGGTCAGGCCCAGGTTGGCCTTGATGCCGTCGGACCAGCGCTGCTGGATCTTGATGCCGTCCACGCCGGTGATGTCGATGGCCAAAATGCCACCGCTCACGGCGTCGAAGCCGGTGCCCAGCACCAGGATGTCGAGCGGGAATTCGCGGTCCTTGGTGACCACGCTGGTGGGCGTGATCTTCTGGATGGGGTTGGCGTTCAGGTCCACCAGGGTCACGTTGTCCTGGTTGAACACCTCGAAGTAGCCGTTCTCCAGCGAGGGCCGCTTGGTGCCGTAGGGATACGGCGCCTTGGCCGGCGCGAGGATCTCGGCGTGCTTCGGATTCTTGAGGCGCGGCAGGGTCTTGCTGCGCCAGAACTCGTAGGAGGTGTCGCTGGCCTTCTGGTCGAAGAAGACGTCGTTGAAGGTGCCCAGCCAGTAGTAGAAGCCGCCCTTGTCCCAGAGGTCCTGGTAGATGGCGCGGCGCTCATCGGGTGACACCTCCAGCGCCGACTTCGGGTAGAAGTCGAAGTCAAAGCCCCCGAAAGTCTTGGCGCGCAGCGCGTAGCGCTCCGGGTAGCTGTCCTTGATCGCGTTCTGATCTTCCGGCGTCAGCTTGCGCTGCTGCATGGGCAGCGGCAGGCAGGGCGTACGCTGGAACACCACCACCTCGGACGCCACCTTGCTGGCCTCCTGGATGGTCTGGATGGAGCTGGCGCCGGTGCCGACCACGCCCACACGTTTGCCGCGCATGTCCAGCCCTTCCTGCGGCCAGTGCGCGGTGTGCGGGTGCGGGCCGGCGAAGGTGTCGAGCCCCTCGAACTTCGGGATGAAGGCCTTGGCCGCAAACCCGGTGCAGAGCACCACGAAGCGCCCCTTCACCACGGTGCCGTTGGTGGCGGTCACGGTCCACTTGGTGGCCTTCTGGTCGAAGGTCAAGGCCTTGACGCGGGTGTTGAAGTCCACGTCCTTGCGCAGGTCCCACTTGCTGTCCACGTAGTTGAAGTACTTGCGTAGTTCGTCCCAGCCCGGGAAGCGCTCGGTCCAGGTCCAGTCGCGCCAGAGTTCCTCGGCGGAGAACTCGTACAGGGGGATGTGAGTGTCCACGCGCGCGCCGGGGTAGCAGTTCCAGTGCCAGATGCCGCCCAGGTCACTGCCCGCCTCCAGCACGCGCACGGAAAACCCGAGCTTGCGCAGGTGGTGCAGCTGGTACACGCCGGAAAAGCCGGCGCCCACGATCACCACGTCGTATTCGCGCACGGCGCCCGCCGCCGGGGCGCCCTTCTTGGGTTCCACTGCCTGCATGTGAAGTCTCCTTTTTCCAGTCCTGCCGATTCCTGCCGCGGCCTTTGCGATCCGGCCGCAGCGCGTTGCTACCTCTCCCGCCTGACGCGGATCACAGCTTCTTGGCGATCTCGTCCAGCATCACCTCGGTGGCGCCGCCGCCGATGGCCTGGATGCGCGCATCGCGCGTCATGCGCTCGATCGCCGATTCGCGGATGTAGCCCGAGCCGCCGTGGAACTGCAGGCAGTCGTACATCACCTCGTTCACCAGCTCGCCGCACAGCGCCTTGATCATCGACACTTCCTTGGTCAGCACATGCCCCTGCGAATCGCGCCAGGCGATGTTGTAGACCAGCTGGCGCGCCGCTTCAACGCGGGCCGACAGCATGGACAGGCGGTGGCGGATGGCCTGCTTGTTCCACAGCACCGTGCCGAAGGCCTTGCGCTGCTTGACGTATTCGATGGTGATCTCCAGCGCCTTGGACGCCTCGCCCAGCGCCTGGGCGCCGAGCACGGTGCGCTCGTTCTGCAGGTTCTTCACCAGCGCGTAGAAGCCGCGGTTCTCGGTGCCCAGCAGGTTGGCAGCCGGCACGCGGCAGTTGTCGAACACCAGTTCCGCGGTGTCCGACGCCAGCCAGCCCTGCTTCTTGAGCGGCCGCGCCACGCCGAAGCCGGGCATGCCCTTCTCCAGGATGAACATGGAGATGTTGTGGTTGCGCCCCGGCTCGCCGGTCTTGGCGGCCACGAAGAACACGTCGCCGTGCACGCCGTTGGTGATGAACATCTTGGTGCCGTTGAGCACGTAGTGGTCGCCGTCGCGGCGCGCGCTGGTGCGCATGCTGGCGAGGTCCGAACCGGCGTCGGACTCGGTCATGGCGACCGCGGAAATCAGCTCGCCGGAGACGATGCCCGGCATGTACTTGTCCTTCTGCTCCGCGGTGCCTGCGTGGCGCAGGTGCGGCGAGGCCATGTCGGTGTGCACCAGCACGGTCACGGCAAAGCCGCCGAAGCCGGAGCGGCCCAGTTCCTCGGCCAGGATCACGCTGCCCAGCGTGTTCATGGCGCTGCCGCCGTGCTCCTCCGCCGCGCGGATG
This sequence comes from Panacagrimonas sp., assembly GCA_052386745.1. GTDB lineage: Bacteria > Pseudomonadota > Gammaproteobacteria > Nevskiales > Nevskiaceae > Panacagrimonas. The sequence goes on along the minus strand of JBQTJW010000042.1, from coordinate 25,122 downwards.
CCCAGGAAGCCCTGCGCGCCCATCTGGCGCAGCACCTCGCGCGGCACCATGCCGGTGTGCTCCCAGGCCTCGGCCTTGGGCACCACTTCCTGCTCGATGAAGCGCCGCAGCGCGCCCCGCAGCATGTCCTGCTCTTCGCTGAAGTAGGGGGTGGTGATCTCTGCACTCATCGAACTCTCTCCGTGATTTTTTGGTTGGCGGCGGGGTCGCGCAGTATGATCGTGCCACGCGGCCAAGCGGCGCGTCCAAGCACAATATCGAGGCAGCCCAGCCTGCCCGCTTCAGGGAGCAAGCACGAACCTCCATGGCCATCCTGTCCACCCAGCTTTCGGCGGAGTCGTCGGGCTTTCGCGGCAACCGCGAGCGCTACGAAGAACTGCTCAAACCCCTGCGCGAGCGCCATGCCACGGTCCTCAAGGGCGGCGGCGAGGCCCTGGTCAACCGCCATCACGAGCGCGGCAAGCTGCTGGCGCGCGAGCGCATCGACCTGCTGCTGGACCCGCTCTCGCCGTTCCTGGAACTCTCGCCGCTGGCGGCCTTCGAGCTGTACGGCAACGAGGTGCCGGCGGCGGGCATCGTCACCGGCATCGGCATCATCGCCGGCACCGCCTGCTGCATCATCGCCAACGACGCCACGGTCAAGGGCGGCTCGTTCTTCCACGAGACGGTGAAGAAGCACGTGCGCGCGCAGGAGATCGCCGAGCAGAACGAGCTGCCGGTGATCTACCTGGTGGACTGCGGCGGCGCCTACCTGCCCGAGCAAGACCGCGTGTTCCCCGACAAGGACCATTTCGGCAACACCTTCTACCGCCAGTGCCAGATGTCGGCCAAGGGCATTCCGCAGATCGCGGCGGTGTTCGGCGGATGCACCGCCGGCGGCGCGTACATTCCCGCGCTGTCGGACGAAACCATCATGGTGCGCGGGCAGGCGCGCATCCACCTGGGCGGGCCGCAGATCGTCAAGGCGGCGATCAACGAGATCGTCGACGGCGAAACGCTCGGCGGCGCCGAGATGCACACGCGCATTTCCGGCGTCAACGACTACCTGGCCGAAAACGAGCCGCAGGCGCTGCTGCGCGTGCGCGAGATCGTGGCCAAGCTCAACCGCCGGCGCGCCAGCCACGGCGCCATCCAGGCCTCGGTGGAGCCGCGCTACAACCCCGACGACATCACCGGCGTGATGCCGCCCGATTCCAAGCAGCCCTACGACGTGCACGAGCTGATCGCACGGCTGGTGGACGACTCCGACTTCCAGGAATTCAAGCCCGACTTCGGCAGCACCCTGGTCTGCGGCACCGCGCACTGGTGCGGCCATCCGGTGGGCATCATCGCCAACAACGGCGTGCTGTTCTCGGAGTCCTCGTACAAGGGCGCGCACTTCATCGAGCTGTGCAACCAGCGCAACCTGCCGCTGGTGTTTCTGCAGAACATCACCGGCTTCATGGTCGGCACCGAGGCCGAGCGCGGCGGCATCGCCCGCCACAGCGCCAAGCTGGTGTATGCGATGGCGACGGCCCGCGTGCCGCGCTTCACGGTCATCATCGGCGGCTCCTACGGCGCCGGCAATTACGGCATGTGCGGGCGCGGCTTCAACCCGCGTTTTTTGTTCACCTGGCCCAACGCGCGCATCGCCACCATGAGCCCCGACGTGGCCGCCACCGTGCTCACCGACCTGCGCCGCTCCAGCCTCAAGGGCGCGAGTTCCGATGAGGTGATCGCCGAGGTCGAGCGCAAGGCGCGCCAGCAGTTCACCGAGCAGAGCGACCCCTACTACGCCACCGCGCGGCTGTGGGACGACGGCATCATCGAACCCTCCGAAACCCGGCCCGTGATCGGCCTGTGCCTGCAGCTCGCCGCCGGGCAGCCGCCGGTGACCGGCCCCAGCCCCGTCTTCCGCATGTGAGCGCCATGACCCCTGCCATGAAACGCTCTTTCGAATCCGTCCTGATCGCCAACCGCGGCGAGATCGCCTGCCGCATCATCCGCACCTGCCGCCGCCTGGGCCTGCAGACCATCGCCGTCTACTCGGACGCCGACCGCAACGCCCGCCACGTGCGCGAGGCAGACACCGCGCTGCGCATCGGCCCGGCCGAGGCCGCCAACAGCTACCTGCGCGTGGACGGGCTGATGGACGCGGCGCTGAAGTCGCGCGCCGGCGCCATCCATCCCGGCTACGGCTTTTTGTCCGAAAAGACCCAGCTGGTGCGCGCCTGCACCGAGCACGGCATCGCCTGGGTAGGGCCGCGCGCCGAGGTCATCGAGCAGATGGGCTCCAAGATCGAGTCCAAGCACCTGGCGATCCAGGCCGGCGTGCAGCCGGTGCCCGGCTACCACGGCGAGGACCAGGCGCCCGCGCGGCTGGCCGAGGAAGCGCGCCGCATCGGCTTCCCGGTGCTCATCAAGGCCAGCGCCGGCGGCGGTGGCAAGGGCATGCGCCGCGTCGACGAGGCCGCCGGCTTCACCGCCGCGCTGGAACTGGCAAAACAGGAATCGCTGCGCGCCTTCGGCGACGACCGCGTGCTGATCGAAAAGCTGATCACGCGGCCGCGCCACCTGGAGGTGCAGCTGGCCGGCGACCAGCACGGCGGGCTGATCCACCTGTTCGAGCGCGAGTGCTCGGTGCAGCGCAACTACCAGAAAGTGATCGAGGAAGCCCCGGCCGCCTTCCTGTCGCCGCTGGCGCGCCAGCGCCTGTTCGATGCGGCGCTGGTGCTGGGCCGCGCCATCCGCTACGACTCGCTGGGCACGGTGGAATTCGTGCTGGACGAGAACAGCGACCAGCCCTACTTCCTGGAGATGAACACGCGGCTGCAGGTGGAGCACCCGGTCACCGAGCAGATCACCGGGCTGGACCTGGTGGAGCTGCAGCTGCGCATCGCCGCCGGCGAGCCACTGCCGCTGGAGCAGTCGCAGGTGCAGGCGCGCGGCTGGGCCATCGAGGCGCGCATCAACTGCGAGGACCCCGCGCACAACTACCGGCCGCAGCTGGGCGTGGTCGGCGCCTACCGCGAGCCCGCCATCGAGGGCGTGCGCGTGGAGAGCGGCATCCGCGAAGGCTCCGAAGTGGGGCCGTACTACGACTCGATGGTCGCCAAGATCATCGGCAGCGGCGCCGGGCGCGCCACCGCCCTGCGCCGCCTGGACCAGGGCCTGGCGCAGTTCGAGGCGGTCGGCGTGGGTACCAACCAGCGCTTCCTTCGCGAGCTGCTGGCGCGGCCCGCGTTCTCCGAAAAAGTGCTGACCACGCGCTTCCTCAGCGAGCAGTTCGCCGAAGGCTGGCGGCTGCCCGCCGATCTCGACCGCCTGGCGCTGGCGGCGCTGGCCTTCGCCGCGCTCGACGACGCCGGCCGCGACAGCGCCAGCCTGCCCTGGGCGCGGCGCAGCGGCTTCCGCACCATGGCGCGCGCCGGCCGCGTGACCTGGGCCGCGTTCGAGGTGCGCGTGGACGAGGCCGAAGCGGTGGCCGTGCGCCTGCGCCCGGACGGCGCGCAGTGGCAGGTGCAGGTCGGCGAACAGGCGCTGCGCCTGAAACTGGCGCGCGTGGCCTCCGACCGCATTCGCATCATCGATTGCGACGGTGTCGGCCAGGCCGCCGAATTCGCGCTGGAAACCGACCCTCGCGCCGGCACGCTGCGCGTCTCGCACCAGGGCCTGCGCTGGAACGCCCGCGTGCGCTCGCAGCTGGCCGCGCTGGCCGATGTCGGCAAGGGCGCCAGCGCCTCGGCCGGCGAGATCCGCGCCGGCATTCCGGGCGTGGTCACGGCGGTGCACGTCAGCGAGGGCCAGGCCGTGGCGGCCGGCGACGTGGTGGTGGTGATGGAGGCGATGAAGCTGATCTTCCATCTCCAGGCCGGCATCGACGGCATCGTGGCGGCGCTGGGCTGCAAGCCCGGGCAGCCGGTGGCGGTCAACGAGCTGCTGGTGAGCATCGCGCCGACGGCAGCGAGCACGTAAATTCAGAACCCGAAAACGCAAGAGGAGAGAAACCAATGGCCGGACTGTTTTTCGAGGACTTCACGCCGGGGATGCGCTTCGACCACGCCCTGACCCGCACCGTGACCGAAATGGACAACATGATGTTTTCCATGCTGACCATGAACCACCAGCCGCTGCACGTGGACGCGCATTTCGCGGCCAAGACCGAGTTCAAGCAGCCCCTGGTCAACAGCCTGTTCACGCTCGGCCTGATGATCGGCATGACGGTGACCGACACCACGCTCGGCACCACCATCGCCAACCTGGGCATGACCGACGTCAACTTCCCCAAGCCGGTGTTCCAGGGCGACACCCTGCACGCCGTGACCGAGGTGATCTCGGTGCGCGCCAGCAAGTCGCGGCCCGAGGCGGGCATCGTCGAGTTCCGCCACAGCGCGCTCAACCAGCGCAACGAGGTGGTGGGCGTGTGCACGCGCCAGGCCTTCATGAAGCGGCGGCCCGCATGATGCGCTCCATCCTGTTCGTGCCGGGCGACAACGCCCGCAACATGGGCCGTGCCGCGGCCAGCGCCGCCGACGCGCTGGTCTACGACTGGGAAGACTCGGTGGCGCTGGAGAAGAAGGCCACCGCGCGCAGCATGATCGGCGACGCGCTCAAGGACCTGCCGGCGGACAAGCTCGCCTACATCCGCGTCAACCAGCTGGATTCGCCCAACTTCCCGCTCGACCTCGCCGCCCTGCCGCTGGGCCGCATCGCCGGCATCATGCTGCCCAAGTGCCGCGGCCGCGCGCACTTCGAGATCCTGGAGGCCAAACTGGCCGCGGCCGAGAAGGCGGCCGGCGTGGCGGAAGGCGCAACCGGCATCATCGGCATCGTCACCGAGACCGCGCAGGCCATGCTGGCGCTGCCCACGCTCGACGAGCCGCGCCCGCGCATGCACGGCTTCGTCTGGGGCGGCGAGGACCTCGCCAGCGACCTCGGCATCCGCAACAACCGTGACGAGACCGGCGCCTACCGCGAGGTGTTCCGCCTGGCGCGCACCATGATGATGGTGGCGGCCTCGGCCTGCCGAACGCAGGCCATCGACTCGGTGTTCACCGATTTCCGCGATGCCAAGGGCCTTGCCGAGGAATGCCGCGCCGCCAAGGCCGACGGCTTCACCGCCAAGGCCGCCATCCACCCCGACCAGGTGGCGCTCATCAACGAGCTGATCGGCCCCAACGCCGCTGATCTGGAGTGGGCGCAGCGTGTCTGCGACGCCCTCAGCGACGGCCGCGGCGTGGCGGTGATGGACGGCAAGATGATCGACATCGCGCACCTGCGGCTGGCGCAGCGCTGGCTGGGCCTGAAGGTATCCTGAAGCAATTTTGAGAGGGACCGGCGCCGTCAGCGCCAGACAAATCGAGCGAGGAGAGAGCGCATGAACGAAGCAGATGGTGCCGATGATTCCCTCAAGGCCCTGCTGGCCGAAAAGCTGATCCCGCTGGCCGCGTCGCGCCGCAAGCCGCGGCAGGCGCAGATGCTGGCCGAGGCGCGCGACATCGAGCGCCGCGAAGGCAGCGACGCCTACTGGGGCTGGGCGGCCAGGCACCTGCGCTGGATGACGCCCTTCAACCAGGTGCGCGAGGGCGGCTTCGGCGACGCGCGCTGGTTCCTGGGCGGCAAGCTCAACATCTGCGACAACTGCATCGACCGCCACGCCGAAAACCCGGCGCTGGCCGACAAGACGCTGATGATCTGGGAGGGCGAGCCGGGCGAGATCCGCACGTTCACCTACCGCCAGATGCGCGACGAGATCGCGCGCTGCGCCAATGGGCTCAAGTCGCTCGGGGTCAAGACCGGCGACGTGGTGGCGCTGTACCTGCCCAACCTGCCGGAGACCATGGCGGCAATCCACGCCTGCCACCGCCTGGGCGTCACCTACACCATCCTGTTCGCCGGCTTCTCGCCGGAAGCCGTGGCCCTGCGCCTGCAGACCGCGCGGGCCAAACTCGTGTTCACCGCCGACAGCGGCTGGCGCAAGGGCAAGACCGTGGCCCTGCTCGACAACGTGCGCCGCGCCTGCGCCAACGCGCCAAGCGTGGAGCACGTGGTGGTGGTGAACCGGAGCGGCGCCACGCCCGCGCCGCGCGACAACGAGGTGGACTACGGCACCCTGCTCGCCGCTCAGTCCACCGACTGCCCCTGCGTGCCGCTGGACCCCGGCGCCGCCGCGTTCCTGATGTTTACCAGCGGCACCGAGTCCACGCCCAAGGGCATCGTCCACACCGTGGCCGGCTCGCTGCTGGGCTGCTGGCTGAACGTGCTGTGGCAGATCGGCCCCGAACCGAAAGACGTGTACTGGTGCGCCACCGACGTGGGCTGGCTCACCTTCCCCATCCACGGCGTGGTCGGCGGCCCGGCGCACGGCGCCACCGTGGTCTGGTACGAGGGCGCCATCGACTTCCCCACGCGCGAGCGCTTCTACGAGATTGCGCACCGGCACAAGGTCACCAAGATCCTGACCGCGCCCACGGTGCTGCGCATGCTGCGCGTGATTGGCGACGAGACGGCGCGCAAGTTCCCCATGCCGCAGCTCGAACTCATCAGCGTGCAGGGCGAGCCGCTGGACATGGAATCCTTCCGCTGGGCCACCCAGGCCCTGGTGCCGGACCTGCCCATCATCAACGCCTACGGCCAGACCGAGAGTGGCGCCACCTGGACCTTCCCCGTGTTCGGCGTGGACGACACCAAGGCCGGAAGCTGCGGCCGGCCCATTCCCGGCTTCGCCTGCGAGATCGTGGACGACGCTGGCAATCCGGTGCCCGACGGCACCAAGGGCAACCTGGTGCTGAACGCCCCGTTCCCGCACCTGGCGCAGACCATCTGGGGCGACCACGAGCGCTACCGCAAGACCTACTTCAGCCGCTTCCCCGGCCGCTACCAGACCTCGGACGAGGCGGTGCGCGACGCTGACGGCCACCTGTGGGTGCTGGGCCGCGCCGACGACGTGATCAACGTCGCCGCGCACCGCATCAGCACGGTGGAGATCGAATCCATCGCCGCCGCCCAGAGCGGCGTCACCGACGCGGCGGTGGTGGGCGTGAACGATGCGATCAAGGGCACCGTGCCGGTCGCCTTCCTGACCCTGCGGCCGGAAGCCGATGCGGCCGCCGTGTCAAAGGCCGTGAGCGCAGCCGTGGCCAAGGGCATCGGCGGCATCGCGCGGCTGGAGAAGATCTTCATCTGCGCCGCCCTGCCCAAGACCCGCGCCGGCAAGACCATGCGGCGCCTGCTGCGCGAGGCGGTCGAAACCGGCGTGGTCAAGGGCGACACCACCGGGCTGGAAGACGCTTCCACCGTGGACGGCGTGCTGGCGGCGGTGCGGGCGCAGAAGTAGGCGCCCCGTCCGCGTTCCGGTGCGTCGCGTTGCGGCGCGCACCGGCGGGTCGCGCGGCGCGGTTGCTCCGCGCCGGGTCTCTATCTGCGATCAGCCCGGGATGCCGTGCTGGTCCATGCGCGCCAGGAAGGCCTGGACGTCGTTGGCCATCACCAGCAGGTCGTGCTTCTTGCCGGACTTGTCCTTGACCTCGTCGTGCAGCACGGCCTCGGGCCGGAAGCCCATGCTTTCGAACACGCGGCGGGCGCCGGCCTGGTCGAGCGTCATGCGGGCGCTGATCTTTTCCACGCCCAGTTCCAGCGCGATCTGGAAGGCCTCGCGCGTCAGCAGCTGGCCCAGGCCCAGGCCGCGTGCGGACTCGGCGGTCAGCACGCGGATTTCGGCGACGTGGCGCGACCAGTCCTGCTGGCTGCGGATCAGGCTGCCGTAGCCGATCATGACCTCGCCCTCGACCGCGAGCAGGGTGTAGGTCGTGCCCACGGCCGTTTCCTCCACCCAGAGGTCCACGTTCTTTTCCTGCGTGATGTCGCGGCGCAGGAACAGCAGGTCGTGCGGCGGCAGCGCGCGGGCGAACTTGAGGATGCGCGGCGCGTCCTCGGCGGTCATGAGTCGCAGTTCGACCTTGCGCTGGTTGATGACGCGGGTCTTGGGGAAGCCTTTCACGCGAATGAGTTTCATGGGCGTACCAATGTCAGAAAGTAGGAAACCGGGGCCCGCGCCGGGCGGGGCCTGCCAGATTTAGACGGAACGGACCGACAGCCAGGCGTCGAGCTGCGGCCACAGGCGATACAGCGCGCCGGCGCCGGCGAGCAGGCTGACGTGCCCGCCCTTGACCTCGATGGCGGTCTTGTCCGCGCTGCCGACGACGTTGATCACGTCCTTGGACGCGGCCTTGGGCACCAGGTAGTCGTGCTGCGCGGTGGCGTGCAGGAACGGGATCTTGATGCGGCCCAGGTCCACGCGCTCGCCGCCCAGCACCATCTGGCCCTTGAACAGCAGGTTCTTCTGGAAGATGTCGTTGATCAGCTGGCGCGCCACCTGGCCCGGCAGCGAAATCTGGTCGGCGGACCAGCGTTCCATCTGCAGGTAGGCCTTGACGTAAGCGTGATCGTCCGCCTTCTTGAGCATGGCGATGCGGTTGGTGGTCTTGGCCAGCGGCTTGGCCACCTGGAACGAGGCATCGATCAGGCTCGCCGGGATCACCCCCATGGACTCAATCAGGCGCTCCAGGTCGAAGTACTTGGGATCGGTCCAGGCGCGCGAGATGGGCATGCCGTCGGAGTCGATCGGCACGGCCGCCACGGCCAGATTGCGCACCTGCTTGTCGGGGTGGCGCGCGGCGTGAATCAGCGCGAGCATGCCACCGGAGCAGTAGCCGAACAGGCTCACTTCCTTCTCACCGGTGATCTCGCAGGCCACCCGAATGCAGTCGGGGATGAACTGGTCCACGTAGTGCTCGAAGCCGACGTGGGCGTGTTCGCGCCGCGGCCGGCCCCAGTCCATCAGGAACACGTCGTAGCCGCAAAGCAGCAGGTACTCCACCAGGCTCTGGCCCTTGACCAGGTCCAAGATGTCCGGCCGCCCGAACAGCGGCATGACCATGATCAGCGGCACGCGATAGACCTCGTCGGTCATCGGCAGGTAGTGCCACAGGCGCAGGGTGCCGCGCGCGTACACCACTTCCTTGGGCGAGACGGCGACCGGCTCGGCGTCGTAGTCCGGCAGCTTGAGGTCGACGGTGTTGCGCAGCAGCGCGCGTTCCACCGACTCCCGGGCCTGGGCGCCCAGGTTGGGAGTGGCCTCGGCGGGCTGGGGCTTTTCGGGCTTGGCCATGATTAGACCTTCGGCGCCGGCGGCTTGCGGGTGCGCTTGACCGCCGGGGGCGCGATCTGCTCGGCCGCGCCGCCCGGCGCCCGCTGGGCCAGGGCCACGCGCAGCTGCCGCATTTCAACGTGCAGCTGGGCCATCACGTCTTCCACCGTCGCCAGCTTGCTGGCCACCTCCTGCATGTCGTCCCGCGAGGAGATGTTGACCATCCCCAGGGCCGTGCCCATGCCTTCGGACACCATGCGCTGGATGTGCAGCACCTGATTGATACGCTTCTGGATGTTGGTGCGCACCCGCTTGCTGTTGACCACGTCGGCCGCGATGTCGCCCAACTCCTTCTCGCGCAGCTTCTTGATCTGGCGCAGCGCCCGAGCCGGCAGCGTCTCGTTCAGCTTGTCTTTGATCGTCATCCCCTTCCCTCCGTCCGTGGGAGCCCGTGCGGCTCCTCTGCGTGTTACGTCAAATCGGTCTACCGCCGCACCGAAACCCCTGCTCAGGCCTCATCGTGCAGGAACGCGTGCACCGTACGCGCAAACTCCACCGCCCGCGTGAGTGGGAACAGGTGGCCGTCGTCCACCACGTGCAGGCGCGCGTTCGGAATCAGCCGCGCCATGATCTGGGCGTTCACCAGCGGAATGATGGGGTCGTCGTTGCCGGCCATGATGAGCGTGGGCGACGCCAGCGTCGGCAGGTTGCCCAGGCTGGACCAGCCGAACAGCGCGAACCATTGCGAGTAGTAGCCGCGCATGGTCGGCGGCACCACGCGGGCCAGGTACTGCTCCACCGCGCCGCGGTTGCTGCGGAATTCGCCGCCGAACAGGTCGGGCAGCGTGCGGCGCGCAACGGTGCGGAAGTAGTAGCGCAGCGGCACCATCATGTTGGCCAGAGCCCAGGTGCTGCCGAGCACCGTGCCCACACCCATCATCCCGGCGGCCAGGATCAGGCGGTTGACGCGCGCCGGGTACAGGCTGGCGAATTCCTGCGCCAGGCCCGTGCCCCAGGAAAAGCCGAGCACGTCGGTTTCTTCCACGTCCAGCGCATCCAGCAGGCCGTCGACGATGCGCGCGTAATCGTCCATGCGCATCGGCAGCCAGGGGGCGGAGGAGCGCCCCACTCCGGGAACGTCGAACAGGATGCAGCACTTGTCCGGCATCTCGTTGGTGAACGGCTTGAACAGCTTGAGGCTGGCCCCGATGCCGTTGCAGATCAGCAGCGGGCGACCCGTTGCGTCCGGATTACGGATGATGACGTTGATGCGGTAGCCGGAAATCCGGAGCCGGGTGCTGACCACCCCGGACGACGAGGGCCGCGTCTTGACCGCGGGCCCGGTGAAATCGAAACGGGGACCGACGGCGGTCAGCGGGGTGCGCCGGCTTGCCTTGAGGTCGAGCATGTGTCGATGGGTATCCGTTGGAGATGCCACGATGTTCGCATGGACGCCTGGGTGAACCAAGAGTCGGCATCGCATCGAGCCCAGCGCAACACGCGCTCGCGATGCCGACCCTTTCCAGTCCGGCGGGGATTCCCGCCAAGGAATCCCCGCACGGCGGTTTACATCACGATGCTGGCACGCGCCACTTCACGCTTCTCGGCGGCGCGGAAGGCATCGTCGATCTTGTCCAGCGGGAACTTGCTGGACAGCAGTTCCTTGAACGGTAGCTTGTCCTTGTAGTCCTCCAGGAACTGCAGCGCCAGGCCAAGCACGTGCGGTTCGTACAGCGACACGCCGATGATGGTCTTGTTGCCGAAGACGACGCGCGAGGGGTCGATCTCCGCCGTCAGGCCGCCGTTGATGTTGCCGATCAGCACGTAGCGGCCGAGCATGCTCAGCATGGCGATGCCGTCGTTGATGACGTCCGGCCGGCCCACCAATTCCATGACGATGTCCGCGCCGCGCGGGCCGGTCAGGCGCTTGACTTCCTTGAGGCGCGCCTTGAAATCGGGGAACTTGGTGATGTCGATGGTGTGGTCCGCGCCGAAGCGGCTGGCCAGGTCCAGGCGCTCTTCCACCGCATCCAGCACGATGACCTTGGCGGCGCCGGCCGCCTTGGCCACGCCGGTGGCGTACAGGCCGAGGCCACCCGCGCCCTGGATCACCACCACGTCACCGAACTTGAGATCGGCGCGCTGGAAGCCGTAGATGACCTGCGACAGCGCGCAGTTGGCACCGGCCGCGAGTTCGTCGGGGATGTCTTCCGACACCTTGTAGATGGTCGAGCCCGGGTGCACGTAGAAGTAATCGGCGTAGCCGCCGACGAAGAACGGCCAGGCGTCGGCCTTGCCCAGCATGGCCATGCGCAGGTTGGCGCAGGCCACGCGGTGCCCGTGCAGGCACTGGTAGCAGGTGCCGCAGCCGGTGAAGTAGGTGTAGGCCACGCGATCGCCCACCTTCAGCGGCTTGCCGTTGGTGTCGCTGGACACGCCTTCGCCCAGCGCCGCCACCTTGCCAATCATCTCGTGGCCGAGCACCGTGGGCATTTGGCCGCCGATCTGCGTGGTCTTGAACTTGCCGTGCCAGGCGTGGAGGTCCGATCCGCACACGTTGCAGGCCGTGACCTTGACCACCACCGCGCCGACGCCCGGCTCGGGCATGTCACGCTGCTGCATCACGAAAGGCTGATTCGGCGCCGTGAAAACGGCCACTCTTCCGGAGTTCGTCACTCGATGGACCTCTTGGTTAACTGTTGGAATTGGAACCAGCACCGGCATGGATGTGGGGCAGGACTGCCACCGTTCCGCCGGGCGCTGCTTCGGGGGTGAATCTTAACCCAGCCGGCTAAATGAATCGGCCATGGACACGGGCGTGACCATGGCCGCAGCCATCGGCTGAAGGCCGCCCGGAATCGCGTTCCCGCGATGCCGGGCGGGCATCAAACGGCTTACTGGGCGGTGTATCCGCCGTCGACCACCATCTCGGAGCCGGTCATGAACGAGGCTTCGTCCGAGGCCAGGAACAGCACCGCGTTCGAAACTTCTTCCGGGCGCGCCGGACGGCCCAGGATGGTGGTGCCGAGCAGCGCTTTCTTGACCTCGGGGTCGCTCAGCAGGTCCTTGGTCATCTGCGTGGCGATGACGCCCGGGTGCACCGAGTTGACGCGGATGTTGAACTTGTTGAGGTCGATGGCGCCGGCCTTGGTCAGCAGGCGCACGGCGCCCTTGGAGGCCTCGTAGGCCGCGGCGCTGGGCGCACCGACCAGGCCATAGATCGACGAGATGTTCACGATCGAGCCGGCACCGGCGATCTTCATGCCCGGCAGCACCGCCTGCATGCCAAAGAACACGCCCTTGACGTTGATGTTGAAGATCAGGTCGAACTCGGCCTCAGTGGTCTCGTCCAGCGTCTTCAGCGTGAGGATGCCGGCGTTGTTCACCAGCGTGTCGATCTTGCCGAACTTGCTGACCGCGGTGGAGCAGACCTTCTCCCAGTCGCTGGCCTTGGTCACGTCATGCCGGATGAAGATGGCCTTGCCGCCGGCCTTCTCGATCAGGCTGGCGGTTTCGGCGCCGGTGGTTTCGTTGACGTCGGTGACGACCACCGATGCGCCTTCCCTGGCCAGCAACTGCGCGTGCGTACGGCCCATGCCCACGCCAGCGCCGCTGACGATTGAGACTTTTCCTTGCATTCTGCCCATGAACAGCTCCTCGTGTGTTCGTCCGTTCGGTCGTGCCTTGAGACGGTGGTAGGTGAAGCGGTGACCCGGCCGGGCAGCAACGCTGGCGCCCGGCGCGGCGGTTTGAAGCGGCTGCGATTCTAGTCGTAGTGTCCCGGCACCCGCAGGCGCGGCTCATCGGCGATCGGGCACTTGCCCTCGTGGCACAGGCTGTGGTCATGCCCCGGGATCACCGTGGCGTGGCGGCTGCGCGCCAGCATCTTGAGCTTGCGCATGGACTGCTTCCACTGCACCAGGTCGGCGCTGACCATGGAGCCGATCTCGTCGTCGTAGCTCTCTTTGAAGTAGCAGGCGTCCGACGCCATGATGATGGTGCCGCTGTGCTTGGTGTCCACCATCAGCGCCATGGTGCCCGCGGTGTGGCCGGGCAGGCTCACGGCGTATACGCCCTTCATGATTTCCACGTCGCCCGGCAGCAGCGTGAAGCGCGCGCCGGGGATGTCGTAGTCGGCGCGCAGGAAGAACTCGCCGTCGGCGTCGCGGTTGGCGGCGGCGGTGAATTCCTTGTCCTGCACCAGCAGCTGCGTGTTGGCCGTGTTGAACAGGCGCGCATTGCCGGCGTGGTCCACGTGCAGGTGGCTCAGGAACAGGTAGTCGATGTCTTCCGGGCCGTAACCGGCGAGCTTGAGCGCGTTCTCGAACTTTTGCTCCTCGGTCACGTCGTCGTAGGGCGCCAGCTCCTGGTAGTGCGGCAGCCACTCGTCCTCCCAGTGCTTGGAGATGGAGGCGTCGAACAGCATGGTGCCGTCCGGGTGCTCGATCAGGTACGTGAACGAGGGCACCTCGCACCAGACCTTGTTCTTGGCGTGCGCGCCCTTGGTCAGCAGGCTGGACGGGTGGCCGGTGAGCAGCAGGTCGCGGTCCGCATGCATGTTGCCGTGGAACAGCGGGGTGATCTTGATCTCAGCCATGGGACGGACCTCCCTGCATTCCGGAAATGGAAGCCGGGGCCTGTACCGGCCCACGGAACGAAAGCGGCTTGGTATTCACGTTTCTTGTCTCCTCCGCGGCCTGCAGGAGCGGGTCCGCATGTCGTTATTGTGGCGGCGGGACGTGGCACCTCTGCTACCCGCCGCGACAGCTTAAATACATGCCGCCACTGTTCGCTGTCAACGCCCGAACCGGCTACGCTTGCGCCCGCGGCGGAACGGTTTCGGGAACGGTCGGCGGGTGCGGCGAAGGCCTTGCACCACCCGCCACGCCCTCGTGCTGGAACCCGCCAGTTGCATCCAGAATTTTCAGACAAGGGGACGGGCCCAATCGCTTCCGGGCGATGCCACGTTCCGCTGCATGCCACCACGAACGAGGAGAGAACCCATGGCCGAAGCACGTGCGACCACCCCCACGAAACGCCGCGCCGCGGCCAAGCCTGCGCCTGCCAGAAGCGCGCCGAAAAAAGCCAGCCGCAAGCCCGGCATCCCCTCGCCTGCCGACGTCGCGGCGGAAGCCATCCCGGCGGATACGACCTATGTCATGGCGTCCGCGGAAGGCCCGGAAGGCATGACCCTGCGCGACAGCCTGTCGACCCTGCGCACGATGATCGACGGCAGCAAGGCCAGCAGCGAGGCTGCGAGCCTGGCCAGGGAACTGGTGAAGATCATCCTGGGCAAGTCCAAGGTCACGGTGCATCCCAAGGATCCGCGCTTCAAGGACCCGGCCTGGACCGAGAACCCCGTGTTCAAGCGCCTGGCGCAGGGCTACGAGGCGTTCTGCCACGCGGTGGAGGGCTCGCTGGCCGAGGGCGGGGACTGGAAGAAGCGCGAGCGCGCGGGCTTCATCGCCACGCTGCTCACGTCCTCGCTGGCGCCCAGCAACTACCTGCTGACCAACCCCACGGCGCTGCGCACGGCGCGCGAGACGCACGGCCGCAGCCTGGTGCGCGGCGTCAAGAATTTCGTCAACGACCTGCGCAACAACGGCGGCATGCCGAGCCAGGTGGACCGCTCGCAGTTCAAGGTGGGCGAGCAGCTGGGCGTCACGCCCGGTGCGGTGATCTTCCGCAACGAGGTGCTGGAGATCATCCAGTACAAGCCGCAGACGCCGAACATGTACGCGCGGCCGGTGCTGCTGATGACGCCGCAGATCAACAAGTTTTACTTCCTGGACCTGGCGCCGGAGCGCAGCTTCATCGAATACGGCGTGCGCCAGGGCATCCAGATGTTCATCGTCAGCTGGCGTAATCCCACCCGCAAGCAGGCGCACTGGAACCTGGACACCTACGTCAAGGCGCTGCTGGATGCCACCGACGCCGTGCGCGACATCGGCGGCACGGGTGACCTCAACACCTTCGGCTTCTGCGCCGGCGGCATCACCATGTCGGCACTGCTCGGCCACCTGGCCGCCACCGGCGACAACCGCGTCCACTGCGCCAGCTACGCCGTGACGCTGCTGGACTTCGACATTCCCGCGCTGATCGGCATCCTCAACTCGCCCGGCCTGCTCAAGAAGGCGGTGGCGCACTCCAAGAAGCTCGGCGTGCTGCCGGGGCAGGACCTGGGGAAGATCTTCGCCTGGTTCCGGCCCAACGACCTGGTCTGGAACTACTGGGTCAACAACTACCTGCTCGGCAAGAAGCCGCCCACCTTCGACATCCTGGCGTGGAACGCCGACAGCACCAACCTGCCGGCCGGCCTGCACGCCGATTTCCTGGGCATCTTCTCCAAGAATCCGCTGGTCCGGCCGGGCGCGTTCAAGGCGCTGGGCTCGCCGGTGGACCTGCGCAAGGTCAAGATCGACACGTTCGTGACCGGCGCCGTCACCGATCACCTCACGCCGTGGAAGGGCTGCTACCGCACCACGCAGATGCTGGGCGGCAACAGCACCTTCGTGCTGAGCAACGCCGGCCACATCGCCAGCCTGGTCAACCCCCCCGGCGGCAAGTCCAGCTACTGGACCGGCCCTAAGCCCGGGCCCGACGAAAACGACTGGTACAAGAACGCCGTGGAGAACAAGGGCACCTGGTGGGAATTCTGGGCCCAGTGGGTTTCCGAGCGCAGCGGCAAGGAAATTGCGGCACCCACCACGCTCGGCAGCAAGCGCTTCCCGCCGCTTGACGACGCACCTGGAACCTACGTGTTTTCATGAAATATCCGGACCTGCCCCTGCTGCACGCCACGCCCAAGGCCGCCACGCGCAAGGGCCTGGAGCGTGAGCGGCCGTGGGGGTCGCGCAGCCAGAAGCGTCGCGAGGCGCTGGATGCCGCGGGCATCGAGATCGGCTACGAGACGGTGGAAAAGGTCCGCCTGCGCTACGGCATCCGGCGCGGGACGGGCCTGCCGCTGCTGATCTGCAACGGCCTGGGCGCCAACCTGGAAATCCTGGCCGCCCTGGCCAAGGCCATCCCCGAGCGCCC
The DNA here is from genome assembly GCA_052386745.1 of Panacagrimonas sp. Lineage (GTDB taxonomy): Bacteria > Pseudomonadota > Gammaproteobacteria > Nevskiales > Nevskiaceae > Panacagrimonas. The sequence goes on along the minus strand of JBQTJW010000042.1, from coordinate 8,957 downwards.
CGTGATCCTGTTCGACGTGCCCGGCACCGGCGGGTCGGACGACGCCTGGTTTTGCCCGGGCCAGCGCTACTACGCGCACCTGACCATGCGCCTGCTGGATCACCTGGGGCATGACAGGGCCGTGGTCGCGGGCATCTCCTGGGGCGGCACCCTGGCCCAGCAGATCGCCCGCGATTATCCGCAGCGCGTGTGCGGCCTGGTGCTCATGGCCACCACGCCGGGCTTCGTGATGGTGCCCGGCGACCTGCGCGCCATGGTCCGGCTGCTCACGCCCGTGCGCTACCTGTCGCGCGGCTACATGGCGCGCAACGCGCCGACCATCTACGGCGGCGAGATGCGCAACAACCCCAGCCTCGCCATCGAGTACGCGGCGCTCACGCGTGCGCCCAGCACGCGCTCGTATATTCAGCAGCTCACCACCATCAATCTGTTCAGCAGCCTGCCCTGGCTGCGCCGGCTGAAGATGCCCGCGCTGGTCATGACCGGCGACGACGATCCGCTGGTCAACAAGGAAAACGCCCGGCTGATTGCGGCCCTGCTGCCCAACTCGGAACTGCGGGTCGTGCCCACGGCCGGGCACCTGTTCATGATCCTGCGGGCGCGGCAGGTGGCGACCTGGATCGAGACCTTCATCCAGGAATCCTGCATCGCCGAGACGTCACTGGCCTGAGTAAGCGGCTGTTTCCTACACCCCGCACTTACGGGGACGGGCTCCCCAGATTCGACCTGATCGCCGCTCTAATCCCTCAGTGCCGGGAACCCTCACGCATGCGACAACCGTATCTCCCCTGTCGAGATTTCAGTCAGCAGCTTGCTTGTTGCCGCCGCCACAGGCGCATCACCGTTCAGCCATACGTCCACAGCATCCGGGTGCAGACGAATCTCGTCCCTGACTACCTCCGGTAGCCGCGCACGAAGCTCCAGATGGCGCCGGTGGCGGCCATGTCCCGGCTGGTGATGCCGGCCGAATCGGTCTGGCCGCCGGGCCATGCGTGGCCGCCGCCTTCGACGGTGTACATGCGCAGGCCCTTGCCCCCGGCGCAGCCGGTGCGTTCGTCGAGTTGCACCTGGGTGCCGTCGGACACGCGATCCGGCAGCAGCATGCTGGCCGCGCCGCTGCACGCCTGCTTCTGGGCCCAGTAGTTCATGAGGTTGGCGGCCGAACCGAAGCCGTTGTAGCCGTAGTACGGCACGATCGGATCGTCGGTGCCGAGCACGTAGACCTTGGGCCGCTGCACGCTGGGCTTGCAGGAGGTCCAGAGGCTGTACGGCAGCATCGAGGCCACCACGCCGATGGCGGCGATCCGCTCTGGCGCCTGGCAGACCATGCGCTGCGCCAGGGTGCCGCCGCTGGAATACCCGGCAACGCTGATGCGGTCGCCATCCACGCCCTGCGCAACCAGCGTGTCGATAAGTGCGGACAGGAAGCGCATGTCGGCGTCGCCCTGCGAGGTCTCGCCCTTCCAGGCGCCGTTCTGCGCCGCCGGCAGCACCGCCCAGAAAGCCTGGGTGGCAACGAAATCCGCGACGTACGTGAAGTTGGCGGTGTACTCGGGCAGCGTGTTGGCGGGGTGCAGCAGCAGCATCACCGGCGCCTTGGCCGGCACGGGGTCGGGGCGGATGACCAGGTACCGCCGCGACTGGCCGTTGACCGTCAGCGTTGCGCCGTAGGACTTGGTGCCCTGCGGTGTACGCACCGGCACGCCGTTGATGGTGGGCCAAGTCACCGTCAACGGCCCGCTGAGCGTGAGGATGCCGCTGACCGGGTCGATGGTGCCGGTGACCGGCGCCGCCTGGGTGGAGCCCATTCCAAGGGCAAGAAGGGCGAGTGCACCGAGGACGCGCAGCGATGTTTTCATGGGAATTTCCAGGGCTTTGGGTAGCGAGGAGCCTATGGCTCGGGCTGAAGCGGCATTCCGCTTCGCCGCCGAACGGCGCCGATGAATCGTCCGGCGACGGGCGCACGCCCGGGCATCCGTTGCGCCCGACCCACCCGCAATGCGAGCCGCGGGCTACGCCTGAGTGCCGCCGCCGCCCGCTCGGCCGAGCATGGCCGTGGTTGAGTAGCCTTCGTGGAAATCCAGCACCCGCACGGTGCCGCCGTTGGCGGTCACGGCGTCATGGCCGGCGATCTGCTCGGGTGCGTAATCGCCGCCCTTGACCAGCACGTCGGGCAGCACGCGCCCGATGAGCCGCGCCGGCGTGTCCTCCGAAAACGGCACCACGTAGTCCACGCTCTTGAGCGCGCCCAGCACGCGCATGCGGTCGGCGCAGGCGTTGACCGGCCGCGTGGGGCCCTTGAGGCGGCGCACCGAATCGTCGGTGTTCACCGCCACGATCAGAAGGTCCCCCAGTCGGCGCGCGGCTTCGAGGTAGCGCACGTGCCCGACGTGAAGCAGATCGAAGCAGCCATTGGTCATGACGATGATCTTTCCGCTGCGGCGCGCCAGCGCGAGCCGTGCCAGCAGGGCCTCTTCTGTCACCACGCAGTCCTCTCCCTCGGCCGGCAGGAACAGGGCCGCCTCCAGCTCGGCGCGCGAGGCGGTGGCGGTGCCGAGCTTGCCGACGACGATGCCCGCCGCCACGTTGGCCAGGTGTACGGCATCGGCCATGTCCACGTCGCAGGCCAGCGCGGCCGCCAGCGTAGCGATGACGGTATCCCCCGCGCCGGTGACGTCGAACACTTCCTGTGCCTGCGTCGGCAGGTGCAGCGGCGCGTAGCCGGGACGCAGCAGGGTCATGCCGTGCTCGCTGCGCGTGACCAGCAGCGCGTCCAGGTCCAGCTCGGCGCGCAGACGCTCGCCCCTCGCGACGATGCTCGCCTCGTCCGGGCAGCTTCCGACCACCGCTTCCAGCTCGCCCAGGTTGGGCGTGAGCAGGGTGGCGCCGCGGTAACGGCCGAAGTCATTCCCCTTGGGGTCCACCACCACCGGCTTGCCCAGCGCCCGGCACTGCGCGATGAGCACGGGCGCGTCTATCAGCGTGCCCTTGGCGTAGTCCGACAGCACCACCGCGTCAGCATCGGCCAGGTGATTGGTGAAATCCAGGATCAACCTGGCGCGATCGAAGGCGCCCTCGCTGGCAAACGACTCCTCGAAATCGAGGCGGATCACCTGCTGGTTGCGCGAGAGGATGCGCAGCTTGGTGATGGTGGGCAGCTGCGGCGACTCGATCCAGTCGGTGACGATGCCGGATTCCGCGAGCTTGCCGGCGAGGACATCTGCCGGCGCATCCCGCCCGACGATGCCCAGCAGCACCGCGCGGCCGCCCAGCGCGGCAATGTTGAGCGCCACGTTGGCGGCGCCGCCGGGCCGCACCTCGTCCTTGCTCACGCGCACCACCGGCACGGGCGCTTCGGGCGAGATGCGCTGCGTCGGCCCCATCCAGTAGCGGTCCAGCATCACGTCGCCGGCCACCAGCAGGCGCGCGCCGGAAAAGTCCGGGCAGGTTCTAGTCATGCCGTCCCCGGCGGTCGGGTTGAGGGGCGCAAAGCAGGCTCATGGCAAGGGCGGCGAAGACGATAAGGTTCCGCGCCCATGCCACGACCATGCCATCAGATGGGGCTCAGCCACTCCGGATACTTGTCGCTCTGGCCCTTCACCAGCGCCAGGTAGGCGGCCTGCAATTTCTGCGTGATGGGCCCGCGCGAGCCGCTGCCGATGGCACGGTTGTCTACCTCGCGGATCGGCATCACCTCGGCCGCGGTGCCGGTGAAGAAGGCCTCGTCGCAGCAGTAGACCTCGTCGCGCGTGATGCGGCGCTCGGTAACCTTGATGCCGAAGTCCGCCGCCAGCCGCATGATGGTGCGGCGCGTGATGCCGTCCAGGCAGGCGTTGAGGTCCGGCGTGTGCAGCTCGCCGTTGCTGACGATGAAGATGTTCTCCGCGCTGCCCTCGGCCACGTGGCCGCTCTGGTCCAGCGTGATGGCCTCGTCGTAGCCATCGCGCAGCACTTCGTTGAGCGCCAGCATGGAATTGATGTACTGGCCGTTGGCCTTGGCGCGGTGCATGGTCGAATTTGCATGGCCGCGCGTGAAGGAGCTGGTCTTCACGCGGATGCCGCGCTCGGCGTTGTCCGCGCCCAGGTAGGCGCCCCAGGTCCAGGCCGCCACGATCACGTGGGTCTTGAGGTTGTCCGCGCGCAGGCCCATGCCCTCGGCGCCAAAGAACACCATCGGCCGCAGGTAGGCTTCCGCGAGCTGGTTGCGGCGCAGCACTTCGAGATGCGCCTCGTTGACCTGCTCGGCCGAGTACGGCATGTGCATGCCCAGGATCTTGGCCGAGTTGAACAGCCGCTTCGTGTGGTCCTGCAGGCGGAAGATCGCGGTGCCGCGCGGCGTCTGGTAGGCGCGAACCCCTTCGAAGCAGCCAACGCCGTAGTGCAGCGTGTGCGTGAGCACGTGCGTGGTGCACTCGCGCCAGGGCTTCATTTCGCCGTCGTACCAGATCCAGCCGTCGCGGTCGGCCATTGTCGTCATCGGGGTGATTCCTGTTGGGTGAAGGGGGTGCGCTCAACAAAAAGCCCGCAGCGCTCGCGGGACCGGCCTTTATTATAAGGCGATGACTTCCCCGGCTCCCGTTCCGCAGCGCATCCTCATCATCCGCGTTTCGGCGCTCGGCGACATCGTGTTCTGCACTTCGCTGCTGGAGGGCCTGCGCAACCGGTATCCGCGGGCGCACATCGCCTGGCTGGTGCAGGCGGGCTTCGCCGGCATCATCGAAAGCGACTCGCGGCTCGATGAAGTGATCCGCCTGCCGCCCGCGGCGCTGAGTTCCTGGGATGGCCTGCGCGCCACCCATCGCCAGCTCCGGACCATGGTGCGGTACGACTGGGTGATCGACGCGCAGGGCCTGCTCAAGACGCGCCTGCTGGCGCGCATGGTGCCGGCGAAGAGGCGCATCGGTTTTGCATCGCGCGAGCCGGGCGCGTTCCTCCTGCATCAACTCGTCGACAAGGGTGGCGACATCGCCGACATCAGCTCGGAATATCGATTCCTGGCGCGCACGCTCACCGGCACCGACCCCGGAGCACCGCATGCGCCGCCCGAGCCGCCGCAGCGGCTGAAGGCGCTGGACGCGCTGGCGGCGGCGAAGATCAAACCCGGGTTCATTGCCCTGTGCCCGTTCACCACCCGCCCGCAGAAGCACTGGGTGGAGTCCCACTGGGGCGAATTGACGCAACTGTTGTCGACAAGCGGCGCGCCGCCCTGCGTGCTGTTCGGCGGGCCGGGCGACGTAGACGCCTCGCAGCGCATCATGGCCAGCTTGGCGCCGGGCTCGGTCAGTCTCGTCGGCAAGACACCGCTGCCGCTGCTGCCGGCGCTGCTGGAGCAGGCTGCGCTGGTGGTCGGCGTGGACACCGGCCTGACCCACATCGGGATTGCAGTGCGCCGCCCGGTCATCGCCCTGTTCGGGTCCACCTGCCCTTACACGCGCGGCGCCGACTCGCCGCTGCGGGTGATGTACGACGCCCTGCCCTGCGCGCCGTGCAAGCGCCATCCCACCTGCGGCGGCGCCTTCACCTGCATGCGCGGGCTGACCCCGGCGCGCGTGGCGGCCGCTGCCGACGAATTACTCGCGCGCGCATGAAGGTCGTGCACGTGGAGACTGGCATGCACCTCTACGGCGGTGCACAGCAGGTTGCGTTTCTGCTGGACGGCATGAGCCGGCGCGGAATTGATTGCGTGATGGTGTGCCCGCCGGGCGCGGCCATCGGCCAGCACTTTTCCGGCTCCGCGGTGCAGGTGCGTGAAGTGCCGTGCTCGGGTGATCTCGACCTGGGTTTTGCGCTGCGCCTGCGCGCCATCCTGAAACAGGAACGGCCCGACCTGGTCCACCTGCATTCGCGCCGCGGCGCCGACGTGATGGGCGGCCTCGCGGCCCGGCTCGCCGGAATTCCCTGCGTGCTATCGCGGCGCGTGGACAACCCGGAGCCACGCGCCTGGGTCGCGCTCAAATACCGGCTGCACGATCGGGTGATCGCCATCTCGCAAGGCATCGCCGACGTGCTGGCGGATGAGGGCGTGTCCCCACACAAGCTGCGCGTGGTGCGATCCAGCGTCGACCCCGGGCCCTGGCAGAACCCCGAAACGCGCGCCGCCTTCGCCGCCGAATTCGATGTACCGCCCGACGCGATCCTGGTCGGCGTGGTCGCGCAACTGATCGAACGCAAGGGGCACCGTGTGCTGTTCGAGGCCCTGCGGCAGCTACCCGATCGCGATCGCATGCGCCTGATCTGCTTCGGCCAGGGCCCGCTGCGCGAGGCGCTGGAGCAGGAGGCGAAAAGCCTGGGCGAGACGGTCCGCTTCGCCGGATTTCGCCGCGATCTGCCGCGCTGGATCGGCTGCCTGGACCTGCTGGTTCACCCGGCCCTGATGGAGGGCCTCGGCGTATCGCTGCTCCAGGCCTCGGCAGCCGGCGTGCCCATCATCGCCAGCCGTGCGGGCGGCATGCCCGAGGCGGTGGCGGACGGTGAGAGCGGCCTGCTGGTGCCGCCGGGAGATGCCGCAGCGCTCGCGTCCGCGATCCGCCTTCTCGTGGAGAACCTCGATCATCGATGCCAGCTGGGTGAACGGGGGCGCCAGCGGATCGAGCAGGACTTTTCGGTGACGCGGATGGTCGACGGCAACCTCGCCGTTTACTGGGAGTTGCTGCCATCCATTTCGTGAATGCGCGCGCGGGCAGGCACTGCAACAGGGTTGTGGTGACCTGGGGAGCAAGGCGCACCGACGGTGCTATTGACATCAGGGCAGCGGCGTCGCAATTTGAGATGGAGCCATCGGAACAGCTGGCCTGGAGGAGAGAAAACGATGTCCAGAAACACGGTCATGAATCTCAAGCTCGCATCCACCGCGCTGGGCGCGTTGATGGGCTTGATGGTTCCTACCATCTTCGGTCTGATTTTCGTCGGCATCACGCTGCTGATCCTTCCGATCGACAGCACCACGACGTCCACCAGCATGATGCGCGACGGCGGACGGTTTGTGCTCATGGGCAGCGCCGTCGTCTGCGGCGGCATCATGCTGCTGACCTTCGGCGGCAAGGGCTACGCCAGCCTGATGCGCTTCATTCACTCGTTCACGGACAACGCCGGCATCCTGCGGAAGGATTTCGACAAGGGTTTCGGCCCGTGCTTTTTCCTGTCCATGCTGGTGGCCCTGTACGGCCTCGTGTCCTACGTCATCATCTACTCGCTCTGATTTCCGGGCGGGCACGCTGGGCCCGCGCCGTGCGTGCTTCAGGCGCGCAAGGCTTCCGCCACCAGTTCGTAGGAGCGCAGGCGCGCCTCGTGATTCCAGACGTTGGTGACGATCATGAGTTCGCTGGCGCCGCACGACTCGGCCATCGCGTTCAACTTTGCACTCACGGTCTGGGGCGACCCGGCGATGACCGGCCCCCTGGTGCTTCGCAGGTTCTCCAGTTCACCCTCCGCCCAGGGGTAGGCGTGCGCCTCTTCCGGGCTAGGCATCGGCAGAAACTCCCCGCGCCCCGCTCTCAGCCATAGCAGGTCCATGGACAGGGCCAGGTACTGCGCTTCCTCGTCGGTGGGTGCGCACACCACCGCCACGGCCAGGATGGCGTGCGGTTCCGGAAAATTTTCCGACGATCGGAAGCTAGCGCGGTAGGCCGCTATGGCCGGCGCCGCCGGCTCCGGGCTGAAATGGGTGGCGAAGCTGTAGCCGAGTCCCGAGGCTCCGGCCGCCGCCGCGCTGGCACCGCTCGATCCGAGAATCCAGAGCGGCGGCAGGCGCACGTCGTCGGGCATGACGCGAACCTTGTGCAACGGGTGCTGCGAAGAGAAGCGTGCCGCAGACAGGAACAGCAGCTCCGACATCAGCGTCGAAAAATGCTCGCCCCCCACCGCGCGCAGCGCGCGGCTCGCGCCCTGCTCCGAGCCGGGCGCGCGGCCTAGCCCCAGGTCGATGCGCCCCGGATGCAGCGCGGTCAGCGTGTGAAATGCCTCCGCCACCCGCAGCGGCGCGTGATTGGGCAGCATGATGCCGCCCGACCCCACGCGGATGCTCTGGGTGGCGCTGGCCACATGCCCGATCAGGACCTCCGGCGCGCTGCACGCAACGCTGGGCACGCTGTGGTGCTCCGCGAGCCAGTAACGCGCAAATCCCAGCCGCTCGGCCAGCCGCGCGAGTTCCACCGTGCGGCGCACGACGAAGGAGGGCGGCGTGCCTTCCGGAACGGGCGCAAGGTCGAGAACGGACAGGGCAGCTTTCATGGCAAGGCGCGCCCCTCAGTCCTGGCCAAGAAAATCCATCTTGCCGACGTCCACGCCGTTGTGGCGCAGGATGTTGTAGGCGGTCGCCGAGTGGAAATACACGTTGGGCAGAACGAACTTCTGCACATAATCCTGCCCTTCAAAGTTCAGGTCACGAAACGGCGTCTTGATGACGACGGCCTTGTTCTCGGTGCCGTCGATCTGGTCGACCGGAATGCTGCGCACGAAGGCCAGCGTCTTTTCGATCCTTGCATCCAGTTCGGCGAAGGTCCGCTCCGTATCCTCGAAGACCGGCGCTGTCGCGCCACTCAGGCGTGCCACGCATCCCTTGGAAATGTCGCAGGCAATCTGTACCTGTCGGCTCATCGGAAACATGTCGGGGTAGAGCCGGAACGAGGTGAGCGCGAGCGGATCGAGCTTCTTTGCCTCGCAATGGGCTGCGCCCTTCGCCAGAAATGCGCGCAGATTGCCCAGGGCGCGAACAAGCACGGGAACGGACTGCTGATACATGCTGAGTGACATGGCGACTCCGGAATGTGCGGACGGGAACGGTCACCAAATTGTACGCGCCGCCCATAGAAGCCTCCCTCGGGGCGCACCCTAGCAGCCTGCTGAAAAACCCGGCATAACGTCTGCTCGGGAAGGTGAGGAGACGGCAAGCATTGAGGGGCGAGGATGCGAGGGATCGAGTCACCACGGCGTTCGATGTTCAGTGACGTCTCGCTGGA
>JBQTJW010000041.1:0-52975 GCA_052386745.1 Panacagrimonas sp. | reverse complement strand
TGACCTGCTTGGCCAGCAGGACGTGTTCGCGGGTCTGGGGCATGGGGCCGTCGACGGCGGACACGACGAGGATGGCGCCGTCCATCTGGGCCGCGCCGGTGATCATGTTCTTGACGTAGTCGGCGTGCCCGGGGCAGTCGACGTGGGCGTAGTGGCGGGCGTCGGTTTCGTATTCGACGTGGCTGGTGGCAATGGTGAGGATCTTGGTGCTGTCACGACGGCCCTGGCTCTCGGAGGCCTTGGCCACTTCGTCGTACGCCACGTACTTGGTCTTGCCAAACTTGTCGGACGAGATCTTGGTCAGCGCCGCCGTGGTCGTGGTCTTGCCATGATCCACATGCCCAATCGTGCCCACGTTCACGTGCGGCTTGATGCGCTCGAATTTTTCCTTGGCCATCGCAATTACCTTTGTGTTCCTGTTCTGTGTGCCTTACTTCTTCTTGACCAGCAGCTCGGTCACATTCCGCGGTGCTTCCTGGTACTTCTTGAATTCCATGGTGTACGTGGCGCGACCCTGGCTCATGGACCGCAGCGTGGTGGAATAGCCGAACATCTCGGCCAGCGGCACTTCTGCCGTCACCAGCTTGGCGCCGAAGTTGTCTTCCATGCCGAGAATCACGCCTCGACGGCGGTTGAGGTCGCCGATGACATCGCCGGTGTAGTCCTCCGGCGTCTCCACGTCCACCGCCATGATCGGCTCCAGCACGACCGGGCTGGCCTTCTGGCAGCCTTCCTTGAAGGCCATCGAAGCCGCGACGCGGAACGCGATTTCGGACGAGTCTACTTCGTGGTACGAACCGTCGGTGAGCGCGATCTTGATGTCGACCACGGGGTAGCCGACCAGCACGCCGGTCTTGATGGCGTCGCGCAGGCCCTTGTCCACGGCCGGGATGAATTCCTTGGGCACCGCGCCGCCCACGATTTCGTTGATGAACTCGTAGCCCTTGCCGGTCTCGTTCGGCTCGATGCGCAGCCAGACGTGGCCGAACTGGCCCTTGCCGCCCGACTGCTTGGCGTACTTGCCTTCCTGCTCGACGCTCTTGCGGATCGTCTCGCGGTAGGCCACCTGCGGCGCACCGACGTTGGCTTCCACGCCGTACTCGCGCTTCATGCGGTCGACGAGGATTTCCAGGTGCAGCTCGCCCATGCCGGACATGATGGTCTGGGCGGTTTCCTCGTCGGTGTGGACGCGGAACGAAGGATCTTCCTGGGCCAGGCGCGACAGCGCGATGCCCATCTTTTCCTGGTCGGCCTTGGTCTTGGGCTCCACCGCCTGGCTGATGACTGGCTCGGGGAAGACCATGCGCTCGAGCACGACCGGCTTGTTCAGGTCCGCCAGCGTGGTGCCGGTGAACACGTCCTTGAGGCCGACGCAGGCGGCGATGTCACCGGCATACACCTCGGTGATCGCCTTCTGCTCGTTGGCGTGCATCTGCACCAGGCGGCCGATGCGCTCGTTCTTGCCGTTGCGCGAGTTGTAGACCGAGTCGCCCTGCTTGAGCACGCCGGAATACACGCGGATGAAGGTCAGCGCGCCGACGAACTTGTCGGTCATGATCTTGAACGCAAGCGCGGAGAAGGGCTCGTCGTCCTGCGCCTTGCGCTCGATCAGCTGCTCGTAGTCGTCGACGTTGTGCGCCATCAGGGCGGGCACGTCGGTCGGTGCCGGCAGGTACTCGATGACCGCATCGAGCATGGCCTGCACGCCCTTGTTCTTGAAGGCCGAACCGCACAGCATGGGGAAGATTTCGAGCGCGAGCGTGCGCTGGCGGATGGCCGACTTGAGGTCGGCCTCGTCCAGGTCGCCGGACTCGAGGTACTTGTTCATCAGCTCTTCGCTGGCTTCCGCCGCGGATTCGAGCAGGTTCTCGCGCCACTTCTTCGCGGTCTCGACCAGCTCGGCCGGGATTTCACCGTAGGTGAAAGTGATGCCCTTGTCGGCCTCGCTCCAGATGATCGCCTTCATCTTGACCAGATCGACCACGCCCTGGAACTTCTCTTCGGCGCCGATGGGAATCTGGATCGGCACCGGATTGGCACGGAGCTTTTCCTTGATCTGCTTGACGACCTTGTAGAAGTCGGCGCCCGTGCGGTCCATCTTGTTGACGAACGCGAGGCGCGGAACCTTGTACTTGGTGGCCTGGCGCCACACGGTCTCCGACTGCGGCTGCACGCCACCGACAGCGCAGTACAGCATGCAGGCGCCATCGAGCACGCGCATGGAACGCTCGACTTCGATGGTGAAGTCGACGTGCCCCGGGGTGTCGATGATGTTGATGCGGTGCTGGTCGAACTGGTTCGCCATGCCCTTCCAGAACGTCGTGGTGGCCGCCGACGTGATGGTGATGCCGCGTTCCTGCTCCTGCTCCATCCAGTCCATGGTGGCGGCGCCATCGTGGACTTCACCGATCTTGTGGTTCACGCCCGTGTAGAACAGGACGCGCTCGGTGGTGGTGGTCTTGCCGGCGTCGATGTGAGCGGAGATACCGATGTTGCGGTACCGCTCGATAGGGGTAGTGCGGGGCATGGCGCAGCTCAGTATTGATGGTGAAGCGGGTCGGTAATGTGGGGCCGCAGGACCCGATTACCAGACCTTGGGGATTACCAGCGGAAGTGAGCGAACGCCTTGTTGGCCTCGGCCATCTTGTGCGTGTCTTCGCGCTTCTTCACCGCAGCCCCGCGATGCTCCGAAGCATCGAGCAATTCGCCGGCAATGCGATCCGCCATGGACTTTTCGCCGCGCTTGGAGGCCGCATCGATCACCCAGCGCATGGCCAGGGTGACGCGACGCACAGCGCGCACTTCGACCGGCACCTGGTAGGTGGCACCGCCCACGCGGCGCGACTTGACCTCGACGGCCGGCGCCACGTTGTCGAAGGCCTGCTGCAGCACCACGGCGGGCTCGTCGGTCTTCTTCTTGGTGGCGATCTGCCCGAGCGCGCCGTAAACGATCTTTTCGGCGACGGACTTCTTGCCGTCCTCCATCACCATGTTCATGAACTTGGTGACGATCAGGTTCTTGTACTTCGGGTCCGGAAGAATGACGCGAATTTCAGGCTGGCGACGACGGGACATGGGGCTCTCTTACTTCTTCTTGGCGGCGGCCGCGGCAGCGCCGGCCTTGGGACGCTTGGCGCCGTACTTGGAACGGCTCTGGCGACGCTTGTCGATGCCCGAGCAATCCAGCGCGCCACGCACCGTGTGGTAGCGGACACCGGGAAGGTCCTTGACGCGGCCGCCACGGATGATGACGACGGAGTGTTCCTGCAGGTTGTGGCCTTCGCCGCCGATGTAGCTGGTGACTTCGAAGCCATTGGTCAGGCGCACGCGGCAGACCTTGCGCAGTGCGGAGTTGGGCTTCTTCGGGGTCGTGGTATAGACGCGCGTGCAGACGCCACGCTTCTGGGGGCACGCGGTCAGCGCCGGCGCCTTGCTCTTGTAGCTGGCAACGGAGCGGCCGCTACGGACGAGTTGATTGATGGTTGGCACTGCGTAATTCCCGCGTCTCTGAGAAAGATAACGACGGGCGGAGAACTCCGGCCCGTCGTATTAGGGGCGCGCATGATAGGTGCGAGCCCAAACAGTGTCAACGCAAGGAAAGTGACACCGTTTCCTTGTCAAGGCGTATTGCCGGCGGCCCTTTTCATCAGGTCGTAACCGTAGATGGTGGCGTCCCAGTTGCGGGCAATCCCACCCAGCAGGTTGATGTCGCCCAGCAGCGGGTCCACATCCTGACCCGGCCAGTTGTGGCCGCCCCGGTCGAGCTTCACCAGAAATACGCCTTTACCGAAATTGCACGGGCCCGAGGAAGTGAATACGGCGTCAATCTGGTCGGAGTCTGTTTCCACCGCCGGGATGGTGGCGGTGGTCTCCTGAGCCGCCACGCAGCCATTGTCGCTCTTGAAGTTCTCGTACATGTCCTTGGCGCCAGCGGCCAGCAAGGTTCCGTTGAACGGCGAAAGCAGGTCCCGGTTCCCATTGACGATCACCACCGCGAATGCCGGGCATTCGTCCAGCACGGCACGGGGGACATTGACGGCAACCGGCTCCACGGCGGCGACCGCAGCCGGTCGCTTGCACGCGTAGAAAATGGACATGGGGCCGCCATTCGAAAGCCCGCTCAGGTAGAGCGGCACGGTGGGAACGTTGAAGCGGCTACGCGCATCAGCAACCGCGCTGTCCAGGAGAAGGACGTAGTCATCCAGCGTCGAATCGTCGAACGTATTGGGCCAACGCGGCAGCCTGCCGTCGGAGGCTGCTTTCGGAATGAGGCCTGGAAGCGGCAGGCTAGAGACCAGGGGCGGCGCCTGCGGAACAATCACCAGGACATTGCGCGCCTTGGCCAGCTCGGACAGGCGCAGCTGGTTGGCCAGCGTTCCGATATTCCCGCCCAGGTAGTGCAGCGCCACGTACAAAGCCTCCGGCGTACCCGTGGCGGGACGGAGGGCAAGGTACTCGGTTTCAAACCCACCTCCACTGACCGTGTGCCGGCTGAGGACCACGCCCGGGCAGGGGATCGGCGTATCGCCGGATGGGGGCTCATCGCCGTAATGAACGGTCGGGCAGAATTCTCCTGCCACCGGACTGCAATCCTCTCCTGCGGAGACTCGTGCTGGATCGAAGGATTCCTTGCAGGTCTTGGCGACCGGATCGCCTCCGCCACTATTCCCGCCCCCGCCATTGCCGGAGCCGTCCTGCCCCCCGCCCCCCGACGATCCGCCGCAGGCCGATAGGGTGAGCCCAAGCGCAAGGAAGACAATCGAACGACGCACGGGGAACTTCTCTGGGCGGGGGGAACGGAAACGATCATGGCACCGCCCGATTGGCGCCAGCAATCCCGCTTGTCGCCTTCCGAAAGCTGATCTGCGCGTCACCCCCAAGGCTGTCCGGAGGCTGACTTTGCCCGCATGTGCGGGCGATGATGGCGCCGCCCTTCCATCCCCGGACACCCCATGAATCGCCCGTCGAAATATCTGCTCGCGAGCTGCCTTCTGCTTAGCGCCTGTACGCAGGAAACCCAGAACCAGCTGGGGCGTTCGCTGCAGAACTGGACCGGCACCAACGGCGTGCTCGAAATCTATTCGGGTTCCCAGCTGGTCCGGCGCTTCATCCACATCGACAAACTCTCCACCGCCACGGGCACCGAGGATGCCATTGCCCGGCCCTACCGCTTCGGCTACGGCGTGCTGGACGAAAATCTCAACAACATCAAGGACGACGGTGAGAAGAAGGTGTACTTCGAGATCAGCGATTACGGCACAAACTACGTGTTCTTCGAATCACCTCGCTGAGCAGCACGCCCGCGGGAAAGGGCGCGCGCTCAGGCCAGGAAGCCGCCGATCAACGCGCCGAGCAGGCGCGTTCCGGCGTCGATGAACCCCAGCATCAGGCCGCCGACGCCCGCGAGTGCGCCGATCACGATCATTCCGCTGATCAGGGTGCCGAGTACGGCGAACACGATACCGAGCAGGACCGAGGTCAGCAGCCACGCCAGCAGCGCCGAGCCGACGCCGCCCGCGGCCTTTCCGCCGATCAATCCGCCGATGAATCCGCCCACGCCCGGGAGCCAGAACAGCAGCACGGAGATCACGATCATCCAGACCGCACCTCCGAGGATCGAACCGTTATCGTCTGTCATCTCAGTTCCTCAGCAATTGATGCGCCCGCGGCGCGCCGGGACCTTCAACCGGCTTGGCGCAGGATTGGGTTAACCTTCGCGCCTCATTTTTCACCGGGATTGCACGCGTTATGCAAATTGCCGACCACAGCGTCGTCAGCATCCACTACACGCTCACCAACGATGGCGGCGAGATTCTGGACGCCTCCAAGGACGGCGAACCGCTCACCTACCTGCAGGGAGTCGGCAACCTGATCCCGGGGCTGGAGTCGGCCCTGGTCGGGAAGTCCGCCGGCGAGAAAGTGCAGGTGCGCGTGACCCCGGAACAGGGCTACGGACTGCGGGACGAGCGGCTGATCCAGCAGGTCCCGCGCCGGGCGTTCCAGGGCGTCAAGAACGTGAAGGAAGGCATGCGCTTCCAGACCCAGGGCCCCAATGGCGCCACCAGCGTGCTCATCACGCGCGTGATCGGCGACATGGTCACCGTGGATGGCAATCACCCGCTCGCCGGCCAGGCGCTCAATTTCGCCGTCGAGATCACCGACGTCCGCGCCGCCAGCGAAGAGGAACTCGCGCACGGTCACGTCCACGGGCCTGGCGGACACCACCACTGAACGGCAGGTTTTCGCCGACTTCCGCGTTGCATGTACCGGACATGCGCGAGGGACATCACCACCGTCACCGCCGCTCATAGAATGAGGCCATGTATGTTGATCGGGCTTCACGACGGTTCGTTCCATGACTTCTGCAAGGCGACCTGGAATTGGCCGTCGCCGGTCCTCCGTAGTTATTCCTCAATTGGCTGATGACAGGGGCACGTTAGCTTCCATGTCCGGCCGTGACCCGACCTGCCCTCACCGCGCGGCGGATCGGGTTCCACATCGATCGAGAGGCCGGGAAGCACCGGTCGACCTCGCGAATGAGCCCCCGCAAAGCGGTTGAAATGCCAGGTCCCATGCAGATACCCCTGGGTGCATAATCCCTGCGGGGCGGGACTGCCGTCCGAATACGCAAAGGGGAAAGTTTCGTGACTGGAATTGAGGCGCTTCTGTATTACGTGCTGTGGATGATTGCGCTGGTGGCGTTCTACGTGGGGTACCGCTTTCCGCTGGTGCTGTCGTTCTCCAAGCCTGCCAACAGCTGGACCCGCGGCAACGCGGTGCAGGACCCGGGCATCATCACGCGCGCCAGCCATTCGCACGCCAACGCGGTGGAGAACCTGCCGCTGTTCGCCGCCGTGGTGCTCGCCGCGGTGGCCACGGGGCACAGCGAGGTGGTCAACGGCCTGTCGTGCTACGTGCTGGGCGCGCGCATCGCACAGACGGTGGTGCACCTCATCGGCACCTCGTTCATCCTGGTGCTGCTGCGGGCCACGTTCTGGATCGTGCAGATCGGACTGATCGCCTACATGGCCTGGGGCCTGATCTAGCTGGTGGGGGCCAAAGCCGCGGGCGCGTAAGCGCAGGCAGTGCCAGACGCCTCCCGGCCCCGCGGACCGGAGGCGTCTTGCGTTCTAGGCCCGCGCCCGGCACCGCTACAATCGGCGGCCAACCCCTGCCCCGTGCCGCAATGCGCCTCTCCCGCTTCCCGCTGTCCACGACCAAGGAAACCCCGGCCGACGCCGAGGTGGTTTCGCACCAGCTTCTGCTGCGCGCGGGCTTCATCCGCAAGCTCGGCGCCGGGCTCTACACCTGGATGCCGATGGGCCTGCGCGTGCTGCGCAAGATCGAGCACATCGTGCGCCAGGAGATGGACCGCGCCGGCGCGGCGGAGCTGCTGATGCCGTCGATCCAGCCGGCCGAGCTGTGGCAGCAGTCGGGGCGCTGGCAGGCCATGGGCGCGGAGATGCTGCGCATCAAGGACCGCCACCAGAACGACTACTGCTACGGGCCGACGCACGAGGAAGTGATCGTGCACCACGCCAAGCAGGACGTGCGCTCCTACCGCCAGCTGCCGTTCAACTGGTACCAGGTGCAGACCAAGTTCCGCGACGAGCGCCGCCCGCGCTTCGGGCTGATGCGCGCCCGCGAGTTCCTGATGAAGGACGCGTATTCCTTCCACCTGGATGCGCAAGACCTGGACCGCGAATACCACAACATGCGCCGCGCCTACACGCGCATCTTCGAGCGCGTGGGCGCCGACTTCCGCGTGGTGCAGGCGGACAGCGGCAACATCGGCGGCGCCAAGTCCGAGGAGTTCCACATCCTCGCCGGCTCGGGCGAAGACCTGCTGGCCGTGTCCACCGTCGGCGACTACGCCGCGAACATGGAAGCGGCGGAATGCCGGCCGTCCGGGCGCACCCGGCCGGCGCCCGCGCAGGCCCTGGAGCAGGTGCTGACGCCGGGCCAGAAAACCTGCGAGCAGGTGTCGAAGTTCCTCGGCGTGCCGCTGACCGGCAAGGTCAAGCTGCTGGTGGCCAAGGGCCGCGAGGGCGGGCTGGTGGGCATTGCCCTGCGCGGCGACCACGAGCTGAACGAGGTCAAGGCCGGCAAGCATCCGCTGCTGGCCAGCCCGTTCGAGATGGCGAAAATCGAGGACGTGCAGGCCGCCTTCGGCTGCGAGGTAGGCTACCTGGGGCCGGTGAACTGCCCGGTGCCGGTGATCGCCGATCACGCGGCGCTGGAGATTGCCGATTTCGTCTGCGGCGCCAACGTGGACAACCACCACCTGCGCGGCGTGAACTGGGCGCGCGACTGCGCCGTGCCCGCTGGCGCGGACCTGCGCAAGGTCTGCGAGGGCGACGCCAGCCCCGACGGCCAGGGCCAGATCCGCTTCTTCCGCGGCATTGAAGGCGGGCACATCTTCCAGCTCGGCCAGAAGTACACCCGGGCCATGGAGTTCACGGTGCTGGGCGAACAGGGCCAGGCGGTGACGCCGGAAATGGGCTGCTACGGCATCGGCGTGTCGCGCCTGGCGGCGGCGGTGATCGAGCAGCGCTTCGACGCCAACGGCATGCGCTGGCCCGACGCCATCGCGCCCTTCCGCGTGCTGATCTGCCCCATCGGCGCCGACAAGTCCGCGCGCGTCGGCCAAGCCGCGGAACAGCTCTACGGCGAGCTCGACGCCGCCGGCGTGGAAGTGCTGCTGGACGACCGCGGCCTGCGCCCCGGCCCCATGTTCGCCGACGCCGACCTGGTGGGCATTCCGCACCGCGTGGTCATCGGTGAAAAGGGCCTGGCCAACGGCCAGTACGAGTACAAGCGGCGCGACGCCGACAAGGCCGAGATGATCGAAGGCAACGTGGCCGCGATGCTGGCGAAGCTGGCGGGCTGAGCGTGAAGCGGCGGCTGGCAGGGGTGCTGCTGGCCGTCCTGCTGGGTGCGTCGCGCATCGCCTGGGCCGGTCCGACCGGCGAGCCCGAACCCGAGCTTCGCGCCCTGCTCACTCAGGCCATTGCCGATGCCGACAGCTTCGGCGACCGCTTCGAGGCCGAGGTCTGGCTCAGCGACATGTCCGGCCGGCTGCGGCGCTACATCAAGTCCGACGCCGAGCGTCTCGAATTCCTGCGGCTGCTGCACGGCGAAGCCCAGCGCGCGCGCATTCCGCCGGAGCTGGCGCTGGCGGTGATCGAGGTGGAGAGCCGCTTCGACCGCTTTGCCATCTCCAGCGCCGGCGCCCAGGGCTACATGCAGATCATGCCGTTCTGGCTCAAGGAAATCGGCGGCGCGCAGGACAACCTGTTCCACGCCCGCACCAACCTGCGCATGGGCTGCACCATCCTGCGCTTCTACCTGGACCGCGAGCGCGGCAACCTCGTCAACGCCCTGGCCCGCTACAACGGCAGCTACGGCAAGCCCAGATACCCCGAGCTGGTGCTCAACGCCCTGAACCGCCGCTGGTACCGCGGCTGAGCACCGACGCTTGCCGCGCCGTCTGCGCGGGCGCGGGCAAAACTCCCGATCGCAACCCTAGGCCGTGGCACTCAGCATCAGCGAGGCCAGGCCATGCCAGGCGCACAGCACCCCGGCGACGATCAGCACGAGAAAGGTCAGCACCATGCCCAGGACGCGGCCAGGCATGAACTGCTCGGTGAAGCTCAGCGCGTAGCCGTGCAGCAGGCGCCCCACGAGCAGGGACAGCCCCAGCAGGTGCAGCAGCCAGATGGGCGTGGTGCCGTTCATTTCCAGCAGGCCGATCAGGATCAGGCCCAGCGGCACGTACTCGGCAAAATTGCCGTGCCCGCGGATGCGGCGCTGCATGTCCATGTCGCCGCCATCGCCCAGGTTGATCTTGTCGGCGCGGCGCCGCGCCACCACGCGCCAGCTCAGCACGAAAAACCACAGCGCCAGCAGGCCGGCATACAGCGGGGTCACGGTCATCGGTGTCTCCTGTGAATGAAAGCGGGCCGGGCGCGGCTCAGCGGTTCAGCGGCAACTCGCGGATGGTGCCGATTTTCGGGGTGACCCGCTCGCGGCTCGCGACTCTCGGCGTCAAGCGTGACGAAGGTCTCGATTCCAAACGGGGCTTCCCGGACTTCGCGGCCCCCGGGGATTCTCCGGCTGCGCATCGGCGCGTAAGCTGAACAGGGGGAGTGATGACGCCGGGCGCCGCAAGCATGAGGCAGAACGAGGCGGGGGAAGATGCAGCGCGGCGCTGGCGATTTGGTCGCGCTGAGTTCGACGAACGCGCCCTGTCGTTGACGGTCGACAGCCGCACCATCGAGATCGAGCCCAAACCGCTCCGCGCCCTGCGGCACCTGCTTGTGCATGCCGGCAACGTCGTGACCAAGGACGCCCTGGTGCGCGCGGTCTGGCCTGGCCGCATTATCACCGACGCCGCGCTGACCAAGTGCATCGCCCGTCTGCGCGAGGCCATCGGGGATCGCGAACAGACGCTGATCCGCACGCATCACGGCTTCGGCTACCGATTCTCGGCTTCGGTGGAAGTCGACATGCCGGGGCCCGCCTCGTCCACGCCGCCCATTGCCGCACCAGTCCGCACCCTGGACACGGCCGCAGCGCCGGCCGCGCATGCCGCCGCCGAGCGTCGAGACACCGAACGCCGTCCGCTCGCCGTGCTGTTCTGTGACCTGGTGGGCTCCGCCGAGCTGTCGGAGCAACTGGAGCCCGAGGTCTTCCGCGAGCGGCTGCTCGACTACCAGCGTCAGGCCGAAACCATCTGCGTCCGCTACGGAGGCCGCGTTGCCCAGCAGTTTGGTGACGGTCTGCTGCTGCACTTCGGATATCCCGTCGCGCATGACGACGACACCGAGCGCGCCCTGCGCTGCGCGTGCGATCTGCTCGCCACGCTCACCCGGGCGCGGGCCGGGGCAAAACTTTCGCTGCGCATCGGCGTGCACACCGGCCAGGTCGTGGTCGGCCAGGCCGGTCCACGGGGGGAGGCCGTTGCCACCGGCGCCAGCGTGCATCTTGCCGCTCGTCTGCTGGCCCTTGCCGAGCCGGACACCATCCTGATCAGCGACGCGAGTTTCCGCCTCGTGCCCGGCCTGTTCGTGACCCGTAACTTTGGCGCGCAGCAGATCCGTGGCCTCAAGGAACCGGTGCGCGTGTACCAGGTGCTGCAGCCCAGCGGCGTGCGCTCGCGGCTGGAGGCCGCCGCGCGCCTCACGCCCTTTGTCGGGCGCAAGCAGGAGATCGATCTGCTGAGCGAGTGCTGGCGCAGCACGATCAACGGCGAGGGCCAGGCAATCCTGTTCTCGGGTGAACCGGGCCTGGGCAAATCGCGGCTGCTGCTGGAGGTTCGCGCCCGCCTTGCCGGCAGCGCGCACTCCTGGCTCGAATGCCGAGCCGACGCGCTGAACCGCCACAGCGCCTACCAGCCGCTGGTCGAGCTGCTCAAGCGCGGCCTGGCGATGAAAGAAGGCGACAACGATGCGCAGCGGCTGGAGCGCCTCGAACAGGGTCTCGCCGACGTGGGGCTCGACAGCACGCAGGCCGTCCCGCTGCTCGGCCCGCTGCTGAGCATTCCCTTGCCTCCGCGATACCCGGCCCTGACGCTCGCGCCGGCCTTGAGACGGCGGCGCACGTTGCGCACGCTCGCGGACTGGCTGCAAAGGCTCGCGCACCAGCAGCCGCTGGTCATTGCCTTCGAGGATCTGCACTGGATTGACGACACCTCGCTCGATTTTCTCGGCGAGGTGCTGGGTCGAATCGCGAGCTTGCCGGTGCTGCTGGTGATGACCGCGCGCACGGAGTTCCAGTCACCCTGGCCGATTCGCCCGCCTCTGCACCTGCGCAGCCTGGACCCGCTGCTGCTGTCGCAGGTCGAACAGATGCTGGGCGACCTCACCGGTGGTGCGACGCTGACGCCGACGCTGAGCAGGCTGATCTTCGAGCAGGCCGGAGGCGTGCCGCTGTTCGTCGAGGAGCTGACCCGATCCCTGCTTGAATCCGGCCAGATCGTCGAACGCGACGGACGGCTGGACGCCGCCGTGCCGCTGGGACAGCTTGCGATTCCTGGAAGCCTCCACGGCCTGCTGCTGGCGCGTCTGGATCGGCTCGGTCCGGCGCGCGAGCTGATCCAGACTGCGGCCGTGATCGGCCGCGAAATACCCTATCGCCTGTTGCAGCTCGTGGCAGGGCTGCCGGACGCAACGCTGCAGAAGCATCTCAACCGCATCGCCGACACCGGCCTGCTGCATCGCCGCCCCGATGCCAGCTACATCTTCAAGCACGCGCTGATCCGCGACAGTGCCTACGAGACACTGCTCAAGCCCGCGCGAGAACGATTGCACGGCGCCGTTGCCCAGGCGCTTGAAACCCACTTCCCCGAGCGTGCGCAGCGCGAGCCAGAGGTTCTCGCCGCCCACTTCGAGAGCGCAAATCTGGTCGAGCCCGCGGTGCGCTGGTACAAGGCGGCGGCAGAGCGATCCGAGGCCGCAACCTCGATGCAGGAAGCCATCGCGCATTGTGAACACGCGCTGCGACTGCTCACGCAGCTGGGGCAGACGCCGCAGCGCACGCAGCTCGAACTGGACCTGAGCCTGATCCTGGGGAATTGCCGTCTTGCAACCTCGGGCTACGGTCATGCTGAGCTCAGGAGCCTCTTCGAGCGCGTGCGCGAACTCGCCGAACGCATGCAGGACCCGGTGCTGGTGGCCCGGGCGCTGTGCCAGATATCGGTGATGCACTGGAATCGCGCCGAGTTCCTGTCGGCGCTCGAATCGGCGGATCGACTGGAACGCCTGGGTCGTGAAACTGGGGACGACACCGTCCGGCATCTGGGCCTGGCATCGCGCGGCCGGCCCCTGGTGCACCTCGGACACCTCAGCGCCTGTGCGGAAACCTGCGAGCAGGCCTATGCGCTGGTGACCCCCGAACGCGCGACCGCCGTGCTGCGCATCCTGCCCTATGACGTGCACAACTACCCGCTCATCGCGCTCATGCACGCACAGTGGTTGATGGGACGGCCCGACGCTGCGCTGGAGACGATGCATCGCGCGCTAGCGTGCTCCACCCGGGCCAGGCATCCGCACGCCATCACCTGGTCGCTCGCCCAGGGCATGACCGCGATCCTGATCTTCCGGCGGGAACCGGAACCCGTTCTGGAATGGGGTCGCAAGGCCACCGAGCTGGCCGAGCGGCATGTACTGGTCGAGTTGCTTGCGCATGCCCAGCAGCACTTCGGGCTCGCGTGCTGCATGCTTGGACGCTTTGCAGAGGGTCAGGCTCTGCTGGACGCCGCGAGTTCCGCGCGGCGGGGTTACCGGACCGCGGTCATGAACTCCGTGCATGCGGTCATCGAGGCCGAGCAGTACCGCCGCTTCGGCCGCCACGCCGAAGCCCGTTCGACGCTCGCAGGCGCGTTCGAGGGCATGGAGAAGACCGGCGAGCGATTCTGGGAGGCGGAACTGCATCGGGTGCGTGGCGAACTGCTGCTCGTCGACGGCGACTCGCGCGCGCAGGAGAACGCCGAAGCCTGTTTCCAGAAGGCTCTCTCCGTCGCGCGTGCGCAGGGCGCCCGGTCACTGGAACTGCGGGCTGCCACCAGCCTGGCCCGGCTGTGGCAGGGCCGGGACCAGGTGGTGGCAGCCGGCGAGCTACTCAAACGCTGCTACGAGGGGTTCACCGAGGGCTTCAGCACCCCTGACCTGCTGGAGGCCAGGGAGCAGTTGCTCGCGCTCGACCGGCACCGGTGGTCGCCGGGGTGAATCCGGAATCGAGTCCCGTCAGAGACGTTCGAACACCTTGCCGATCCAGGATCGGGAATCCAGATCGAGCACGGCGTCGAAGTTCACGGAAATGCCATTGCTGAAAAGGAACACTTCCGAAGTGCGCCACTTGTGCACGCCGATGCTCTCGAACGTCCCCTGCGCAACGCCGCCGACGCTTTCCCCGCTGTCCAGGTATCCCACGCCGCTGACGCTGTACGTGCCGCTCTTGGCGCCGGCATTGGCGAACGTGGCCGTTCGCGCCACGGTGCCGTAATGGTTCGAGGTGCCTTCGAAATTCACCTGCACGAGCGTGCTGTTCGCCGGTCCGGGGATGTAGGTCTGCGACGTTGCCTTGAGCGATATTTCCGCGATTTCCTTTCCGTTTGCCATGGGGTGCTCCTGGGTTTCCTGGGTGGATGGTTGCTGTCGTTGCTTCTACTGCCGTGAGTCCGCCCGGATCGCGCCCGGGCTGCTTCAATCAGTGAATCGCGCGGAGGCGCAGCCGTTCCGGCCGCCGGAACTCGAACAGTGGCGTCCAGGCCACTTCTTCCTCGATGCAGTGCAAACCAGGAAAGCGCGACGCGAACATGCGGATGGTTTCCTGCACGTACATGCGCGCGATCCACGATCCGACGCAGAAATGCGGACCCAGACCGAAGCTCATCTGGTCGCCCGCATTTCGGTCCATGTCGAAACGCTGGGAATCCGGGTACTTCGCAGGATCGTGGTCGGCTCCGAGGGGACTGATGACGAAGCGATCCCCGGGCTCGAAGCTCAAGCCCCCGCAGGTGAACGGCGCGGTGACCACGCGCATCAGCCAGATTGCCGCGGGATCGCGACGCAAGGATTCCTCGGCAGCTGCCGCGACGCGAGAAGGATCGGCGCAGAGCTTGCGCCACTGGTCGGGATGCCGCGAGAGACTCAACAGCGTGCAGCCGATGCTGCACTTGGTGGTGTCGTGCGCACCCATGATGATGTTGCCGATCATCGCCACCAGTTCATCCTCCGTCAGGCGATCACCCTGATCGCGTGCCTCGACCAGCGAGGTGACGAGATCGCTCTGCGGTCGCCGGCGCCGCGACGCGATGGTCTCGCGAACGTAGGCGGACATGCCCGTGACCGCACGGTCCAGCCTCGCGCGCGCCTCCGGCGCGATGCTGATCGAAAACGCCAGGCTGAGATCTGCCGACCAGCGTTCGAAAATCGGAACGTCGGATTCCGGGATTCCGAAGAAACGGCAGATGGCGCGAATCGGCATCCAGTGCGCGTAATCTGCAATCGCGTCGATCTCGCCCTGTTCCTCGAACCGGTCCCCGAGCGCGTTGACGACACTGGTCACGTCCGCCCGCTGCGACTCCACGCTGTGCGCCGCAAAAGCCTTGCCTACCAGGGCGCGCAGACGACGATGCTTGTCGCCGTCATTGGCAAAATTTCCTTCCACCAGTCCCGCAGTGGCCCCTCCGAAATTCCCGAGGCCCGCAGCCAGTCGAGCCCGAGCGCGCGCAGATGCTTGCCATCCTTGAACAGCGCCTGCACGTCGTCGTACCGGATGAACGCGCGCATGCCCAGGACCGTAGCCCATCGGTACTGGCGCTGGGCAGCATGCACGGCCGGAATCTGCCAGTCGCCATGGTGCGTGTACGTGTCGAGGGCCAGGGGGCCGGATTGCGGAATGGTCATGCGTCGCTCCGTTGGTGCGAACACCGTAGGGGATCACCCGTCATGAGTCCTGACGGTTTTCCGACGATTCGTTCCGCACCGGTGAGGTGCGGAACGCCCTGACATCGGGAGCAGCGAGCGGGAGTGTGCGGCGGCTGCGCGCAAAGCGCGGAACCCGGTTGTCAGGGTGGGGACCGCGGGCTAGCATCCGGCAGGACGCTACCGTTCGGATCTACGGGGACTTCCCATGACCGCTGCCGACGTGATTCGCACTCTGCCCAAGGCGTTCGATGCCGATTCCGCTGCGGGCACCGACTGCGTCATCCAGTTCAACTGCTCCACGCCGATGCACGTGACCATCCGGAACGGCACGCTGGCCGTGGGCGAGGGCAGCGCGGCCAGCCCCGACCTCGCGGTGACCATGGAGGACGAGGACCTGGTGGCCCTGCTCAAGGGCGAGCTCAACGGCATGCAGGCCTTCATGACCGGCAAGCTCCAGGTCGAAGGCGACCTCATGCTGGCCCAGCGCATGACCACGTTCTTTGACGTGACCAAGGTTGGCTGAACCCGGGGCGGGAGAGCGGCAGGCCCCGGGCGGCAACGCCCGGGGTTTTTGTTTTGTGCGGGACCCGCGCAACGGCCACCTGGGCCTGGCCGCCGAACATCGGCCCGACTGGAAACCGGTTTTCATCGACTGGCTCGGCCCCGAGCAGCGCAGCCGCATCCGTTCCGGCCGGCGCCAGCTGCTGGCGCGTGCCGTCGGCCTGCATCGCCGTCCGACGGCCACTGTCCTGGATGCCACCGGCGGCCTGGGGCGCGACGCCTTCACCCTGGCTGCGCTCGGCGCATCGGTGCTGCTGGCGGAACGCCAGCCGCTGGTGGTGGAGCTGCTGCGAGATGCGCAGCAGCGGGCATTCGAATCGACCGATCCCCTACTTCGCGCCGCGGCGGAGCGCCTCCGCATCGTCGGCACGGACGCGCTGCACGTCATGCGCCATCAAGGCCCCTTCGACGCCGCTTATCTCGACCCCATGTACCCCGACGACGGCAAGACCGCGCTTCCCCAGAAGGAAATGCAGCTGCTGCGCGACCTCTCCGGCGACGATCTGGACGCCGCCGAACTGCTGATCCACGCCTGCACGCTGGCGCCTCGCGTGGCCGTGAAGCGCCCCCTCAGGGGGCAATGGCTGGGCGGCCGGGCACCGCAGTCCGTGCTCAGCGGCACGCAGGCGCGCTTCGACCTTTACCTGGCTCCCGGCCAGCCGTAAGGAGTGTTTCGGAGCCGTCGTCGCCCGGCCGCGTGCCGTGACTGCTTTTCGTAATAACGGGGCGATCGTCAGCGAGTGATCGTGCGCGGATCGCCTTGCGCCACCGGCGCGTTTTCTTGCACTGCAATATTGCCAAGGGTATGGTGCGGGCCGCCGCGGGGGCGCGACAACATGCAGCGGCCATCCAATGATCGATCAGACCAATTTGCCAGGCCTGCAACGTGGGCCCGGCACGAAACCAGGGGATGCTTCCATCGCCAGAGCAAGTCGCTGCGAGGGTGTGCCGGACGGGGCGCTCCTTGCATGTCACCCATCCTGCATGAGCGCCGTGTAAGTCCGACGCTGTGAAAATCATCATCCTGGGCGCCGGGCAGGTCGGCGCGACGCTGGCAGAAAACCTGGCGAGCGAAGCCAACGACGTGACCGTCGTGGACTCCGACGCCAACCTCCTCGGCGACCTTCAGGAACGCTTCGACATCGGCACCGTGCAGGGCTACGCCTCGCACCCGGAAGTGCTGCGCCGCGCCGGCGCGGATGATGCGGACATGATCATCGCGGTCACCGAGTCGGACGAGACCAACATGCTCGCCTGCAAGATCGCGCAGACGCTGTTCCAGACGCCGACCAAGATCGCGCGCGTGCGATCTTCCGAATACCTTGCCGAGGAAAAACTGTTCGCGCCGAACGCGCTGAGCGTGGACCTGCACATCTCGCCGGAACAGCTCGTCACGGATTACATCTCGCGCCTGATCGAGTATCCGGGTGCGCTCCAGGTGGTGGACTTCGCTGACGGCCGCGTGCGCCTGGTGGGGGTGCGCGCGTACTACGGTGGGCCGCTGGTGAGCCGGCAGCTGAAGGAACTTCCGCAGCACCTGCCGGGCATCGACGCGCGCGTTGCCGCCATCTACCGCCGCGGACGGCCGATCATTCCCGAGGGCGACACCATCATCGAGGCCGAGGACGAGGTGTTCTTCATCGCGGCCGCCGAGCACATCCCCAAGATCATGGCGGAGCTGCGCCGCCTGGATCGGCCGGTGAGGCGCGTGATCCTGGCCGGCGGAGGCAACATCGGCCTGCGTCTGGCGCGCGCGCTGGAAGACACGGTGCAGGTCAAGGTGGTTGAACGCTCGCGGGAGCGCGCCCGCTTCCTGTCCGAGCAGCTGACCCGTTCCACCGTGCTGTGGGGCGACGCGGCCAACGAAGACCTGCTGACGGAAGAAAACATCGAGGACTGCGACGTGTACTGCGCGGTCACCAATGACGATGAAGCGAACATCCTCTCGGCGATGCTCGCCAAGCGCATGGGCGCGCGCAAGGCGCTTTCGCTCATCAACCGGCTGTCGTACGTGGACCTGGTGGAAGGCGGGGCCATCGACATCGCCATCTCGCCGCAGCAGTCAACCGTTTCGGCCCTGCTTGCGCATGTCCGCCGGGGCGACATGGTGCGCGTGCATTCGCTGCGCCGGGGCGCGGCGGAGGCCATCGAGGCCGTGGCGCATGGCGACCGCAAGACGTCCAAGGTCGTGGGCCGCCGGCTGGAGGAGATCAAGATGCCGCCCAGCACCACCATCGGCGCCGTGGTGCGCGGGGATGAGGTCATCATTGCCCACCACGACACGGTGATCCAGGCCGAGGATCACGTCATCCTGTTCATCGTGGACCGCAAACACACCCAGGATGTGGAAAAGCTGTTCCAGGTCGGACTCAGCTTCTTCTGACGGTCCGTCAGTGCCCTATCTCAAGCAATACAGCACCCGGCTTCACCGCTTCGTTGCCGTCCAGCGCATCACCGGCATCCTGCTGATGCTGTTCAGCTTCACGATGGTCCCGCCCATCGTGGTCGACCAGCTGTTCGAGGCGGAAACCACGCAGCCGTTCCTGATCGGCATGTGGATCACCTTCGTGACCGGCACCGTGGTGTGGTGGCCGGCACGCAACGAACGGGCGGAGCTCAAGACCCGCGACGGCTTCCTGATCACGGTCCTGTTCTGGACCGTGCTGGGCGCCTTTGGTGCCATCCCGCTCTACGCTGCCGACGAGGCCTGGCACACCTATACCGATGCCATGTTCGAAGCCGTGTCCGGCCTCACGACCACCGGCGCGACCACGGTGGTCAGCGGGCTCGACGACCTGCCCCGGGCCCTGAACTACTACCGCGCGCAACTGCACTGGCTGGGCGGCATGGGCATCATCGTGCTCGCCGTGGCCGTGCTGCCCATGCTGGGCATCGGCGGCATGCAGCTGTACCGGGCCGAGACGCCGGGGCCGATGAAGAACGCCAAGCTCACCCCGCGCATCACCGAGACGGCGCGCGTGCTGTGGCTCGTCTACCTTGCGCTGACGGTGGCCTGCGGCCTCGCTTACTGGGGCGTGGGCATGACGCCGTTCGACGCGCTGATCCACGCCTTTTCGACCCTTGCCACCGGCGGGTTCTCGAGCCACGACGCCAGCCTTGGCTATTACAACAATCCCACGCTCGAATGGGTGGCCATGCTGTTCATGCTGCTGGGCACCATCAACTTCGCTACGCACTTCGCGGTATGGCGCAGCCACAGCCTGCGCGCCTACTGGAGCGACTCCGAGTTCCGCACCTGCCTTGCCATCGTGCTGATCCTGTCGGCGCTGGTGTGCATCCCGCTCGTGCTGTTCCAGGTTTTCGACAGCTCTTACACGTCGATCCGGAAGGGGTTTTTCCACGTGATCTCTTACGGCACCACCACCGGCTTCAACACCGCGGACCCGAGCCTGTGGCCGTCCTACGTGCCGACCATGCTGATGCTGACCATGTTCATGGTGGGCTGCGCCGGGTCCACGTCCGGCGGTGTGAAGGTCGTGCGCCTGATGCTGTTCGGCAAGCAGGCCCAGCGCGAGATCCAGCGCCTGATCCATCCCACCGCCGAGCTTCCGCTCAAGCTCGGCGGCAAGGTGGTGGACGATGCGGTGGTGTACGCCGTCGGCGGCTTTTTTTCCGTCTACATCGGGCTGACCATCCTGCTCACGTTCGTGATGATGGCAACGGGACTCGAACCGGTCATCGCCTTCTCGGCCGTCGCCGCCTGCATCAACAACGCCGGTCCTGGCCTGGGGCCGCTCAACGCGTCCATGGCGTCGGTCAGCGACTTCGGGAAGTGGATCCTGACCTTCACGATGTTGCTGGGACGGCTCGAAATTTTTACGCTGCTGATCGTTTTCACGCCCAGCTTCTGGAAGCGCTGAGCCCTCCTGGACCCTATTTCGCATGAGCGTCTTCACCAAGGTCAGCCACGCCGAGCTGGCCGAGTTCCTCAGGCAGTACCCCGTGGGGGAGGTGGTGGGCTTCCAGGGCATTGGCGAGGGCGTGGAGAACACCAACTACTTCCTGGATACCGACGACGGGCGCTGGGTGCTGACGCTGTTCGAGCGGCTCAACTATGCGGACCTGCCGTTTTTCCTGAGCCTGATGCAGCACCTGGCGGCGCACGGGTTTCCCAGCGCCGCGCCGCTGGCAACGCACAGCGGCCAGAGCCTGGTCACGCTCAACGGGCGGCCGGCGGCGCTGGTGCATCGCCTGGTCGGCCAGAGCGTGCTGTTTCCCACGCTCGCACAATGCCGCGCCACCGGCGCCGTGCTGGGCGAGATGCATGGCGCCACCGCCTCGTTTGCGGGCCGCGCGCTCAATTCGCGCGGTGCGGCCTGGCGCACCGAAACCGCGCGCGGCCTGCTGCCACACCTGGCCGCCGATGCCCGCGCGCTGATCGAATCCGAGCTGGAGGCGCAGGCGGACCTGGATCTCTGCGCCCTGCCGCAGGGCATCATCCACGCCGACCTGTTCCGCGATAACGTGCTGTTCGTGGATGACCGCCTCACCGGCGTGATCGACTTCTACTACGCCTGCCACGACAGCCTGCTGTACGACCTGGCCATTACCGTCAACGACTGGTGCTTCGACAGCCACGGACAGCCCAATGCGGAGCGCGCCCGCGCCATGATCTCGGCCTACCGGTCGCGCCGCGACACCACGCCGGCCGAAGCCGCAGCCTGGCGACTGGTGCTGCGCGCCGCCGCCCTGCGCTTCTACCTGTCGCGGCTGTACGACTGGGTGCATCCGCGCGAAGGCGGCATGGTCCACGTCAAGGACCCCGATGCCTACCGGCGCATCCTGCAATTCCATCGCGAGCAGGTGCTGCCACTGGGCTGAGCGGTGGGCTGAGCGGCTGGCCGTGCGCCGATCCGGCACGAAAACTGATTCACGGGACCGAGTTGGTTAAACTCCGGCCGACAGGCTGCCTTCCGTTCACGAGCTTCTGCGCAATCAGGGATTTGTCATGAAAATGCTCATCGCCGTCATCAAGCCCTTCAAGCTCGACGCCGTCCGCGAGGCGCTCGCCGACATCGGCGTGCAGGGCATGACCGTGACCGAGGTGCGTGGCTTCGGGCGCCAGAAAGGGCACACCGAGCTGTACCGCGGCGCCGAGTACACGGTGGACCTGCTGCCCAAGATCAAGCTGGAAGTGGCGCTGGCGCCGGACATGGTGGACCGCGCGGTGGATGCCATCGCCAAGAGCGCCAAGACCGGGCAGATCGGCGACGGCAAGATCTTCGTCTACGACCTGGACCAGACGGTTCGCATCCGCACCGGCGAGTCGGGCGTGGACGCGGTCTAAAGATCTGGCCAGCACCCGCCAGGCCACAAACAGCAAGCCAAACAACGACATCAGCAACAAGGCGCGCATCCACGGATCGCGCGCCATCACCCACACCTTGGAGCGGGACGCCGGCCAGTAGACGCGGGCGCCCGATGGGAGAAGCATGAACCGATGGAGCCTCGCGGCCCTTGCCGCAATGCCGTCCGTGGCCGCGGCCCAGGACCTCAATACCGGCGATACCGCCTGGATCCTCACCTCTACCGCGCTGGTGCTGTTCATGACCCTGCCGGGCCTGGCCCTGTTCTACGGCGGGCTGGTGCGCACCAAGAACGTGCTGTCGGTGCTCATGCAGTGCTTTGCCATCACCTGCGTGGTCACGCTGCTGTGGGTACTGTTTCTGTACAGCCTCGCGTTTGCGCCGGGCGGGCCGCTCCTTGGCGGGCTGGGGAAGGTGTTCTTTGCGGGCGTGGCCGAAGCGTCGGCCAGCGGCACGGTGCCGGAATCGGCCTTCGCCATGTTCCAGCTCACTTTTGCCGTGATCACGCCGGCGCTGGTGGTGGGCGGGTTTGCCGAGCGCATGAAGTTTTCGTCCATGCTGCTGTTCTCCGCGCTGTGGGCGATCCTGGTCTACGCGCCGGTGTGCCACTGGGTGTGGGCTTCCGACGGCTGGCTCTACAAGATGGGATTGCTCGATTTTGCCGGCGGCACGGTGGTGCACGTCACCGCAGGCACGGCGGCGCTGGTTGCCGCCATCACCCTGGGCCGCCGCCACGGCTTTCCGCATACCGCGATGCTGCCGCACAACATGACCATGACGGTGACCGGCGCCGGCATGCTGTGGGTGGGCTGGTTCGGCTTCAACGGCGGCTCGGCGCTGGCGGCCAACGGCAACGCGGCGATGGCGATCCTGGTGACGCACGTGTCCGCCGCGGCCGGCGCGGCGGCCTGGGCGGTCATCGAATGGATTCGCTACGGCAAGCCCTCGGCCCTGGGCACGGTCACCGGCATGGTGGCGGGGCTCGGCACCATCACGCCGGCCTCGGGGTACGTTGGGCCGGGCGGGGCGCTGGTCATCGGGACGGTGGCGGGCGTGGTGTGCTTCAACGCCACCAACTTCCTCAAGCGCCGGCTGGGCGTGGACGATTCGCTCGACGTGTTCCCCGTGCATGGCGTGGGCGGGATCATCGGCACGCTGATGGCCGGCATCTTTGCCTCGGCCGCGCTCGGCCCGTTCAGCGGCCAGGGCTACGCGGAGGGCATGGACATGGCCTCGCAGCTCGGCGTACAGGCGCTGGGCGTGCTCGCAACCGGCGCCTACACCGTGGCCGTGACCTATGGCCTGCTGAAACTGGTCGGCGCATTGATGGGTCTGCGGGTGACGCCCGAAGACGAATCCACCGGCCTGGACACGGCGCAGCATAACGAGCGCGGTTACGATCTATGAGCAGGCGCCGCCGCCTGAATTTCAAAACGCGGCCGTCACCCGCTATCCTTGCGCCCCGAAAGCGCCGCCAGCCACCATGCAAGCCCGCAAATCCAGCGTTTCCCGCGAAACGCGTGAAACGACGATCAAGGTCGAGGTCAATCTCGACGGCACGGGCGCGGCGCAGCTGGCCACCGGCCTGCCATTCCTGGATCACATGCTCGACCAGGTGGCGCGCCACGGCCTGATCGACCTGCTGGTGCAGGCCACCGGCGACCTGCACATCGACGCGCACCACACGGTCGAAGACATCGGCATCACCCTCGGCCAGGCCTTCGACAAGGCCGTGGGCGACAAGAAGGGCATCACCCGCTACGGCCACGCCTACGTGCCGCTGGACGAGGCCCTGTCGCGCGTGGTGGTGGACCTGTCGGGCCGGCCCGGGCTGGAGTGGTTCGTGGAATTCCCGCGTGCCCGCATTGCGGACTTCGACGTGGACCTGTTCCGCGAGTTCTTCCAGGGCTTCGTCAACCACGCCAAGGTGAGCCTGCACGTGGATGCGCTGCGCGGGCGCAACGCCCACCACATCGCGGAAACCGTGTTCAAGGCCTTCGGCCGCGGCCTGCGCATGGCCTGCACGCCGGACGCGCGCATGGCGGACATCATGCCGTCCACCAAGGGATCGCTCTAGGCGTTAAGACCAATGGCTGTCATCGGCATCATTGATTACGGCATGGGCAACCTGCACTCGCTGGGCAAGTCGCTGGAGCGCGTGGCGGGCTCGGACCGCATCGAGATCGCCTTCGATCCCGAAAAGCTGCTCAAGTGCGACAAGCTGGTGCTGCCGGGCGTGGGCGGCGTGCGCTGCTGCATGAACGAACTGCGCCGGCTCGATCTCAATCAGCTGGTGCTGGAAGCCTCGCAGAAAGTGCCCATGCTCGGCATCTGCCTGGGCATGCAGGTGATGCTGGAATTCTCCGATGAAAACGGCGGCGTTCCGGCGCTGGGACTGTTCGAGGGCGACGTGGTGCGCTTCGCCGATCCGCCCAACGATGGCGCCGCCGACCGGCTCAAGGTGCCGCACATGGGCTGGAACCGCGTGCGGCAGGACCGCGCGCATCCCATCTGGAATGGCGTTCCGGACCAGAGCTGGTTCTATTTCGTGCACAGCTACCATGCGCGCCCCAAGCGCCCGGCCGATGCCATCGGCACGGCCGATTACGTGCACCGCTTCGCCTGTGCCGTGGCGCGCGACAACATCGTGGCCTTCCAGTTTCACCCGGAGAAAAGCCAGGGCGCCGGCCTGCAACTGCTGTCCAACTTCGCCCAATGGGATGGCGTGCCCTGAGCGTCCAGCCGCCTCCCTATTGCCGGGCGTACAGCGTTGAGGCACAGTCCGTTGCCTACGGGGACTCATTATTAAAGGCGCAACCAAGCGCCCAAGCTGTGCCCTACTTTTGCGATCACACTCGGCCGGCACGTCAGCATGTTGTTGATACCTGCAATTGACCTCAAGAACGGAGAATGCGTTCGTCTCCGTCAGGGGCGGATGGACGACGTCACCGTCTTCTCCAAGGATCCCGTCAGCGTTGCCCAGCGCTGGGCCGATGAAGGCGCCGCCCGACTGCACGTGGTGGATCTGGATGGCGCGCTCAAGGGCCTGCCGGTGAACCTCAAGGTGGTCGAGCAGATCGTGGCGGCCGTGAAGATTCCGGTGCAGATCGGCGGGGGCATCCGCGACGAGGAAACCGTGCAGCGCTACCTGGACGCCGGCGTGTCGTACGTCATCATCGGCACCAAGGCGGTCAACACGCCGCACTTCCTGCACGACCTCTGCCTGGAATATCCGCGCCACATCATCGTGGGGCTGGACGCCAAGGACGGCCGCGTGGCGCTGGATGGCTGGTCCAAGCTCACCCACCACGACGTGGTGGAAATGGCGCAGCACTGCGAGCGCGACGGCGTGGAAGCCATCATCTACACCGACATCGGCCGCGACGGCATGATGCAGGGCTTCAACATGGAGTCCACCCGCCGCCTGGCCAACGCGGTGAACACGCCGGTCATCGCCAGCGGCGGCGTGTCCTCGCTGGACGACGTGCGCCGCCTCAAGGAACTGGAGGGTGAGGGCGTGGTGGGCGCCATCATTGGCCGCGCGCTGTACGAGGGCGGCCTGACCCTGAAGGAATGCCTGGCGGCCGCGCAGTAGGCCATTCCCACGGCGGCGCCGCTTTCCACGAGTCCTTTCCGATGCTGGCAAAACGAGTCATCCCCTGTCTGGACATCGACCGCGGCCGCGTCGTCAAGGGCGTGAAGTTCGAGGACGTGCGCGATGCCGGCGACCCGGTGGAAGTGGCGCGCCGCTACGACCGCCAGGGCGCCGACGAGCTGGTGTTCCTGGACATTTCCGCCAGCTCCGACGACCGTCCCACCCTGTTCAAGACCGTGGAGGCCGTGGCGCGCGAGATCTACATTCCGCTCACGGTCGGCGGCGGCGTGCGCACCAGTGCCGACGTGCGCGCGCTGCTCAACGCCGGGGCCGACAAGGTGTCGATCAACACCGCGGCCATCAGCAACCCGGATTTCGTGTCCGAGGCCGCCGACCGCTACGGCGTGCAGTGCATCGTGGTGGCCATCGACGCCAAGCGCGTCAACAAGAAGAAGGAACCGCCGCGCTGGGAAATCTTCACCCACGGCGGACGCAAGAGCACCGGGATCGATGCCATCGAGTGGGCGTCGCGCATGGTGCAGAAAGGCGCGGGCGAACTGCTGGTGACGAGCATGGACCGCGACGGCACCAAGGAAGGCTACGACCTGGAACTGCTGCGCGAGATCTGCGACCGCGTGCCCGTCCCCGTGATCGCCTCCGGTGGCGTCGGCCAACTGGATCACCTCGTCGCCGGCCTGCAGGAAGGGCACGCCGACGCGGTGCTGGCCGCCAGCATCTTCCACCAGGGCACCTACAGCATCGGCGAGGCCAAGCGCTTCCTGGCCGAACGCGGCGTGCGCGTGCGCGAACAGGCCCTGCCGGCCTTCGTCATCTGAGCGCGCCACCGTGAGCGAGCTCGGCCGGGCCCTGGACACGCTGTACGCCACGCTGGAAGACCGCAAGTCTGCCGACCCCAAAATTTCGTATGCCGCGAGTCTTTATTCGCGCGGCCTCGACACCATCTTGAAGAAAATCGGCGAAGAATCCGCCGAAACCCTGATTGCCGCCAAGAACGGTTCCAAGCCGGAAATGGTCCATGAGATGGTTGACCTGATTTACCACGTGTTCGTCCTGATGGCGCGCGAAGGCATCCTTCCGGGCGATCTGGCCGTAGAGTTGGACAGACGCACCCTGCTCTCCGGCCACGCCGAGAAGGCCGGTCGTGCACAATAGACGATAATTCACAGCGATTTCAGCTGGTTAGGAGACGATATCATGGGTTCATTCAGCATCTGGCACTGGTTGATCGTGCTGGCGATCGTCGTTCTGGTGTTCGGCACCAAGAAGCTGCGCAACCTCGGCGGCGACCTCGGCGGCGCCATCAAGAACTTCAAGGGCGCCATGAAGGAAGGCGAGGCCGAGGGCGATGCGCCCAAGGATCCCGGCGTCCTGACCGCCGAGCAGAAGACCGCTGAGGAAGCGGCCCGCGAATCCAACAAGGTCTAGGACCCAGCCTTGTTCGACATCAGCTTTTCGGAACTGGCCATGTGCTTCGTGGTAGCACTGGTCGTGCTTGGCCCGGAGAAACTCCCCAAGCTGGCCCGCTCCGTGGGGCGTTGGGCGGGAAAAGCCAAGTCGTACATGCGCACGCTGTCGGCCGAGCTCGATCGCGAAACCAGCGTGATCGAGATCAAGCGCCAGCTGCAGGAAGCCAAGAGCGCGCTCAAGGAAGCGGAGGCGTCCGTCGAGCGTGAATCTCAGAACATGAATCAAAGCGCCATGCGGGATACGGCGAAGAAACCGTGAGCGGATACGACGAACGCAATCTGAACGAGGAGCGCACCGAAGCGTCAACGCCCGATCTGCCGCTCCTGATGCACCTGATGGAGTTGCGGGACTGCATTCTCAGGATGTTCTATGGCGTTGCCGTCGTCTTCGGTCCCATCGCGTATTTCTCCAAGGAAATCTACGCTTTCGCCGCCCAGCCGCTGATGCGGCTGATGCCGGAGGGCACGTCGATGATCGCGACCGAGGTCGCGTCCCCGTTCTTTGCGCCATTGAAACTGGCCGGCGTGCTGGCGGTTGTCCTGTCCATGCCATGGTCGCTGTACCAGATGTGGGGGTTCGTGGCGCCCGGCCTCTACAAGACCGAGCGGCGCCTGGTTGGTCCGCTGCTGCTGTCCAGCACCCTGCTGTTCTACGCCGGCATCGCGATGGCGTACTTCCTTGTGCTGCCAACGGTGTTCAAGTTCCTGGTCAGCGTGGCGCCCGAGGGCGTCGCGGTGATGACCGATATCAACAAGTACCTGAACTTCATCCTGTCGATCTTCCTTGCCTTCGGCCTCGCGTTCGAGACGCCGGTGGCGATCGTGCTCATGGTCAGCACCGGGTTCGTCACCACCACGCAGCTCAAGGCCCAGCGCCAATACGTACTGGTGGGCTGTTTCGTGGTGGCGGCCGTGCTGACGCCACCGGACATCCTGTCGCAGTTCCTGCTGGCGGTGCCCACATACATCCTCTACGAGATCGGCATCCTTGCGGCGCAATGGACGTCGCCGGCCGCGCGATCCGGCGAAGGCAAGCAGGTCGCGGAATCCAAGTAGGCAGCGGTAGGCAGCGGGTAGGCTGCGGTAGGCCCCGGGCAACCTCTTCGATCCGGGGGGATCAGTCCTGCGGCGGCAGTTCCACGTGGTGCCGGCGCACCGGCTGGTGGCCTGCAACCTGCTCGTCGGCGCTGGCGTCCAGCTGCATCTGCCGGCGTAGCACGTCCATCACCGGCGACGTTTGCGGCCGCAGTCCGCGCCAAAGCTGGAACGCCGATGCAGCCTGCCCGACCAGCATGCCCAGGCCATCTTCGATCCGGCCCGCGCCCTGCCTGTGGGCCCAGGCGGCGAACGGCGCGTGCGCCGCACCGTAGCTGAGGTCGTAGCAGATCCCGCCAGGCACCAGCAGCGGGCCCGGCAGCGGGGGCATCACGCCCTGGTGGCCGGCGGAAGTGGCGTTGAGGATGACGTCGAAGCGGTCGCCCTTGAGCGCGATATGGGTGCGCGGAACGACTGCTCCCACCGGCTTGAACAGCTCCATGAGTTCTTCGGGCTTCCAGGGGTTGCGGTTTGACACCACCACCGATGCGGACCCAAGCGACAGCAGCGGGCCGAGGATTCCGCGCGTCGCACCGCCCGCGCCCAGGATCAGCACGCTGCGACTGCGAACGTCGATGCCGAGCCGCGCCAGATCGGCCAGGAAGCCCTCGCCATCGGTGTTGTCGCCGGTCCAGCCGGTTTCGGTGCGTGCCAGGGTGTTGACTGCGCCGGCCAGCTGCGCCCGCGCCGAGACCGATTCGCACAGCCTGGCCACGGCCTGCTTGTGCGGCAGCGTTATGTTGAGCCCGCAAAAGCCCTCGCCGTGCAGCCGCTTGAGTTCCAGGGCTAGCGCCGCGGGTGCGATCTCGATGGCCTCGTAGCTCAAGGCCTGTTTCGTCTGCTGCGCAAATTGCGCGTGGATGAGCGGCGAGCGCGAGTGCGAGATGGGCTGGCCGATGACGGCGTAACGGTCCATGTGAGATTTCAGTGCGTTTCGGCGAGCCAGACCGCGGCCTGCCTGGCGTAGTAGGTGAAGATGAGGTCGGCGCCGGCGCGCCGGAAACACAGCAGCGCCTCCATCAGCGCACTGCGCCGGTCCAGCCAGCCGTTGGCGATCGCGGCGTGCAGCATGGCGTACTCGCCACTCACCTGGTAGGCGGCCACCGGCACCTCGAAGCGCTCCTTGACCCGGCGCACCACGTCCAGGTACGGCATGCCGGGCTTGACCATGACGATATCCGCGCCCTCGGCCAGGTCCAGGGCCACTTCGCGCAGCGCCTCGTCGGTGTTGGCCGGGTCCATCTGGTAGCTGCGCTTGTCGGCCTTGCCGAGGTTGCGAGAGGAGCCCACCGCCTCGCGGAACGGCCCGTAGAAGCTCGACGCGTACTTGGCCGCGTACGACAGGATCAGCACGTTTTTCTGGCTGTCGCGCTCCAGCACCTCGCGGATCTGGCCGACGCGCCCGTCCATCATGTCGCTGGGCGCGAGGATGTCGGCCCCTGCCCGCGCGTACACCAGCGCCTGCCGGCGCAGCACCTCCACCGTGGCGTCGTTGGCCACGTCGCCGGCGGCGTCGAGCACGCCGTCGTGACCGTGCGAGGTGAACGGGTCCAGCGCCACGTCCACCATCACCGCCAACCCCGGGCAGGTCCGCTTGACGGCCTTGACCGCCCGCGGCACCAGGCCCTCGGGGTTGAGCGCCTCGTTGCCCTCGTCGTTCTTCAGGGGCTGCGGAATCACCGGGAACAGCGCCACGCAGCCCACGCCGAGCCGCTGCAGCTCGGCGCATTCCCTCACCAGCGCGTCGATGTCCATGCGCGCCACGCCCGGCATCGACGCCACCGGCCCCTGAAGATCCCCCTCGGCAACGAACAGCGGCTGGATGAGATGCCCCGGGGCAAGATGGGTTTCGCGCACCATGGCGCGGATGGCCGCGGACTGGCGCAGGCGGCGAGGCCGCAGGGCGGGAAATCGGGCGTTGCTCAAGACGTTTTCTCGACGGGACCGAGCCGGATTATAGGACGCGGAAAAGATGCCCCGGCTTTCATGAATGTCACGGATGCGCCATTCTCGGCACCGACCACACCCCGTGAAACAGTGGCGCGATCGCCTTGCCTAGCGTCGCGTACCGCTATGATGCGCAAAATATAATTAAGAGACGATCACCCCGAATGGCCGACGTAGAGCAGCTGAAGAGCCTGCTAATCGCCACTGCGACGGGGGACGAGCGCTCGTTCGCCGAGCTGTACCGCCTCACCAGTTCGCATCTGTTCGGATTGCTGCTGCGTATGTTGCAGCGACGCGACTGGGCTGAAGAAGCCGTACAAGACTGCTACATCAAGATATGGCAAAAGGCGGAAACCTACGACAGCGAGAAGGGGGCGCCACTCACGTGGATGCTCAGCGTGGCCCGCTATCGTGCGCTGGACCTTTTGCGCGTCAAGCGTCCCGAGGTCGAGCTGCCCGATGGCGAAGAGGAGCACACGCTCCCGCCCATGACGCTCGCCGACGATTCGCAGGACCCGCTGGCCCGTGCCAGCGAGAGCCAGGGGATTGCGCGCATGCGTCTCGGGCTGCGGGAACTGCCGCCGGAGCAGCGCGAGGCCGTGCTGCTGGCGTACTACGAGGGGTATACGCACCAGGAGCTGGCGGAGCGCCTGAACGCCCCGCTGGGCACGGTCAAGAGCTGGGTTCGCCGCGGGCTGGCCCGCCTGCGCGAAGTCATGGACACATGACATGAACTACCAGTCGATCCCGCTCAGGCAGGCACTGGCGTCCGAGTACGTTCTGGGAACGCTCAAGGGCGCCGCGCGCAAGCGCTTCGAGCGCCTGCTGGCCCAGGATCCCGCGCTGCGCGAAGAAGTGCGCCGCTGGGAGGAACGCTTTGCCGGTGCCGTCGCCTACCCGCACGTTGCCCCGCGCGACGTGGTGTGGACCGGCATCCAGCAGCGGATGCGACAGGGCGCCGCCAAGGTCGTGCCGATCGTCCCCGCTCCTGTGCCCAGGGCCGCCAACGTGGGCCTGTGGAAGGGCTGGGCCGGCCTTTCGACCGCCGCCAGCATGGTGCTGGGCGCCCTGCTGTACCGGCAGATGCAGATTCCGCCGCCGCCCATCCCGGAACCGAGGATCGTGCGGGTGGAAGTGCCGGTGCGGGTGGAAGTCCCCGTCCGCGTCGAAGTGCCGGTGCGGGTGGAAGTCCCCGTCCGCGTCGAGGTGCCGGTGCGCGTCGAGGTCCCGGTGCCGGTCAAGATCAAGGTGAAGGTACCGGTACCCGTACAGGCTTACGTGGCGGCGGTGCGACTGCCGAACGAGGACGCGCAGTGGACCGTGAGCGTGCTGCCCGACTCCCGCTCGATCCGGGTCAGCGCCAATGCCGCCTCCAAGCTGGGCAAGGATCAGGATTACGAGCTGTGGTGGCTGGATGACGCCGGCGGGGTCACCTCGCTGGGGCTGCTGCCGCGAAACGGCGGCGTGCAAGGCTCGCTGCCGTCGGGCCTGAAGCCCAAGGGCAGCGGGAAAGTCGCCATCAGCCTGGAACCCACCGGCGGCTCCAAGACCGGCAAGGGCCCGAGTGGTCCCGTGCTGGTGGCCTCCGCCGTGGTGTCTTCCATTTGAGATCAAGGCCAGCCCGGCTACGGTCGGGAGTGCGGCCGGAAGCGTTCGCATGGATCGCCGCAGATGCGGTTATCCGGATCTCAAGCCTTGAACCGAGCTGCCGCGCGTTCTGATGTGCTCTGCGGCAGGGGTCGCGCTAGATGGCATGAGTTGACCCTCATCGTTCAAGCCAGGGGACGATCATTCCGCCTTGGGCTTCACGAACCGAAGCGTCATGCGGTCCGACTCGCCGATGGCCAGATATTTTTCGCGATCCTTGTCGCCGAGGCGAAGGATGGGCGGGAGCGTCCAGACGCCTTCCGGATGGTCGGCGCTGTCCTTGGGGTTGGCATTGATCTCGGAACGCGAGTCGAGCGTGAAGCCCGCCGCGGTGGCGAGTTCGATCACCTTGGCCTCGGTCACGTAGCCCGAGGCTTTCATCTTTTCGAGCGGTGTGCCGGGCCTGGCGCGATGCTCCACCACGCCGAGCACGCCGCCCGGCTTGAGCGCGTCGTAGAACGCCTTGAACATCGGCGCCTCGTAGCCTGCCTTCAGCCAGTTGTGCACGTTGCGGAAGGTCAGCACGCGATCAACCGTGCCCGCCGGGGCCGCCTCGTAGGCGCTCGGAGCGCCCAGGGCCGTGACGATCGGCTTGCCGTAGATTTCGGGGGATGCGGCCATTGACGCCACCAGGCTTTCCATCATCTCCACCCGGTACTTGGGCGTACTGGCGTCTACGACGAAGCCCGCGGCGATGTACTGGCCCGATTCGCGCAGGTAGGGCGCGAGGATTTCCGTGTACCAGCCTCCGCCTGGCCAGACTTCGACGACGCGCTGGTCGGGCTTGATATCAAAAAAGCGCAGGGTTTCGAGCGGGTGGCGATAGACATCGCGTGCACGGTTTTCCGCCGGGCGATGCTTACCGGCGATCACGTCTTCCAGGCTTTGCCCGGCTGTGACCGTCCAGCTCGCAACCGCCAGCAGGGATGCCGCAATCAGGGGAGACAGGGTGCGCATGGGGAAAGACTCCTTTGGGGGTGCGGCGTCGGGACGCGACGGCCGGACCGTTTTAGTGGTGATACAGGGCGGCGTTCGAACATCATGGGGCGCCCTTGGGGGGCAAGGTCCCGGCAGCGGAGGGCGCGGACACCGCCTTTGCCGGTGATTCGACTTCGTCGGGCGCATGGTCGCGGGCGATGCGGAACCCGAAGCCATCGCCGTAGCCGGTGGCAGAATCCGCATCGCGCTTGGCCGAACGCAGGGTGCGCGGGTGGTTGCCCCAGCCGCCGCCACGGTTGACCCGCTTCTCGCAGTCCGCGTCATTTCCGCCGAGCCATGGCGAGCTGTCGCTGGGCGCGCCGGTGTAGTCGCTGTGCCAGCAGTCCTGCACCCATTCCCAGACGTTGCCTGCCATGTCGAACAGGCCCCATGGATTGGGCGGGAAGCTGCCGGTGGGCGCCGTGAACCTGAAGCCGTCCAGGCATTGCATGCTCCAGTACCAGTTGGGGCGCACGGCATGTCCGGCAACGTCGAAAGTATTCGCAAAGTCGCAGGCGGCGTAGGACGAGTCGCCCCAGTAGAAGCGGGTTTCGGTGCCTGCCCGCGCCGCGTACTCCCATTCCGCCTCGCTGGGCAGGCGGTAGCGCTGCCCGGTCTTCCGGCTCAGCCAGGTGACGTACTGTTGTGCATCCACCCAGCTCACGTTGAGCACGGGACGGTAGCCGCGCCCCCAGCCCTTGTCGTCCGGCCGTTTCTGGCAGAAGCGGTCGGCGTAGCAGGCATCCCACTCCAGGAACGTGACCTCGTACTTGCCGATGGAAATCGAGGGCACCGTTACTTCGTGAACCGGCTGTTCGTAGGTCAGGCCCATGTCGCTGGTTTCACCCATCCTGAATTTTCCGCCCGGCAGGCGCACCATCTCGGGCGTGTCCGCGCAGTCGCGAAAGGTGCTGAGGAGCTTGTAGGCCGAGGTCCGCGTTCCGGGCTTGCACTTCGGAGGTTCCGCCGCCGCGGCGGCTGCCTGCCCGTCCCTCGCCTCGCCCGCCTTGGCCCGCGCAGGCGTTGGCGACGGCTTGGCCGTTGCTGGTGCGGACTTGCCGGTGCTCGCATCCTTCGCCTTCCCGGTCGCATCCTTGCTAGCAGGCGCTGGCGTGGCGACGGCCTGCGCGGCCGGCAGTGCCGGCACGAAGCCGGCGAGGAACACGGCAACTTGGATTCGCCATCCCCAGCCAAGCGCCATCAGGAGCTCCCAACCTGTGAAGTGACCGTCATGTGGACGTGTGGGCTTGACACTGACAAAGCGCCGCGGTTCCACCGGTGACCCCGGCTCGAACTGCACCTGCGCTCCAGCCTGCGAGTGTCAACGCAGATCCGGTGCGTCGGCGGCAAACCCGTCCCCGCCGACGGTGGCGAGGTCCCGCGTGCGTGCCGCCATGCGCTGCGAGCCACA
Organism: Panacagrimonas sp.; assembly: GCA_052386745.1. Classification (GTDB taxonomy): domain Bacteria; phylum Pseudomonadota; class Gammaproteobacteria; order Nevskiales; family Nevskiaceae; genus Panacagrimonas. Next base: position 19,496 of record JBQTJW010000041.1, on the reverse strand, counting down.
ATGCAGGTATGGGGACGCAGCGAGCCATCCCGGGTCCGGGTAGTACGAAAATACGTACTGCCCATCCTTGATGCTGTCGATGATCGGGCGGACGACTTCCGGTCGCACGGCAGGGCATCCCTGGCTGCGGCCGAGACGGCCCTGCGCCCGGAAAAATCCGGTATTCACGTATGAGGCCCCGTGCATGACGATGGCCCGCTCCGCCGCGAGGTCGTTGAACCCGGGATCGAGACCCTCCATGCGCAGGGAGTAACCGTTATGCCCGTCGTAGGACTCGCGGGTCAGGAACAATCCCAGGCTCGACTCGAAGCTGCCCGGCTGGTTGGAAAACGAACGGGCTAGGTTTTCACCGGAATTGCGCCCATGGGCGACCCACTCGGCGTGCAGCAAGCGCCTTTGCCCGAGGTCGAAAATCCACAGGCGCGGTTCCACCGAGGGGCGCGAGTAGTCGATGACGGCGAGCCGGTTTGCGGACGGATGACCCATTCCCGCGGCACATTGCACGGCATCGACGGCCAGGCCAATGACGTTCGGATCGGCCCGGGGTGCCGCCCGGGCCAGCGACTGCTTCAAGGATTCTGCCGCGTGCGCAGCACTGCCACCGCCATGCATCACGGCCAGCACCAGGACACATCGACGAAGTGGCGACATCAGCTGAACGGCATCGGGGAACCCGAGCCATGGTACACAGGCCAACGCGGGCTGGCTTCAAGGGAAAGCCCGCTCCCCGCTCCGGATCACCGTTTGCGAATCACTCCGCTCCCGGACTGGCAAGCGCCGCCTGCCGCCCGTCGTAGCCATACGGGTCCTGGAAGAACTGCGGCACGCCATCGGTACCGACTCTGGCGGTGAAATAGACGAGGTGCACCGGCAGCGGATGCTCCAGTGCAACCCGCGTTTCCTTGCCGGCGTGCATCGCAGCGTCAATGGTCCGATCGTTCCACTTCGGCTGGTCGCGCAGTACAAAAGCGGCCAGCGATACCGGCTTCTCAAGCCGCACGCACCCATGACTGAGATCGCGGGTGAGCCGGTCGAACAGGTTGTCGCTGGGCGTATCGTGGAGGTACACGTTGTAGGGGTTGGGGAACAGGAATTTCACATACCCCAGGGAGTTGTTGCTTCCCGGCTTCTGCCTAAGCTGCACGTCCGTCGCGCTGTCGTCCTGGGTCCATTCGATGCTGGACGGATTCAGTACCTCGGACTTCCCGCCGCGCATGCGCACCACCTCGATGTTCTTTTTCCTGAAGTAATCGGGATCCTTGATGATGGCGGGCATCATTTCCCTGACCTGGATGCTTTCCGGAATATTCCAGAACGGGCTGAACACCAATTCGGTCATCGTACCGCTGAAGACCGGCGTGCGGTGCGCGTCGTCACCCACGATCACGCGCATCTTCAGGTTCACTGTCTCGTCGGCTTGCAGCACCTGCAGCGTGTACCCAGGGATGTTGACCAGGATGTAGGGCGCGCCGAAATCAGCAGGCAGCCAGCGCCATCGCTCCATGTTGAGTTCAATCTGGCGCACGCGCTCGCGCAGCGACACGTTCATCGCCGCGATCATCGCGGCATCCGGCACGCCGTCCGGATCCAGTCCGTGCCGGGTCTCGAAACGGCGAATCGCCGCTGCAAGGCTTTCGTCGTCGGCGCCCAGATCACCGAGGGCAATCAGGTTCTTCCTCAATGCTCCTGATTGCGCATCGGATTGCACGTCCGATGCGCCGGGGAGCACTTGTCGGCCAGCCGGAACAGGCACAAGCGGACTCTCGGCAGCCAGTTTCCGGTAATGCGCGAGCATTCCCTTGAGCCGCTGGTACTCCGGATGCGGCGGTTCCAGCTCGGCAATGAGGCGATTCAGATCGTGATCGCCAACCGCGTGCGCAACCACGGCAGGGATATCGAGCTTGCGCGGGTTGCGTTTCCAGGTGCCGTCGAACTCCGACACGCCGGGACTGCCGAATGCAAGCCGTTGGCAGTAGCGCAGAAGCGTGAGGCTGAGGTCGAGCTCCAGTGCCATGGCGGCCTCGGGGTCACGGGCCGCTTCCAGATCTTCGAGTCTGTGGGCGATGGCATCCGCGCCCAGCTCGCCAGGGTTCAGGCCCTGTTTTTCTGCCGCGCGGAGCATGCCCTCAAGCTCCACCACCTCGGGCAAGGCCTTGCCTGCCGCAATCCAGGCGGGCCGGTTCTCCCGCAGTGCGTAGAACCTGCGAGTGGCGTCCCAGGCCTGCGTTTCGCTCTGTTCTCCGCCGATGCCATGGGGTGGCTTTCCGGTTCCGAGCTGTGTCGAAAGAGTCTGGGCTTCGGCGGCGGCGAGCTCGGCCCGACGCTCGCAACCGGCGATCAGCAGCGTGGCGCAGGCAACAACGGCCGACGCGGTGAAGATGGCGATGACATTGGGGACGGCAGGGTGGACTTTCACTCGCGACCAGCGAGCAAGAAGCGGCCCCGTGTCAGCGCTGGATGTTCCGCCCGTAGAACACTTCCATGATCTCGTGGTTGACGCGGTCGCGGATGCGCTTGGTTTCGCGCGGCGGCAGTTCGGCGGCGCCTTCGCCGAACAGGTAGGTAGACACATCCAGTTCCTTCAGGCGCATCTTGGTGTGGAAGATGCTCTCCTGGTAGACGTTGACATCCACCATGTCGTAGCGGTCCTTGATGTCGCGCGAGATGAAGTTCTGGATGGAGTCGATGGTGTGGTCGATGAAGTGCTTCATGCCACGCACGTTGCGGGTGAAGCCGCGCACGCGGTAGTCCATGACCACGATGTCGCTCTCGAAGCTCTTGATGAGGAAGTTGAGCGCCTTCAGCGGTGAAATCTTGCCGCAGGTGGAGACGTCGATATCCGCGCGGAAGGTGCTGATGCCGGCGTCCGGGTGCGTTTCCGGGTAGGTGTGAACGGTGATGTGGCTCTTGTCCAGGTGCGCCACCACCGAATTCTTCTCGCCCGGGGTCGGAAGGCCATCGTGATGGCCTTCGGAGATCAGCATGGTGACGCTGGCGCCCTGCGGGTCGTAGTCCTGGCGCGCCACGTTCAGCACGTTGGCGCCGATGATGTCGGCCACCTCGGTGAGAATGGTGGTGAGGCGCTCGGCGTTGTACGCCTCGTCGATGTATTCGATGTACTCGCGGGTGTGGTCATTCGACCGGGCGTAGCAGATGTCGTAGATGTTGAACGACAGCGACTTCGTCAGGTTGTTGAATCCGAGCAGCTTCAGTTTCGGATTGCTGGTGGGCTTCGCCAATTCATCATTCTCCCAAGGTGAAACGGACTGCGCAGCCCGGCCCGCGGGGCGCTTCAAACGCGAATTATGGGGCAAGCCCGATGACGATCGCGCGTCAGCCCGTCCGCGCGGGGAGCTAAGGCGCGCGCAGCTCGTAGCTGTGCGTCACGTTGACGCCGCCGCGCTTGAGCATGATGGACGCCGAGCAGTACTTGTCTGCTGACAGGTCGACCGCGCGGCGCACCTGGTTCTCGTTGAGCCCCTCGCCCACGATCACGAACTTGAGGTGGATGTCGGTGAACACCTTGGGTTCGGTCTCGGCACGGGTGCCGTCCACTTCCACGAAGCAGTCCTTCACCGGCTGGCGCGCTTTCTTGAGGATGTGGATCACGTCCACCGCCGAACAGGCGCCCACCGAGAGCAGCATCAGCTCCATCGGTCGCGCGCCCAGGTTGCGACCGCCGATTTCGGCCGGGCCATCGATCACCACCGCGTGGCTGCTGCCGGTCTCACCGACGAATGCCGCATTTTCCACCCACTTGATGCGCGCCTGCATGACCTGCCCCCTTCGTCAGAAACCGCTGATGTTGTGCTATTTTCGGGTAAAACAAGTCCGGGCTGCGAGAGTGGTGCGATGGGAACGCCGAGTATGTTGAACAAGCCCGTGGTTCAACAGTTCGTTGAATTCTCCCGCAAGCGCGGGTTTCCGCCGAAGCACATCATCCTCAAGGCGGGGGACGAACCCCGCTCGCTGTTCCTGATCATCGAGGGTTCGGTGAGCGTCCTGGCGCAGGACGGGGACCGCGAGATCGTGCTGGCCTACCTCGGCGCGGGCGATTTCTTCGGCGAGATGTGCCTGTTCCCCGAGCAGAGTTCCCGCACCGCCATCGTGCGTTCGCGCTCGCCGGTACTCGTGGCGGAGGTGGAATTCGCTGCATTCCGGGAGTTTGTCCGCCGGTACCCGGAGATCATGTTCGATGTGGCGGGTCAGCTCGCCATGCGCCTTCGCGACACCACTCGCCGCCTGCGCGACCTGACCTTCGTCGATGTTGCCGGACGCCTGGCGCACCAGCTGATGTCCCTTTGCGAGGACCCCGATGCCAAGACGCATGCGCGCGGCACGCTGATCAGCATCAGCCGGCAGGAGCTTGCCCGGATCATCGGCTGCTCGCGCGAGATGGTCGGGCGGGTCCTGAAAAAATTGGAGGAGGACGGGCTGATCGCCAGCCGCGGACGCTCCATCCTCGTGCTGAAACCGGGCTGAAGGCGCTACTCGATGTTGAGCTTCTTCACCTTGTAGCGAAGCTGGCGAAACGTCAGGCCGAGCAGGGCCGCGGCCTTGGTCTTGTTGTAGCGCGTCTTCTCCAGCGCATCGCGGATGGCCTGGCGCTCCATTTCGTCCACCCGGTCGTCAAGCCCGACGGGCACGTGTGCCGGCCCCGATGCCTTCGGCAGATCGGCCATGTGCGGGTCGAGCTCGCCGTCCTCCGGTCCATCGGCCCGCCGCAACTGCAAATCATCGGCGGAGATCGTGATGCCGTCGCTGAGCGTCAGCGCCCGTTCAAGAATGTTTTCCAGTTCGCGAACGTTGCCCGGGAAGTCGTAGGTGAGCAGGGCACGCAGGGCGGCATCGTCAAGCTTAGGGGGTTTCGTCAGGCCGCTAGTCCGGGCCAGCCGGATCAGCATGTGCTCGGCAAGCTGCGGAATGTCAGCCGCGCGCGTGCGCAGGGAGGGCGTGCGTACCTCGATCACGTTGACGCGGTAGTAGAGGTCCTGCCGGAACGCGCCTCTTGCCACCAGGTCCACCAGATTCTTGTGCGTGGCCGAGATCAGCCGCACGTTGACCTGGATTTCGTTCTCGGCCCCGACGGGTCGGATGGCGCGCTCCTGGATGGCGCGCAACATCTTCACCTGCATGTGCAGCGGCAGGTCGGCAATTTCATCGAGGAACAGCGTGCCGCCTTCAGCCGTCTGGAACAGCCCGGCCTTGTCGCGCATGGCGCCGGTGAACGAGCCCTTGAGGTGTCCAAAGAACTCGCTCTCCATCAGCTCGGAGGGAATGGCGCCGCAGTTCACCGGGACGAAAGGCCCAGAGCCGCGCGGACTCTTGGCGTGGATCATCCGTGCCACCAGTTCCTTGCCGGTGCCCGATTCGCCGTGGATGTGTACCGGCGCCTGGCTGCGCGCGAGACGGTCGACGAGCTGGCGCAGCCGGACAACCGAATCGTGCGCTCCCAGCAGGCCGCCGAAGTCCTCCGGCGGCGGTTCCGCCGGGGGCTCGGGGCTCCCCAGCTGGATGGCCGATTCGACCAGCTTGCGCAGCATGCGCAAATCAACCGGCTTGGGCACGAAATCGAAGGCCCCGGCCTTGAGGCTTTCCACCGCGGCCTGTGCGTTGCCGTGCGCGGTGATGACCGCGATCGGCAGCCGGCTGTACTGGGTCTGCACCAGCCGCACCAGGTCGATGCCGTTGCCGTCGGGCAGGCGCATGTCGGTGATGCAGAAGTCGAAGGTGCGGTCCTGCAGCCAGTCGCGCGCTTCGGCCAGCGTGGCCGCGCCGCAGGTGCGGATGCCCATGCGCGACAGGGTGATTTCCAGCAGCTCGCGGATGTCGGCCTCGTCGTCCACGATCAGGGCGAGCCGCGATGTCACCTGCTTGTTCATTTCGAAACTCCGGTTGCTAACCCTTCCAAGGTTCAATGCACCTGCGGCGTACGTGCCGCGGTCCCCTGGGGGCGCAACCCGGCGGCCAGGAAACTGATGCGGAAACAGGCGCCGACCATCCGGTGCTGGTAGCTCAGTCGTGCCTGGTTGAACTCGCACAGCTCGCGCGCGAGGTAGAGGCCCAGGCCCGTCCCGCCGTGCGCGGTGGTGAAGAACGGCTCGAAGATGCGTTCGATCATGTCGCGGGACACGCCCGGACCGTTATCGACGATGTCCAGCCACGGCCGGCCACCACGCTCCACCCCGCCGGTGATGCGCACGACGATGGCGGCGCCCTCGCGCGCGCCGTGGCGAAAGGCGTTGTCCCAGAGGTTGAACATGAGCTGCTGCAGGTGGCGCGGGTCAAAGTACACCCCCACGCCTGAAGGGATGGTGCCGACTTCGATCGGCCGCTTCACCTGGCGATGGCCCTCGCCGTACAGCGCCACGGTGTCCTCCAGCCACAGCGACAGCGGAATGGCCATGGGCTTGGCGGCTTCGCGCCTCGAGAGCGTCATCACGTCTTCCACGATCTTGTCGATGCGGTCGCTGTGGCGGTGGATCATGGCCAGCAGGCGCCGGTTGTCCGGCCCGATTTCCGGCGCCTCGTACAGCAATTGCCCGGCATGGCTGATGGCCGACAGCGGGTTGCGAATTTCGTGCGCGATGCTGGCCGACAGCCGCCCCAGTGCCGCGAGCTTGATCTGCTGGGCCTGCTCGTGCAGGCGCGAGGCATCTTCCAGCGCCACCATGATCGGCCCGCGGGGCGTCGATCCGAGCCGCGAGATCCGCACGATGGCTTCCGGCTGGCTCAGGCCGAGCGACAGCGGCCGGTCGTCGTGCTGGCCGGAAACCAGCCATTCCTGCACCCGCCCGGCCAGCGGCAGCGACTCCGAGCGCAGCTCCTGTCCTTCCGCGAACGGAGTGGCTCGCATCAGCTCGCGCGCGGCGGCGTTGATGTTGCGGATGTGCAGCGTCTCGTCCAGCACCAGCAGCCCCGTGTGCATGGATTCGAGAATGACCTCGTTGAGCCTGGACAGGCTGTCAAACTCGCTGCCCATGCGCCGCGCCAGGGCCTCGCTTTCGCGGGCGCGCTGCGCCACGGTGCTGGCCGCCTTGGCCGTGCCGAACAGGATCAGCCCCAGCACCCCGGTGGACGTGAACCCGCTCGCGTCCAGCGTGTCGCCATACTGGCGGACAAACTCCTCGCCGAACATCACCAGCGTTCCGATCGCGGCCTGGAGCATGGCCATGCGCGACGCCAGGATCAGCGCACAGGTCACGGCAGGGATTAGCAGCAGGGTGCCCAGGCCGTTGTTGACGCCCCCGGTCTCGTAAACCAGCGCGGCAATCGCGGCCAGGTCCGCCAGGTAATGGGCGTGCGCCTGCAGGGTGAGGCCCGGCCAGCGCCGGCCGGCCATCCACACCAGCACCAGCGCGACCGCCGCGTAGACCTGGCAGGTGATGAAATAGCCGCGGGGATGCGCGGACAGCAGGATGGCCGGCGTGGATTCGGTCCAGGTCAGGGCCAGCAGCAAGCCCACGATCCCCAGCCGGTAGAACGACAGCAGCCGCAGCGCGCTCCAGTCCTGGGGCGTGGATGCGGGATCGACCGCTACGGCTGGGACGGTCTCAGCCACGGCATTTCCCGCACAGGTTGCCGGTCGCGAGCGCCGGCGCCGGTCGGTGCACACCACAGCGTGCACAGCGAACCCATTCCACCACGGACCCCGACTCGCCGAACCGGCCTTGCAGCCTGCGCAGCAGCTTCACGCCATACCAGATGGCCAGGCCAATCAGCACAAGCCGCAGGAGAAGGTACGTCATGATCGATTCCACATCCTTTCGGGTCGGCCTTTGGAGATATTCCTCAGGGTCGGCCATTGTGCCGGTCCTGACAATTTTGTCAGATGTACGGGGCCAACGCGCTGCCAGCGGGTCCGGGGCCTTCATGTACGGATTTCACTGTTTTGCAGTGCGGCACTGAGTAAGGGAGAATCCGGCCGCCAATTAAGGGGGGATTCATGAATCTGCACGAGTACCAGGCCAAAGCGCTCTTCACCCGATACGGGATCCCGGTGCCGGAAGGCATCCTCGCCGAGAGCCCGGAAGCGGCCCGCGCGGCGGCCAAGCAGCTGGGGACCGAAAAGGTCGTGGTCAAGGCGCAGGTGCATGCCGGCGGCCGCGGCAAGGCCGGCGGCGTGAAGCTGGTCACCGGCCCGGATGCGGCCGAAGAAGCTGCCAAGGGCATGCTGGGACGCAACCTGGTGACCAAGCAGACCGGCTCGGCCGGCCTGCCGATCAACTCGGTGTGGGTGGAAAAGCCCTCCAACATCGCGCGCGAGCTGTACGTGTCCGGCTTGGTCGACCGTACCCGCGAGCGCATCGTCTTCATGGCCTCCGCCGCCGGCGGCATGGACATCGAGGAAGTGGCGGAGCACACGCCCGAGAAGATCAAGCACATCTACGTGAGCCCGGCCGCCGGCTTGCAGCCTTATCAGGCACGTGAGCTCGGCTTCTTCATGGACCTCACCAAGGAGCAGGCCGACCAGTTCACCAAGATCATGCTCGGCCTGTACCGCGTGCTCACCGAGTGCGACGCCAGCATGGTGGAGATCAACCCGCTGATCGTGACCGCCGAAGGCAACATGTTCACGCTCGACGGCAAGCTGAACTTTGACGACAACGCCTTGTTCCGTCAGAAGGACATCGCCCACCAGCGCGACCCGAGCCAGGAGGACGAGCGCGAGCGCGCCGCCGCCAAGTACGACCTCAACTACGTGACCCTGGAAGGCAACATCGGCTGCATGGTCAACGGTGCGGGCCTGGCCATGGCAACCATGGACATCGTCAAGCTGCACGGCGGCCAGCCGGCCAACTTCCTTGACGTGGGCGGCGGCACCACGGCAGAGAAGGTGACGGAGGCGTTCAAGCTCATCACCTCCAGCCCGGAAGTGAAGGCCATCTTCATCAACATCTTCGGCGGCATCGTGCGCTGCGACCTGATCGCGGAAGGCATCATCACCGCCGTCAAGCAGACCGGCCTGAAGCTGCCGGTGGTGGCGCGGCTGCAGGGCACCAACATGGAGCAGGGGCAGGCGATGCTGCGCGCCTCCGGGTTCGCCATCACTCCGGTTTCAGACCTCACCGAGGCGGCGCAGACCGTCGTCAAGCTGGCCCAGGGATAAGAACGACATGTCCATCCTCATCGACAAGAACACCAAGGTCATCTGCCAGGGCTTCACCGGCAAGCAGGGCACCTTCCACTCCGAAAAGGCCATTGAATACGGCACCAGAATGGTTGGCGGCGTGTCGCCCGGTAAGGGCGGCAGCAAGCACCTGGACCTGCCGGTCTTCAACACGGCGCACGACGCGGTGAAGGCCACCGGCGCCGAGGCGACGATGATCTACGTGCCGGCGCCCGGCGCGGCCGACGCCATCCTCGAAGCGGCCGATGCCGGCGTGAAGATCGTGATCTGCATCACCGAGGGCATCCCGGTGAACGACATGGTGAAGGTCAAGGCTGCGCTGCGCGCCGACTACCCCGACACCGTGCTGATCGGGCCGAACTGCCCCGGCGTGATCACGCCGGGCGAATGCAAGATCGGCATCATGCCCGGCCACATCCACAAGCCGGGCCGCATCGGCGTGGTCAGCCGCTCCGGCACGCTCACCTACGAAACGGTGTACCAGACCACGCAGAACGGGCTCGGCCAGAGCACCTGCGTCGGCATCGGCGGCGACCCGGTGCGCGGCCTGGGCTTCATCGACGTCATCGCCCTGTTCGAGAAGGACCCCAAGACCGAGGGCATCATCATGGTCGGCGAGATCGGCGGCTCTTCCGAAGAAGAGGCGGCCGAGTACATCAAGGCCAATGTGAAGAAGCCGGTGGTGGCCTACATCGCTGGCGTGACCGCCCCGGCTGGCAAGCGCATGGGCCACGCGGGCGCGATCATCGCCGGCGGCAAGGGCACGGCCGACGAGAAATTCCGGGCGCTGGAAGCGGCCGGCGTGAAGACCGTGCGTTCGCCGGCAGACCTCGGCGCCGCCATGAAGGCGCTGCTGGGCTGATCCCGGATTTGGGCGGGGCCCGTCCCGGCCCCGGCCCCAACCCTTCCGGATCGCAGGAACCATGAGCAGCCCGCTTCGGATCGTCGCCGCCCAGATCAATCTCTGGGTGGGCGACATCGAGGGCAACGTCGATCGCATCATCGCCGCCGCCCGCCGGGCGCGCGATGAGCTGTCGGCCGACCTCATCGCCTTCCCCGAACTGGCCCTGCTCGGCTATCCGCCGGACGACCTGTTGCTGCGTTCTGGCCTGCCGCCGGCCGTGGCCGCGGGGCTGGAGCGCATCCAGAACGACGTGCACGGCATCCACATGATCGTGGGGCACCCGGAGTACACGCCCGAAGGCATCTACAACGCCGCCACCATTTTCCGCGACGGCCAGCTGGTGCGCCGCTACCGCAAGCGCCTGCTGCCGAACTACGGCGTGTTCGACGAGAAGCGCCATTTTCTTCCCGGCAGCAGCGCCTGCGTGTTCGACATCAAGGGCATCCCGGTTGGCCTGTGCATTTGCGAGGACATCTGGGGTCCGCTGGCGGCGGACGAGAGCCGCGACCAGGGCGCGCGCCTGCTCATCAACATCAACGCCTCGCCTTTCGCGCTGGGCAAGGCCGCCGAACGCCAGGCCATCCTGTCGCAGCGGGTTGTGGAAACCGGGCTGCCCATCCTGTACGTCAACATGGTCGGCGGCCAGGACGACCTGCTGTTCGACGGCGACTCCATGGCCGTCAACGACAAGGGCGCCATCCCCTTCCACGCGCCCGCGTTCGGCGAGGACCTGTACCTGGTGGAGTTCGACAGGCACGGCGTCCATGGCGTGGTGCGCGAGACGGTCAGCGAGGAATCGGTGGTCTACCGCGGCCTGGTGCAGTCGGTGCGCGATTACGTCAACCGCAACGGCTTTCCCGGCGCGTTGATCGGCCTGTCGGGAGGCATCGACTCGGCCCTGGTGGCCGCCATCGCGGCGGATGCGCTCGGCCCGGACCGCGTCTGGGGCGTGTCCCTGCCCTCGCGCTACACGCTGGACATGTCGAACGACGACGCCCGCATCGAGGCCGAAAGCCTGGGCATCCGGTACTCCGTGCTGCCGATCGAGCCCACCTACCAGGCCCTCAACGCGACCCTGGTCGAGCTTTTTGCCGGCCGCGAACCCGACCTCACCGAGGAAAACATGCAGTCGCGCTCGCGCGGCATGCTGCTGATGGCGCTGTCGAACAAGTTCGGCCACGTGGTGCTGACCACCGGCAACAAGTCCGAGATGGCGGTGGGTTACGCCACCCTGTACGGCGACATGTGCGGTGGCTTCGCCCCGGTGAAGGATATCTACAAGACCCTGCTTTACCGCCTGGCGCGATATCGCAACACGATTTCACCGGTGATCCCCGAGCGCGTGATCGAGCGCCCGCCCTCCGCCGAACTCCGGCCGGACCAGAAGGACTCCGACTCGCTGCCGCCCTACGAGATCCTGGACCCGATTCTGGAAGCCTACGTGGAAGACAGCTTCTCCATCCCCGAGATCGTCGCCATGGGCTACGACGAGGCCACGGTGAAACGGGTGGCCGCCCTGGTCCGACGCTCCGAGTACAAGCGCCGACAGGCCCCGCCCGGCCCCAAGGTCACGCGCCGCGCCTTCGGCCGCGAACGCCGGTATCCCATCACTGCGGTGTACGGAGACGTCTAGCATCTTCCGTGTCCTCCCTCGCATCAGCCACGCCGGTTCCTGGCCTGGCCACGCCTCATGGGGGCTCTCTTTTCTGATGATGGATTGTGTGCGAAGTTGCGCCCCATGTGGCTGGAGGCGGCGCGATGAACGACGTTTTGGCGAGACCCCTGCTCTTCATGGCGATCCTGGTCGCCGCCGCGCTGTCCGGCGGCGCGCTGCACCCGCTCGGATTGGTGCATGCGCAGACACCGCCCTTTGGTCTAACCGAACGGCCTCCCCTGAACGGCGTGACATTTCCTTTCACCCAGCCTGCGGTCTCGGGGGACGTGCGCATCGTTCGGGCATTTCCGAACGTGAGTTTCAACGCCCCTCTCTATGTCACGGCACAGCCTGGCAACAACAACGACCTGTTCGTCGTCGAGCAAGGCGGAGTGATCCGCCGTATTGCGAACGCCCCCAATGCGAGCAGCGCTCCTGTGTTCCTCGATCTCACTGACCGCGTCCAGGGTCCGAACGAGAACAGCCAGGAATTGGGCTTGCTGGGTCTGGCGTTCCATCCGCAGTACCAGACCAACGGATTCTTCTACGTCTTCTACACACCGCGCAGTGTTCCCAAGCGCACCGTGCTGTCCCGATTTCGTCGCAGTAGCAGCAGCGCACTCCTGGGAGACGGGGCCAGCGAACAGATTCTGCTCGTCAGGGATCAACCTTTTTTCAACCACGACGGCGGCTGTTTGCAATTTGGGCCTGACGGCAAGCTTTACATTGCGTCCGGAGACGGGGGCAGCGGCGATGACCCCTTTAACAATGCGCAGAACCTGGGGAGTCTGCTGGGCAAGATGCTGCGCCTGAATGACGACGGCAGCATTCCGTCCGACAACCCTTTCGTCAATCAATCGGGCCTCCGCGGCGAGATCTGGGCTTACGGGCTGCGCAATTCCTGGCGGTTCAGCTTCGACCCTGCAACCGGCTCGCTGTGGCTGGGCGATGTGGGCCAGAACGCGTTCGAGGAGGTCGATATCATCCGCCGCGGTGGGAACTATGGCTGGCGGGTCTACGAGGGAAATCGCTCCAACATCAATCCGAGCGGCCTGCCGCCCAGCGCGTTCGATCAGCCGGTCTACGTGTATCCGCGCAGTTCGAGTGACCCGAACGTCCCTGCGGGGGTCAGCATCACCGGCGGCTATGTGTACCGCGGAGCCGCGATTCCGAGCCTGGTCGGCAAGTATCTGTTCGCCGATTTCGGCGCGGGACGAGTCTGGGCGCTGAACCAGGTCAGCGGCGTGGTACAGGGAGCGCAGTTCATTTCCTCGGTGCCGCTGCCAAGCTCCTTCGGGACCGACAACGCGCAGAATCTTTACATCACCTCATTCGACGGTCATGTGTACAAGATCGAGCGGAATCCCGGCGGCGGCGGACCCTTCTTCCCGCAGAGCCTGTCGCAGACCGGATTGTTCACCGACACCCTCAATCTGGTGCCCAATCCCGGACTGATCGAATACCAGCTCAACGCGCCCTTGTGGTCGGACGGTTCGCTGAAGCGCCGCTGGATCGGTCTTCCGAATGGATCGGCCATCGGGTTCACTGCGGCCCAGGCCTGGACGTGGCCCGCACGCGCCCTGGTGGTCAAGCATTTCGAAATCGACCTGGCCAACGGCACGCGCAAACGTCTCGAGACGCGCGTGCTGCTCAACGAAGACCAGGGCTGGAAGGGTTACACCTATCGCTGGAATGACGCCGGCACCGATGCCGACCTGCTGCCGGACGCGCGCACCAGCGTGGATCTGGACGTGCTGGATCCGGACAGCCCCAATGGCTTCCGGCGCCAGACCTACGAGTTCCCGAGCCGGACCGATTGCCTGCGCTGCCATACCACCGTGGCCGGCACGATTCTCGGTGCGCGCACCTCCCAGCTCCAGCGCAATTTTCTTTACCCGAACGGGGTGACGGACAATCAATTGCGCGCCTTCAACCACGTCCACCTGTTCAGCACCGATATCGGCGATCACCAGCAATACGGGGCTCTGACCGATCCCGCGAACACCTCGGCACCGCTTGCCAGCCGGGCGCGAGCCTACCTGGAGAGCAACTGCGCGCAATGTCACCAACCGGGCGCGCCGGTCAACGTGACCCTGGACCTGCGGGCCGCGATCAGCAATTCGCAGTTGAACGCCATCGACGTGCGCCCCAGCGCCGGCAACCTGGGTCTGAGCGACGCTTTCCTGATCGCCCCGGGCGACAAGGAACGTAGCGTCCTCTGGGAACGCATGCGCCGGCTCGACGGTACGCGCATGCCGCCCATTGCCTCTCATGTCGTGGATACAGCGGGGCTAAACCTGATCGGCCAGTGGATCGACGCGCTCGTCAGTGAACCCGATACCACCCCCAACGGGTTCAGTTTCTCCAATGTGGCCGGTGTGCCGGTGAGTTCGACGCAGACCAGCAACTCAATCACGGTTGCGGGCATCAATGCCGCCGCACCGATCAGCGTTTCCGGTGGCTCCTACTCGATTGGTTGCAACGCGACGTTCACGTCCGCCGCCAGCACCATCGTCAGCGGCCAGAACGTGTGTGTGCGCCACACATCGTCGGCCGCCAGCGGCACCACCGTGACCACCACACTCAACATCGGCGGCGTCGCCGGCTCTTTCAGCAGCACCACCGCGGGCGCGCTTTTCCAAGTGCGGAGCGTGGGCGTTCCCAGTAAATGCCTACAGCCGGAAGATGGAAATCCGTCGATCGGCGACTTGATCAGCGCCAAGAGCTGTAATGCCGCCAGCGCGGCCCAGGCGCTCACGTTCCCGGTCAACGCCAATGGCTCGTTCCGGATGATGATCGGCAGCCTGTGCATCGGCACGTCCACGGGCGGTTTTGCCAACGGCGCGCGACTGCAACTTCAGGCCTGCAACGGCGGCACGACGCAAAATTTCCTCATCAACGCGGGGCGCTACGCAGCCGCCAACGCCCCCAACCAGGTCATGGACCTGCACGGCCAAAACCTCAACGACGTGATCTTCTGGGTGGACTACGGCGTCAGCAATCAGCGGTGGAACCAGCTTCCGCTGTCGGGCAGCTCGCCGCCCGACACCACGCCGAACCCCTTTGCGTTCACGAATGTGACGGGCGTACCTCTCGGGTCAACACAGACCAGCAACGCGATCACCGTCTCCGGCATCAATGCCGCGGCGCCGATCAGCGTCTCGGGAGGATCACACTCGATCGGCTGCACCGCGACGTTCAGCACCGCCGCCGGCACCATCAACAGCGGGCAGACCGTGTGCGTGCGCCATACGGCCTCGGCCACCAACGCCACCACCGTCACCACCACGCTCAACATCGGCGGCGTCACGGGCAGCTTCGGCAGCACCACGGTGGGCGCCGCTCCGCCGCCGGGCGGCAGCTTCCAGGTACAGAACCAGCGTTCGACCGGTTCGTGTTTGCAGCCCGAAGACGGCTCTGCATCCATCGGCGATCCGATGAGCGCCAAGACCTGCAACGCCGGGAGTGCCGCCCAGCGGCTCACCTTCCCGGCCAACGCGGACGGCTCGTTCCGGATGACGATCGGGAGCCTGTGCATTGGCACCGCCAGCGGCAATTTCAGCAACGGCTCGCGGCTGCAACTGCAAACCTGTAACGGCAGCACCGCGCAGAACTTCGTCATCAACGCTGGCCGCTACGCCGCGGCCAACGCCACGAACCAGGTCATGGACCTGCATGGTCAAAACCTCAACGACGTGATCTTCTGGATGGACTACGGCGGAACCAATCAGCGGTGGACACAGCGACCGGTGACACCCTGAAAGCAGGGGCTCACTTCGACTTCAAGGCGCTGATTTCGTTGCCCAGCGTTCCCGCGCCATCGACGTTGCGTCGTGACTCAAAAAGTTGGCGTCGCGTGAGCGTCTGCAGACGCCACGTTGACGCAACGCTGTGTTGATCAGCGGGCGTCGACGGGTCCCCAGCAATGTGGCAGCAGTTGGGCGAGATCGCGATTGAGCGTGGTGGGTGGCCGGGGGAGCACGTCCATCAGTCAGGCATACGACTCATGCCCGTTCGCCATTGCGGCTGTCTCAGAAATCGAAGACCACCCGCGGATATCCAGCCGATGCCGTGGCCTACGCGAATGAGGTAGGCACGCTGGGTCTTGCCGGCACCCGGATCCAGCAGGGCCACCGGTATCTCGTCCGCATGCAGTACGAGGCTTGCGAGCAGTTCGGCACGCAAGGCATCGACCCGGGGTTGCAGGCGAACGCCGCAGGCTCGACGAACTACTGCCTTGGAACGTCGCGCCTCATCTGCAACAGGCCGTCACCGGAAGCTTTCCCTGCACCGGCCGCCCGGGCCGATGCAGGGAAACAGACAATCAGCGCGGCAGGTCGGAGGTTCCCATCAGGAACTCGTCCACGGCACGGGCGGCTTGGCGGCCTTCCCGGATCGCCCAGACCACCAGCGACTGCCCGCGGCGCATGTCGCCCGCCGCAAACACCTTGTCCACGGACGTCTTGTAGCTGCCATCGCCCTCGGTGGTGGCCTTGGCGTTTCCGCGCGCGTCCTTCTCCACGCCGAAGGCGCCAAGCACGTTGGCGGCGGGCGAGACGAAGCCCATGGCCAGCAGCACGAGGTCAGCCTTCATCTCGAATTCCGAGCCGGGGATCTCGGTCATCTTGCCGTCCTTCCATTCCAGCCGGACGCCGATGAGCTTTTCGACCTTGCCGTTCTTGCCCTCGAAGCGCTTGGTGGCCACCGACCAGTCACGCTCGCAGCCTTCCTCGTGCGACGAAGACGTGCGCAGCTTGATCGGCCAGTAGGGCCACACCAGGGGCTTGTTCTCCTGCTCCGGCGGCTGCGGCAGCAGTTCGAACTGCGAGATGTTGGCCGCACCGTGGCGGCGGCTGGTGCCCACGCAATCCGAGCCGGTATCACCGCCGCCGATCACCACCACATGCTTGCCTTCGGCGCGGATCTGGTCCTTGACCTTGTCGCCCGCGTCGACCTTGTTCTGCAGCGGCAGGAATTCCATGGCGAAGTAGATGCCCTTGAGCTCGCGACCCGGCACCGGCAGGTCGCGCCCCTGCTCGGAACCGCCGGTGAGCAGGACCGCGTCGAACTCGCTCTTGAGCTGGTCCGGCGAAACCGTTTCCTTGGACCAGTTGGTGATGGCGCTGAGCGGCTCGGCGCCGACGAACACCTTGGTGCGGAACACCACGCCCTCGGCCTTCATCTGCTCGACGCGCCGGTCGATGTGCGACTTCTCCAGCTTGAACCCGGGAATGCCGTAGCGCAGCAGGCCGCCGACCCGGTCGTTTTTCTCGAACACCGTCACCGCGTGCCCGGCCCGCGCCAGCTGCTGCGCCGCGGCCAGGCCCGCAGGACCGGACCCGACCACCGCCACCGTCTTGCCGGTCTTGACCGCAGCCGGCTGCGGAACCACCCAGCCGCTCTCCCAGCCCTTCTCGATGATGAAGTGCTCGATCGACTTGATGCCCACCGGGTCCGCGTTGACGTTGAGCGTGCATGCCGCCTCGCAGGGCGCCGGGCACACGCGGCCGGTGAATTCCGGAAAGTTGTTGGTGGAATGCAGGGTGTCCAGCGCGGTGCGGTAGTCCTGCGTGTAAACCAGGTCGTTCCAGTCCGGGATGATGTTGTTGATCGGGCAGCCGGTCATGCAGAACGGCGTGCCGCAATTCATGCAGCGCGCCGCCTGCGTGGTGGCCTTGTCCCGCTCCAGCGTCAGCACGAACTCCTTGTTGTTCTTGACGCGCGCGGGAACCGGCAGGTACGACTCCTTCTGCCGCTCGAACTCCATGAAACCAGTGACTTTGCCCATGCCTTATCTCTTGAGTGGGTTGGGGTGGCGGCTCAGGCCGCGACCACTTCCTGCCGGTTGGCGGCCTGCCGGGCCGCGTGCATCTCTCCCAGCGCGCGCTGGTATTCCAGCGGGAACACCTTGACGAAGCGCTCGCGCGCCACCGCCCAGGTGTCCAGCAGCTGGCGTGCGCGCGTGCTGCCGGTGTACTTGAAGTGGCGCTCGATCAGGCCCTTCAGGATGGCCTCGTCGGTCTGTGCCGCGCCGCCGCGTTCCAGCCGGTGCCAGATCGCCTTGTCCACCTTGGCGTCCTGCTCGGCGCTGCTGAGCACGGGCTCCAGCGCCACCATGGCCGTGTTGCACTTCTTGGCGAAATCCCCCGCCGCGTCGTAGACGTAGGCGATGCCGCCCGACATGCCCGCCGCGAAGTTGCGCCCGGTGGCATCCAGCACCACCACGGTGCCGCCGGTCATGTACTCGCAGCCGTGGTCGCCGGTGCCTTCCACCACCGTGGTCGCGCCGGAGTTGCGCACGGCAAAGCGCTCGCCGGCCACGCCGTTGAAGAAGGCTTCGCCGGCGATGGCGCCGTACAGCACGGTGTTGCCGATGATGATGTTGTCCACCGCCCGGCCGCGGAACTCGGTATTGGGCCGCACCACGATGCGCCCGCCCGAAAGGCCCTTGCCCACGTAGTCGTTGCCTTCGCCCACCAGGTCCAGCGTGATGCCGTGCGCCAGGAACGCGCCGGCCGACTGGCCCGCGGTGCCCTGCAGCTGGATGTGGATGGTGTCGTTCGGCAGCCCGGCGTGGCCGTAGCGGCGCGCCACCTCGGCCGAGAGCATGGTGCCGACCGTGCGGTTGAGGTTCTTCACCGGTGAGATGAACGACACCTTCTCGCCCTTCTCAAGTGCCGGCATGGCCTGGGCGATGAGCTTGTTGTCCAGCGCCCGCTCCAGCCCGTGCTCCTGGGTCAGCACCTGGTAGCGCGGCTCGTCGGTCCTGGGCATGTGGAAGATGCGGCTGAAATCCAGCCCGCGCGCCTTCCAGTGCGAGATGGCCTTGGTCTGGTCGAGCAGGTCGGTGCGGCCGATCATCTCGTCGAACTTGCGGATGCCCAGCTGCGCCATCAGCTGCCGCGCTTCTTCGGCAATGAAGAAGAAGAAGTTCACGACGTGCTCAGGCTTGCCCGCGAATTTCTTTCGCAGCACCGGGTCCTGCGTGGCCACGCCCACCGAGCAGGTGTTGAGGTGGCACTTGCGCAGCATGATGCAGCCTTCCACCACCAGCGGCGCGGTGGCGAAACCCATCTCGTCGGCACCCAGCAGCGCGGCGATCACCACGTCGCGGCCGGTCTTGATCTGGCCGTCGGCCTGCACCTTGATGCGCGAACGCAGTCCGTTCAGCACCAGGGTCTGCTGCGTTTCGGCCAGGCCCAGTTCCCAGGGCGCGCCCGCGTGCTTGACGCTGGACAGCGGCGAGGCGCCGGTGCCGCCATCATGGCCGGCAATCACCACGTGATCGGCCTTGGCCTTGCACACGCCCGCGGCCACCGTGCCCACGCCGACTTCCGCCACCAGTTTCACCGAGATGTCGGCCCGGGGGTTGCCGTTCTTGAGGTCGTGGATGAGCTGCGCCAGGTCCTCGATGGAATAGATGTCGTGGTGCGGCGGCGGGCTGATCAGCTCCACGCCGGGCGTGGAGTAGCGCAGCTCGGCGATGTACTCCGACACCTTCTTGCCCGGCTGCTGGCCGCCTTCGCCGGGCTTGGCACCCTGCGCGACCTTGATCTCGTTCTCGTCGCAGGCGCCCAGATATTCGGCGGTGACGCCAAAGCGGCCGCTCGCGATCTGCTTGATGTTGCTGTTGGCGTTGTCGCCATTGGCATAGGGGCGATAACGTTCGCTCGCTTCGCCGCCTTCGCCCGACACCGCCTTGGCGCCGATGCGGTTCATGGCGATCGCCAGCGTCTCGTGCGCTTCCGGGCTCAGCGCGCCCAGGCTCATCCCCGGCGTCACGAAGCGCTTGCGGATTTCGGTGATCG
>JBQTJW010000040.1:0-48679 GCA_052386745.1 Panacagrimonas sp. | reverse complement strand
GCAGTATCGATTCAATCGGCGATACGACTTGGCAAAAATCCTCCAGCGCCTGATCCGAGCCTCCACCACTACCCGAGCATATCCCGCACCCGTACTCAGATTGGCTGAGGATCGTTGCTAATCAGGTTCCCGTTTAATCGCCTGACAGACTTATTCACGATAGGCTCCATCAGCGGGGGTTTTGATCCGGACAAAGAGCGTCAAGCCAACGAACTTGTTAGATCCGAGATGCGCACACTCAAACAGCGTGTCGAGGCAAGAGTCGACCTTCAAAACGCAAGTGCGGTCAAGAAGTCCCGTCACTACATAGCGATCCTAGAAGAGCGGCTTACGGCGTGTGACAAAAACGATGAAATGATTGCCTTTCTCTCACAGCCTTTTCCTGCCCACCGATGGCCTACACAAACTCGATAGCCCGCATAAAGTGGAAAAGCCGATAAGCGCATCCCACTTCCCGCGAGCATATGAATCGTAGGGTGATCAGGCTTCATCCACCCATCTTGTACACCGCCTTCTGAGACAACAGGTCAGCCGATGAAGCCGATCTCAAAACCAATCTTCGATCTCGCCCAGTTCCTTCCTCGCGAGATCGCTGACCTCGCAGTCACTCAGCAACTCATCCCGTCCATCGCCAAGGACGCAGCGCTCCTGCAGAAAATCGAGCTTGCCGCCAAGCAGGTTCCAACCCATCACGCCCTGCACTGCGCCGACGCGCGCGCGATGCCGTTCATCGAGCCGGGAAGCGTGCATCTGGTGGTGACCTCGCCGCCTTACTGGACGCTCAAGGATTACGACGAGGTCGATGGGCAACTCGGCTACGTTGCCGATTACGAAACCTTTCTCGGCGAGATCGACAAGGTCTGGCGTGCCTGTTTCGATGCCCTGGTTCCCGGCGGCCGTCTGGTGTGTGTAGTCGGCGACGTGTGCCTGTCGCGCCGCAAGAATGCGGGTGTGCACGCGGTGATGCCCTTGCACGCGTCCATCCAGGAGCATTGCCGCCGCATAGGCTTCACCAACCTCTCGCCGATCATCTGGCACAAGATTGCGAATGCGGTCTTCGAGGCCAGCGGCAACGGCGGCGGCTTTCTCGGCAAGCCTTACGAGCCGAATGCGGTCATCAAGAACGACATCGAATTCGTCCTGATGGAGCGCAAGCCGGGCGGATACCGCACACCCACGAATGCCGAGCGCCTGTTGTCGGTGATTTCGGAGACCTCCCATCGGCAATGGTTCCAGCAAATCTGGACGGGCCTGACCGGTGCCTCGACTCGGGAGCACCCCGCGCCCTACCCGCTGGAACTGGCGGAGCGCTTGGTCCGCATGTTCAGTTTCGTTGGCGATACCGTGCTCGACCCTTTCGTGGGCACCGGCACCACGATGATCGCTGCGTCCAGGTGGGGCCGTAACAGTATCGGTGTCGAAGTGAGCGCCGAGTATGCGGACATGGCCCGCCGCCGGTTCGAGCGGGAGACCGGAAGCCTGTTCGCGGCCACCCATTTCGAGTTCATCCCTGCCGCTCGACCCGAATCGGCGGCAGCATGAACCGCCCCACTCCCCGCCGATGAAGAGAGACCATGCTTGATCTCGAGCGGGAACTTCAGGAGGCGGTTGCCCACTTCTGGAAAATTCGCGGTTCCCAGAGCGAACGGCAGGGCATGAAGAGCGGCCTGAAAGACTCCGGCAATCGCGCTGCCGTAACCGGCGGCAAGCACGGCGACGGGTTTATCGGCGCGCTATCGGCAATCCTGCGCGAATCTGGGCTTACCGACGCCGAAATCCACGTCAGGCAGAAGACCTTGCCCTGTTACTTCAGGCCGGCAAAGGATTGGGACCTGATCGTGAAACTTGGCGACGATCTCATCGCCGTCATCGAGATCAAGGCGCACATCGGATCGTTCGGAAACAACTTCAACAACCGCGTCGAGGAAGCGCTCGGCAGCGCAACCGATTTCTGGGCCGCTTATGCCGAGGCGACGTTCAAGCCTTCGGCGCGACCGTGGCTGGGCTACCTCATGATGCTGGAAGAGGCGCCCGTTTCGACGCGCCCCACGAAGCTCAAGAGGCTGCCGCATTACCCGATGCGCAACGAGTTCCAATGCGTCTCTTACGCACGACGCTATGAAATGTTCTGCGAGCGGCTCGTACGCGAACGCCTCTACGATGCCACGTGTTTTCTGATGTCGAGCGCCAAGGACGGACCCCTGGGAATCTATACCGAGCCGAACACCGAGCTCAGCTTCCGCAACTTCGCGGCCTCGCTGTCAGCGCGCGCCACAGCGTTTATGAGGATGAAGCAGGTATGAGACCCGCTGCCATGAAATTCGAGCGTGACTGGTGCGCATGGCATTTGTATCAGTCGACGATATCGCTGAAACACCTTCCATCACTCGACTAAATCTTACCCATCCCACTCTACTTCAGACCGGCAAACGCATTTCGATCCGTTCTCGCACCCGTCGGGAATACCCGAATCTTCTCCCTTACGGTTTGGCAGACGCCTTGCGCATGTCCAGCAACATGAAACGGGTGTTCTGGTAACAGGCATCCGTGCACCAGATGCCCCAGGTACTGGTGCCGATGCGAAAAAAATAGAGCTGGAGACTGCGACCCATCGATCCCGTCACCAACAACTGGTAGGCGTTGGAGGCGGGCTCCGGAGCCACGCCCTTGTACATTGCCGCCAGGGCATCCACCGCCTGCTTGTCTGCGACGGGGACCTCCTTGAACGTGATGTTGGTGAAGTACGACTGGTTCCCCAGCGGCTTGGGGTCGGACTGGACCATCTGCGAGGGGATTCGCACGGGCACGAAAGCCCCTGGCCGGGTCCAGATCCACCCTTCGCGGCTGGCAATGACGTGCCCCTGCGGGGTGCACACGATGGTGCCCCACGTGGACAGCGGGGCCGGGAGCGAGAGAACCGCATCCGTAGGGCTGCCCGCGCAATTGCCCTTGGGGGCGTCCGCTCCAGTGGCAGGGTAGGCAATGGCCAGCAACAGCGCTGAAATGAGTTTGATCACGCCTAGCTCCGGTGATAATCGCGGCGCAAATCGGGCGGGGCGCCGGGCAAGGCCTGGTCGGGACTGGCCGTGTCGTTTGTCGTGTCTGCCATATTGTCCGCGTGAACGCTCGAAATTTCGAGCCGGGTTATGTCGACTGTGCCGTCGCCTTCGCGTGTATCGACGTTCATTCCCGCGTCAATCCGCATCGGGAGGTGAACGGTTCGCCACATTCGGTTCGGATACTCGCGGCCTGCATAGCGGCTGCCTATCTGCCGGATAAGGAAATTCCCTTGGCCCTATCGCGCGCCGACTCCTAGACTATCTGCTGCTGGGTCGCGAGTGACACCGGCCCAGCGTACTTTTCCCTCAGCAAGGAGTATCCGATGAGCGTTCTCGTTAACCGTCCCGCACCCGACTTCACCGCCGCCGCCGTGCTCGGCGATGGCAGCATCACCGACCGCTTCAAGCTCTCCGATTTCCGCGGCAAGTACGTGGCGCTGTTCTTCTGGCCGCTCGACTTCACCTTCGTCTGTCCGTCCGAGATCATCGCCCACGAGAATCGCCGCAAGGCCTTCGAGGAGCGCGGCGTCCAGCTGATCGGCGTGTCCATCGACAGCCAGTTCACCCACTTTGCCTGGCGCAGCACGCCGGTGGAGAAGGGCGGCGTGGGCGAAGTGGGCTTCCCCATGGTGGCCGACGTCAACCACGACATCACCCGCGCCTACGGCATCGAACACCAGGCCGGCGTCGCCTTCCGCGGCACGTTCCTGATCGACAAGGCCGGTATCGTGCAGCACCAGGTGGTCAACAACCTGCCGCTGGGCCGCGACGTGGACGAGCTGCTGCGCCTGGTCGATGCGCTCCAGTTCACCGAGCAGCACGGCGAAGTCTGCCCGGCCGGCTGGCGCAAGGGCCAGACCGGCATGAAGCCGACTGCCGCCGGCGTTGCGCAGTACCTGGCGGACAACGCCGCCAAGCTGTAAGCAGCCAGAAGGTTTGATGCGCGGGCACCGCCTGGTGCCCGTGACTCAAGGGCTGTCGCTACCCGAATTCCCCCGTTTCATCGGTCCTGCATTCCAATGAGCAACCACCACTCCCTGATCATTCTCGGCTCCGGTCCCGCGGGTTACACCGCCGCCGTGTACGCCGCGCGCGCCAATCTCAAGCCGGTGCTCATCACCGGCATCGAGCAGGGCGGCCAGCTGATGACCACCACCGAAGTCGACAACTGGCCCGGCGACGTGCACGGCCTGATGGGCCCGGCGCTGATGGAGCGCATGCAGAAGCACGCCGAGCGCTTCGACACCACGTTCGTCTACGACCACATCCACTCGGTGGACCTCAAGAACAAGCCTTTCACCCTCAAGGGTGACCAGGGCGATTACACCTGCGATGCGCTGATCATCGCCACCGGCGCGTCCGCCCGTTACCTGGGCCTGCCGTCCGAAACCGAGTTTCGCGGCAAGGGCGTGTCCGCCTGCGCCACCTGCGACGGCTTCTTCTACAAGGGCCAGGACGTGGCCGTGATCGGCGGCGGCAACACCGCCGTGGAAGAGGCGCTGTACCTGGCCAACATCGCGTCCAAGGTCACGGTGGTGCACCGTCGCGACCGCTTCAAGGGCGAGAAGATCCTGCACGACAAGCTGTTCAAGCGGCAGGCCGAGGGCAAGGTGGAAATCATCTGGGATTCCACGCTGGAAGAAGTGCTCGGCGATGCCGGCGGGGTCACCGGCATGCGCGTGCGCAATCTCAAGACCGAGGCCAAGCGCGACATCACCCTGAAGGGCGTGTTCGTGGCCATTGGCCACACCCCCAACACCGGCATCTTCGAGGGCCAGCTCGACATGGCCGGCGGCTACCTGAAAGTGCACAGCGGCTCCAACGGCAACGCCACGCAGACCAGCATTCCCGGCGTGTTCGCGGCAGGCGACGTGATGGATCACGTCTATCGCCAGGCCATCACCAGCGCCGGCACCGGCTGCCAGGCCGCCCTGGACGCGGAACGCTACCTGGACGCGCTCGCCGGCAAGCACTGAGCAGGTTTTCCGACGCGACCTTGCCGTGCTAGCTCGTCGTCGGCGAAGAACGGTCACCGCATGGGGAGAGCGCCCATGCCTTCACCCGATGGCCCGGCAATCGCGCCTACACGTTCGAGCCTGGATTGAGCGCCTGCTCGGCCATCACCTTCAGGCGTGCTTCGCGAGACCGCATCGCGGGCGTGGGCGGCAGGTCCAGTGTTTCGTAGACGGTTCGCAGGCGGTGCACCCAGTCGTGCTTCAAGGCACCGAAATGCAGGTTGTGGCGGCGCGCCTGTTCCATGCGCGCGGGGTCGGCGTCCAGCGCGGCCAGGATCTGGTCCACGTCGGGCGAGTCGAACGGCAGGTGGATGACGGCGTCGGGCCAGTCGAACAGCTTGCGGAAGGTGTCGGTGCGCGGCGCCTCGCCCAGCATCACCGCGCCCGCGGCCGCGCCCTCGTAGAAGCGGCTGGAGATCTCGTCCATGTGCTGGAGGTATTCCGACTCGTTGACGCGCGCCCGGTTGGCAATGAAGTAGCGGCTGCGCTGCACCATGTTGCCGAGCAGGGCGCGGTGGCCGGCGGGGTCGTCCACGCTGAAGCTGCGCTGCGCCAGGTTGGCGCCGCCAGGGGAGATGGTGTCGTAGTGATAGTGAATGCGGCGCTCGCGGGCCATCCGCAGCAGCACCTGGTGCGTGACCGGCGAGCGCCGGCCGATGTTGCACACGTCGATCGACCGCGGCGGCGGCTGCGGCAGCGGCGAGAAGCGCAGCACGTCGGTGCCCAGAGGCAGGTAGGTCACCGGCCGGCCGGTCACCTGGGCCACGTGCTCCACCGCGTGATGCATGGCGATGAAGATGTGGTCGAAGGGCTTGAGCAGTTCCAGCAGGTAATGCGGGCGGTACTGGTGAATCCAGTACTCGTTGATGAAACACGCCGCCTTGCGGCAGTTCTCGCGCCAGTTGGGGATGCTCGCCAGCGAGAACAGCTCGTACGGGTTGTTGAAGACCGGGAAGAACAGCTCGTACTTGCGGGTGAGCCGGATCTGCGGCGGGGGCGGCGCGAAGCGGCGCGCCAGGTCCGGCGAGCGGCCCAGCATGCGGAACAGCCGGTAGGCCTTGCGTGCATTTTCCAGCGCGCTGAAATTGGTGGGCGTGACGCGATCGGCCCCGGTCATCTCGCCGGTGGCGTCCTCGAATTCGTATTGCAGGCAGTAGGCGACCAGCTTGTCGATCTGCCGGCGCGACAGCTGAAGCACCGTCCCGTCGCCCTGCGAAAACATCAGGCCTTCGGGTATCAACGGCGCGCTTGGGCTGTGCTGCGTTGGAGGAGATGCCGTCACGGATAGGGTGAAATTTTGGAGTGGGCCAGTCGAGCAAACTGCGTGCCGTTGCCAGGCCGCGGCGGCGCAGCGTTTTCAGATTCGGGAGGTCACCAGCGACTGCCGCCACGCCGCCAGCCACGCGCCGACGATGCCCAGCGCGGCACCGCTGCCCATGACGACCAGCGCCTTGTCGAACGACAGGCCGGCGATGACGAACGCGCCCTGGTAGAGCGTCACCAGTTCGCTCACGCGATCCTCCAGCGCCCACAGCGCCAGCTGCACCGCCGCCACGGCGACGATGCCGCCGGACAGGCCGTACCAGAACCCGGCGTACAGGAACGGCCGGCGGATGAAGCCGGGCGAGGCGCCGATCAGTTGCAGCACCTGGATTTCCTCGCGCCGGCCCTCGATGTCCAGGCGGATGGTGTTGCCCAGCGCCAGCACCGCGGCCAGGCCCAGGCCCACCGCCAGCACCAGCGCCAGCCGCTCGGCCAGCCGCAGGGCGGCGGAGAGGCGCTCGGTCCACTCGGCATCGGCGCGCAACAGCTCCACGCCGGGAAGTTTCTTCAGCCCCTCGGCCAGCTGCTGCACTGCCGGCGTGTCCAGCTGCGGCGCGGGCGTGACGGTGATGGACGCGGGCAGCGGGTTGGCCGGCAGCGCGTCCAGCACGTTGCCGAGGTCGGTGCGCTCGCGGAAGTCTTCGAGCGCCTGCTCGCGCGAGGTGTAGCGCGCGTCCGCAATGCCGGTATCCGCGGCCAGCTCGTCGCGCATCTTCTGGCCGTCGGTGGCGCTGAGCTCGTCGCGCAGGAACAGCGTCATCGAACGGGTTTCGTTGAGGCCGCCCGAGGCATTGCGCAGGTTGTCCACCAGCAGGTCCAGGCCGGCGGGCAGCGCCAGGGTGACGCCGATCACCAGCACGGTGAGCAGGGTGCCCACCGGGTCGCGCCACTGCTTGCCGAGCGCGCCGACGCAGACGCGGGCGTGCTCGGTGAACAGGCGGGCGAGGAAGTCGGCCACGGTCAGGCGTCCGGCCTCTGCATCAGGCGCGAGGCCGCGTCCGGCCGCAGCGCGCTGGTGCGGCCGCCATCGAGGTGGATGAGGCGATGGCCCAGGCCCTCGATCAGGTCGATGGCGTGGCTGGCGATCAGCAGGCTCACGCCGGTCTCGTTGAAGCGCTCGAACAGCTGCATGACTTCCAGCGCCATGCGCGGATCGAGGTTGCCCGTGGGCTCGTCGGCCAGGATCAGCGCCGGCTTGGCCACGATGGCGCGGGCGATGCCCACGCGCTGTTGCTCGCCGCCCGAGAGCGTGCGCGGCAGGTGCTTTTCGCGGTGCAGCAGGCCCACCAGGTCCAGCGCCGCGCGCACGCGGCGGCCGGCCTCGGCGTAGGTCAGGTCGCGGATGACCATGGGCAGGGCCACGTTGTCGAACACGCTGCGGTCGTGCAGCAGCTGGAAGTCCTGGAAGATCAGGCCCAGCTCGCGGCGGTAGGCCGGCACGCGCCAGGGGCGGATGTCGGCCAGGTTGCGCCCGTTCATCAGCACGCGGCCGTGCGTGGTGCGGACCTGCCGCGCGGCCAGGCGCAGCACGGTGGACTTGCCGGCGCCACTGGGTCCGGTGAGGAACAGCATCTCGCCGCGGCGCAGGGTGAAGCTGAGCTCCGACACCACGTCCTTGCCACCGGGATAGCGGTAGCCGGCCTCGACGAACTCGAGGATGTTGGGACTGGCGGCCTGCCCGATCACGAGCCGATCAGCGCCTCGGCCCAGGCGCCCGCGTCGAAGGGCTGTAGGTCGTCGATGGCCTCGCCCAGGCCCACGAAGCGCACCGGCAGCGACAGCCGCCGCGCGATGGCCAGCAGGATGCCGCCTTTGGCGGTGCCGTCGAGCTTGGTCAGGGTGATGCCGGTCAGGCCGATGGCCTCGTGGAACTGCACCGCCTGCGTCAGCGCGTTCTGGCCGGTGGTGGCGTCCACCACCAGCATGACCTCGTGCGGCGCGTAGGGGTCGTACTTCTGCACCACGCGCTTGATCTTGCGCAGTTCATCCATCAGGTGGCTCTGCGTGTGCAGGCGCCCGGCGGTGTCGGCAATGACGATGTCGATGTTGCGCGCCCGCGCCGACTGCACCGCGTCGAAGATCACGCTGGCCGAATCCGCGCCCTCGCCCTGCGACAGCATGGGCACGCCGGCGCGCTCGGCCCAGGTGCCGAGCTGCTGCACGGCGGCGGCGCGGAAGGTATCGCCCGCGGCCAGCAGCACCGACTTGCCCTCGGCCTTGAAGCGCGCCGCCATCTTGCCGATGGTGGTGGTCTTGCCCACGCCGTTCACCCCGGCCACGAACAGGATGTAGGGCTTGATGAAGGGCGGGATCACCAGCGGCTGCGACACCGGCCCCAGCAGCTCGATCAGCGAGGTCTTCAGGTTGCCGCGCAGCTGCTTTTCGTTCTTGACCCGGCCCAGGTTGATGTCGATGCGCAGGCGCTCCACCAGCCACTCGGTGGCGTCGATGCCGGTGTCGGCGCTCAGCAGGCGCGTCTCGAAGTCCTCCAGCGCGTCGGGCCGCAGTTTTTCGGCCGCAAAGAAGCTGCCGATGTCACGGGTGAGGAACGAGTCCCCCTTGTTCAGGCGTGCGCGGAACTTGGACAGCAGGCTTGGCGACTCGGACATGGGCGGGAATCAGTGGGAACGGGGCGGCAACGCCAGCGGGACGCCCACGGGGTCGTCCGGCAGGGGTGCGGTCCGGGGTCCAGTGTAGGCGGGCGGCGCGCCCATGAGCCACAGCCGGTGGCCGTTGCGCTCGACCGCACGGATGGTGGTGCGCGGCGTGCGGGCCGGCAGCGGCGGCAGGGCGGGGCCGTCCTCCTCCTCGTCGGACAGCGCCACGGGGTAGCGGAACAGGCGGTAGTACGTGCGGGCCTCCTGCTCGATGACCGAGCCCAGCCATACCGGCACTGGCCGGCCGGCCACCGAAACGCGCATCCCGGAATCCCACAGCCGGACCAGCCGCTGGCGCTGCGCATCGATCGGCAGGCGCAGGGTCATGCGCGCGTGGTTGCCCGCGTGCACCTGCGGCAGCACGGGCAAATCCCCGATGGCGCTGGTCTCGGTCAGCCAGCGCAGGGTGTCGGTGGCGTGCAGGGCCAGCACTTCCTGCCAGCCGGCGCCGTGCAGCTCCGACTCCACCAACTCGGCCGGCGCGGCCCACTGCAGGTCGAACGGCCGCAACTGGCGCCCGTGCACGTCGAGACGGGAAACCGGCAGCGCGGTCCAGCCGCCGTCCCACCACTGCGCGACGGGCATGTCGGGGATGGCGTCGAGGCGGATGGCCCTGGATTCCTGGGCGGCATGCGGGCTGACGGTGACCGCCCGGTCCACGCCCCAGCTCAGGCCGGCCGCCGTGGCAAACGTCAGGCACACCGGCAGGGCGAAGGTCCTGGCGAAGAAGCGCTCCGGGCCGTGCTGGCGGTAGCCCAGCGTCAGCACCCCGATCCACAGCAGGCCGACCATCAGGGCAAACGCCACCAGGCTGATCCACTCCTGGGCGAGCACCAGCCGCGACAGGCCGATCAGCAGCACCAGGGTGATCGACACCCCGTAGGCGATCAGACGCACGCGCTCGGGCCGCTGGGTGGCAAAGATCGTGGCGGCGTAGCCGTAGATGACGGTGGGAAACACCAGGTCGCGGGGCGGCGCGTGCGTCTCGGCCAGGTAGCTGAAGAACACCACCGGCACCGGCAGCAGCGGCAGGAAGGTGAGCAGGGCGGTGACGGCGAGCGCGAACATCAGCGCCGCCACCCAGTGCGCGGCCGCGCGCAGTCGCCGCCGCCACAGCAGCACTGACAGCACCGCCGCGGCGGTGCTCAGGTAGACCGGCCATTCGCCCAGCCGCGCCACGCCCTGGGCCACGGCCGTGCCCCAGGGGGTGGACAGGTCGAACAGCGACTGCTGGACCAGGGCATCGATCGAGCTCGGAAACTGCGGCGACAGCACGAGACTGAACGCCAGCAGCCACAGCGCCGCCACCAGCAGCAAGCCCACCGCCAGCGTCAGCAGGGCCGGGGTCTCCGGCTGGTTGGGATCGGCAAGCGCCGGGCCGAACCGGCCCAGCCTGCGGTGGCTGCGGCTCCATTCGAGCAGTCCGCGCACCCCGCGTTCCACCCGCACGCTGAACAGGGCCAGCGCCGCGCGCATCATCCAGACGCCGCCCAGGAGCAGGGCCAGGCTCAGCACCAGCAGGCCGGCGAGGCGCGTCGCCACTTCCGCCGCCAGGCCCAGCGAGGCGCCGAACAGGATGCCGGGGACCAGGTAGACCAGCGCCCAGGCCACGGCCGCCAGCAGGTCCACCGCCAGGAACAGGACCACCGACATCTGCGAGGCCCCGGCAATGGCGGGCGTGATGGACCGCACCGGCCCCAGGAAGCGCGCCAGCGCCACGCCCTTGCCGCCGTGGCGCAGGAAAAACGCGCGGCCGCTGGCGATGAAATCCGGGTAGCGTTTGAGCCAGCCCGCCTCGAACAGGCGCTCGCCGTAGCGGCGCCCCACGCCGAAGCTGATGGCGTCGCCGGCCAGCGCGCCGGCCGCGGCGATCAGCGTGGTCGGCCAGAGTTCCAGCGAACCCAGCGCAATCAGCGCGCCCATGCCGAACAGCACGATCGACGCCGGGACGAAGGCACCCACGATGAACAGCGCGTCGAACATCGAGGCGAAGAACAGCAGCACCAGCGAGCCGCCAGGATGGGCAGCGATCCAGGCCAGCAGCGCTTGCGCCGTTTCGAGCATTCGGGATCAGGCCATGATCTGCGCGAAAGCCGTTCGCGCCGCCGCCACGGTGTGCTCCAGCTCGCGCGGCCCGTGCGCGGCCGACACGAATCCCGCCTCGTAGGCCGACGGCGCCAGGTACACGCCGCCCTCCAGCATCCCGTGGAAGAAGCGCCTGAAGCGGGCGATGTCGCAGGCGCCCACGTCGGCCAGCCCGCGGATGGGCCCGCGCCCGAAGTACAGCCCGAACATGCTGCCCACACGCGTGGTGGTGAAGGCCACACCCGCCGCGTCGGCAGCTGCCTGGAGCCCCTCGCAGAGCTGCGCGGTGGCGGCTTCCAGCCGGGCGTAGAGCGGCGCATCGTCCAGCGCCCGCAGCAGCGCCAGCCCGGCCGACATGGCGAGCGGGTTCCCGGACAGCGTCCCGGCCTGGTAGACCGGCCCCAGCGGCGCCAGCTGCTGCATCACCTCGCGGCGGCCGCCGAAGGCGCCCACCGGCAGGCCGCCGCCGATGATCTTGCCCAGGGTGATGAGGTCCGGCGCAATGCCGTACAGGCCGGCGGCCGAGCGCGGGTGCACGCGAAAGCCCGTCATCACCTCGTCGAACACCAGCAGCGCGCCATGTCGGGTGCACAGCTCGCGCAGGCCCTCCAGGAAGCCGGGCACCGGCGGCACGCAGTTCATGTTGCCGGCCACCGGCTCGACGATGACCGCGGCGATGGACTGCGGGTGCGCCGCAAAGGCCTGCGCCGCCGAGTCCAGGTCGTTGTAGGTGGCGGTGAGGGTGAGCTTGGCCAGTTCCGCCGGCACGCCGGGCGAGGTGGGCACGCCGAAGGTGAGCAGCCCGGAGCCGGCCTTCACCAGCAGCGAATCGCCGTGGCCGTGGTAGCAGCCCTCGAATTTGAGGATGTGCTCGCGCCCGGTGAAGCCGCGCGCCAGGCGCAGCGCCGACATGGTGGCCTCGGTGCCGCTGGAGCACAGCCGCACCATCTCCAGGTGCGGCACGCGCGCGCACAGCAGCTCGGCCATCTCGATCTCGGCCTCGGTGGGCGCGCCGTAGGACATGCCGACGGCCGCCTGGCGCGTGATGGCCTCCACCACCGCCGGGTGCTGATGGCCCAGGATCATGGGCCCCCAGGAGCCCACGTAGTCCACGTAGGCCTTGCCGTCGACGTCGTGCACGTAGGCGCCCTGCGCGCGGGCGATGAAGCGCGGCGTGCCGCCCACCGACCTGAACGCCCGCACCGGAGAATTCACGCCGCCGGGGATGCTGCGCTGGGCGCGTTCAAACAGGTCTTCGGATCGGCTCATGGCGTCGTCGGGAATGGCGGGGCGCATCAGGGGACGGGCAAGCGACCGGGGATTCTACGGAAAGCCCGGGGTCGCCCCGTGAAAATGGCGGCGCGAGCGCCGCCGCGGGTTCAAGCGAACAGGCCGGCGTAGGCGCGCGCGGCGCCTTCGATGTCGGCGCTGCCGAACACGCCCTCCACCGCCGCCACCAGGTCGGCACCGTCCCCGATCAGTTGGCCGGCGTTGCCGGGCGTGATGCCGCCGATGGCGCAGATCGGCAGGCTGGTGAGCTGGCGCGCCGCGCGCAGCAGCGCCGGGCCGGCGTGGCGCGCGTCCGGCTTGGTGCGCGAGGGAAAGAACGCGCCCAGGGCGACGTAGTCCGCCCCGCCCTCGCTGGCGACGCGGACGCGATCGGGTGAGTCCGCGCAGGTGACACCGATGATGCGGTCGGGCCCCAGCAGCGCCCGCGCCTCGGCCAGCGGCAGGTCGTCCAGGCCCAGGTGCACGCCGTCGGCGCCGCTCTCCAGGGCGAGGGGAACGTCGTCGTTCACGATCAGGAGCGCGCCGTGGTGCCGGCAGAGCCTGCGCAGGCGGCGGCAGGTCTCGGCGCGGCGGGGGTGGCCGGCGGCCTTGTCGCGAAACTGGAGCAGCCGCGCGCCACCTCGCAGCGCCGCCTCCACGTCCACCAGCAGGCGCTCCGGGTCCGCGCACAGCGCGGTCGGGGTGATGGCATAGAGCCCGCGGAGCAGGGGTCGTGGCATGGGGTCTACCGTCGGAGGGGAATGCTGCGGCCGCGGCCGACGCGGATCGCCGCGGCCAGCGTTGCCTGGGTCCAGCGCTGGCCCTCGGAAATGGCCTGGGCCATGGTGGCGCCGCAGGCGAGCTGGCCGGCGATGGCCGAGGCCAGGGTGCAGCCCGCGCCGTGGAAGCCGCCGGGCAGGCGCGTCCACTGGAAGTTCACCGGCTCCGCGCCGGGCCGGAACCAGGTGTTGAGCACGGCCTCGCCCGGTTCGTCGCCGCCGGTGACCAGCAGGTTGCGGCAGCCGCGATCGAGCAGGCGCGCGGCGCAGGCCGGAATCGGGCCTTCCCCTCCGGCCAGCCGCCGCGCCTCGGCGGCATTGGGCGTGAGCAGGTCGACCAACGGCAGCAGGGTGTCGAGCACGGCGGCCTGCAACGGCCCGTTCACCAGCTCGGTACCGCCGCCGGCGCGCAGCACCGGGTCGAACACCACCGGCACGCCGGGCTGGCGCCGCAGCAGGTCGGCGATCACCCGGACCTGCGCCACGTCCCCAAGCAACCCGATCTTGATGGCGGCGAGCACACCGTCGGCCTCCAGCAGTGCGAGCTGCTGCGCCATCAGCTCGGCCGGCACGGCGCTGAGCGCGCGCACGTTGTGCGTATCCTGGACGGTGAGCGCGGTGATGACGGTCAGCGCGTGCGCGCCCTGGGCCGCCACCGACTCGATGTCCGCCTGGATGCCGGCGCCGCCGCCGGGGTCGTGGCCGGACAGGCACAGGACGCGGGGAACGGGCGGTTTCAGGTGCATGCGGGTGGCGAAACAGTCTGGCGCGTCATGTGCTGCATTCTGGCGAGGCCCGGGCGCGGGTGGAAACGAATTCCCTCCCGCAGGGTCGGTAGCCGGCGTCCCGGACGGCGCGAGTCATCGACGCGGGCGGCGGAATCCGGACGACCCGGGGTGCCAATGTCGCAGCGGCCAAGTGGAAAATTATTATTCACAAGCGCTATTGACAGGCGGCACAAGCCCCGTCACTGCGTCATCTGGATGAAAGAATGCTGTAACAGGGTCATAAGTCAATGAAAATAATATAAAAATAGGCATGGACACAAACTAGCCGCAGGGTAGAAATGGTAGGGCGAGCGGTCACTTAGGGCGCCGGTCACAGGGTTCTCAACAGACTTATCCACAGTTTCTGGGTATTTCTTCATTTTAATCAGACGAAACATGAGGTTAATCAGATTCTGGTGCATCCTCTGCTGGCTCGCGGCCGTGCCGCTTTCTGCCGCGGCGGGACCGCGAGGCGAGGACGCAGACCCCAGCCCGGCGGCCGGCTTCGAGTACCTGGGATACGCGCAGGACGTTGCGTTGCCGGAGCTGTCCGGGCTGGCCTTCTCGCGCCGCACGCCGGGCCTGGTGTGGGCGATCAGCGACAGCGGCAACCCCCCGGAGCTGGTCGCGCTGGACGCGCAACGCCGGGTGATTGGCGTCGTGCGCGTGGACGGCGCCGTCAACGTGGACTGGGAGGACCTGGCCGCCTACGAGATGGACGGCAAGCCCTACCTGCTGGTGCCGGACACGGGCGACAACTTCAGCCTGCGCTCGGAGCTGAGCATCTACCTGGTGCCGGAGCCCGAGCCGTCGGCGAAATCCGTGGCGCCGGTGCGGACGCTGCGCTTTCGCTACGAGGACGGCCCGCATGATTGCGAATCTGCGGCCATCGACGTGCCCGGCCGCCGCATCCTGCTCGCGGACAAGGGCCGCCACCCGCCCGGGCTGTACGAACTGCTGCTGGACGGGGCCGATTCCGGGCGCGTGGCCCGGCGCATCGCCGACTTTCCGCCCCTGGTGCCCACGCCGCCGCCCCCGGCGCAGACCATCGCCAGCGTGCACTGGCGCGGCACGCCCAGCGCCATCGACCTGTCGCCGGACGGGCGGCGCCTGGCCGTGCTCACCGACCTGTCCGCCACGATCTTCGATCGGGCGCCGGGGCAAGACTGGGCGCAGGCACTCAAGCACCTCACGCTCAGCCAGCGCCTGCCGCGCCAGCCGCAGTTCGAGGCCCTGGCGCTGGATCCGCGCGCGCCGTTCGCCTTGGTGGCCAACGAGCGCACCCACTCGCACCTGTACCGCTGGACCCTGCCGCCGCAGCCCTGAGCGGGCCGCGATCAGGCGGCGGCACGGCCCCGCGCGAGCAGCGCGTCCAGGCCCCACAAGGCCAGCACCGATGCGCCGAGCATCGGCATGAGCAGGCACAGCCCGGTGCCGACGCCCAGCGCCCATTTCGGCAGGCGGATGTCCGTGCGCGGCGGCGCCGCGAGCCGGCCCCGCGGCCGGCGCAGCCACCACGACAGCAGGCCGGTGAGGCTCATCCAGACCAGTGACAGCGACACCAAGGTGTTGAACCACTGGTTGGCGCGGCCGAAGAAGCTGCCCTCGTGCAGGTCCACGCCGGTGGCCACCGCGCGCGGTACCGCGGGGTAATCGGCCCAGCCGGTGCGGACCCGCAGCACGCGCGAGTAGCGGTCGAAGGCAAGGGCCACTTCCTGCGACGACCGCGGCATGCGGTTGCGCAGGCTGAGCGCGGCGTCCGGACGATCATCCAGGTTCACGTCCAGCGGCCCGGCCAGGCCGGCGGCACGCGCGGCGCGCACGGCCTCGTCCAGGCCCATGGGCGTGACCCCGGGCAGCGGCGTGCTCCGGGCCTGCAGCGTGGCGGCGAACGGCGACGCCTGCCCGATGGCGTTCTGGACCGGCTGCAGCACCTGCCCGCCCCAGAATTTTGTCCACGGCAGCGCGCTCACCAGGAACACGAGGATGATCGCCGAGAACACCACCGCCACGCTGCCGTGCAGGTCCCTGACCAGCACGCGGGCGCCGAGCCCGGTGCGCGGCACCAGCGCCGCCAGCAGGCCGCGCTTGCGCGGCCACCACAGGTACAGCCCGGTGAGGATCATCACCACGGCCCAGCAGGCGCCCAGTTCCAGCAGCCAGGAGCCGGCGTCGCCCAGCGGCCAGCCGCCGTGGATCTGCCGGCTCCAGCCGGGCAGCCACGACCACCCGGGCAGGGTGCCGAGCACGCGCGCGGTGTACGGGTCGACAAACACCGGGAAAGGCAGCGCATCGCCTGCCCCGTGATGGCTGCCGAACATCACCTGCGTGCTGCGGGCCGGGTCGTCCGGCACCAGCAGCGTGGTCGGACGGGCGTGGGGATGGGCTGAGCGTGCCGCCGCAAGCTGCTCGTCCAGGCTCGCCGCCGCCGCACCGGGCGCGACGAAGCGCAGCGCCGGGTGGGCCCAGTCGGCCCATTCCTCGTGCCACAGGTAGAGCGTGCCGGTGATGCTCTGCATCAGCACGAAAGGAATGACCAGGAACGCGGCGTAGAAATGCCAGCGCCACAGGCGGCGGTACAGCCGCCCGGGCGCGGGGACCTGGCCGGCCACTGCCATCACCAGTGCAGCCTCAGCCCGGCGAAGATGGCGCGCCCGGAGCCCGGTTCGTAGAGCGTCGACGTCTCGCTGGCCACGGCCGCCACGCTGGCGCTGCTGATGTAGCGCCGATCGCTCAGGTTGCGCGCGTCCACGTACAGCGACCAGGACCCGCCGGTGTCGTACCCGGCGCGCAGGCCCAGCAGCGCGTACTTGCGCGTTTCCTGGGAATTGGCGTTGTCCACGTCGTAGGCCTGCGGCACCCATTCCAGGTTGGGGCCGGCGTAGACGCCGCTGGGATGACGGTACTTCAGCTCGGCCCGCAGGTAGTGCCGGGGCGCGCCGGGCAGTTCGTTGCGGCCCCAGCTGGCATCGTCGTCGAAGAAGAAATCGTTGAAGGTGTAGGCCAGCAGCAGGCGGGTATGGTCCTGCCCGGCCAGCAGGTCATGGATCAGCGTCCAGGCCAGGCCCGCTTCCAGGCCCTGGTGCACGGTGCGGTCGGCATTGGTCACGCTGAAGTTGCCGCCGCCCAGGTCGAAGAACTGGAACTCGTCGCGCAATT
This sequence comes from Panacagrimonas sp., assembly GCA_052386745.1. Classification (GTDB taxonomy): domain Bacteria; phylum Pseudomonadota; class Gammaproteobacteria; order Nevskiales; family Nevskiaceae; genus Panacagrimonas. The sequence goes on along the minus strand of JBQTJW010000040.1, from coordinate 31,566 downwards.
CGGCGCGGTAGACCGACACGTCCCACTGCAGGTCGTGGCCCTGCTGGCCGCGTGCGCCGACCTCCAGGGTGGTGGCGCGCTGGGCGCGGGTGTCGGCCAGCGCCATGTTGGTGAAGTTCAGTTCGCCAAAGCTCGGCGGTTCGCCGCTGCGCGAAAGGTTGGCAAAGACCTGCGCCTGGTCCGAGGCGCGCCACAGCAGGCCGAGCTTGGGGCTGGCAAAGTCGTAGTCGGCGCGGCCGGAGGTGTCCACGGCATCGTTGAAGCGGTCACGCCGTTCGCGCCGCGCATCCAGGTACTGCAGGCCGGCGATCAGGTCCAGGCTGGGGCTCAGGCTAAAGGCGTCCTCGGCATACAGCACGAGGTTGCGCGAGCGATCGGCGGAGGCGGACAGCAGGTCGCCGCGTTCCCCGCCGGGCAGGTTCTGGAACTGGCGGTTGTCCACGCGCCCGCCCAGCAGGTTCGCGCCCAGGGTGAGCCGGTTCTCGTGGCCGGCCACGGCCTGCGCGAGCAGGACGCGCGCAAAGGCGCCGCGATCGTTGTACTGGTAGTCCAGGTACTGGAAGATCGGATGGATCAGCGCCTTTTCCACCGCGAAGAACCCGAACTCGGCGGTCAGCGCATCCAGCTTCAGCACCGTGCGGTTGGCCACGCGCCAGGACTGGATGTTGCGCTGGTAGTTCAGGAGCAGGTTGTTGGCGGCAGCGGCACGGGGGTCGCCCAGCGCGGCGCTGCGCGTCACCGAACCCGGGATGCGCTGCTCCAGGTCCGAGCCCAGCAGGTACAGGCGCGTCTCCAGGTTGGGCAGGATGCGCCAGCCCAGGTTGCCCGATGCGCGCCGGGATTCGCCCTCGCTGTGATCGCGGAAGCCGTCCTGTTCGAGGTAGGCGGCCGAGGCGAATCCGTCGAAGTTCCCCACCCGGCCGCCACCGGAGAGCTGCGCGCGCTGCAGGCCAAAGCTGCCGCCATCCAGCCGCGCGCCGACCCGCTCCGAGGTGTAGCCGGTGGGCGAGACGAAATTGATCGCGCCGCCCAGGGCGTTGGCGCCGTAGCGCAGCGCGTTGGCGCCCTTGTACACCTCGGTGTAGGCGAAGGCCGTGGGGTCGATCTCCTGGAAATCAGCGCTGCCGTCGGCCGCGTTCATGGGGATGCCATCCACCAGCAATTGCACACCGCGCAGGTGGAAGTTGCGCGACATCCCCGACCCGCGGATGGACAGGCGGGAGTCCTCGCCCCATTTCGGCTGGGCGATCACGCCGGGCGTGAAATCCAGCACGTCCTTGAGCGTGCGCGCCTCCGTGCCGGCCCACTCGTCGGACGACACCAGGTCCACCCCACCGGGGGTTCGCTCGATGTCGCGCCGGGCCTCGGCGGCGCCGGGGGTGGTCAGCGCCGTTTCGCGGACGCCCTCCACGTTGACGGCAGGCAGTTCAACCGGCGGCGCGTGTTCGGCGGCGGCAGGCAGGGCGCACGCGGCGAGCACCGCCGCGCTGAAGCATCGTGAAAAAAACATCGCAAGGAATCCTGATCGTTGCCCGGAAGCGGGCGTGCGCAAGGCGCGAGAGTGGGCGGCGTTCTGAGCCGCAGGGTGCCGTCGGGATCAGGACTTCAGCGGCGGGCCACGGGGCTGGGGAATCGCGCGAAACGGCCGGTGGGCGCCCCGTGCAGGCGGCGCGGCAAGCGCTTCGAGCCCGGCCGCGCGCAGCAGGACCGTGGCCGCCTGCGGCAGCAGGCCGGGTCCAGCGCTGGCACAGGATTGCGCGCAGTCCTGGTGCTGGCTGGCCTGCGCCATCCCCTTTTCGAGAATCTCGCGCACCTCGTCCGGAAGCTGCGCCAGCTTGCCGGCCATCGCCGGGGATCGCACGCCGCACCAGGTCGCGAGCCCGGCTTCCTGGCGCCCCATGGCGGCGGCATGCGCCGCGGGCATGCCCGCCTGCGCCAGCCATGCGAACACGGCGAGCCAGAACAGGAACGGGGAGCGGGACGCGGGGATCATCGGCGGATTGTGCCGAATGCCCTGCGCATCGGGAAGCAGCGGGCGAACGCCCGCCAGGCCGTGGACCGCTGGTGATGAAGGCCGAGTACGGGGATGCACCTGCACAACTCGACGTGCTGCGCAGCGGATCGCCCGGTGCATCGCGCTCGTCTCGCTCGTCGCGGTCCAGCGCCTGCGGCGGATCAGAAGTGACCGCGCGGCTTGCAGCCTCCACGTACCGGCGTCGCACCGGCCCCGCACGGCGGCGGAGCGTCTCGCGCTGCCGCCGTGAAGCTCTCCTGCCCGCCCTAAAGCCCGCTCGGCCGGCGCAGGTCCAGCGTGCAGGGGTAGTCGGGGTTGGGCATCTCCACCGGCGGCCAGTAGCTGGACGGCGTGTGCCCGAAAGGCTCGAAGCGCGAGAGCCGGCGCGACTCGGCCTCGTAGCTGTTGATGGGGAAGGTCTCGTAGTTGCGGCCCGCCGGGTGCATGACGTGGTAGGTGCAGCCGGCGATGGCGCGGCGGTGGCGCGCGTCGTACAGGTCGAACACCAGGGGCGTGTGCACGCCGATGGTGGGATGCAGGGCCGAGGCCGGCCGCCACGCGCGGTAGCGCACGCCGCAGACGTACTCGTCCTTGATGCCGGTGGGGCGCAGCGGCAGCCGGCGCCCGCCCACGGTGACGAAGTGCCGGCCCGGCGTGAGCCCGCGGGTCTTGACCTGCATGCGTTCCAGGCTCGAATCCACGAAGCGCGTGGTGCCGCCGGCGGCGCCTTCCTCGCCCAGCACCGGCCAGGGTTCCAGCGCGTGGCGCAGTTCCAGCTCGATGCCGGAATGGTTGATGGTGCCGTGCAGCGGGAAGCGGAACTCCAGGTGCGGCTCGAACCACTCGGGGCGAAAGTCGAAGCCCCAGCCCTTGAGGTCGGCGAGCACGTCCAGGAAATCGGTCCAGACGAAGTGCGGCAGCATGAAGTCGTCGTGCAGGCGCGTGTTCCAGCGGATCAGCGGCTCGGTGTAGGGCCGCTTCCAGAACGCGGCGATCAGCGCCCGCACCAGCAGCTGCTGCACCAGGCTCATGTGCGCGTGCGGCGGCATCTCGAAGCTGCGGATTTCCAGCAGGCCGAGGCGGCCGGTGGGGCCGTCGGGCGAGTAGAGCTTGTCGATCGACAGCTCGGTGCGGTGGGTGTTGCCGGTGATGTCGATCAGGATGTTGCGGAACAGCCGGTCCACCAGCCACAGCGGGAAGTTGGCCTGCTGCGACGACACCCCCGGCGGCGGCAGCTGGGCCAGCGCAATCTCCAGCTCGTAGAGCGCCGAGTCGCGCCCCTCGTCCGGCCGCGGGTGCTGCGAAGTGGGGCCGATGAACAGCCCCGAGAACAGGTAGCTGAGCGCGGGGTGGTTCTGCCAGTAGCGGATCATGCTGCCAAGCAGGTCGGGCCGGCGCAGAAAGGGCGAATCGGCCGGGTTGGCCGCGCCCACCACCACGTGGTTGCCGCCGCCGGTGCCCACCGCGCGGCCGTCGATGAGGAATTTTTCCGTGCCCAGGCGCGTGAGCCGCGCCTGCTCGTACAGCTCCAGCGTGACCTCGCGCATCTGCTCCCAGGAGTGCGCGGGGTGGATGTTCACCTCGATCACGCCGGGGTCGGGCGTGACGCGCAGCACGTTCAGGCGTGGGTCGCCCGGCGGCGGGTAGCCCTCCAGCCGCACCGGCAGATCGAACTCCGCGGCGGCGTCCTCGATGGCCGTGACCAGGTCCAGGTAGTCCTCGATGCCCTGCACCGGCGGCATGAACACGCACAGGTGGCCCTCGCGCGGCTCCACCGTGAGCGCGGTGCGCACGTTGCCGCCCTGCAGGTAGGCGCCGCGCCGCTCCGGCACCGGCTGGTCGCGCTCGGCGGTGAGCTTCTGCTGGCGCTCGCGGCGGCGCTTTTCCTGCTCCGTGACCGGCCCCTGCAGGAAGGGCTGGCGGCGCGAATCGGCCGCCGGCAGCGGAGCGCGCGGCGCAAATGGATCGTAGGGAATGATCTGCGGCGCGTTGGCGGCCGGCAGCCAGGGCAGCGCTTCCAGCGGCAGGCGGAAACCCACCGGCGAGTCGCCCGGGATCAGGAACATGCGGCCGCCGCGGAAGCTCCAGCGCTCGCTCATCCAGGCGCGCGACTGCCAGCGCTGCACCGGCAGGGCGTAGCCCTTGGGCGTGTCCAGCCCGCGCGAGAACACGCGGGTCAGCCGCGCGCGCTCCTCGGGGTCCTTGAGCTTGCTGAGCTCGGCGGTGACGTTGTCCGGCAGGCGCCGTTCGCGGTGCAGGTAGTAAAACGCGTCCTCGTAGCCGGGGACGACGTTGTCCGGGTTCACCTCCAGGCGCTCGGCGATGGCCCGGGCCAGGGCGCGGGCGGAATCCGGGTTGACCGGGGCCGATCCGTCGGCCAGTTCGCCGCGCACGATGGGCTTGCCGTCGCCGCGCCAGTACAGCGAGTACGACCAGCGCGGCAGCGTCTCGCCCGGGTACCACTTGCCCTGGCCGAAGGTCAGCAGCCCACCGGGCGCGAAGCGCTCCTTCAGGCGCCGGATCAGCGTGTTGGCCAGGCCCTCCTTCATGGGCCCGACGGCGGCCGTGTTCCACTCCGCGCCCTGCATGTCGTCGATGGAAATGAAGGTGGGCTCGCCGCCCATGGTCAGGCGGATGTCGCCGGCCTGGATCTCGCCGTCCACGTGGGTGCCGAGCGCGTCGATGGCGCTCCACTGCTCGTCCGTGTAGGGCTTGGTGACGCGCGCGGTTTCTATCACGCGCGTGATCTTCATGCAGTGGGCGAACTCGGTTTCGAGCTTGCCCTCGCCTTCAAACGACATGGCGCCGCTGATGGGCGCGGCGCTGGAAGGCTCCGGCGTGGCGCACAGCGGGATGTGGCCCTCGCCGGTGAGCAGGCCGGAAGTCGGGTCCACGCCGATCCAGCCGGCGCCGGGCAGGTAGACCTCGCACCAGGCGTGCAGGTCGGTGAAGTCGTGGTCGGTGCCGCTGGGGCCGTCCAGCGACTTCACGTCCGGCGTCAGCTGGATGAGGTAGCCCGAGCAGAAGCGCGCGGCCAGCCCGAGCTGCCGCAGCGTCTGCACCAGCAGCCAGGTGGAATCGCGGCAAGAGCCGGAGCCGCGCTCCAGCGTTTCCTCCGGCGTCTGCACGCCGGGCTCCATGCGGATGAGGTACTGCACGCGCTGCTGCACCTTGCGCGTGAGGTCGATGACGAAATCCACCGTGCGCTCGCGGCTGCGGTCGATGCGGTCCAGCCACAGCCTGAAGCGCGCTTCCACCTCGTCCACGCGGAAATACGGCTCCAGGTCCTGCTTGAGCGCGGCGGGGTATTCAAAGGGGTAGAACTCCGCCTCCGGCTCCACGAAGAAGTCGAAGGGGTTGTACACCGCCATGTCGGCAACCAGGTCCACCGTGACCTTGAAGTGGTCCACGGTCTCCGGAAACACCACGCGCGCCTGCCAGTTGGCGAACGCATCCTGCTGCCAGTTGATGAAGTGCGGCTGCGGCTCCACCCGCAGCGAGTACGACAGCACCCGCGTGCGCGAATGCGGTGCAGGGCGCAGGCGGATGAGCTGGGGAGAGAGGGTCACGCGGCGGTCGTAGCGGTAGCTCGACTCGTGAAACAACGCTGCGTGCAAGGGCATGGAGGCGGGATGTGGAAGGGAGATCGGCGGCCATTGTGATGCAAGATCGCTGCCCGTTGAGCGGCCCGCGGGAATGGGCCCTGGCGAGCGCAAGCCGGTGTGGCGAGCCCCGGCGAACCGGCTCGTCGGCGAGCGCGGCAGGCATGCCTGCCGCGTCGAAGGCAGCTTCAGGCCGGCGGTGAGTCACCCATAGAAGGCTTCGTCGTCGATGAACTCGATCTGCTGCGAGCGTAGCTCGCCGATCGGGACCGCTTCCGAGGTCAGAACCAGAATCGAATGGACGGCGACGAACACGCCCTCAAGGATTTCGATCGCGTTCAGTCGGTCCACCGACAGTAGCTAGCCGATGAACCCGCCGTAGCCGCGCTCCATGGCTTTCATGACGGCGAGCGCCCGGACCGCCGCCAGCAAAGTTTTCCAGCACCCCGCGCAGGCGCTCCAGCAACGAGGGTCTGGCAGTGCGCGGGCGCTGCCCGGAGATCAGCGCCATCAGCCGATCGTCGTCCTAGCGCGCGAGCGCACCGCGATTCCAGCGTCGGGTGAACTGCCCGTCGGCGGCCTTCACCACCGGCTGCTCGCGGAACACATCGAACTGGGAAATCGTCAGGCCCAAGCGATTCTGCACCCGGATCTCGCGCTGCGAGGGATGCCGGAAGAGCATGAAGCAGAAGGACGAGTTCCTCGCCGATGCCCTTACCAGGCTGCTGGAAAACCATCGAAACTTCGCCGCCCATGGCTCGCTGAGCATTTTTACGATGCGCTCAGCCCGACCACAGCAGAAGTTATGCCGGATTTTTTCGGCAGGCTGTTAACGCGATTCTCGGCTGGACGGAGGTGCTGCGCCGCTTTGACGGCCTGAAATCGACTGTGCTCCAGGGCCTGGATGCGATCGAGCGCAACTCGCGCCTGCAAGGCCAGCTGATCGGCGACCTGCTCGATTACGCTGGCATCCGTTTTGGAAAGCTGCGCGTGGTGCGCGAACTGGTAAACCCGCATGCGCCACTTCGGGCGGCTCTGGCCGGCGGCCAAGCCACCGCGGACGAGCGCGGCATCACCCTGTCATTGCAGCTCACTGGTGACGAAGTCACGCTGTTCGCCGACCCGGCGCGCATTCAGCAGATTGCCTGGAACCTGGTTTCCAACGCTCTCAAGTTCACCGACCGCGGTGGCACCGTGCAGGTCCGCACCGCGGTCGAGCCCGAACACTTCGTGCTGGAAGTTCTGGATTCGGGTAAGGGCATCTCACCCGAGTTCCTGCCCAATCTCTTCGATCGCTTCAGCCAGGAGGATGCGTCGACTACGCGTCGCCATGGTGGACTCGGACTAGGACTGGCGATCGTGCGCAGCTTGGTGCAGATCCAGCAGGGGACGATCACCGCCCACAGCGATGGAATCGGCCGCGGTGCTCGTTTCACTGTTCGTCTGCCTCGTTCGAGCGAGTCGAGCAGCCCGCTGCCCGCATCCGATATCGGCGACAGCAGCCTGCTCAAGAATGCCGACCTGCTGGTGGTCGAGGATGACGCCGACACGAGGGCATTTCTCAAGCGTATCCTTGAGCAAGCAGGCGCAAACGTAATCGGTGTGGCCAACGCCGATGTTGCCGAGCAGGCACTGGAGTCCACTACGCCCGACCTGCTCATCTGCGACATTGGCATGGCCGAGCGCGATGGCTATGATCTGATCCGCTCGGTGCGTGCCAATGGCCTGTCGGTGGATCGGCCTTCCAGCCATCGCGCTCAGCGCATTTGTGCGTGATGAGGATCGTCAGGCGGCCTTCGCGGCGGGATTCCAGTTGCATTTATCCACGCCGGTCGATCCGGATGATCTGGTGCGCAAGGTGAACAGCCTGCTCAAGGAACGACCTGCCCGCTAAGCGGGCTCGGGGCGGAACGAGGACGACCGGGTGTCGGTGGGCCATGCGCTGAGAACGATCCGGGAACTGGATAAATCGCGTCGGGCAATGGCGAGGCGTATTGACGGCGTCCATGCCTCGGTCGTTGACTCTGGCCACCCGCCACAGTCTGTGGCCCGTGAGCGGGCGGATCAGGCACGCGGTATGCGGGTTCGTCTGCGGACATCCTAACCCAGAGACCCACCATGAGCTTCCGTACACTTCGGTCCCCCATCCGCAGCCTCACGTTCGTTGCTGCGGCGACCGGCCTGCTTTCGGGCGCGAGCGCGCTTGCAGCCACCAAGGAGGATGACAAAGGCAAGCCCAACCCCGTCATCAATGCCATCAGCAACACAGTCGCGAAGGTCCGCGCGGACGATGACCAGCTTGCGGTAGCCACGGCCTTCGAAAGCCTGCAACCCAAGGCCATTGAAAAAATGAGTGTGGAAGAGGCGCGTGCCAATCCCACGCCGGCCGACGCGGTGAAATTGCTCCTCAAGCAACAGGGCCGCAGCTCCGATCCCGCGCAACTCGTTCCAGGCATCACCTCGCAGGATCGAACCATTCCTGGATCGGCCGGCCCGCTGCCGGCACGGGTTTATACGCCCGATGGCAAGGGCCCCTTTCCGGTCATTGTGTACTTTCATGGTGGCGGCTGGGTGATCGCGGACAAGGCGGTGTACGACGGCGGCGCACGCGGACTGGCCAAGGCGGCGAACGCGGTGGTTGTTTCGGTGGATTACCGCCGCGCCCCCGAGGCCAAGTTCCCGGCAGCCTGGGACGACGCGCTGGCCGCTTACAAATGGGTCGCCGCCAACGCAAAGGAGGTGCAGGGTGATGCTGCCCGGCTCGCGCTCGCTGGCGAATCGGCCGGCGGCAATCTCGCAATCGCAACGGCCATTGCCGCCAGGGATTCGGGTATCGCGCTACCGAAAGCCATCTTGAGCGTGTATCCCGTGGCCCAGACCGGCTCCCTGAACACTGTTTCTTACATCGAGAATGCCATTGCCAAGCCACTCAACAAGTCAATGATCGAGTGGTTCCTCGACAAGCTGTTGCGCACTCCCGACGACAAAAAGGACACGCGGCTGGACCTGGTGCATGCCAAGCTTACGGGTCTGCCGCCGGTGACGATCATTAACGCCTCCATTGACCCGTTACGCAGCGATGGAGAAATGTTGGAAGAGGCCTTGCGGAAGGCGGGCGTGTCCGTCGAACGCAAGCTGTATTCCGGAGTGGCGCACGAGTTTTTTGGCGCCGCCGCGGTAATTGCCAAGGCTCAGGAAGCGCAGAGCTATGCCGGGACCCGGATGCGTTCAGCGTTTTCCGTAATGTAGCCATACCTGCAATTGTGTCGTGGTCCAAATGGCGGCCCGTCATAGGCCGCCCTCCGATGTTGCGTGCCGTGTAGATAAATTCGACGGAAGAGCAGTTCTTCTGTAATTCCTTTCCGGGAACGATGGATGCTAGATGCTGGCCGGCGCGCGCAAGCGCATCCACCGCCTGCTGGGCAAACGCGCGCTGGAGATCTCGGTCTCACCCCAGCTGCCCATGGTGCGCGTGGACGCCATGCTCATCGAGCAGGTGCTGTTCAACCTGCTGGACAACGCGCTCAAGTATTCGCCGCCGGAGGAGCCCGTGCGCATCGAGTGCCGGCGCGAAAACGAGCAGCTGCTGATCGCGGTGATCGACCGTGGGCCCGGCATCCCGGAGGGTGATCGCGAAAAAGTGTTCGACATGTTCTACCGCATCAAGCAGTCCGACTCGCGCAGCGCCGGCACCGGCCTGGGCCTGGCGATCTGCCGCGGCATCCTGTCGGCGCACGGCGGCAGCATCGTGGCGCTGCCGGGACGCGACGGCGTGGGCACGCGCATGGAAGCGCGCCTGCCGCTGGCGCCCGGGCGGGAACTCATCACGTGACCGAGGCCGCCGCCCGCATCCTGGTGGTGGACGACGAAGCCGCCATCCGCAAGCTGCTGCGCATTGGCCTGGGCACGCACGGCTACGAGGTGATCGAGGCCGACAGCGGTGCGGAGGCCCTGCGCATGGCGGTGGCGCGCGCGCCGCGGCTCATCGTGCTGGACCTGGGCCTGCCGGACATGGATGGCGTGGACGTGATCCGCCGCCTGCGCGAATGGAGCGCGGTGCCGGTGGTGGTGCTCTCGGTGCGCGACCGCGAGGACGACAAGATCGGCGCGCTGGACGCCGGCGCCGACGACTACGTGACCAAGCCTTTCAGCGTGGCCGAGCTGCTGGCACGCATCCGCGTGGCGCTGCGGCGCGTGGCCACCGCGGTGGAAGCGCCGGGCGTGTTCGAGCATGCCGGCCTGCGCATCGATTTCGCCGACCGTCGCGTGGCCCTGCACGGCGAGCCCCTCGCGCTCACGCGCAAGGAATACGCGCTGCTGCTGGAACTGGTGCGCCACGCCGGCCGCGTGATCACCCACGCGCACCTGCTGCGCGCCGTGTGGGGCCCGGTGCACGAACACGACACCCAGTACCTGCGCGTGTTCATCCGCCAGCTGCGCGAAAAGCTCGGCGACGACAGCACCGATCCACGCTGGATCGCCACCGAGGCCGGCGTGGGGTACCGGTGGGTGGGGACGGCGTAGCGACGTCCAAAATTTTGCCGCCATCGAGAGATCAATTGCGACTCTCTGGGTCTGGCTCCGGGTTTTGGTGTCACGATGCAGGCTGCGTCCTGACGCCAAAGCGCCCCGTCATCGGGCGTGATGACGGGGCGCCACGACGCATATCGGTGAGTTCGTGAGTTGGAGGCCGATCTTGACAGCGTCGGCCAGTAAGGTCCGTTCCTCAGTGAACGTGCGTCTTGCCGGATGAGCCCGGCGTGGCGGCCGAGGCAACCTTGGACTGGGTCGATTCCGCCGACTTCAGATGCTCGCGCAGTGACGGCAGGGTGGTCTCGACGTAGGTCTTCAGTTCGGGGTCCTTGGTCGTCTTGATGCCTTGCTCGAACGCCATCACCGCTTCCTTGTGGCCCTTCACCATGCCGGCCATGTAGACGGCATCGAACTCGGCACCCTGCTTGCCCTTGAGCGAACTCAGCATCTGTTCGTGCTTGGGCGCATGGTCCTTGTCCAGGGCGATGGCGTTACGGTCTGCAATCACGGTCAGTGCCTTGCGATTCGCATCGTGATCGGCCGCCATCACCTTTGCGAAGGCTTTCACGTCGGCGTTCTGTGCCTTCTCCACTGCCAGCTTGCTGATCGCCACCTCGCCGTCGTTGATGGACATGGCCTTCTTCACGAAAGCCTGGTCGGTCGGATTGAGCTTCATGTCTTCGCTGCTGTTTTCGCGGGTGTTCGCCGTGTCCAGATCGTTGATGTCGACCTTGTCCACCGGCGTCTGGCGACGATCCATCGGGGTGCCGCCGTCGGCGTTCTCCTTGGAGTCATGGCGGATCATGGCGCCCGGAACATGCACGTCCGGATCTTTCTCCTGGTTGGACGTCTTGGGGGTGGTCTTGGGTGCCGTAGGCTCTTCAGCCGCGAGCGAAGCATTGATTCCGGCCGCGGAAACGAAAGCTGCGGTAGCGGCGAACATTGCGCTGCGCGTCAGGTTTTTCATGTCAAGTTTCATGCAGGTTTCTCCTGTGGGGTGTCATCGAATTGCGTCCATGGAATGTCATGGACTGGCTTGCTCTGGAAACGCCGCATCCGCCGTGCCCGGGGTGGCAAGGCCGTGTCCGGTAGAGGGTTGCCCCCGCCGAACTTGTTGTGAACGGGCGAGTGGACGATCAGACCGCTCGCACAGACGAATGGACCTTGGTTGGGGGCCCAGAGCGGACTAGGCTCTGCCTCGCTGTTCCAGCACAACGACGGAGGAGAGCCATGGCAATCGACGAAAGCAAACTCAACGAATTTCTGGGCAAGGCGGTGGGCGATCTGGGCGCGGCGATGAGCGCCACCCTGATCCTGGTGGGCGACCGGCTCGGGCTGTACCGGGAACTGGCGAAAGGGCCGCTGACGGCGGCCGAACTGGCCCGGCGTACCGAGACGCACGAGCGCTACATCCGCGAATGGCTAGGCAACCAGGGCGCGGGCGGCTACGTGAACTACGACGCCGCCGCGGACAAGTGGTTTCTGAGTCCGGAACAGGCGCTGTGCCTTGCCGACCCGAACGGGCCGGTGGACATGCCGGGCGCGTACAACATTGTCGAGGCCACTTTCCACGCGCTGCACCGCACGCTGGAGAATTTCGAGAGCGGCCAGGGCATGGAGTGGGGCGAGCACCACCCCTGCCTGTTCCACGGCACCGAGCGCTTCTTCCGCGCCGGGTACAACGCCAACCTGATCGGCTCCTGGCTGCCGGCGCTGGACGGGGCCGTGACGCGGCTCCAGTCGGGGGCCAAGGTGGCGGACGTAGGTTGCGGCCACGGCGCCAGCACCCTGCTCATGGCGCGCACGTATCCGCAGAGCCGCTTCATCGGCTACGACTACCACGCCGAATCCATCCGCGTCGCCCGCGATCACGCCGCCGCGGCCGGCCTTAAGAACGCGACGTTCGAAGTGGCCGACGCCGTGGGCTACCCCGAAACCGGCTTCGACCTGGTGGCGTTCTTCGACTGCCTGCACGACATGGGCGACCCCGTGGGCGCCTCGCGCCACGCGCGGCAGGCGCTCAAGCCGGATGGCATCGCGATGATCGTCGAACCCTTTGCCAACGACCGCGTACAGGACAACCTCAACCCCGTGGGCCGCGTCATGTACGGCGCCTCGTCACAGATCTGCGTGCCGGTGTCGCTGGCGCGCAAGGGTCCGGCGCTGGGGGCGCAGGCGGGCGAGGCGCGCCTGCGCGACGTGGTGGTGAACGGCGGCGGCTTCAGCCGCTTCCGCCGCGCCACGGAGACGCCGTTCAACATCGTGCTCGAAGCGCGTCCGTAGCGGGAGGAACGTCCGTTGGGGGGTGAATCGAGGGATTCACCCCCTGTCGGCAGTAATTTTCAGGCGCGCGGTACGGGCGCGTGGCAGGAATATCGAATCTGGGCTCGATGCAGGGAGCCCGCGGCCAGGACGTTCGCGCGCAGGGCTCGGCGCCGCGGGGCTGCCGGTCTGCGCCATCGCTTGGCGAAAATTTGCACCATGCCGTAGGTCGGTACCGGCCAAGGCCGCTTGCAGCCTGAGGCGAGCACGATCGTGCGCACGGCATCAGCAGAGGCATCCCGTCCGAGCAGGGATTCCAGCGAGTCCATCAACCCGACAGAAAGCAGGTTCATGGCGCGGTCGGCGATGTCGATGCGGGCGAGCTGGACGCCAACGGCGTGGTGTACGCCATGGATGTTCGGAGCCATCGTTGACGTGGAGACGATCGGGCCGGTCAGCCATCGTGGATCAGACAAACCTCTTGAAGTCCGGCTTGCGTTTCTCGTTGAAGGCCTTGACGCCTTCCTTCGATTCCTCGCTCTGGTAGTAGCCCTTCACCGCGGCCACGCCCATGAAACTGATGCCGCGGATGCTCTCGGAGTCGGCATTGAACGAGCGCTTGGCGATGGCAATGGCGGTGGGGCTCAGCAGGTTGATTTCGGCGGCCCAGGACTCGCACGCGGCGTCGAGCTCTTCGTGCGGCACGACCTTGTTCACCAGTCCCATTTCATAGGCCTCGTGGGCCTTGTACTGGCGACACAGGAACCAGATCTCTCTCGCCCTCTTTTCGCCCACCACGCGCGTGAGGTAGGCGGTGCCGAAGCCCGGGTCCACGGAACCGACCTTGGGGCCGACCTGGCCGAACCTGGCTTTCTCCGAGGCGATCAAGAGATCGCAGATCGTGCAGAACACGTTGCCGCCGCCAATGGCGAAGCCCTGCACACGCGCGATCACGACCTTGCGGCAGTCGCGGATGGCGGACTGGAGCTCTTCGATAGGGAACCCCACCATGCCGCGCGGGCCGTACAGGCCATCTTCGGAGTCATGCACCTTCTGGTCGCCGCCGGTGCAGAAGGCCTTGTCACCGGCGCCGACGAAGATCACGGTGTTGACGCTCTTTTCCTCGTCGGCACGGCGGAAGGCGTCGATCAGCTCTTCCACGGTCTGGACGCGGAATGCGTTGAAGACCTCGGGGCGGTTGATGGTGATGCGGACGGCGTTGGCGCCAACGTCGTAGGTGATGTCCTTGTAGATCGGCACGGTTGGCTCCTGGTGGTCTCGGGTGGAGTGTTTCGGTATTGTAGTATACCATACTACTTCATCGGGCATGCTTGCGCCCAGAGAATCATGAGGAAGCATAGAGATGGCCGAAATCCTGAAGGACAGGGTGGTGATCGTGACGGGCGCCGGGCGCGGCGTCGGCGCGGAGATCGCCAGGTTGGCGGCACGAGAGGGTGCCCGGGTGATCGTCAACGACCTCGGGGTCAGCCAGGGTGGCGAAGGGGGCGGCCCTGGGCCGGCCGAGGAGGTGGCGCAGGACATCCGCGCGGCCGGCGGGCAGGCGGTTGCAGATGGCTCCGATGTCGCCAGCTGGAATGGCGCGCATGCGCTGGTCGCCAACGCGATGAAGACCTTTGGCGGCGTGGACGCCGTCGTGAACAACGCTGGCATCCTGCGCGACACGATCTTCCACAAGATGTCCGAGCCGGAGTGGAACACGGTCATCCAGGTCAACCTGACCGGTTGCTTCAATGTGGCGCGGGCGGTGGCCCCGCACTTCAAGGACCGGCAAAAGGGGGCCTTCGTGCATATGACGTCCACCAGCGGGCTGATCGGCAACTTTGGTCAGGCCAACTACGCAGCGGCGAAGATGGGCGTGGCGGCGCTGTCCAGGAGTATTGCGCTGGACATGCAGAAGTTTGGTGTGCGGTCCAATGCCATCGCGCCCTTCGCCTATACGCGGATGGTCAGTTCGATTCCGGACACGCCGGAGAACGCGGAGCGGCATCGCATCAATCGCATGATGGGCGCCGACAAGATCGCGCCGTTCGTGGTGGCGCTGTGCAGTGACGGCGCGCGCGCGGTGAGCGGCCAGCTCTTTGGCGTACGCCGCAACGAGATCTACCTGTTCAGTCAGCCACGGCCGATCCGCTCGGTCCACGCAAGCGAGGGGTGGACGCCAGAAACCTGCCTCAGCCACGCGCTGCCGGCCCTGCGCCGCTCCTTCCATGACCTGGAGCGCTCCTCCGACGTGTTCACCTGGGAGCCGGTCTGAGGAATTTTCAGATCGATGCAAGCGCGACCAGCGCCAGCGGTGGCTCGCCCTCGCGTCCCTCAACCCATTTGCAGTGAGGTAACACCCGTGGAAATCGAACTCTCCGAAACCCAGCGCGACATCGAGACGTCGGTGCGCAGGATCACGCAGAAATTCCCCGACGAGTATTGGCACGAGTGCGATGAAGCCTCGCGCTTCCCGGAGGAGTTCTACGGCGCAATGGCCGAAGCCGGCTGGCTCGGCATCACCATGCCCGAAGAGTTGGGCGGTGCGGGGCTCGGCGTGACCGAGGCCGCGATCATGATGCACACCGTGGCCAGCGGTGGCGGTGGCCAGGCGGCGGCATCGAGCATTCACATCAACCTGTTCGGACCTCACGCGATTGTCGTGCACGGTTCCTCCGAGCAGAAGAAGCGCTGGCTCACGCCGCTGATCCAGGGCAAGGAGAAGGCCTGCTTCGGCGTCACCGAGCCCGACGCCGGACTCGACACGACCAGCATCAAGACCTTCGCCAGGAAGGTCGACGGCGGCTACCGCATCAGCGGCCGCAAGATGTGGACGTCGACCGGCCAGGAGGCGCACAAGATCGTGATCCTGGCGCGCACCACGCCCAAGAGCGAGTGCAAGCGTCCCACCGACGGCATGTCGCTGTTCTACGCCGATCTGGATCGCACGAAGATCGAGGTGCGCCGCATCAAGAAACTCGGCCGCAACGCGGTCGATTCCAACGCCACCTTCATCGACGACTACTTCGTTCCGGAGGCGGACCGCATCGGCGAGGAAGGCAAGGGCTTCTATTACCTGCTCGACTCGCTCAATCCGGAGCGCGTGCTCGTCGGCATCGAGGCCATCGGCATCGGGCGCGACGCGCTCAACCGTGCGGCCCGGTACGCGCGCGACCGCGTGGTGTTCGGCCGGCCCATCGGCAAGAACCAGGGCATCCAGCATCCGCTCGCCGAGGCCTGGTGCAATCTCGAGGCGGCGTACTGGATGTGCATGCGCGCTGCTTACCTGTACGACAAGGGCCTGCCCTGCGGAGCCGAGGCGAACGCCGCGAAGTTCCTGTCGGGACGCGCCAGCTTCGACGCCACGACCAAGGCCGTGCTCACGCACGGCGGCATGGGCTATGCGCGCGAGTTCCAGGTCGAACGCCTGTTCCGCGAATCGCTGCTGCCACGCATCGCGCCGGTGACCGAGCAGATGATTTTAAACTTCATCGCCGAACGCGTTTTCGACCTTCCCAAGAGCTACTGAGGAGCCACCATGGCAGGACTTTATTTCGACGAACTCAAGCTGGGTCAGATCTTCAAGCACGAGATCCGCCGCACCATCACCGAAGCCGACAACGTCTTCTTCAGCGCGCTCACGCACAACCCCGCTTACCTGCATATCGACGAGGAATACTGCAAGACCAGCACCGAGTTCGGGCAGCGCATCGTCAACAGCGCGTTCACGCTCGGCCTGCTGGTGGGCGTGACTGTGGGCGACACCACGCTCGGCACCGCGGTGGCAAACCTCGGCTGGGACGAAGTGCGTTTCCCCAAGCCGATGTTCCACGGCGACACCCTGCGCGTGGAGACCGAGGTGATCGAACTGCGCGAGAGCAAGTCGCGGCCCAACGCCGGCATCGTCACGTTTATCCATCGCGGCTACAACCAGCGCAACGAGCTGGTCGCGTCCTGCAAGCGCAGCGGTCTGCAACTCAAGAAGCCAAGGTAGGGGCCGACGCCAACACGCGGCGTGCCGGTGGGGGCGTTCTCGTCGGAGGTTTGCCGCACAGCGCGATGAACCTGATCTGTACCGTGTCGCCGTTTGCGGCTGGCGCGGTATCTGCACGCACTGTGCACCCGGGCGCGGCGGGTTTCGTGGGCGGCTCAATTAACGCAGGCGGATCAGCTTCTTCCCGCGATTACGTCCCTCGTAAACGTCGACCAGGGCCTGGGGCGCGAGGGCAATGTCCTCGTCGATGTCCTCGGCGTACTTCAGGGTTCCAGCCCTCCGCATGTCCGCCAGCACGGCGGCGGTCTGGTCGTAGCGCTGCGCGTGATCGAAGATCACGAAGCCCTGCACGCGCAAGCGACGGGTGAGGATCTCCCGGTCCTTGCGCGGGCCGAGAGGCGTGGGCACCCAGGAGGCGACGGACAGGGTTCCGCACTGGATCACGCGGCCGAACAGGGCCATCTGGCCGTAGATCATGTCGCCGATCTCGCCGCCCGTGTTGTCGAAAAACACGTTCACGCCCCGGGGGCAAGCCTCGCGCAGGGCCGCCTCGAAGAGGGCGGTGGACTGCTTGTAGTTGGCATAGGCGACGTAGCCGTATTCGGCCAGGCATTGGCGGCCTTTCTCTTCGGAGCCGACCACGGCCACTGGATGCGCGCCGGCCTGTCGGGCGAGTTGGCCTACGATGCTGCCCACCGCCCCGGCAGCGGCCGTGACGAGCACGGTCTCGCCCGGCCCGGGTCGCCCGATGTCGTGCAGGGCCAGGTAAGCGGTGAGTCCGTTGATGCCCAGCAGCCCTGCGCCAGTGGACAAGGGCGCCTGTTCGGGGAGGACGCGCCCGAGAATCGCTGCGGGCGTCGCCACGCAGCAGTCCTGCCATCCAAACCAGCCGTAGTAGTAGTCGCCTGCGCAGACCCCTTGGCATTTCGAACCCAGCACCTGGCCCACCGCCAGAGCGCGCATCACCGCGCCGATGGCTACCGGCGACGCATAGTTGTTCTCGTCGTTGACGTAGCCGCGTTGTGCCGGGTCCACCGACAGGTAAAGGTTTGCGACCAGGAATTCTCCGTATTTCAGCGCGGGCACGGATGCGGTGACGAGCGAGAAGTGTTCCGGCCGGGGAATGCCGACCGGACGCGACGTCAGGAGGATCTGGCGATTGAGCAGGTGCATGGCGAGGGCTACGAGGCGAGCAGACGCCGGGCGGCCTTGAGATGCGGGATGTCGTACATCTTGCCGTCGATCGACACGGCGCCAGCCCCCGCCGCAAAAGCCTCCACGATGCGCCGCGCCATGGTGCGCTCGGCAGTACTAGGGGTGAAGGCTTCGTTAATGATGGCGACCTGGTCGGGATGGATGGCGATCCGGCCCGTGAATCCGTCGTAGCGGGACTGGTGGCAGGCGCGGCGCAGGCCCTCCGGGTCCTTGAAGTTCACGTACACGGTGTCCAGCACCTCTGCGCCCAGCGCGTGGCCGAGCAGCAGGCACTGGTTGCGGGCGTACTCGTACATCGGTCGCCAGGCGCCGTCCGGTGTGAGTGGATCGCCCGCGCCCATCGCGGCCGAAAGATCCTCGCCGCCCCAGGCGACGTGGCTGATGCGCGGGTGGGCCTGCCGCGCCAGTTCGCCCATGCGCAGCATCACGGCCGGCGTCTCGGTGACGATGGCGGTAATGCGTATCGAACCGGCCGCCAGGCCGTGCTCGACTTCCAGCGCATCGAGGTAGTGACCCACCACGGTCAGATCCTCCGGTCCCTTGATCTTGGGCAAAAGGATTACGGCGGGGCGTACCGGCACCACGCAGGCCAGGTCCTTGAGGGTCTCGCCCGAGGCAAGGTCGTTGACCCTTACCCAGTAGCGGCTGCGGTCGGCCTGCGAGGTCAGGTACGCCCGCATCATCTCGCGCGCCAGCGGCTTGCGATCCGGCAGCACGGCATCTTCGAGGTCCAGCACAAGCACATCGGCGGCAACGGTCCCGGCCTTGGCCAGCTTCTTCTCGCTATCGGCGGGAATGAACAGTGCGGATCGGATCATGGCAACACCTCGTTGCAGCAACGCGGGATGGGACATAGGTCATTCTATATACAATATGGTCCCATATGATTATCTTGTGCCGTCCGGTCGCATCAGATGCCGTCGAGGCAAGGCGGGTCGGCATCCGGAGTTCGGAACAAAAGGAGCCCCAGGCCCATGCAGATGGTGACCGGCATCAAATCTTTCGGCGCCTTCATCCCGCGCCGTCGCCTGCAACGTTCGGCCATTGCGGCGGCACACGCCTGGGCCTTTCCATCGCTCAAGGGGCTGGCCAAGGGCGAGCGCTCGATGTGCGGCTGGGACGAGGACGTCATCACCATGGCGGTGGAGGCCGGGCGCGACTGCCTGCGCGGGGCCTCCGTGCAACACGTCGGCCGCCTGAGCCTTGCCAGCACCACGGCGCCCTATGCTGACCTGAACAACGCGGTGCTCGTTGGCGCAGCGCTGCAGCTGCCCGATTGCGCCAGCGCGGGCGAGGCTGGCGGCTCGACGCGGGCCGGGCTGTCGGCGCTGATCGCAGCCTGCCAATCGGGTGCCGAAGGCGATCACCTGGTGATCGCCTCTGAAAAACGCGTCGCACGGCCGGGCAGTGCTCAGGAAATGCAGCTGGGATGTGGCGCAGGTGCGCTGAGGGTGGGGTCGGGCGAAGACCTGGTCGCTCGCTTCCTGGGCGGCGAGACACTCTCGGTACCGTTCATCGACCACTTCCGCAGGGCGGGCCAGGATTTCGACTACGGCTGGGAGGAGCGCTGGATCCGTGACGAGGGCATCGCCAAGCTGGTGCCCGGAGCGGTAGGGCGCCTGTTCAAACGCCTGGATCGGTCACCCGGGAGCGTGGCCTGGTTCGGCATGGCCGGCGGACCGGTCAAGGGCGATGCCGCGGTGGCGAAGGCGCTCAGGATCGCCCCGGAGAAGGTCTTGTCGGACTTGCAGGCGCAGGTCGGAGACACCGGCACCGCGCACCCGGTCCTGCTGCTGATCTCGGCGCTGGAGCGCGCCCGGCCGGGCGAGCTGATCGTGATCGCGTCCTTTGCGCAGGGCTGCGAGGTGGTGGCCTTCGAGATGCAGAATCCGGCGCCGGTCGAGGGTCGTCGAGGCCTGGCCGGCAGCATCGCGAGTCGTATCGAGGAAACCGCCTACCTGAAGCTGCTCTCGAACGACGGACAGATGGAGCTCGACTGGGGCATGCGCGCCGAAACCGATCACAAGACCGCGCTCACGCAGCTCTACCGCAGCGCAGACCAGATCTTCGGCTTCGTTGGCGGGCAGTGCTCGGCCTGTGGCGCCGTGCAGTTCCCGCGCCTGCCCAACTGCGTCGACTGCGGCGCCCCGGATACGCAGACACCGCGTCCCTTGCTCGACGAGCCGGCCAGGGTCGCCACCCATACCGCCGACTGGCTCCAATTCTCGCCCTCGCCACCGCTGTACATGGGCCTGGTGCAGTTCGACTGCGGCGCGCGCGTGCTGATGGAAATCGTCGATGTCGGACCGCAGGGTCTGGACGTGGGGACGCCCCTGGCGATGACCTTCCGCAAGAAGGAGCGCGACAAGCTGCGCGGCTGGGACCGTTATTTCTGGAAAGCCACGCCCACGGTTTGAGCCCGGAGAACAACATGGCATCAGGCATCAAGGACAAGGTGGCGATTCTGGGCATGGGCTGCTCGCGCTTCGGGGAGCGCTGGGATTGCGGCACCGAGCAGCTGCTCGACGAGGCCTTCCAGGAAGCGCTCAGGGATGCAGGCATCGAGCGCTCGCAGATCGAGGCAGCCTGGTACGGAGCGGCCCTGGACCGCGTGAATGTCGGCAACTCGGCCATCCCGCTGTCGACGGCGCTACGCCTGGAGGGCATTCCGGTGTCGCGCGTCGAGAACATGTGCGCCACCGGGACCGAGGCGCTGCGCGGCGCGGCCTACGCGGTTGCCAGCGGAGCGGTCGACATCGCGCTGGCCATCGGTGCCGAGAAGCTCAAGGACACGGGCTACGGCGGATTGCCGGTGCCGGGCAAGGGCACGTTCAACGACCTGTGGATGCCCTACGGCTCCGCCCCGGCGGGCTTTGCGCAACTCGCTGCCGGTTATCGCGCGAAATTCGGCGTCAGCAAGGAGGACCTCAAGCGCGCCATCGGGCGCGTGTCCTGGAAGAGTCACCAGAACGGCGCCAGGAACCCCAAGGCGCATCTGCAGAAGGCGGTGGAGATGGACACCATCCTCAACGCGCCGACCATCGCCGAGCCCCTGGGCGTGTTCGACTGCTGCGGCGTGTCGGACGGAGCGGCCTGTGCCATTGTCACTACGCCGGCGATCGCACGCAGCCTGGGGCGGAAGGATCTGGTGACGATCAAGGCGCTCGCGCTGTCGGCCAGCGCAGGACGCGAGCAATCCACGAACCAATGGGACGGCTCCTACGTGGCCAATACCCGCAACGCCGCCAAGGCCGCCTACAAGGAGGCCGGCGTCAGCGACCCGCTGAACCAGCTCACCATGATTGAGGTGCACGACTGCTTCTCGATCACCGAGCTGGTGACCATGGAAGACCTCGGGGTTTCCGCCGCTGGGCAAGCCTGGAAGGACGTCATGGATGGCAAGTTCGATGCCGACGGCAAGCTTCCCTGCCAGATCGACGGCGGCCTGAAATGCTTCGGCCATCCGATCGGCGCCTCGGGCCTGCGCATGGTCTACGAACACTGGCTGCAGCTGAACGGCCGCGCCGGAAGCCGTCAGCTTCCGAACCCGCGGCTGGGCCTGTCGCACAACCTCGGCGGAGTGCCCTACAACGGGGTGTGCGGCATCAGCATTGTCGGGCTTGAAGAAGCCTGAGCCCCGGGCGCAACGGGCCCGTTTCCGATTCACGCCTGGCAGGCATGTCGCCTCGAACCGCTTCAGCGTCGCGAAGCGCTTGCGCCAGCACCGGCAGACAGGATCCGTCGCGCCGGCAGCGAGGAGCGGGCCAACACCAGCGATCCTTGATCTGGCGGGTGTTTTCTGCCCAAGCGGGTTGACGGATAGATCAGCGACGCACGGGCTTGGATGCCCGCCCGGTCATAGGCTTCGCCGGCGTCCGGCGAAGAGTGCTGCCGAGCTGTTAATATGGTAGCGTACCATTTCACTCAACACGAATTCCAGACTGCCATGCCATACCAATCCGTCTTCCGTCCTGGCCTGTTCGAGGGCCAGGTGGTTCTCATCACCGGCGGCGGCAGCGGGATCGGCCGTTGTACCGCGCACGAACTGGCCGCGCTCGGAGCGGCCGTCGCCATCGTCGGACGTGATCCGGAGAAACTGGCCAAGGTCCAATCGGAGATCGAGGCGGAGGGCATCGTCGGACGGGTGAGCACCCACGTCTGCGACATCCGCAGGGAGGACCAGGTCATCGCGATGGTGGACGCGGTGCTCGCGCGCCACGGTCGCATCGACGGGCTGGTCAACAACGCGGGCGGCCAGTACCGGCAGGCGCTCAAGGACATCAGCAGCAAGGGTTTCGAGGCCGTGGTCCGCCTGAACCTGTTCGGCGGCTTCCAGGTGATGCGCGAGGTCTACACCCGCTGGATGGAGCGCAACGGTGGCAGCATCGTGAACATCATCGCCGACATCTGGAACGGGTGGCCCAACTACGCCCACTCGGGCGCGGCGCGCGGCGGCATGTGGACGCTGTCGGAGAGCGCGGCGTCGGAGTGGGTCCCCTCCGGCGTGCGCGTGAACTGCGTGGCGCCGGGGGGCATCGCCAGCAGCGGCTTCGATACCTACGAGCCCGAAGCGCAGCGAGAGATTCTCAAGTTTCCCAAGACCATTCCCATGCAGCGGTACGGCAACGTTGCGGAGATGTCCGGAGCGATCGCCTACCTGCTGTCGCCGGTGGCCTCTTTCATCACCGGGTCGTGCATCCGCGTCGACGGAGGTGCGCCGAACTTGCGCCTGTGCTGGAACCCGCCGGTGGACCATGAAAAATCGAAGCCCTACGGGGGCTTCCACCTCGACCAGATGCCGAGGCTGCTGACCGAGGGACCCAAAACGCAATCGCGAAACGGCTCCGGTGCGGCGGCACCTGCAGGGCCGTCGCAGGCGCTACCAGAAATCTAGTTGCGCACCATCCACACACGGATGGTGCCGGGATCCCCGGTGCAGGGAGCGAGCCTGCGAGCATCGAGACGGTGACCCATCATGGCCGTGCAGCAACGGTGGTAGAACGCGTTCTACGTTGGCGGAGATTGGGTGGCCTCGGCATCGGAGCGACGCCTTGAATTGATCAATATCGCGACCGAGAAGACCATGGACATGGTCTCGAAAGCCGTGGAGGCACACGTCGACCGCGCCGTCGCCGCAGCCCGACGGGCTTTCGAGAATTCGGAGTGGTCGCGCAGCACGCCGGTGGTACGCGCGGGCGCGATCGGCCGCTTCGTGGCGGCCCTGCATAAGCGCTGCGTCGCGATCGCGCGCGATGAGCGCGCAGAACCGCATGCTGCTGGCCGTCAGCAGCGCGCTTGAGGGGAAGTTCGCCGCCGTCGTGCCCTGAAATTTCCCGGTGACGCTGGCCATCGGCTAGCGGTCTCGGCCGCGAGCCTGGTCCTGAATCGCTGGCCGGCTACCAGCAGTACAAGTCATCTACCTGATGGGCTGACGAGGGCTTGGCCCCCGTGTCCGCCAGCTCGGGCACGGGGCGTTCACAAGTTCAATCGGGCCTCGCGCAGTGGCGGATACGGGAGCCGGGAACGTCCGCTCGCAGCGGAATCCCGTCCAGCACTTGGACGACCCGATGTCTGAGGCAGATTGCGCCTGGGCGGAACCCGGCCGGTCAGCCGCAGGGCGTGAAACTCACCCGTCCGTCGTTGCACCGGTAGACCGGGGCAACGCTGCGTGCCTTGGCCTGAACATCGGCGGCCGTTTTCACCGCCACTTTCCGCGTCGAGACGCTGGATTCCCATTGCATCGCGCCGAGCACGCCGATCAGCGCGAGTCCGACGCCCAGGCTGATCCAGAAGGTCGTGTCGGATTTCTGACCAAACGCCTTGGGCTGGGTCACGCGTTGCGCAAATTGTTCCTGCGACATGCTTCATCTCCGAGGAAGGACGGTCCGCGGACACTGCGCGCCCTGTGATTCGATTGCGCTTGGCCTCCGACACAAGGTCGATCGCGGCGGTCGAGCGCGGGAGATCCGCCGCTTGCAGGCTGGAGTCCCGGAATCGCGGTCCGGTGCGCACTCGGGTCGACCTGGATTGCACCGCTTACCGACCTTGCGCGAGCGATCTACCAGCCAGTTCCCGCATTTCCGAAACCGCCGCGCGCCGTCGCCAGAACTCCGCACAGGCGTCACGACTGGTTCGGCTAGGTACTCCGCTTTGCCTTGGAAGCAGCGGTGGCCGCCGTACTGGCCTCGCGGATCCTGCGCCAGGCCTCATCGCTGAGCTTGTTGAGACCCGCGAAGGTGGACGGCGCCGCCAGGTGATGGCCGCCGTCGATGCAGATGGTCTCGCCGGTGAGGTAATCGCAGCCGTCGCCGAGCAGCAGGATCATCAGGTTGGCCAGTTCCTGGATCTCGCCGAAGCGGCCCATCGGCACCTCGTCGGCCTGGGTGGCGCCCACCTTGGCATCGTCGGTGGGCGAGAGCATCTGCCAGGCGTACTCGGTGGGAAACGGCCCCGGGGCGACCGCATTGATGCGGATGCCGTAGCGCGCCCACTCCACCGCCAGTGACATGGTCATGGCATTGACCGCCGCCTTGGCCATGGCCGAGGGCACCACGTAGGCCGAACCGGTCCAGACCCAGGTCACCAGCGTGGACACCACCGAGCCCTTCAGGCCCTGCTCGATCCAGCGCCTGCCGCAGGCATGCGTGGTGAAGAACGCCCCGTTCATGACCGTGGAAGTGATCGCCTCGAACCCGCGCGGGCTCAGATCTTTCGTCGGCGCGATGAAGTTCGCCGCCGCGTTGTTGATGAGCCCGGTGAGCGGCCCGTGCTGCGACCAGATGTCGGCCACCGCCGCATCCACCAGTTCCGCCTTGCGGATGTCCACCGCCTGGACGTGCGCGCGCTTGCCGCCGCAGCGTTCGTTGATCTCCGCGGCCGCCTTTTCCAGGACTTCCAGGCGGCGGCCCCAGAGATGAACCTCGGCACCGTGCGCCGCCAGGAAGCCCGCGACGCCCTTGCCCAGGCCCGTGCCGCCGCCGGTGACGAGGATGCGCTTGCCGGCCAGGGCGGTGGGGGAATAGGGCGACATGTCGATGCGGACTCCGATTACCAGTACCAAACCATACGATATCGATCCGGGGCTTTCAACCAACGTCGACTGCTGCTGTAAGCGGGCAGTCCGCAGGTTTACAAATCAGCGAAGAAATAGTATACCGTACGATATAGTACCGACTCGATTTTCAGGAGCGTCACGATGTTCGAGCGCCACCTTTTCCGTGAAGAGCACGAGCTGTTCCGCGTCTCGGTGCGCAAGTTCATCGAGCGGGAAATCGCGCCATTCCACAAGCAGTGGGAGGTCGACGGCATCGTGCCGCGAGAACTGTGGAAGAAGGCGGGCGAGGCCGGGATGCTGTGCTGCACGGTCCCCGAGGAATACGGCGGTTTAGGGCTGGACTATCTATTCGACGTGGTCGTGTTCGAGGAGATGGCGCGCAGCGGTTACACCGGGCCAGGCTTCCTGGTTCACTGCGACCTCGTTGCCACCTACATCAAGTCCTTCGGCAGCGAACAGCAAAAGCGGCAGTGGCTGCCGAAGATGGTGGCCGGCGAGGCCATCGGCTCGCTGGGCATGACCGAACCGCACGCGGGTTCGGATCTGAAGGCCATCCGCACCCGGGCGGTTCGTGACGGCGATGACTTCGTCATCAACGGCCAGAAGGTGTTCATCTCCAACGGCCAGCTCTGCGATGTCATCGTCCTGGCGACCAAGACCGACTCCAGCCAGGGCGCCAAGGGCGTGACCCTGTTTCTGGTCGATGCGTCGCTGCCGGGCTTTGTACGCGGGAAAAATCTCGAGAAGCTTGGGATGAAGGGCCAAGACACCTCGGAGCTGTTCTTCGAGAACCTGCGCGTTCCCGCCAGTGCCATGCTCGGCAAGGAAGGTGAAGGATTCAAGCTGATGATGACCAAGCTCGCACAGGAGCGGCTGGCGCAGGCAATCCGCTCCGCCGTCGTCGCGGAGACGGTGATCCAGTGGACGGTGGAGTACACCGCGCAGCGCAAGGCCTTCGGGAAGACGATCGCGGACTTTCAGAATACGCAGTTCAAGCTGGCGGAACTCCAGACCGAGGCGGTCATCGGTCGCGTGTTCACCGACCGCTGCATCGAGCGCTTCATGAATGGCGAGCTCAGCGAAGTCGACGCGGCGATGGCCAAGATGTGGCTGTCGAACCTGCATTGCAAGGTCGTGGACGAATGCCTTCAGCTTTTCGGTGGCTGGGGCTACATGTGGGAATACCCGATTGCCCGGGCCTACGCGGATGCGCGCATCGTGAAGATTGCCGGTGGCTCGATCGAGGTCATGAAGCAGATCATCGGCCGCTCGATGTTCAGCGGACACCTCGCGCATACCACGGTGCAGCCCCTGTCTGGTACCTCCTCCGGGAAGCAGGCCGCATGAAGGCGGATTCGGGCATGGTGCGGATCAGTCGTATCGCCCCGTGGGCGGTTCGGCGCGGCGACCGGTGAAATTGCAATTTCGGGAGCAAACCGAATGACCTATCAGGCGATTGACCTCAGCGTGAGCGAAGGGCTCGCGCGGCTGGTGCTGAACCAGCCGGAGACCGGCAATCCGATCAATGCCGCGTTCTGCGCGGAGTGGGCGGCGGTGGCCAACGAGCTGTCGAGCCGCAACGACTTTCGCGCGGTGCTCATCTCGGCGCGCGGCAGGTTCTTCTGCGCCGGCGGCGATATCCAGATGTTCTCGAAAAACCTCGACGAACTGCCCCGCAAGATCCGCGAGTGGACCGTCGGCCTGCACGCGGGCGTCGCGCGCCTCGCGCGGCTGGACGCCCCCCTGGTGGTCGCGGTGCAGGGCATCTGCATGGGCGGGGGCTGCGCCCTGGTGGCCAATTGCGACCTGGCATTCAGCGCGCGCTCGGCGCGCTTCGGCGCGGCGTACTCGCAGATCGGCTACAGCTGCGACGCGGGCGCGTCGGTCAGCCTGGCCGCGCGCATGGGCGTCGCCCGCGCGCGGCGTTTCCTGCTGCTGGCCGAGATGCTGGACGCGGAGGAGGCCGGTCGCATGGGTCTGGTCGATCACGTCGTGGACGATGCACAGCTGATGGAGGAGGCAGAAAAGGCGGCGATCCGGCTCAGCCGCGGCCCCACCCGGGCCTACGGCGAGATCCGCAGAATTTTTGCGCGAGCCATGAACCAGCCCCTGGACGCGCAGCTCGAGGACGAGGCGCAGGCCCTGGCCCGCACGGCCGGAACCCACGACGCCCGCGAGGGCATCATGGCCTTCGTCGAAAAGCGCAAGCCGAGCTTCCAGGGTCGCTGACTCCACGGACAAGCATCGTCGGAAGGAGAGATGCCATGTGGCTGCACGCAGAAATCCGCAACCTGGGCGATATCCCGCGACACTACGCCCGTGTCTCGCCGCAGCGCATAGCCCTGATCGATGGCCTGGGCGCGCGCAGCTGGGCGCAACTCGAGCAGACCAGCAACCGGATCGCCAGCAGCCTGGTGGCGGGCGGAATCGGACCTCGCAGGCACGTCGGATTCTTCGGCAAGAATTCGGCGCGCTACTTCGAACTGCTGTTCGGCGTGGTCAAGGCGGGCAGCGCGATCGTGCCGCTCAACTGGCGGCTGGCCGCTGCGGAACTGGCATCCGTCATCGACGATGCGCAGTGCCCGTTGGTCTTCGTGGACCGCGAGTTCACGGAACTCCTGGCGGCGGTGCAGAAGCTTTGCAGCCAGAAGTTCCGCAGCATCGTGTTCGACTCGACCCGTGCCGAGGATGGCGACTTCGACGCCTGGGCGGGCACCGGGGACGGCCGCGATCCGCTGCTGCGCATTTACCCCGAGGACAGCGCGCTGCTGATCTACACCTCCGGGACCACCGGCAAGCCCAAGGGCGTGCAACTGACCCATCGCGGGCTGGACTGCATGCGCCTGTGCGAGCACCTGGAGCCGGCCTACGAATGGCGCGACGGTGACGTGATGCTCACCGTGATGCCGGTGTTCCACCTCGTCGGCACCGGCCTGTCCGTGCAGGCCCTGTACAACGGCGCCGCGGTGTCGTTGCTGCCGGCGCTGGACCCCGGGAACCTGCTCAGGTTCCTGGCGCGCGACCGCCCGACCCTGTGTGCCCTGGTGCCCACGGCAATCCAGATGGTGCTGGATCACCCGGACGCCAGGACCGCGGACTTTTCATCGCTGCGACTGGTGATGTACGCCGGCTCGCCCATCAGCGCCACCCTGCTCAAGCGCGCGCTGCTGGAGATGAAGTGCCGCTTCATGCAGTTTTACGGCGCGACCGAGTCCTCGGGTGCCATCACGCTGTTGCGTCCCGAGCAGCACGACGTGGGCAACGAGGCGCGCCTGCGGTCCTGCGGAACGCCGCTGCCCATGGTCGAAGTGAAAATCGTGGGTGCCAGTGGCCGGGAAGTGCCGAACGGTGCCAGCGGCGAGTTCTGGGTGCGTTCTCCGAGCCTGTTTGGCGGGTACTGGAATCAGCCCGAGGCCACGGCCGCGGTGATGCACGAGGGTTGGTACCGGACCGGTGATGCGGGCTTCCGCGACGCCGATGGCCTGCTCTACATCGTCGACCGCGTGAAGGACATGATCGTCACCGGCGGCGAGAACGTGTACTCGGCCGAGGTCGAGCAGGCTCTGGCGAAGCACCCTTCAGTCCGGCAGTGCGCCGTCATCGGCCTGCCGGACCCGAAATGGGGCGAGCGCGTGACCGCCGTCATCGTGCCGGTGCCCGGCGAGCGGCCGTTGCCGGAAGACATCATCGCCCATTGCCGCGGCCTGGTGGCGGGCTACAAGGTGCCCAAGGAAGTGCGTTTCGTCGACGCCTTCCCGATGACGGCAACCGGCAAGATCCTCAAGCGCGCGGTACGCGATCAACTTCGGGAAGGCACCTAGCCACCCAATCCTTGCTGCCGGCGAAGGTCCGGCTGCAACCTTACTGGCAACAACATCTGGACTTCACCATGGCAAACAACATCAAGCACGGACTTTTCATCCTTCTGGGCATCGCCGCCCTGTTGCTGACCTGGCCGCATGCCTTCGACTGGATGCGCAACGGCGGCAACATCCTCGACCCCTTCCAATTCTTCGGCGACGCCATCAAGGCCGGCGGGACCGCTGCCTTCCTGAGCATCGACATGGCCATCGCCTGGCTGGTGTTCATGATATGGGTGGTGTTCGACGCCAATCGCATCGGCATGGGCTACAAGTGGGGATGGTTCTTCGTGGCCCTGAGCTACATCGGCGTCTCCTTCGCGTTTCCGGTCTACCTGGTCACGCGCGAGCGCTATCTCGATTCCCGCCGCGGCGAGCCGGGCGCGGGTCGCGCAACCTGAATCCCAGGAGCCCCTCATGAAAATCCGCGAAATCGACATCGACTTTTCCAAGGCCAAGATCAACTGGACGCCCAAGGTTCCGGAATTCGCCCAGTTCTGGAACGCGACCTCGACCTTCCTGCCCTACCTCGAACCCTTTCTCAACAAGGCCGTGAGAGAGGGCATGAACCGGTTGCCGGAACGCGAGGCCAGGCTGCGCGATGACTGCCGCATCTTCATCGCGCAGGAGGGGCGCCACTACCGCAACCACGAGAAGTTCAACCAGAAACTGCGCGAATCCGGCTACCCGGAACTCATCGAGCGCGAGTCGGCAATGAAAGCCGACTACGAGCACTACTGGGCGCAGCGGGATCTCAAGTACTGCATCGGATACGCCGAAGGCTTCGAGACGCTGGGGCCCATCCTCGCCTGCTATTTTCTGGAGGGCTCGCGGGAGCTGGACGATCCGGAGGTGGACGATCCGACCCTCGACCTGTGGCGCTGGCACCTGGCCGAGGAGTACGAGCACCGCCACGTGTGCAACTACCTGTTCCACCGCCTGTACAGCGGTTACTGGTACCGGCTGTACGGCATCGTCTATGCCGGACGCCACATGCTCACTTACATGATTCGCACCGCGCTCTACATGATCGACGAGGACCGGCGGGCCGGGCGCATCTCCGATCCCTGGAATAGCCGCCTGCGTTTTGCCGGAGTTCTGCTGCGCATGTTCGCTTACGCGATACCGCGGCTCGTCAAGAGCCTGCACCCCTCCTACGACCCCGCAGACATCCCGCCGCCGAAGCGCTCCATGGAAATCCTGGAGAAGGCCGAGCGGCTATGGACCCGCAAGGCCAGGCCGGCGATGGCGAACTGAAGGTCTGGCAGTACCCACGCCCGGTCAGATCTGCTGTGTGGAAGGCAATTTCGCCGCTCCCCGTGCCGGTTCCTGGCGTGCTTGTTGAGTGCCTTGGAGCAGGCAGAATCGGTTCTGAATGAAGTCCTGGCCAAAGCAAGGTTTTGGCAGCGCTGGGCCGGCGTCTCGTTCAATGAGCGGCAGATCAAGTTGCTGAACCAACTCCTCGACGGCTTCGACGGGAAACTGACCAGCGGAAAGTGGGCGAAGATCGCGAAGTGTTCGCCGGACACGGCGCTGCGCGACATCACCGCACTGCTGGAACTACGCGTTCTGAAGAAGTCGGAGGCTGGAGGGCGAAATACCAGCTATGTGTTGGGATGATCTTGGGTTTCGACAGATTTACCGCTTGGCCGCCGACCCGCTCCACTGAAGCATTTTGTTCGACACCCCTGACGCATCGTGTCGTGCGCGTCATAGGCACTTGGGCGTGTTAACAATTACTTCAGCCAGATCAAGATACATCGGCAGGTGGTCATGGCGGTGAAGTGTGCGGCGAGTTTTTCGTATCGCGTCGCGACGCGACGGAATTGTTTGAGTTGATTGAAATGGCGTTCGATCAGATTGCGAGCTTGATAGCGATGGCGATCGTAGGTCCGAGGATGCTTGCGGTTGGAGCGAGGAGGAATGATCGCTTCAGCTTGTTGCGATTGAATCCGCTCGATCAATGCATCGGAGTCGTAACCCTTGTCGGCCATCACCGCGCTCGTGCGCGGCGCTTTGTCGAGCAGGGCCGGGGCCTGGGTGATGTCCGCTTGCTCGGAACCCGTGAGCGTGAATCCAAGGGGGTTTCCGAGCGCATCGACGATCCCGTGGATTTTGGTTCCGAAGCCGCCCCGAGAACGACCCAGAGCCTGTGGGCCGTGTTTTTTTAGCGCCTGCGGCATGCTGGTGGGCGCGAATCGCCGTACTGTCGATCATGACTTCTTCCAAATCCGGATCGCCGCTGACCGCGCGGAACAGGCGCTCCCACACGCCGGTCTTGGCCCATCGAGCGAATCGCGTGAACGTGGTGTGCCAGTTCCCCAGCTCCGGCGGCAGATCACGCCAGGGGCCGCCGACCCGCCCAATCCAGAGCACGGCTTGCAGAAATAATCGGTTGTCCTTGGCCTTGCCCCCTCGATCTCCCGCCTTGCCCGGCAGCAAGTCCTTGATCCGATCCCACTGCTCGTCACGAATGATTCGACGGTCCATCTGCCCAGCTCCATCAATGAGTTGGGGAAAGAGTCTAATGTCAATTGTTAACACGGCCTAGGCTGAGTGTTTCTTCATTTCTACTCGGTGCTACGCTTTGGCTCCGAGTGAACAACAACTTAGAATCTATCCATAAATAATATTTACCGTGAGCGGCACTTTTCTGAATGCGATGATCGCCGCAGCCCAATGGTTCAGCCCGAGGAAGCTGTGCTCCAGTTTTTCGTAGCGCACGAGCAGTTTGCCGAAGCGATTGAACCAACTGTGCGCCACTTCGACGATCCACCGTCTGGCTTTCTTGCGTGGATCACGCTTCTTTTCCTTCGCGTCCTGACCCCGTCCTTTTACGTGCGCAATGTAGCCGTGCGCTTCGATGATCTTCAACGCAGGAGCGCCGGTATAGCCTGCGTCGGCGCAGAGATGTTGGCTGCGCCGAAGGGCCGGGCTTGGACGATCCACGATCACCGCATCCAGGACCGCTGCCAGCTGACTCACGTCATGCCGATTGGCTCCGGTCACGACGAGCGATAGCGGGACGCCAC
>JBQTJW010000039.1:0-64232 GCA_052386745.1 Panacagrimonas sp. | reverse complement strand
CGGGTTTCGAGTCCGGATCGCATCAGAAACATCGGAAATCAAGTCGGTCGGCAACCGTTGCAGGCACCCCGCGCCTCTGCATCGCCACCGCCACGCTCAAATTGAACCTGTGCAGGGTTTCCCTAGGAGCGCCCTGAATAGTCAGGAGTGAGGACAAGGAGCCCGACGGTGGAGCCCCAGGTCAGCGGCGAGTGATCTCGCGACCGGACAACGAGCACCTGAAGCTGCCGATCGCAAATCCTTGGACGGCCCCGAAGTCCCCTTGACGGGTCACTCGCCGGTCAGCTCGGCAAGCTCCGTCCTCGTGCCGGCGAGGGCTGGTCGAACCATTTGCCCCACGGGCACCCACGTGGCGGCGCAAGGTCACTCACGGCTTCTCGTCCATCGCCGAGTCGGCGCCCGCGGTCAGGTCCTTGCCGGCGTGCTTGAGTTCTTCCTTCGACAGGAAGTGCGCCAGTGCCGGCAGCACCACGATGGCGCCCACCATGTTGGTGAGGAAGCCAAACACCAGCAGCACGCCCATGTCGCGCTGGAACTGGAGCTGCGAGAACATCCACAGGCCGACGCCGGTGGCCAGGCCAATGCCCGTGAACAGCGTGGCTTTTCCGGTGGAGCGCATCTTCTGGTAGTAGGCCTCCTCCAGCGACAGGCCCTTGCGCAGGCCGGCGGCGACCACCGAGTAGCTGTAGATGCCGTAGTCCACGCCGATGCCGCAGGCGAAGGCCAGCACCGGCAAGGTCGCGACCTTCTGGCCGATGCCCATGGCCACCATCAGCGCGTAGCCCAGCAGCGTCACCATCGACAGCGGCAGGATCACGCACAGCACGCCCGAGAACGTGCGGAACGACAGCCACAGGAACAGGATGATGACGGCGTACACCCAGCCCACCACGGGCAGTTCATTGCGCCGAACCTCCTCGTTGGTGGCGGCCATCACGCCGATGTTGCCGGAAGCGAGGCGCAGGTGGACGCGCTTCTCGCGCTGCATTTCCGCGGTGTAGCGCTTCACCGCGTCCGTGAGCGCGGTGATGGTCTGGGCCTTGTGGTCGCGCGTGAAGATGAACAGCGCCACGGCAGAACACGTGCTGTTGAGAAAGCCGGTGGTGGTGGGCACCAGCGCGGTGATCTGCGCCAGCGTTTCCGGCTGGCGCGGCAGCACCTCGGCATCCAGCCGTCCCTCGTTGAGGCCGGCGTGCGCGATCTTGGCCAGCTCCAGCAGCGAGAGCACGTCGCGCACCTCGGGCTGGTTCTTCATGTACCAGGCGAAGCGGTCGATTTCCGACACCACCTGGTAATCGATGCAGCCGTCGTCGAAGGACTCGGCGATGATCTTCAGGTGGTCCACGCCCAGGGTGAAGTTGGCGGCGATGGCGCGCGCGTCCTGGTTGAAGCGGGAGTCCGGGCGCAGCTCGGGCACGCCCTCGGTGGTGTCGCCGATCTGCACCAGGTGGTACTGGCTGGCGCCGAAGATCGACAGCGCCACGCACACTGCGATCACCAGCACCGCGGGGCCGCGCCGGGTGAGCAGGGCCATCTTCTTGAACAGCGCATCGCCCAGCCGTTCGCGCAGCTGCTGGGCCTTGCAGAAGTCGTCCACGTTGGGGATGCGCAGGTAGCAGAGCACCGCCGGCAGGAGGATCTTGTTGACCATGATCACGCCGACCATGCCGAAGGCCGCGTTCACCGACATCTCGCGGATCACCTGGATGTTGATCAGGTAGATGGTGGAAAAGCCGGCCACGTTGGTGAGCAGCGCCACCACGCCGGGAATGGCCAGCGCGCGGAACGTGGCGAGCGAGGCCTGGTAGCTGCTGGCGCCGCGGGTGGAAATCTCGTTGGCCCAGGAGCTCACGAACTGCACGCCGTGGCTCACTGACACGGCCATGATGAGGAACGGCACCAGCATGGCGAACGGGTCCAGCCCGTAGCCCACCAGGTTAAGCAGGCCCAGCTCCCACACGCAGGCCACCATCGAGGTGCTCACCACCACCAGCGCCATCGATGCCGAGCCGATGTACAGCCACAGCAGCGCGCCCATGAGCAGCAGCGCGATGACGAAGAACGCCGCCACCTGCATGCTCGCCTTGGTCATGTCGTCCACCACCTTGGCGAAGCCGACGATGTGCACGGAGATGTCCGCAGTCTCGTAGCGGGCGCGGATTTCCTCCAGCTTGTCGCCCACCTTCACGTAGTCCAGGCCCTTCTCCGGCGAGCCGTGGTGCAGGAGCACGTCGGACACCGCCTGGAGCCGTGCCTTGATGTCGGCGCCGCCGGCCCAGGCGTCGCGCAGGCGGTCGGGCAGGGGGCGCGCGGCCTCGGCGATCTGGTCCACCGTGCCGGCCTTGGGATCGTGCTCCAGAAGTTCGAGCTGGATGAGCGCCGTGGTCTGGTCACCCGACACCAGGCGGCCGATGACGCTGGCCTTGGCCACGTTGCGACGGATTCGTTCCATCATTTCCGGCGTGGGCGCGTACACCGACGGAATCACGTTCTCGCCCGCCAGGCCCCCTTCCACCACCTCGATGTACAGGATGCTGGGCGAGAAGATGGAGGTGACGCGCGAGCGGTCCACGCCGGGGATGAAGAAGGCATCGTCGGAGGCCTTGCGCAGCGTCTCCATGAACTCCGGCTGGTAGATGTCGCCCTTCTTGTTGTGCAGGGCGATCAGCACCGTGTTGGCACCGCCGAAGTCGGTGTAGTACTGCAGGAAGGTCTGCATGTACGGGTGTTCCTTGGGCACCATCTTCAGCCAGCCGGCGTTGGGCCGCAGCTGCGCCGCGTTCCAGGCCAGGAAGATCGTGCACAGCACCAGCACGGCGAGCGTGAGGCCGCGCCGGGCATACACCACCGGCTCGACGAACCGCAGGATCGCCCGCGTCATGCTGTTGGAGGTGGTGCTGGCGCTCATGGTGCGGCTCCCAGGTCCTGCACGCCGCGGCGGCCGACGCCGATCAGCCGGCCCTTGAACACGGCGACGCGCGCCAGGGTTTCCGTGGCCGGCGTGGTGACGCGCGCCAGCGCCCCGTGCGCGGCGTCGAGCTTCACCGCCGTGCCGTTGACGCCGACGATGACGGCGCCGCCGTTCCCCGGCACCGCGCCGAACAGGCTTTCGCGCACCGGGTTTTCCAGGTGACGCCAGCCCAGGGCGGCGGCACGGTCCGGCGCCTCCTGGCTTTCGCGCGCGTAGGGGTCCCAGTTGGCAATGTCCATGGTCGTGCATGCGGACACGTCCGGTGCGTCGAACACGTTGCCGCGCATGCCGTACACCACCACGCCCTTCTCGCCCGAGGCGATGGCGCCGAAGATGGAGCCGGCGTAGGGGAAGTCCAGCACCTGCCAGGTGGCGCCGGCGTCGGCCGAGCGCGCCATGAGTCCGCGCTCGCCGGCCAGGAACAGCGAGCCATCGCCGAGCTTGAGGACGGTGTTCAGGTGCATGTCCAGGTCGGCGAGATCGAACTCGCGACGCGTCCAGGTCCGGCCGCCGTCGGTGGTGTCGAAGAAGCTGCCGTAGGCGCCCACGGCCATGCCGCGCTGCGCGTCCACGAACAGCAGGTCGTAGACGGCGCGACCCTTGGGGTCGTAGTGGCGCAAGGTCCAGGTCTTGCCGCCGTCGGCGGTGTTCAGGATGGCGCCGTCGTAGCCCAGGGCCCAGCCGTTCTGCTCGTCGGTGAAGCGCAGGCGCGTGAGCATGCCGTTGAAGGGGGACGGCACCTGCTGCCACCTGGCGCCGTCTTCCGAGATCAGGATCACGCCCTGCTCGCCCACCGCCACCAGACGCGAGCCGGCAACCGCCACGTCGAGCAGGCGATTGTGCTCGGCCTTGGGTGCGGGCAGGGCGGCCTGCGCCTGTTCCGGCGGGCCTTCGGGCGCCGCATCCGCGGCGGGCTCGTCGGCGCGCGCGGTGCTGGCGGCACAGGCGAGCGAGATGGCGCCGAGAAGCGCCGCCGCGCCGCGCGGAATGCGTGGCAGCGTCGATTGTTTTCCCGGGTGCCGGGTGGTTGGCGATGGGCCGTCTGGTGTCACGACGCGGTTCTCCCTGGATTCATTTCGTGCGCGCCTTCTTCTGCAACGCCGCGGGCGTGAAGCGGGCGTCGTCGTAGCTCACTTCAAAGTCCGCGATCGCGTCTTCGTTGGTCAGGGCGGTGACGAAGTAGCGCTTGGTCTGAAGGTCGTAGATCGTCTCCGGGATGCCGGTGACGGTGGGCAGGAACGGGATGGTGAGCAGGTGCGCTTCCTGCACCTTCCACAGTGCGCCGTGGTTGTCGTAGCAGTCCACGATGGCGATGGCCCAGGAGTCCTCGTCCAGGTAGAAGCGGCGCTTGCCGAAGCCATGGCGCCGCCCGGACTTGAGCGTGGCCTCCACCACCCACACGCGGTGCAGTTCGTAGCGCGCCAGGTCCTGGTTGATGTGCCCCGGGCGGATGATGTCCTTGTACTTGAAGGTGGGGCTGTTGAGCATCCACGAGTTGTAGGGGATGAGCAGTTCCTTCTTGCCGACCAGCTGCCAGTCGAAGCGGTCCAGTGCTCCGTTGAACTGGTCGATCTGGTCGTTAAACTGCTCGTTGTCCGAGCCGATGGAGGGGTTGTCGTAACCCACGTCGGGCGCGCGGTACACGCGCCCCAGGCCCGGCGAGTAGATCCAGGCGTTTCGCGTCATGTTGGCGCCGCCTGCGGTCTCATGGACCAGGATCACCTGGCCGGCGGAGCGCGGGGGCGAGAGCACTTCCTGCAGGTAGTACGCGAACAGCCCGCCGGTGCGGATGGCGGCCGGTTCCTTGAGGTTGGCGTACTTGAACTTCACGTCCTCCAGCAGCTTGGTGATCTTGTACTGGCCGTCGGCGCCGACGATGGCCTGGTTGTTGTAGCGCCGCACCGCGGAGCCGCGGAACTTGAGCTTGTGGTTCCAGATGGGCTCGACGCCCGTGGCCGGGATGGGGAAGGGAAAGCCCAGTTCCGCGCCGTCGATCTCGTCGGTGCCCTTGAGCGTGGCGCGCGTGGCGTTGGCCACGGTGGCCGCGTTGATCTCGTCCGGAAAGAATGCGTTGCGCGACGTGGGGTAGACGACCATCCGGTAGTCCGGGTAGGTCCTGAACAGCGCCTTGTGCCCTTCGCTCAGCTGCTTGTCGTACTGGGCGAGGTTGGCGTGGGTGATCACGTACAGCGGCCGGGTGGAGTCGAGCACGGTGCTGGCGCCGGGCGCGCCGTATTCCAGGAAGCCCTTCACGTACGAGGGCATGTACTTCATGACCAGCGAGTTGGCCTGCACGCGGGTCTTGGGGTCGTCCACCAGGTTGACGATCTCCAGCACCTTGCCGATGTCGAACGCGGCCACCATGCGCGAGAGGAAGTTGGCGCCCTCTTTGGCCTTGAGCTCGGTGATGACGGCGACGATGTCGTCCTTCATCTGCGGCAGCTGGAGCGTGCGCGCCTGCACCTGCTGCATCAGCCCGCCCACGCTCTTGCCGCCGCGGCTGGCGAGCACCCTGTCGAAATCGGCCTTGAGCGCAGGGTCGCTGGACAGCATCGCCTTGACCACGCCGATGACGCGATCGGCCTTGGCCGGCTGCGCGTCCATGATGGCCTGCGCCTGCACCAGGATGTCGCTGACCACGGCGGGGTTGCCGATCATGCCCTGGATGTCGTTTACCAGCCGCGTGCGCAGGGCTTCCAAGTCGGCGCGCTTGAGCTTGAGCATGTCGGGCGCAAACGCCTCGCGTCCTACCCAGGGGGGTATGGTGCCGTGGGCGTTGCCGGCGCGCTCGGCCCCGACCAGGGTCAGGTCCTTGCCCAGCCGGGCGGCCTGTTCCGGCGCAATGGCCGCCTGCGCGCCGCCCTGCGCCAGCAGCAGGATCAGGACGATTCGGCAGGCGTGGCGCATCGTGATGTCCCGTGGGCCGTGCGATCAGAAGTTGTAGGTCAGGCTCACCGACAGGTTGTCGCGATCCTGGATCATGTTGTCCTTGCCGTCGTAGTATTGGTACAGGAGGGTCCCGTTGAACGACTGGCCAATCTCGAACTGGAAGCCCGGCACCATCCAGCGGTTGCCTTGCACGTAGTTCTGCGCCGGAAACGGCGCGATGCCGTACACGTCCTCAAACCACAGCAGCGTGGGCTTGATGTTGATGCCCGAGTTCATGAAGTTGCTGTAGTTGAACTGCAACAGCATGCGCAGGCCCATGGCGAAGTCGTCGGCAAAGCCGTCCTTCTGCTGCGTGGGGTTGATGCGCGCGGTGACGGCGGCGGTATTGCAGGCGGTGCCGGGTGCAAACCCGGAGCAGTCGGCGCCAGGACTGGGGTGGGTGTGCTCCAGCGTGCCCTGGAAGTAGAGATCGCCCTTCTTGGGCATGTCGATGACGTGCGTGAAGCCCATTTCCACCAGCAACGTGACATCGTCCGCGCCCAGCGTGCTCGGAAACAGCTTGAGCGCGTTGATGACGAACTGGCCGGTCTTCAGCCGCTCGAAGCCGGGGATGTATTCACCCGGCCGGAACTCGTTGTTGTTGGCCATGGTGCGGCCGCGGTACCCCGACAGGAAGTCAGGGATGAAGGTGCGCGCGCCCGGGAGAATCGGCCCGATGCTGCCCACGGGGACCAGGTTGGCCAGCGTATTGCCCAGCGGCCCGAGCTGGCGCAGCAGGTCCGCCGACAGGCCGATGTCGTTGCGTGCAAACGCCTGCTGGAAGCCGGCGTAGAACACGTCGGAGATCAGGATCTGCGACGGCATGTTGGGGCGGTACGCGTACTCGCCCGACACCGACCAGCCCAGCGCCGTGGTGTTGAAGCTGACGCCGAACAGGTGGATGTCCTCGGGGTAGTCGAACAGCAGCTGCGCGGAGTTGATCGGCAGCGGGTCCTTGTCCGGAAACGCGTTGTTGAGCAGCAGCGGGTTGAATGGCACGCAGGCCAGCAGGGCGGTGATGGGGTCGGGCCCGACGCCGCGGCGCAGGCAGGTTTCGTCGGCTTCGTTGATCGAGAAATACGGCAGGCGGCTGTGGTAGTTCAGGTAGTAGAAGCCGAACTCGGTGCCATCGTTGAGGTCCTCTGCGTACCAGTTGATGCGCACCCCGTACTGGCCGCTGTCGCTGGCCGGGCGCGAGTTCTCGCGCAGGCTAGAACTGCGCGTGCTGGACGACAACAGCCGAAACGGCAGGCCGGCGCGGAACTGGTTGTCGGGGTCTTCCGGGAACTGGCCCAGGCTCAGCACCGGGCTGTACTCGTCGATGCCGGCAGGGTCGGCACTCGAAAAGAAGGTGCCGCTGGGCTGTACGCGCGTGGTGTCCCAGTCGTACTGGTAGAGGATCTCGGCGGTCAGGTTGGGCACGACATCGGCGGTGAACAGCACCATGCCGGTGGGGACGGCCAGTTCGTTGAGATTGAGGCCGGGCTGCAGGGCGAGCACCGAATCCAGCGGATTGACCGTGTCGAGCGTGTTGAAGATGTGCAGGTTGGCCTCGCCCCAGCGCACGCGCTGCTGCCCGACTGCGAGCGAAAACGTGCGGTCGCCGACCGTGAAATTCCGGAGGAGGAACGCTTCGCGGAACTCGCCCTTGAGGCCGATGCGCGAGCGCACGCTGTCGCTGCGGCGCTCACGGGTGGGCTGGTATTGCGTGTTGACGTGGGTGACGTCGAGGTTGTAGTTCGTGTCGTCGTAGAAGCCGATGTAGTTGAGCTTCAGCGTCCAGTCGCCCCAGGTGCCGCCGAGCTGCGTGTTGATCTTGGCCAGCGCCGATACCAGATCGCCGTTGTCGTAGTTGAGATTGCCATCGTCCATCAACGCGGCGAAGTAGCCGCCGCGGGCCGAGACAAAGCGCTGGTTGGGTTCCGGATTGCCGAACAGCGAGAGACAGTCGTCGTCGTTGGGGCCCAGGCGCACGTCACCCCCGCGATTGCTGCACAGGTATTCCTGTCCCGGCACGTTGAGCTTGCCGATCTTGCCCACGTCGCGCCCCTCCATGCGCCAGGCGGCGCCGGCGGTGAGCTTGGTGTTCCAGGCAAACTCGGCGCTGCCGATCTCGAAATTGACCGCCATGGCGGGGCCGAGGAGGCACCCGAGAACGGCGGCGCCGGTGCGGGTCCATCGCTTGTCCATGCAGACCTCCTCGCGTACGGCGAACCGCCGCTTGTTTGATTTTTGGATACAGCGGCAACGCGGGCCGATGGTAGGCCTCGGGCAGGACAAGGCCAAGCGCGGCGCCGGCCGCAGGGTCAACGCATTGCGGCGCCGCGTGAATGACTGTTGAGCCGAGCCCGGGTGTCGGCGTGGCACGTCGCGGCGATCGTCGCCGATGCTTGAGACCTGCGACGCCGGCGCGCCACATCCCGGGGGCGGCGCGTTCACACGACCGAGCCGCGATCGCCTGCGCCCGGAGGATCGCGCGGAGCCGGGCATACACGT
Organism: Panacagrimonas sp.; assembly: GCA_052386745.1. Lineage (GTDB taxonomy): Bacteria > Pseudomonadota > Gammaproteobacteria > Nevskiales > Nevskiaceae > Panacagrimonas. The sequence goes on along the minus strand of JBQTJW010000039.1, from coordinate 55,837 downwards.
CCCGAAAAACCTGCGGCGGCAGCCCTCGGCCGCCGCTACAATGCCGCCCTCTTCAACCGTATAAAAAGAGGCGGAATCGCTTATGAGCGACACCTACGATCTCATCGTCATCGGCGGCGGAACCGGGGGTTATCCCGCTGCCATCCGCGCGGGGCAGCTCGGGCTGAAGGCCGTCTGCATCAACGCCTGGCTGAACCGCGACAACAAGCCAGCCTACGGCGGCACTTGCCTGAACGCGGGGTGCATTCCGTCCAAGGCGCTGCTGGAGTCGTCGGAGATGTTCCACCGCGCGGGTCACGAGCTGGCGGTGCACGGGGTCAAGGTGAGCGCGCCGACGCTGGACCTGCCCGCCATGCTGACCCGCAAGAACAAGATCTGCGCATCGCTGACCGGGGGCATCGGGCAGTTGTTCAAGGCCAACGGTGTGACCGGGCTGGAAGGCTTCGGTCGCCTGCTGGGCGACGGCAAGGTGGAATTCACCTCGCACGCCGGCGAGAAGAAGACGCTGAGCGCCAAGCACATCATCGTCGCCACGGGCTCGGAGCCGGTGGAGCTGAAGATTGCGCCGTTCGACCACGAGCGCATCTGCGATTCCTGGGACGCGCTCGACTTTGCCGAGGTGCCGGGGCGGCTGGGCATCATCGGTGCCGGCGTGATCGGCGTGGAGCTGGGCAGCGTCTGGGCGCGCCTGGGGGCCAAGGTCACCATCCTGGAAGCGATGCCGTCCTTCCTGCCGATGGTGGATCAGGCCATCGCCAAGGACGCGCAGCGCCAGTTCGCCAAGCAGGGGCTGGACATCCGCCTCGGCGCCAAGGTGCTGGCGGCCAAGAACACCGGCAAGGAAGTGAGCGTCGACTACGAAACCGACGGCGCCAAGAAGACCGAGACCTTCGATCGCCTGATCGTCGCCGTGGGCCGCCGGCCCTACACCAAGGGCCTCAATGCCGAGGGCGTGGGCCTGGCGCTGGACCCGCGCGGTTTCGTGAAGGTGGACAAGCACTACCAGACCAGTCTTCCCGGCGTGTACGCCACGGGCGACGTCATTGGCGGGCTGATGCTGGCGCACAAGGCCATCGAGGAAGGCGTGGCCCTGGTCGAGCAGCTGCACGGCGAGAAGACCGAGGTCAACTACAACACCATTCCCAGCGTGGTCTACACCGCGCCGGAAATCGCCTGGGTGGGGCTGTCGGAAGAGCAGGCCAAGGCCAACGGGCACGAGGTGAAGGTTGGCGTGAGCCCGTTCGCCGCCAACGGCCGCGCCAAGGCGCTGGAATCGGCGGTGGGCACCGTCAAGGTCATCTCCGATGCCAAGTCCGACCGCATCCTGGGCGTGCACATGGTGGGGCCGTACGTGTCGGAAATCCTCCAGTCCGTGGTCGTGGCGCTGGAATTCGGCGCCACCACGGCGGACCTGCAGCTGACCATGCACGGTCATCCCACGCTCGCCGAAGCCCTGCACGAGGCCTACCTCGCGGTGGACGGGCGGGCGATCCACGCCATCAACAAGAAGAAGGCTGCCTGATGATGAGTTCCGCTGTCCGTGGCGCCGCCGCGGCCCTGCTGTTCGCCGGCGCCTGCACCGTGGCGCAGGCCGAAACCTTTGACGCGAACGTGTCAGGCGAGTCCATCCGCGTTGCGATCGACGGACCGCTTTCGCGCCTGTTTTCGGACGTTGACGGCGCATACGACGTGGGCGGCATCTGGGGCGACGACGAGAACGACGACGATTTCATCGCCGGTCACGCCGGTCTGATGGTGACGGGCGATGCCGGCGCGCCAGCGGAAAAGGCCAAGGTCACGGCCGGTGTGGGCGCGCGCTTCCAGTACATCGGCGGTGAAGACGACAAGGGTGGCGCCCTGGAATTCGGAGGTCGGGCGGAAGTGCGGGTTCCACAACTGGAGCGGCTCGGGCTGTCGGGCTACGCCTGGTATGGACCGGAGGCAGCCAGCTTCGGCGACATCGACGATGTCTTCGAATACGGGTTGGCGCTGGATTACCAGATCCTGCGTGACGCCGCGATCTACGTCGGTTACCGAAAGCTCTCGGCGGACGTCGGGCGCGGACCGGAGCTGGAGGAGAAAGGCGTCAACGGCGGTATCCGCCTGAGATTCTGACCCGAAGCGACGCGCCTGGAGGTGCGTCGCAACAGGGTTTCATCACACCGAATCAAGCCAGGTCATTCACCCGAGGCGCGATTGAAAAATTTACCGCCTGAGAACTGAATATGGGACGTGGACCGAGCATCGCCGGCCGCAAGGACGCGGCCGATGCGCAGAAGGCCAAGATCTTCACCAAGCTGATCCGCGAGATCACCATGGCCGCGCGCCACGGTGGCGGCGATCCGGCCGGCAACTCGCGCCTGCGCATGGCCATCGATCGCGCCATCGGCGCCAACATGACCAAGGACACGGTCGAGCGCGCGGTCAAGCGCGGCAGCGGCGAACTCGGTGCCGAGGCCATGCACGAGGTGCGCTACGAAGGCTACGCGGCCGGCGGCGTGGCGCTGATCATCGACTGCATGACCGACAACGCCACGCGCACCGTGGCCGACGTGCGCCACGCCCTGTCCAAGAACAGCGGGCACATGGGCACCAGCGGTTCGGTGGCCTTCCAGTTCGCCCAGGTCGGGCAGATCTGGGTGGACCTGGGCAGCGACGCCAAGCTGGAGGACCGCGTGCTGGAAGTGGCGCTGGAGGCCGGCGCCGACGACGTGCAGTCCGACGGCGGCTGGTGCGAGGTGCTGACCGCGCCGGCCCAGTTCGAGGCCGTGAAGAAGGCGCTGGCCGACGCCGGCATCCACGCCGAGCAGGCGCGGGTCACCATGCGACCGGCCAACCGCGTCGCGGTCGGCGGCGACGCCGCGGCCGAGGTGCAGAAACTGCTCGACTGGCTGGACGATCTGGACGACGTGCAGGACGTGTTCCACAACGCCGACCTGCCTTGAGCGCAGTCCGCATCCTGGGCGTGGATCCGGGCTCGCGCTTCACCGGCTATGGCGTGATCGAAACCGACAAGGGCCGCAGCCGCCTCGTTGCCGCCGGGCGCCTGGACGTGCGCAAGGGCACCGTCGCGGATCGTCTGCTGGCCGTGCTCGATGGCCTGGCCGAAGTCATCCGCCTGCATGCGCCGGCCGAGTCGGCGGTGGAGGAAACCTTCGTCAACCGCGTCAACGCCGCCAGCGCCCTGGTGCTCGGGCAGGCGCGCGGCGCGGCCATCTGCGCCTGCGCGCAGGCGGGGCTGAGCGTGGCCGAATACGCCGCGGCCCAGGTCAAGCTGGCCATTGCCGGCAACGGGCGCGCCGACAAGGAGCAGGTGGCGCACATGGTGCGGGTGCTGCTCAACACACGCGAAGTGGTCGCCGCCGACGCCGCCGATGCGCTCGCGGTGGCGCTGACCCATGCCCACGTGCGCACCACCACGCTGCGCACCGGCGACGCGCTGAAGCGCGCCTGGGGTTGAGCGGGTGATCGGGCGCCTCACCGGCCGGCTCGTCGCCAAGTCGCCCCCGCTGCTGATGATCGACGTCGGCGGCGTGGGCTACGAGTGCGAGGCGCCCATGTCCACCTTCTACAAGCTGCCGGCCACGGGCGAGACCATCACGCTGCTCACGCACCTCACCATCCGCGAGGACGCGCACCTGCTGTTCGCGTTCGGCAGCGCGGCGGAGCGCTCGCTGTTCCGCGATCTCATCAAGGTGTCCGGCGTCGGGCCCAAGATTGCGCTGGCCGTTCTCTCCGGCGTCACCGTGGAGGAATTCTGGGCGACGCTGCGCGAGGCGCAGATCGGGCGGCTGACCAAGGTGCCGGGCATCGGCAAGAAAACGGCGGAGCGGCTGGTGGTGGAACTGCGCGACAAGGCCGGGGCCGTCGGCGATGTCCCTGGTGGCAGCGATGCGCGATCGTCTGCGCCAGCCACGCCGCTGCAGGAGGCGCGCTCGGCGCTGGAAGCGCTGGGCTACAAGCCGGCCGAGGCGCAGCGCCTCGCCGACGCCGCGAACGCGGACAACCTCACGGCCGAGCAGATCATCCGCGAAGCGCTCAGGCGTGCGGTACGCTGAGGCATGGCAAGCGACGTTCGTCTGGTGTCACCCCTGGGTTCCGGCGACGACGAGCGCGTGGAGCGTGCCATCCGCCCGAACCGCCTCGCCGACTACGTGGGCCAGCCGGCGGTGCGCGAACAGCTCGGCATTGCCATCGAGGCCGCGCGCAAGCGCAGCGAGGCGCTGGACCATGTGCTGATCTTCGGCCCGCCAGGCCTGGGCAAGACCACGCTCGCGCACATCCTGGCGGCGGAAATGGGCGTGAACCTGCGCCAGACCTCGGGGCCGGTGCTGGAGCGGGCAGGGGACCTGGCGGCGCTGCTGACCAATCTCGAGCCGCGCGACCTGCTGTTCGTCGACGAGATCCATCGCCTGTCGCCGGTCGTGGAAGAAGTGCTCTACCCGGCGATGGAGGACTACCAGCTCGACATCATGATCGGCGAGGGGCCGGCGGCGCGCTCCATCCGGCTTGACCTGCCGCCGTTCACGCTGGTCGGCGCCACCACCCGCGCCGGTGCCCTCACCAGCCCGCTGCGCGATCGCTTCGGCATCGTGCAGCGGCTGGAGTTCTATTCGGTGGCGGACCTCACGCGCATCGTGTCGCGCTCGGCCGGCATCCTCAAGGTGGCCATCGAGCCCGCCGGTGCGGCCGAGATTGCACGCCGTTCGCGTGGAACGCCGCGCATCGCCAACCGCCTGCTGCGCCGCGTGCGCGACTTTGCCGAGGTGCGCAGCGACGGCACCATCACCGAGCCCATCGCGGGCGAGGCCTTGCGCATGCTCGACATCGATGCCCAGGGCTTCGACGTGATGGACCGCAAGCTGCTGCTGACGCTGATTGAGCGCTTCGATGGCGGCCCGGCCGGCATCGATAACCTGGCCGCCGCCATCGGCGAGGCGCGCGACACGCTCGAGGATGTCATCGAGCCCTACCTGATCCAGCAGGGCTACCTGATGCGCACGCCGCGCGGCCGGGTCGCCGGCAAGCTCGCGTTCGAGCACTACGGCCTCAAGCCGCCGGCACAGCTAGGCGGCGGCGACCTGTTCGCGTGAGCGTATTCACCTGGCCGGTGCGGGTGTACTGGGAAGACACCGACGCCTCCGGCGTGGTGTACCACGCCAACTATCTGCGCTGGCTGGAACGCGCGCGCACGGAGTGGCTGCGCTCGCTGGGCCACGACCAGGAGGCGATCCGCACCCGGCTGGCGATCGCCTTCACGATTGCCCGGCTGGAATTGCGCTACCTTCGACCCGCGCGCCTCGACGACGCCCTGCTGGTGGAGGTGAGCCTGGTGGAGGCACGCCGCGCATCGCTCACCGTGGATCAGCGGGTGCTGCGGACCGGGGTGGACAACGAGGTGCTGACCGAGGCCCGGGTCCGGCTTGGATGCGTCGACGTGGCCACGTTCCGGCCGCGATCGATGCCCGAGCTTGGACTGCCGGTGCGCGAGGCGCGCCCGGCGGACTGATGCAAACGTGCTGCATCGCATAAAATGTGGAGCTCGTGCGTTGCCTGACATTCCGCACCTGCTACCCGCCCCACCCGTCAACGGACCCATCTCAAAGACGACATGAATGCTGATCTCTCGATTGCCCACCTGATCGTCCAGGCCAGCATCCTGGTCCAGGTCATTATGGCGATACTGCTGCTGGCATCGCTGGTTTCCTGGGCGGTGATTCTCTCCAAACGCAGCCTGCTCGCACGTACGCGGTCGGCGTCGGCCAAGTTTGAAGAGCGTTTCTGGTCCGGCGGGAATCTGGTTGACCTTTACGAGACGGTCACGCGCAACAAGGAGAGCGATGGCCTCATTCCCATCTTCTCCGCCGGGTTCGAGGAATACCGACGGCAGCAGGCTGGAACGGACGTCGATCCGGACGACGCCATCGCCGCCGTCCAGCGCCAGATGCGCGTCACCCAGGTGCGCGAGGTCGAGCGCCTGGAGGGCGGGCTGGCGCTGTTGGCCACCATCGGCTCGACCAGCCCGTACGTGGGCCTGTTCGGCACGGTTTGGGGCATCATGAATGCCTTCATCGGCATCGGGAACATGAAGCAGGCAACGCTGGCGGTGGTGGCGCCCGGTATCGCCGAAGCACTGATCGCAACGGCCATGGGCCTGTTCGCTGCCATTCCTGCTGTCATTGCCTTCAACTTCTTCACCCGCAGCGTGGAGAGCCTGGAAACGCAGTACCACACGTTCTCGGAGGAGATGATCGGCATCATCGAGCGGGGCCTGCGTGGTGGTAAGCATTGATGGGCGCGTCCGTATCCGGCGGCCGGAGCAACGGCAAGCGGCGCATGAACGCCGAGATCAACGTCGTGCCGTACATCGACGTGATGCTGGTGCTGCTCATCATCTTCATGGTCACCGCGCCGCTGCTAACGCAGGGCGTGGACGTGGAACTGCCGCAGACCGAGGCCGCACCCCTGGTCATCAACGACGACCCGCTGACCCTGTCCGTCAACCGCGAAGGGGAGCTCTCGCTCAATTTTGGTGACAAGCAGGGGCAGGCGCTTAGCGATGAAGAAGTGATCCGCATCGCCGGCGCCAAGACGCGCAACAAGCCCGATCAGCTCGTGCTGGTGGAGGGCGATGCCAAGGTCGACTACCAGCACGTCGCCAAGGCCATGACATTGCTTCAGACCGCGGGGATCAAGAAGATCGGTTTCGTGACCGATCCTGTGGATCTCCCGGCCAAGGGTACGCGTTAGCTCTCGACCCCCGATGCCTTTCAGTTCCCGACACGTCCTGACAGCGGCGACGCTGCATGTGCTGCTGTTCCTCTTCCTGGTGTTCAGCGTGCAGTGCTCGCGCAAGCCGGAGCCGCAGCCGGTAATCGAGGCGCTGGTCATCACCGGCAAGAACAAGGAAGGAAAGAAGATCACCGAACCGCCGCCACCGCCACCCGCGCCGGTCGTTGAGCCTACGCCTGAGCCGCCGACGCCGGAGCCACCACCATCCCCTCCGCCTCCGCCGCCGGAACCACCCAAGCCGGAACCTCCGAAACCCGAGCCGCCCAAGCCCGACCCGAAGATAGAGCAGCGAAAGGCCGAGGAGGCCAAGAAGAAGGCGGAAGCCGAAAAGATCAAGCGCGAGATCGAGATCAAGCGCGAGGCGGAGATCCAGCGCAAAAAGGAAGAAGACGACCGCAAGAAGAAGGAAGAGCAGGAAGCCAAGCGCAAGGCCGAAGAGGAAGCCAAGCAACGCAAGGCGGAGGAGGAGCGTGTCCGCAAGGAAGAAGAGCGCAAGCGGATCGAAGAGGAAAAGCGGAAAGAAGAGGAAGCCAAGCGCAAGGCGGAAGAGGAGCGCAAGCGCAAGGCGGAAGAGCAGCGTCGTTTGCGCGAGCAGTTCGAAGAATCCCTGAAACAGGAGGCGGAGGATCGCGCCGAAGCGGCCAGAATCGGCGACGTCAAGCGTCGCTGGGTGGACGTTCTCAACGATCATATCGGGAGCCGCTGGCTGCGGCCGCCGGGCTTGCCGCCCCAACTCCGCTGCACGGTTCAGATCGACATTCTTCCGAATGGCGAAGTGATTTCGGTCAAGATCATCCAGAGTTCAGGGAATCCGTCGTTTGATGTGTCCGTGGAGAACGCCGTTTACAAAGCGAGCCCCTTGCCTTTGCCGGAAGATCCGAAGGCCTTCGAGCGCTCGCTGCGCCCGACGTTCACGCCAGAAAGTCTCGGCAATTGACCATGCACGGGGTCCGTTACCTGGAAAATATCCCTGTCCTGCTGACGGCGCGGCCGTCCAGGACTTTCCCTACCGTTTACCGGCTCGCTGAACCATGATCCAGATCGCTCGCTTTTTTGCACTCGTGCTGTTTCTGTCGGTGGGCACGTCGGCCAGGGCCCAGTTGGAATTCGAGGTGACGGGCGGCAAGACCGGCGCGCAACCGATTGCCATCGTTCCGTTCTCTGCCAACGATGGCCTTTTGGATGTGGCCCAGGTGATCGAGAGTGATCTGGTGCGGAGTGGACTGTTCTACGCGTTGCCGAGAGCCGACATGCTCGAGACACCGTCCGAACCCAAGCAGATCGATTACCGCAACTGGCGCGCGGTCAACATGAACAATGTCGTCATCGGCAGCCTCAAGCGCGAGGCAGGATCCGGGAAGGTGCTTGCGCGGTTCTACCTGTTCGATGTGCTCCGCGGAGAGCAGCGGCTCGGTTTCGAGATGCCCGCCGCCGATCCCACCCAGCTTCGTTACACCGGCCACCAGATCGCGGACCTCATTTTCGAGAATCTCACCGGAATCCCGGGCATTTTCAACACCAAGATTGCCTACGTGGCGTCGCGTGGCCTTGGGCTGGATCGCACATACGCACTGATGATCTCGGACTGGGACGGCGAGAACCCGCGGACGATCGCGACCTCACGGGAACCGTTGATGTCGCCGCAATGGGCGCCGGATCGAAAGCGGTTGGCCTACGTTGGTTACGAGCGTGGGCGTTCATCCATCTATATCCACGATGTCGCTAGCGGGAAAGTCAACAAGCTAATTTCGGAAAAGGGTATCAACGGATCGCCAGCCTGGTCCCCGGATGGGGCCAAGCTGGCCGTGACGCTGTCGTACGAGTCCAACCCGGATGTGTACATCATCGATATCAGCACGGGAGCGAAACGGCGAGTCACGACGTCCGAAGGGATCGACACGGAAGCGTCCTGGTCGCCCGATGGTTCCACACTGGTATTCACGTCCGAGCGTAGTGGGCCGCCGCAGATTTATCAGATATCGGCCGCTGGTGGAGAACCGAAACGCCTGACCTTCGAGGGAAGGCAAAATCTGAGGGCCAGCTATTCGCCCGACGGCAAGACGCTGGTGCTGGTCAATCTTGCGGATTCTCGGTATCGTATTGCGCTACTCGACTTGTCGTCAGGATCGCTGAAAATCATCAGCCCTGATGGGCGGTACGATGAAGGGCCCAGCTTTGCGCCTAATGGGGCTGTGGTCATTTATGCCACGCAAGGTCCCAAGGGAGCCGAACTTGCTACGGTCAGTACCGATGGGCGTGTTCGGCAGCGGCTACGGCAGACGGGAGATGTCCGAGAGCCAGCGTGGTCACCCTTGCAGCGTTAGATTCAATCAAACTTTGTAGTCAGGGATCGTTCTAGGAGATTTTCGATGTTTAAGCAGTTGATTCTCGGGTCGGTTGTGGTTGTCGGTCTGGTCACGACGGGGTGTGCCAGCAAGTCCACCAAGAATGACGGTGCCGGGTCGGGGTCGGGAACTGGGATGCAGGATTCCAGCGGGCTCAACACTCGCGGCGCCAGCGATGGGTCCGGTGCTGGCCGTGCGGTTGCGGGGGTCGATCTCTCCAAGTTGTCGCTTGCAGAACGCACGGTCTACTTCGAATTCGACAGCAGCGAGCTGACGGCCAGCGGGCAGGCGGTGGTGGCTGTGGCAGCGAAGTACCTGGCTGCGAATCCGACCGCGAGGGTTCGCCTCGCAGGTCACGGTGACGAGCGCGGAACTCGCGAGTACAACGTCGGTCTGGGCGAACGCCGGGCGAATTCGGTCCAGGCTGCCCTGGTCGCTAGCGGCGCCAGCGCTGTCCAGTTGAGCATTGTGAGCTACGGTGAGGAGCGTCCCGTTGATGCGGGGCACGACGAGGCTGCATGGTCCAAGAATCGTCGTGTCGAAATCGATCCGCTCTGAAGCTGACCGGGTTTTGGAAGTTAGTATCGATTCTCCCGAGTGATTAGAGATATTCAGGATATGACGGTATTTCGCCTACCAAATGCTGCGGTGATCGGCGTTTCGGCACTTCTGCTTACTGCCTGCGCGGATTTTGGCGGACCGATCAGTAGCTCTACGCGAACGGCGCTTTCGCCGGAAGAGCGCAGACTTCAGGAAGTGGAAACCAAGACGGCGCAGATCATGCGCCGTCTCGATTCCCTGAATCTCAGTCAGTCTGACCAGGACGTGAGTCGGTTACGGGAGGAGGTTCGTCTTCTGCGGGGTGACGTCGAGAAAGTTCGATTCGATCTCGATGCGCGCGAGCGCAGCAGCAAGGACCTATATATTGATCTCGACAGACGCCTTCAACGTATTGAAACGACTGCGGCGTCCGTGTCATCGAGCGGAATGGCTGGCGCCGTGCCATCGGCGACGATACCGACGAATACACCCGGGACTCTTGCGCCGGCGGCAACGCCGAAGTCGGCTGTAGCAACGCCAGAGGAAGAGCGTGCATACCTGGGTACCTTCGATCTTCTGAAGAATGGCAAGTACGACGAAGCCGTGAAGGGGTTTCGCGGAATGCTCGACCAATGGCCGCAAGGTCGTTATGCAGACAACGGCTGGTACTGGATGGGCGAGGCGCAACTGGTCAAGCGAGATTACAGCGGCGCGGCAGGTAGCTTTCAGGCGCTCGTTGAGCGGTTTCCTTCCAGTCCGAAAATGGCTGACGGCCTTTACAAGCTCGGTCTGGCGCAGGTTGAGCTGAATCGCACTGCAGAAGCCAAGATTTCGTTGCAGCGAGTGCTCCGAGATTTTCCGAACACGAATGCAGCCAACCTTGCCAAGCAGAAGCTTACGCAGATTGGCGGGTAATTCGGGCAGCTTCCAGTCAGAGTCGCAAGCGGCCAGGATTCGCGTCACCGAGGTATTTCTTTCACTTCAGGGTGAGTCGAGCCGGGTCGGACTGCCGACAGCTTTCATCCGGCTGACAGGGTGCCCACTTCGCTGCGTGTATTGCGATACGTCCTATGCCTTCAGCGGGGGGGAAGTGCGAACGATCGGGCAGGTCGTGTCCGATGTTTCGGCATTCGGCGTACCCAGCGTTTGCGTGACGGGCGGGGAGCCGCTGGCACAGAAATCCTGCATCGAGTTGTTGAAATTGCTATGCGACGAAGGCTTCTCGGTATCCTTGGAAACCAGCGGAGCCCTTGACGTGACGCTGGTCGACCCGCGCGTCAGCCGCATCGTCGACATCAAGACGCCGGCGTCCGGCGAATCGAGCCGTAACCTCTGGTCGAATATCGCAGGCCTTTCCAGGCACGACGAAATCAAGTTCGTCATCTGTGACCGGGGCGATTATGAATGGGCAAAGCAGGTGTTAGCCGAACACCAACTGGCCGATCGTTGCCCAGTGCTTTTCTCGCCGAGTCACGAACAGGTCTCGCCCTCAGCCCTTGCGCAGTGGGTCATCGACGACCGACTCCCTGTGCGTTTTCAGATGCAACTTCACAAGGTGCTTTGGGGAAACAAGCCGGGGCGATGAGTCGTGCGCCGATGAAGAGCGAAAATAAAAAGAAAGCAGTTGTACTGCTATCGGGAGGTCTTGATTCCGCCACCGTGCTGGCGATTGCGGTGAGCGAAGGTTTCCAGGTTTACACCCTGTCTGTTGCCTACGGACAGCGTCACTCCGCCGAGTTGACAGCGGCCGCGGCCCTCTCCTCCCGCCTTGGTGCGGTTGAACATCGTCTCATGCACATTGATCTGCATACGCTCGGTGGTTCAGCGCTGACGGACACAACGATTCCTGTGCCGGAATCGATCACCCATGGCGTCCCCATCACTTATGTCCCAGCACGCAATACGCTGTTCCTTTCACTCGCGCTCGGATGGGCCGAGGTCCTCGACGCACACGACGTGTTCATCGGCGTCAATGCGGTCGATTACTCTGGATACCCGGACTGTCGCCCGGCGTTTATCGATGCGTTCCAGACCTTGGCATCCCTCGCAACGAGGGCGGGCATCGAGGGGCATCCGCTACACGTTCACGCGCCCTTGATTCATTGGAGCAAGGCGCAGATCGTCAAAACAGGGACCGAACTCGGCGTCGATTTCTCCACAACCGTGTCCTGTTACCAAGCCAGCGACCAAGGCGAGGCCTGCGGCCGTTGCGACTCTTGCCGGCTCCGTGCTGAGGGATTCGCCGCCGCTGGCATCGAAGATCCCACCCGATACCGTCCCCATTGATCGGACCTTTCAAGCATTGTTTCGGCAAGAGGATCATCAAAGCTTGCACAAACCCAATACCAAGGCTCGCTGAGGGTGTAGATGCACCCCAAGTTACGCGCCAGCCACCGAAGAATTTGCCGAGATCCGACCGTATTTCCCCTGCAGGGTCTGATACTCCATGAAAGAGTTGCAACGCAGGCCGAGTGCCGCCTTGCGCAGCGGCGCAATCCCGGCCTGCGCGGGTCGGTCAGACGCCGCTCTGCTTCAGCATTTGCGTGACGGCCGCCTTGATCTCGTCGTCACTCAAGTCGGGGTTGCCACCGCGCGGGGGCATTGCATTCTTGCCCTTGATGGCCGATGTCACGAGGCCATCCAGCCCGCCGGCTGCCGAAGAGCGAGCCCCCCAGGCCGCAGCATCGCCGTCCTTCGGCGCGCCAAGCACGCCGCTGGCGTGGCAGGCGTTGCAGGTGCTGGCAAGTACCTGCTCGCCCGTGAACGGCGCACGCGCAGCCTTGGCCGACGCCTTCACCAGCAAGGCAGGATCAGTGACCACGTGCCCTACGGGCTTGATGCGGTCTTCGAGCTTGGCGAGCGCATCCGGATCGACGTGCGGATCCGGTGCCAGCATCCGGGCGGCAACGACGCAGACGAAGAAAAATGCGCCGAGTGCCGCAAGGACGGCGCCGAAGTTGACGATGAAGATTTTGTCGTGGTCTTTGTGTTCCAAGTGCAGCTCCCATGCTTGCCGAGGAGGGTCAAAAAGCGGTGCGAGTATAGTCGTTTAGGGAGGCTGGGCGGTATCCGCGGCACAGACCCTTCGTCGACCGGATTGTGAGGGACGTGACGGGATCTGTTCGGCCGAGGTTCCCATTGGATACTTGGTCCCGGCCGCTGACCGTCACGGCAGGCGTCCGCACTCGATTTTCGGACGTTGGTGCGCTCAGGCAGTTTTGCCTGGAGCCCGTCCAGCGTGTTCTGGGGGTTCGATGCGGGTGGCAAACACCATCCAGATCAGGGGAAGGAGGGCGGCGGCCGCGAACGCCCCGCCGATCCCCCATTGCCCGAGCGCAAATTCGCCCAGGTTGCCGCCGAGCGCGCCGCCCAGGAACTGCGCGCTGGAGTACACGCCCAGAGCAGCACCTTTCCGGTTCGGCGGGGCACGGCGCGAAATCATGGAGGGCAGGGCGCCTTCCAGGTAATTGAAGGCCAGGAAGAACAGGAACAGGCAGGCCATCAGGCCTGCGGTGATTCGGTGCACCTCGCTCGCGGCGGCGAGGGCGAATGCAAGCAGCGCCACGCTCGCGACCAGGGCTTGCTTCGAGCGGTGGCGCGCCTCGATCCGGCGGATCAGCGGAAACACCACGAGCACGGAGGCCAGCAGCACCGGCAGGTAGACATGCCAATGCAGCGGCGCAGGAAGCCCGAGCGTGGCTTCGATGGCATGCGGCGCGGCAATGAACAGGCAGGTCATGGCGGCGTGCAGAAGAAAGATGCCGCCATCCAGGCGCAGCAGCTGGGGGTCTTTCAGGACATCGCCGAGGCCGTGCGGGGAATTGGCGGGCGCGGGCGGCACGCCCGGCAGCGCAAACAGCACGAGCGGAATCACGGCGAGCGCGCACCAGCCGGTCATCCGGAAGATTCCGTCCACACCGATCAGGCCATCAAAGACGGGCCCTATCACCAGGGCGACGACGAAAGACAGGCCCAGCCCGATCCCCATGATGGCCATGGCCGTGGTGCGCACCTGGGGGCGCGTGGAATCGGCTAGCAGTGCGGACGCGGCGCCGGAAATCGCGCCCGCGCCCTGGATGGCGCGGCCGATCATGATCCAGCCGATGTCATGCGTCGCCCCCGACACGAACGAGCCGAGGGCGAACAGCAGGAGCCCGGCGACGATCACCGGCTTGCGGCCGATGCGGTCAGACAGCCAGCCGAACGGAATCTGAAGCAATGCCTGCGTGATGCCGTACAGGCCGATGGCGAGGCCGATCTGGGCGTGCGTTGCGCCCCCGGGCAGGTCGCGCGCGTACAGGGCGAACACCGGCAGGATCATGAACATGCCGAGCATGCGCAGGGCCTGGATCAGGCTCAGCGCCGCAGTGGCGCGCCATTCGGAAGGGTTCATGGATACGGGGAGGATGCGATAGCTCGAACGCAGAACGGGCGTGTGAACGTGCCGCCGGGTGCCGGTCCGTCGGCACCGTCCTGTCCTTTGAAGTCAGGCGAAGCGGCTGCATATAGTACCGGGTTAGCCACCCTTGCCCGAGCCATGGATTCCATCCGTATCCGCGGTGCGCGCACGCACAACCTCAAGAACGTTTCGCTGGACCTGCCGCGCGACCAGCTGGTGGTGATCACCGGCCTGTCGGGCTCGGGAAAATCCTCGCTGGCGTTCGACACGCTGTACGCCGAGGGCCAGCGGCGCTACGTGGAGTCGCTGTCGTCGTACGCGCGGCAGTTCCTGGGGCAGATGGAAAAGCCCGACGTGGATTCCATCGAAGGGCTCTCGCCCGCGATATCCATCGAGCAGAAATCCACCTCGCACAACCCCCGCTCCACCGTCGGCACCGTCACCGAGATCTATGACTACCTGCGCCTGCTGTTCGCGCGCGTGGGCACGGCGCGCTGTCCAGACCACGGCGTGACGCTTGAAGCGCAGTCCGTGGCGCAGATGGTGGACGCGGTGCTGGCGCAGCCGGAAAGCTCGGCCTGGATGCTGCTCGCGCCGGTGGTCCGCGGGCGCAAGGGCGAGCACGCCGAGTGGTTCGAGCAGATGCGCGCCCAGGGCTTCGTGCGCGCGCGGGTCGATGGCCGCGTCTACGAACTCGAGGAAGTCCCCGCCCTCAACCGCAAGCTCAAGCACGACGTGGACGTGGTGGTGGACCGCTTCAAGGTGCGCCCCGATCTCCAGCAGCGCCTCGCCGAGTCTTTCGAGACCGCCCTGCGCCTGAGCGGTGGGCTGGTGACGGTGGTGCCGCACGAGAAGGCGGGAGGCGGGAGGCGGGAAGCCGGAGACGCAGAAGCAGCGACCGGATCAGCAGCAGCCACAGCGGCAGACCGCCTCCCGCCTCCCGTCTCCCGCCTCCCGCAAGAACTCGTGTTCTCCAACCGCATGAGCTGCCCGCACTGCGGCTATTCGCTGGAGGAACTGGAACCGCGGCTGTTCTCCTTCAACGCTCCGCACGGCGCCTGCCAGAAGTGCGACGGCCTGGGCTCGCTGCAGGTGTTCGATCGCGCGCGCGTGGTGGCGCACCCGGAGCTGTCGCTGGCGTCCGGCGCCATTCGCAGCTGGGACAGGAAGAATCCGTACTACTGGCATTTCATCCTGTCGCTGTCACGGCACTACCGCTTCGACCCTGAATCGCCGTGGAGCGAGCTGCCGACCAGGATCCAGGATCTGATCCTGAGCGGCAGCGGCGACGAAAAGCTGGAGTTCGAGTACCCCGACGAGCGCGGCCGCGCGGTGACGCGCACGCACCGCTTCGAGGGCATCCTGCCCAACCTCGAGCGCCGCTACCGCGAAACCGAATCCATCGCCGTGCGCGAGGAGCTCGCGCGCTACCTGTCCAACCAGCCCTGTCCCGAATGCGGCGGCCAGCGCCTGAACCGTGCCGCGCGCAACGTGTTCGTGGCCGACCGCAGCCTGCCTTCGCTCACCGCGCTGTCGGTGCGCGATGCCGACGCCCTGTTCAGCGCCATGAAGCTGCCCGGCCACAAGGGCGAGATCGCGGAAAAGATCCTCAAGGAAATCTCCGCGCGGCTCGGCTTTCTCAACAACGTGGGCCTCGACTACCTGACCCTGGCACGCGGCGCGGAAACGCTCTCGGGCGGCGAGGCGCAGCGTATCCGCCTGGCCTCGCAGATCGGCGCCGGCCTGGTGGGCGTGATGTACGTGCTCGACGAACCCAGCATCGGCCTGCACCAGCGCGACAACGAGCGCCTGCTGGCCACGCTGTTCCGCCTGCGCGACCTGGGCAATTCGGTGATCGTGGTGGAGCACGACGAGGAGGCCATACGCCGGGCCGATCACGTCATCGACATCGGGCCGGGCGCGGGCGTGCACGGCGGGCGCGTGGTGGCGCAGGGCAAGCCGGCCGACCTGGAGCGCGCACCCGAATCCATCACCGGCCGCTACCTGTCCGGCAAGGAGCGCATTGCCGTGCCGCAGTCGCGCACGCCGCGCAAGCCGGGCAAGCACATCACCATCCACGGCGCGCGCGGCAACAACCTGAAGAACGTCACGGTGGAGATCCCGGTGGGGCTCATCACCTGCGTCACCGGCGTGTCGGGCTCGGGCAAGTCCACGCTGATCAACGACACGCTGCATGGCGTGGCCGCGCGCGACCTCAACGGCGCCGGCATGCACCACGCCGATTGCGATCGCATCGAAGGCCTGCGCGATCACCTGGACAAGGTCATCGACATCGACCAGTCGCCCATCGGCCGCACGCCGCGTTCCAATCCGGCCACCTACACCGGCCTGTTCACGCCCATCCGCGAGCTGTTCGCGCAGGTGCCGGAATCGCGCCTGCGCGGCTACGAGGCGGGGCGGTTCTCGTTCAACGTGAAAGGCGGGCGCTGCGAGACCTGCGAGGGCGATGGCCTGATCAAGGTGGAAATGCATTTCCTGCCGGATGTGTACGTCACCTGCGACACCTGCAAGGGGCGCCGCTACAACCGCGAGACGCTGGAGATCCGCTACAAGGGCAGGACCATCGACGAGGTGCTGGGCATGACGGTTGAAGAGGGCCTGTCCTTCTTCAAGGCGGTGCCGGCGCTGGCGCGCAAGCTGGAAACGCTGATGGACGTGGGCCTGAGCTACATCACGCTAGGCCAGAACGCGACCACGCTCTCCGGCGGCGAAGCGCAGCGCGTGAAGCTGAGCAAGGAGCTTTCGCGCCGCGACACCGGGCAGACGCTCTACATCCTCGACGAGCCCACCACCGGCCTGCACTTCCACGACGTGGCGCAGTTGCAGCGCGTGCTGGAGCGCCTGCGCGAGCACGGCAACACCGTGGTCATCATCGAGCACAACCTGGACGTCATCAAACGCGCCGACTGGGTGATCGACCTCGGGCCCGAGGGTGGCTCCGGCGGCGGCGAGATCGTTGCCGCAGGCACGCCGGAGCAGGTCGCAGCCCATCCGCGTTCTTACACCGGGCACTTCCTGAAGGCCTGCCTGATGCCGGCCGAAACGGTGGCCGTCACGCCCGCCAAGCCGGCCAAGCCCGCCACGTCCCGGCGCAGGAAGGCGGGCGCGGCGTAGCCGGTCTTGCACCGGCTGTCGGCCCTGCGATCAGCCCGCGGCGGCCCGCTTCAGCGCGGCGATGTCGATCTTCGCCATCTGCAGCATGGCAATGGTGGTGCGCTCGCGCACGCCTGCGTCGGCGTCACACATCAGCTCGATCAGCGTGGTCGGCACGATCTGCCACGACAGGCCGAAGCGGTCCTTGAGCCAGCCGCACTGCTGCGCGGCCTTGTCGCCGCCTTCGGACAGGCGCTCCCACAGTTCATCCACTTCCTCCTGCGACTCGCAGCTCACCTGCAGGGAGATGGCCTCGTTGAAGGTGAAGATGGGGCCGCCGTTGAGGGCGACGAAGCGCTGCCCGGCCAGGTCGAAGGCCACCGTCATCACCGAGCCCGGAGGGCGCCCGTGGATCTCCTGGCCCGCCTTGCCGTAGTGGCTCACGAGCACGATCCGGGAGTCGGGGAAGATGGACGTGTAGAGCCTGGCGGCGGCCTCGGCCTGGTCGTCGAACCACAGGCAGGGACTGATTTTCTGGGGGCTGCTGATGTTCATGGATCACCTCGTCGGAACTATGAAGGGCCGGAATCAGGTGCCCGGCCACCATCATCAAGACGAACGGGGGCGGTGGCGATCGACATGGCTGGCCGTCCCGTTCGTCGGGAGACCACCTCCCCCGACCGTGCACGGCGCGGCTGCGATGCTCAGTCGTCCTTGTCGCCGAAGGGGACCGAAAGGCTCAGGCCCACTTCTGCCGACCCCTCGCGCTTCAGGTCAGGGTCCACGCGCGGCCAGGTGTAGCCGGTGAGGATTTCGGCAATCAGGCGGTCCCGGATCAGGGGCTGGCGGTAGACCACGCGACCGCCGTACTCGAACAGCGGCTCGGGTGCGTTGCTGGCGCCGCGCACGATCAACTGGTACGACAGCGCCCGGTCCTTGCGCAGGTTCTGATACAGGATCAGCCCGGTGAACCAGTCATAGCCATCGGTCTTCTGGCTGACGGTTCCGGTCTCGCTGAGACGTAGCAGCAGGGTAGGGCTCAGCACGTGGTTGTAGTTGATGCCGGAGGTGAAGCCGAAGCCATCCTGGTTGGTCCAGAACGGCGTGCCGCGAACGTACACCAGGTCTTCGGGATCGGAGTACAGCACGTAGCGCGTCGGCTGCTGCACGAACAGGCGCGGGTTGGTCAGGTTGGAGGCGCCGATGCGGAAGTTCGAGCTGAAGCGCGCCGTGCCGGGGAGCGAGTAGCCGAGGCCGGCCAGCCAGTCGCTGTTGTTCTCGAAATTGCGCAGCTGCGAGCGCACGGCGAACCGCTGCGTGCGGTCGCGGGTGAAATCGTCCTCGTCGTCACGGCCCACGATCAGGTTGAACCGGTTCTTCAGGTTCGGCAGCTTGAAACGGACCCGGAAACGCAGCTTCTGGTCCGGGCCGTCAAATTCGGAGTAGGCGCTCGATGCTTCGACGAATCCATGGGTCCGGCGCGCCGACTCCAGGTTCTGTTCCTCGCCGAACAGTCCGTCCAGCCAGAGCGCGGCGGCACAGGTGGTTTCCTCCAGGACCTCCTGCATGTCGCCCACGCGGACCAGGTCGTCACTTGCCTCCGGGCGTTCGCACAGCTCGCGCCGACGCGGCTTCTTCCTGCCCTTGTCGCTGGTTTCTGCAGCGGCGGGTTCCGGCTCCGGGGCTGGCTCCGGGGTAGGCGGCCGCGCGGCCTCGCCGTCGTCAACGGACGGTTCAGGGTCCGCGGCCGCCGCGGACTCCGGCTGGTCCGACGGCGTCACCGGCGTTGCCGCCGCTTCGTCCGCCGGTGCCACTTCGGAAGGTTCCTTGCCCGGGTGGGCCCGGTTGCTCGCACAGGCCACGGACAGCAGCCCAAGCAGCACCACGGTCGCAGCCCGTGCAGCCTGACCAAGCCCGCGCGGCAGGGCGTGCATTCTGCAAGGGATCGAGCCCGGCACAGCGCTTGGGAGAGGGGCTCTGCAAGCCCGGTGTGGCCCCTGCATGACGCGCGGATATGGCTCCTGTCCCCTTTGCGACGCGTGCATGTAGTGGTTGTTCCTGGTGGACATTGGCGCTGCGGCGGTCCTGCCGTAGCAAGGAGCCGACCACGGCCGGCGGCGGCAGCCGCTCACATGCTGGCGAGCCCCTTGCAATGCCGCTCACTCACGCCGGGGAAATATACATGCAGGAAATTTCTGATCGTCTGCAGCCGTGCCCGCCCTATCCGCTGGGCGCGCACTGGGATGGCCGCGGGACACGCTTCTCCGTCTTTTCGGAACACGCGGAGAAGGTGATCCTCTGCCTCTTCGATGCCACCGGACGCCACGAGACCGCACGCCTGGTCATGCCCGAGTGCACCGACGGCGTCTGGCACGGTTACCTGCCCGGCGCGCGTCCGGGGCACCACTATGGCTATCGCGTGGCCGGCCCCTACCAGCCGGAGCGCGGCCTGCGCTTCAACCCGCACAAGCTGCTGATCGACCCTTACGCGCGCTGCCTCAACGGCGAGCTCAAGTGGCACGACGCCCTGCACAGCTACCGCATGGGATCGTCCAAGGCCGACCTCAGCTTCGACCGTCGCGACAGCGCCGTTTACATGCCCAAGGGCACGATCGTGGACGACCGCTTCGACTGGGGCAACGACCACGCGCCGCGCGTGCCCTGGTCCGACACCGTGATCTACGAGATGCACGTGCGCGGCTTCACCAGGCGCCGCGAGGACCTGCCGCCGCATGATCGCGGCACCTTCGGCGCGCTGGGGCATCGCAGCACCATCGAGTACCTGAAAAGCCTGGGCGTGACCGCGGTGGAACTGCTGCCGATCCACGCCTTCGCGCGCGACCGCTACCTGGTGGACCGCGGGCTGACCAACTACTGGGGCTACAGCACGCTGTCGTTCTTCGCGCCGGAGAGTTCGTACCTATCCGACGGCACGCTGGGCCAGATGAAATGGGCCGTGCAGCAGCTTCACGCCGCGGGCATCGAGGTGCTGATGGACGTGGTCTACAACCACACCTGCGAGGGCAGCGAGCTGGGGCCCACGCTGTCGTGGCGCGGCTTCGGCAACAGCGAGTACTACCGCCTGCTGCCGGACCAGCCGCGCTACCACATCAACGACACCGGCTGCGGCAACACGGTGAACATGTCGCACCCGCGCGTCATCCAGATGGTCATGGACTCGCTGCGCTACTGGGCCACGGAGTTCCACGTGGACGGTTTCCGCTTCGACCTGGGCGTGACGCTGGGCCGCGAAACCACCGGCTTCGACCCCGGCTGCGGCTTCTTCGACGCGCTGATGCAGGACCCGGTGCTGTCGCGCCTCAAGCTCATCTCCGAGCCCTGGGACGTGGGCATGGGCGGCTACCAGATCGGCAATCACCCGGCCGGCATGGCGGAGTGGAACGGCCGCTTCCGCGACGACGTGCGCAAGTACTGGAACAGTGATCCGGGCCTGCGCGGCACCCTGTCGGCGCGCCTGCAGGGGTCGGCCGAGATGTTCGACCACCACCGGCGCCGTCCCTGGGCCAGCGTCAACTTCATCACCGCGCACGACGGCTTCACGCTCAACGACCTGGTCAGCTACCAGGAGAAGCACAACGAGGCCAACGGCGAGGACAACCGCGACGGTGCCGACGACAACCACAGCCGCCACTGGGGCGTGGAAGGGCCGACCGACGACCCCGAGATTCTTGCCCGCCGCGAGCGCGCCAAGCGCAACCTGCTGGCCACGCTGCTGCTCTCGCACGGCACGCCCATGCTGCTGGCCGGCGACGAGTTCGGTCAGACCCAGAACGGCAACAACAACACCTACTGCCAGGACAATGAGCTGGCCTGGCTCGACTGGAAGCTGCTGTTCAGCGAAAAGGGTGCCGCGCTGAAGCGATTCGTCGCGCACCTGATCGCCCTGCGTCGCGAGTTCCCGATCCTGCAGGGCCGCTACTTCCAGCACGCGAACATCGAGGTCGCGCCCTCGGTCCGCGATGTGTTCTGGTTTGACGAGCGCGGCGTGGAGCTGACGGAGGCGGACTGGCACAACAGCACGGCGCGCCTGCTCGGCGTGCGGCGCGCGGGCCGGCGCGAGGATGGGCAGATCGATGTGATCGCGCTGCTCACCAATTCCGACGAGGCCTCGCACACCTTCGAGATGCCCGAGCCTCTGCTCGACTACCACGTGGTGGTCGATACCGATAACCCCTCGCGCGCCAACACCACCATCAGCGACGGCAGCTGCACGGTGGCCCCGGTATCGCTGGTGCTGATCGCGGCGCGCGTGCGTCCTGAATCCATGCAGGTGAAATCACGCATCGCGCCCGCCGAGTCGCAGGCCGAAGCGGCCGTTGCGCCCGAGAACGACGGCGTGCTCGCGGACGCCGCATGACTGGAGTGCAGACAACGTCCGCTCCCTTCGGCCCGGTGGCGCTCGGCGGCGGGCGTGCGCGGTTCCGGTTCTGGGCGCCGGCCGTGGAGTCGGTCAGCCTCGAAATCGAGAACGCCGCTCCGCTGGCCATGGAGGCGAGGGCGGAAGGCTGGTTCGAGATCGAAGCCGCGGTTCAGCCCGGCACCCGCTATCGCTACCGGGTGCGCGACGATCTCGCCGTGCCGGATCCGGCCTCGCATTTCCAGCCGGACGACGTTCACGGCCCGAGTGAATGGATCGATCATCGGGCACACGCATGGAACCACGACGCCTGGCGCGGCAGGCCCTGGCACGAGGTGGTGATCTACGAGCTGCACGTGGGCGCCTGCGGTGGCTACGAGGGCGTACGGGCGCGGCTGCCGCACCTTGCGCACCTCGGCGTCACCGCCATCGAACTCATGCCGCTCGCCGACTTCCCCGGCACCCGCAACTGGGGTTACGACGGCGTGCTCCCGTACGCGCCTGACGCCGCCTACGGCACGCCGGCGCAGCTCAAGGCGCTGATCGACGCCGCGCACGGCCTCAGCCTGATGGTCTACCTGGACGTGGTCTACAACCACTTCGGGCCGGACGGAAACTTCCTGTCGGCCTACGCGCCGACGTTCTTCCGCGAGGACGTGCATACCCCCTGGGGTGCCGCCATCGATTTCCGCCGGCCGCAGGTGCGCCAGTTCTACATCCAGAACGCGCTGTACTGGCTCAACGAGTACCGCTTCGACGGCCTGCGCTTCGACGCCGTGCACGCCATCGAGGACCCCAGCTTTCTCGATGACATGGGCGCCGCCATCCGCGCGCAGGTGGAGCCGGGGCGGCACGTGCACCTCATGCTGGAGAACGAGCACAACCAGGCCGCGCACCTCGAAGGCAGCTACAACGCGCAGTGGAACGACGACGGCCACAACGTGCTGCACGTCCTGCTCACTGGCGAGTCCGAAAGCTACTACGCCAACTACGCGCAAAACCCGGCGGAGAAGCTCGCGCGCTGCCTCGCCGAAGGATTCATCTACCAGGGCGAGCCTTCGCCCAGCCACCAGGGCAAGCCGCGCGGCACGCGCAGCGATCACCTGCCGCCCAACCGCTTCATCCTGTTCCTGCAGAACCACGACCAGGTGGGCAACCGCGCCATGGGCGAGCGCCTGACGCGGCTGGCGCATCCCGACGCCCTGCGCGCGGCCATCACCCTGCAGCTGCTCTGCCCGCAGACGCCGCTGCTGTTCATGGGCGAAGAATGGGGCAGCCGCGCGCCGTTCCTGTTCTTCACCGATTTCCACGACGAGCTGGCCGATGCCGTGCGCCAGGGTCGGCGCAAGGAGTTCGCGTGCTTCGCGGCGTTTGCCGACGAGGCCACGCGCGAGCAGATTCCCGATCCCAACGCCGAATCCACGTTCACGCGGTCGCGGCCGGATTTCGAGGAAAGCACGCACGGCGCGCATGCCGCCATGCTCGCGTTCTACCGCAGGCTGCTGCACCTGCGGCGCGAGCACATCTGCCCGCGCCTGAAGGGCTCGGCCGCGCGCCGCATGAAAGCGCTGTCGCCGCATGCCGTGGTCGCCAACTGGCGACTGGGAGACGGCTTCAAGCTGCGCATCCTCGTCAACCTCGGTGCCGATCCGGTGACGGTTGCGCGAACCAGTTCTGCACTGCTCTTCGAAAGTACGGCCGGCGCCGCCGCGTCGGTCGGCCAGGGCGTCCTGCCGGGCCGCTGCACCTGCGTTTTCCTCAATCCCCCGCGCCATGAAAGCTGACGACCTGCCCGCCGAACGCATTGCCGGTACCGACCTGAAGGCGGAGGTTACGACGGCAGCCGGAACCGGGGCGCCGCGCGCCACGCTGCGCCTGCAGATGCACCGTGGCTTCGACTTCGACGCCGCTGCTGCGCAGGTGCCGTACCTGTCGCGGCTCGGCATCAGCCATGTCTATACCTCGCCCATCCTGTGCGCGCGCGCCGGCTCCACGCACGGCTACGACGTGGTGGACCCTACGCGCGTCAATCCCGAGCTGGGTGGTGAGGACGGCCTGCGGCGCCTGGTGAGCTGCCTGCGCGAACACCGCATGGGCCTGATCGTGGACATCGTGCCCAACCACATGGCCGTGGGCGGCAGCGACAACCCCTGGTGGCTGGACGTGCTGGAGTGGGGCCGCGACAGCATCTACGCGCGCTTCTTCGACATCGACTGGGACGCGGCCGACGCCGAACTTTCCGGCAAGGTGCTGGCGCCCTTCCTGGGCAATCCCTACGGCGAGGCGCTGGCCGCCGGCGACGTGGTGCTGCGCTTCGACAGCGCCAACGGGCGCCTGTACTTCTCCGCGCACGACACCCACCGCTTCCCGCTGTCGCCCAACCTGTATGGCCCGCTGCTGCGGGTGGCGCCGGGCGATGCGCTGAGCGAACTGGCCCGGCGCTTCCGCGAATCCCTGGGTGGCAACCGCACGCGCCTGGCGCGCCGCGGCGCTTTCGAGGACGCCTGCGCGAATCTCGCCGAGGCCGCGCGGACGCCCGCCGTGCTCGCCGCGCTGGAGCAGCTGCTCGCCGGCTATGCCGGTTCGGAGGACGCGCAGACGCGCCTGCACCGCCTGCTGGACCGCCAGCACTTCCGCCTGGCGTGGTGGCGAACCGCGCCGGACGAGATCAACTGGCGCCGCTTCTTCGACGTCACCGATCTGGCCGGCATGCGCATCCAGGACACGGCCACGTTCGAGGCCGTGCACGCCACCATCTTCCGGCTGTACGGCGAGGGCGTGATCGACGGCGTGCGCGTGGACCACGTGGATGGCCTGGCCGATCCGCGCGCCTACTGCCGCAAGCTGCGCAACCGGCTGGACAGCCTGTCGGCCCGGCGCCCCGATCACCTGCCGCGCGGGCCGGCGTACTTCGTCGTGGAAAAGATCCTGGCCCCCGGCGAAAAGCTGGCGCGCGACTGGCGCACCGATGGCACCTCCGGCTACGTGTTCATGAACGAATCGAGCGCCGTGCTGCACGACCCGGAAGGCCGCGTTCCGCTGGCGGCGCTCTGGCGCGAGTGCAGCGGCAGGACCGCCGACTTCGAGGCCGAGGAGCGCGAAGCGCGCCGGCGCATTCCGCAGCTGCTGTTCTCGGCCGACTTCAACGCCTGCGCCCACGCGCTGCACCGCATTGCCCGCAGTGATCCGCGGACGCGCGACTGGACGCTGGCGGCCATCCGTCGCGCGCTCACCGAGATGCTGGTGCACTTCCCGGTGTACCGCACCTACGCCGACGCGCGCGGCCGTTCCGCCGCCGACGCCGCGATCATGGCGCAGGTGGTTTCGCAGGCGCAGCGCACGGGCCGCCCCGCCGAGCGTGCGCTGCTGGAGCTGATCGACCGCTGGCTCGGCGCCGAACCCGCAGAAAACCTTGCCAACCCGGTGGAGCGGCGCGATCGCCTGCGTGCGCTCGCCCGGTTCCAGCAGCTCACCTCGCCGGTGGCCGCCAAGTCGGTGGAGGACACGGCGTTCTACCGCTTCGGCGTGCTGCTGTCGCGCAACGAGGTCGGCGCCAATCCCGGCCAGTTCGCCATGACCGCGGACGAGTTTCACGCGGCCTGCACCGAGCGCCGGCATCGTTATCCGGCCGCCATGCTCGCCACCGCCACGCACGACCACAAGCGCGGCGAAGACCTGCGTGCGCGCCTGGCCGTGCTGAGCGAGATCCCGACGGCGTGGCGTGAAGCCGTGAGCGAGTGGCGCCGGCGCAACGAATCGCGCAAGGAGATGCTGGACCACGTCCGCGGTCCGGATGCCACCGACGAGTACGTGCTCTACCAGATGCTGGTCGGCGCCTGGCCCCTGCAAGTGGCCGACGATGAAGCGGAGGACCTGAGCAGCCTGGGCGAGCGGCTCGCCGAATGGCAGCGCAAGGCGGTGCGCGAGGCCAAGCGCCGCTCCGGCTGGGTGGAGCCCAACCTGGCCTACGAGCAGGTCTGCGAAAATTTCCTGAAGCACCTGCTCGATCCGGCACGCGCGGCGGATTTCCTGGCCGAGCTGAAAGCGCTGGTCGCAAGGATCGCTGCGCCCGGCGCCGTGAACGGCCTGGCGCAGACGCTGCTGCGCCTGACCACGCCCGGCGTTCCGGATACCTACCAGGGCACCGAATTCTGGGACTTCAGCCTGGTGGACCCGGACAACCGGCGGCCGGTGAACTTTGCGCAGCGCGCGGCTGCGCTGGCGCAGTCGACCGCCGACGAAGAACTCCTGAAGCACTGGCGCGACGGCCGCATCAAGCAGCGGCTGATCGCCCGCACGTTGGCATTGCGCCGGCAGATGCCGGACCTGTTCGCGCTCGGAAGCTACGTGCCGCTGCGGGTACGCGGGCAGTGCGCCCAGCACGTGCTGGCATTCCTGCGCGAGCAGGGCGGTCGCGCGGTGCTGGTGGCCATCCCGATGCGGACCGCGAATCTGCGTCCGAGTCCGGACGATCTGAATCTTCCGCCGTCGGCCTGGGGCAACACGCGAATATGCCTGCCGGCGCGGCATGCGCAGGCAGGCTGGTGTGACGCCCTGGGCGGGAACGAGGTTGCATCGGGGCGCGAACTTGGCGTCTCGACGCTCTTCGCCAGATGGCCGCTGGCCCTGGTCTACAGTGCCCCCGCGGCGGATGCGCAGGTGCCCGGCGCCCAGAATTCAGGGGCGTGATCCAGGCCCCGGGTTCAGGCCGCGATGACGCGTTTGCGGGCCAGGATCTGCGTGAGCGCCGCGTGGTCCACGGGCTTGAGCAGGTGATGATCGAAACCGGCTTCCAGTGACTTGCGCCGGTCGTCTTCCTGGCCCCAGCCGGTGAGCGCGACGATCAGCGACGCCCCGCTCCAGGGGCGCTCCCGCAGCGCGCGGCAGACCGCGTATCCGTCGAGCTGGGGCAGCCCGATGTCCAGCAGCACGATCTCGGGCCTGAGCCGCTCGGCGGCGGCCAGGGCTTCGATGCCGTCGGGCGCGGTATGTGTTTCGTGGCCGTCCAGTTCCAGCAGCAGGGCAAGCGAGCTGGCCGAATCGCGGTTGTCGTCCACGATGAGGATGCGGCGGCGGCTCCCGGTGGCGGTTGCCATCGGGGCCGGCGCCGCTTCGATCGGAGCCGCGCCGGTCACCACGGGCAGGCGCAGGACGATCTCCGTTCCCTCGCCCGGGCCGGCGCTGAGGGCTTCGACTGTTCCGCCATGCATTTCCACCAGGTTCTTCACCAGCGACAGGCCAATCCCCAGGCCGCTCCTGGAGCTGTCCAGCGAGGTGTTCACCTGCGTGAACATCTCGAAGATATGTGGCAGGTGCTCGGCCGGAATCCCGGTGCCGTTGTCGCGCACCCGGATGGTCAGTTCGTGCGCGTCCACGCTGGCAAGCAGGGCGATCCGGCCGCCCGGTGCGGTGAACTTGCACGCGTTGTTGAGCAGGTTGCCGAGCACCTGGGTCAGGCGGGTGGCGTCCGCATTCAGGTACACCGGCTGCGGCGGCAGGCTCACCACCAATTCATGCCCCAGGGTTTCCACCGCGGACGTCACCGCCTCGACCGCCTGCTGCACGACCGGTTCGAGCTCGACGCGGCAGAGCTGCAACTCGATCTTGCCGCGGCTGATCCGGCTGACATCGAGCAGATCGTCGATCAGGTGCACCATCTGCCGCAGCTGCCGCTCCATCATGTCCACCGTAGCGTGGGTGGTGGCCGGATCGGCATTGCGCTTGAGCGTCTGCAGGCCGTGGCGGATGGGCGCCAGCGGATTGCGCAGTTCGTGCGCGAGCAGGGCCAGGAACTCGGTCCGTCGCTGGTTCACCTCCTGCAACGCGATGTTGGCCGCGGCCAGTTCCACGGTGCGCTTGGCCACCGTGTGCTCCAGCTCCTCGGCGTGGCGCTGCTGCTGCACGGCGTACTGGATGGCGCGGCTCAGTTCCTTGCCGTTGAAACGGCCCTTTTCGAGGTAGTCCGCCACGCCGGCGGCCAGCGCCTTGCGATCGAGCTCGGCGCCGTTCTGGCCGGTCAGCAGCAGGGTGGGCTTGCGGCAGCCGGCCTCCATGGCCGCCTCCACCAGCTCCAGCCCGGTCTTCGCGCCCAGGTGGTAGTCGAGCAGGATGACGTCGTGGCTGCCGTTGACCAGCGCGTTCAGGCCGGAGGTGTAGTCCGGCGCCCACTCCAGCCGGTAGGCGTATCCCGGGTGTTCGGCCAGCAGGTCCCTCACCAGCAGGTAATCGTCGCGGTCGTCCTCTACGAGCAGGATGCTGAGACGACTGTTAGTCATTCTCTCCGCCGTTGGGCAGTACCACGATCTCCAGCCAGTACTTGCCCATCGTCTTGATGACATCGGCCAGCCCGCTGAACGTCACCGGCTTGGTGATGTACGAGGCGGCGGACATGCCGTAGATGCGCTCGATGTCCTCCTCGGCCTTGGAGGTGGTCATCACCACCACGCGGATGCTCTTGAGCTGCGGATCGGACTTGATCTCGGCCAGTGCCTCGCGCCCGTCCTTCTTGGGCATGTTGAGATCCAGCAGGATCAGCCCCGGACGCGGCGAGCTTGCAGGGTCGGCATAGGCGCCGCGCCGCTTCAGGTAATCGAGCAGCTCGACCCCGTCGCACACGAAGCGCAGGTCGTTGGCCAGCTTGGATTCTTCAAACGCCTCCTGGGTCATCGCGCGGTCGTCCGCGTCGTCGTCCGCCATGAGGATGGTGATGGGTTTGCCACGGTTACTCACGATGCTGCTGTCTCCTGGGTGGTCTGGTTCATGGGCAGCGTCACTATAAAACTAGCGCCCTCGTCGGGTGCGCTGGATGCGGTGATGCTGCCTCCGTGACGCTCCGCGATCCGACGGCAGATCGCAAGTCCTATTCCTGTTCCTTCGTATTCGTTGCGGCCGTGCAGGCGCTGGAAAACCTGGAAGATGCGGTCGACGTACTGCTGCTCGAAGCCGATGCCATTGTCCGTCACGGTGAGCCTGCAGAACAGGACTGGCGCCACCACGACGTCTGTGACCGGCGCGGCCGGCACGGGGATGCCTTCCACGATCTGGCCGCTGATGCGGACCACGGGCGCAAGGTCGGGCTTGCGGAATTTCAGGCCATTGGCGATCAGGTTCTGGAACAGCTGGCGAATCTGCGTCGGGTCGCCGTCCACGGTCGGCAATTCGCCGATCTCCACCTGTCCCTCGGTCTGCTCGATCCGTGCCTCCAGGTCGATCACCGCCTCGCGCGCGAGCGCCGCCAGGTCGACGGGCACGAAGGGCTGGCCCCGGGTGGCGACGCGGGAGAAGGCCAGCAGATCGTCGATCAGCCTGCGCATGCGCGAGGCCGACGTCAGGACCCGTTCGAGGTAACCGTTGCCCTGTTCCCCCAGCACGTCCGCGTACTTGTCCTGAAGCCGGTCGCCGAAAGCCTGGACCTTGCGCAGCGGCTCCTGGAGATCGTGCGAGGCCACGGCGGCGAATTGCTCCAGTTCGCGGTTGCTGCGCACCAGCGACTCGTTGAGCAGGGCCAGTTCCGCCGTGCGCAGGCGCACGCGCTCTTCGAGTTCGTCGCGGGCCTGCTGGAGCTCGTCCTGCGCCGCGCGCGTGGCCAGCACTTCGCGCTCAAGTTGCTGCGCGCGGCGTTCCGACAGGGCCATGTTGTCCTCGGCCTTCCGCTGGGCCGAGCGCATGGCCTCGCACAGGGCGATGGTGGCGATTCCCGTGATGAGGTAACGCCAGAAGTCGATCAGCAGGACGTAATCGGAAAATGTGCTCAGCGACAGCGAGTACCGCGGCTCCACGAAGCAGAAGCGGCCGACGACGGCGCCCGCGAGGAGTGCGAAGACCGAGGGCGCGAGCCGGGACTTCCATGCGGTGAGCAGCACCGCGAGGAAGTAGGTGAGGAAGGCGAGGTGGCTGCCGAGGTACGGGTTCAGCAGCCAGCGGGCGGCCGTCGCCGCCGCCACGGCTGCAACCGCCAGTGCAAAGCCCGCGGCAAGCGAATTGCGCGAGAACCGTGCGTCGTGCCGAACCTCGTCCTGGGTGCTGCGGATCGTGTCCATCATGCGACCCGAGGCGGGCCAGTGCTCCAAGTAGTCGGGGGCCGCACTTTATCGTGGGACGACGGCGCAAGACGGATTCACCCGGATCAGGCGGGCGCGCGCCGCAGCGGGACAGTTGCGCTCGGCCGGTTCGGCCGCGGGACCCATGCAAGAAGTGGGAGCGTCAGCGGCCGGGTTGGGCGCTGCAAGACATTGCTCCGTCGCTTCGAAGTACGAGGGTCGCTCCCGGACCGCGTCGTGCGCCGCGCGCGGTCCTTGCGTTGACCTGTTCATGCAGGGGGCCATCGTCCACGCGGATTGATGGATTGCTCGAACGAATCGTCGTCATATCAAGGCTCTTGGTCAGGACGATGACGCGGGGAAGGCGACGTAAATTGCGCACCGGTCCCCCGGCCCTCTTGCAAGTTGCATGTCCGAAGTCCAGTTCCACCTGAAGCCCACCATGAAGCGATTTCACTGCGATCGATGCGAAACCCTCGTTGTACTCGAGAACGACCACTGCACCTGCTGCAAGTCGCGGCTGGCGTTCGTGCCCGATCTGCTGGAGGTCGTGGCCTGGAGCCGGCCCGACGGCACCGACGAGACTGAACGCACGCTGGGGCCGGGCAACATCACCTACCGCCTGTGCCGCAACTACACCGAGCACAACACCTGCAACTGGGTGGTGGCGACGGATGAGCCCACCGGCCTGTGCGTGTCCTGCCGTCTCACCAAGGTGATTCCGGACCTGTCGGTGCCGGAGAACCTGGAGCGCTGGTACAAGCTCGAAGCGGCCAAGCGCCGGCTGGTGGTCGGCCTCATCGGGCTGTCGCTGCCGACCACGGAGGACGACGCCGAGCCGCGGCTCGCGTTCCAGTTCCTGGCCGACCACGTGAAGGAGGACCAGACCACGGTGGCCGTGCTCACCGGGCACGACGACGGCCTGATCACCATCAACATCGCCGAGGCGGACGACCCGGAGCGCGAGCGCCGCCGCGTGGAGATGCACGAGCCCTATCGCACGCTGGTGGGGCATTTCCGCCACGAGGTCGGGCATTTCTACTGGGACCGGCTCATCAAGAACTCTCGCCGGCTGGACGCGTTCCGCGCGCTGTTCGGCGACGAGACGCAGGATTACGGCGAGGCGCTCAAGCGCCACTACAGCGAAGGTCCGCCGCCCAACTGGCAGCAGGAATTCGTGAGCACCTATGCCAGTTCCCACCCCTGGGAGGACTGGGCCGAAACCTGGGCGCACTACCTGCACATGGTCGACAGCCTGGAGACCGCCTACGAGAGCGGCCTGAGCTTGAACCCGCGGCGGCGCAAGGATCCGCAGTTCGTCGCCATGCGGCCCTTCAGCGTGCGCAAGGTGGGCACGTTCTCGAGGATGATCGACCGCTGGATGGCGCTCACCTACATCCTCAACGACCTCAACAGGGGGCTGGGCCTGCATGACGCCTACCCGTTCGTGCTGTCCGAACGGGTCATCGAAAAGCTCAAGTTCGTGCACCAGACCATCGCCACGCAGAGCCGTTCGCGGGGCGAATCGCAGCGCACCATTGCCGCGGCGCAGGCGACGGGCATCACGCAGCCCGAGCCCGTGCCGTCTGGCGTTTCGCAAGGTCCGGCGCTCCAGACGGCGATGCAAGACGCCTGATTCAAAAGGAGTTTGTGCCGGCGGCGCGCTGAGCCGCCACGGGCATGGAACTTGGTCCGATGGAGATGGAGTGCCGCGCCGCCGAACGTGATTCGAGGCCCGGCACCAGACCATTCCAAAGCCGAGAACGTCCATGACGTCGTACCGCGAAACCGCATTGAACCTGCCGATGGCGCGCGACCTGCCGCTGCGGCGCAAAGTCCGGGCACGCACGCCGCTGGCGCTGCAGATGGGCCGACCGCTCAAGTCCAGCGGGATGGACGATGCCCGTTCCGCCAGCCTGCTCACGCGCGACACGCTCGCGCTGGTCATGGCCGGGGGCCGCGGCAAGCGACTGAGCCACCTGGTGGATCGTCGCGCCAAGCCCGCGGTGTCGTTCGGCGGCAAGTTCCGCATCATCGACTTCACGCTGTCGAACTGCGTGAACAGCGGCATCCGCCAGATCGGCGTGCTGTTGCAGTACGAGGGGCATTCGCTGATCCGCCACATCCAGCAGGGCTGGAGCTTCTGCCGCGGGCAGTTCGGCGAATTCGTGGAGCCGCTGCCGGCCGAGCAGCGCCAGATGGCGCCGGACTGGTACGCCGGCACCGCCGACGCGGTGTACCAGAACATCGACTTCATCCGCGCCAGCCGCTCGCGCCACGTGCTGGTGCTGGCGGGTGATCACATCTACCGCATGGACTACGGCCGCATGGTGGCGCAGCACGCCGCCAGCGGGGCCGCGGTGACCGTGGGCTGCGTGGAAGTGCCGCTGGCCGAGGCCAGCGACTTCGGCGTGATGCACGTGGACGCCGACAACCGCATCCTGTCCTTCAAGGAAAAGCCGGCGCAGCCGGAGCCCATGCCGGGCAAGACGGACGTGGCGCTGGCGAGCATGGGCATCTACGTCTTCGAGACCGAGTTCCTGATCCAGGAGCTGCTGCGCGACGCCGACGACGAGGAGTCCTCGCACGACTTCGGGCACGACGTGGTGCCGGCCATGATCGCGAGCGGCCAGGCCTACGGCTACCGCTTCCACGATCTCAATGATTCGCGCCAGGCCGGCTACTGGCGCGACGTGGGCAACGTCGACGCGTACTGGAAGGCCAACCTCGAGCTCACCGACATGCAGCCCGAGTTCAACCTGTACGACGAGAGCTGGCCGATCTGGACGCACCAGCTCCAGGTGCCGCCGGCCAAGTTCGTGTTCGACCGCGACGGCCTGCGCGGCGCGGCCATGGATTCGCTCATCAGCGGCGGCTGCATCGTGTCCGGCGCCACCATCCGGCGCTCGGTGCTGTCGGTGAAGGCCTCGGTGGACGCGAACAGCGCGGTCGAGGAAACCGTGCTGCTGCCGGAGGTGCGCATCGGCCGCAATTGCCGCATCCGCCGCGCCGTCATCGACGAGGGCTGCGTGGTGCCGGACGGCACCGTGATCGGTGAAGACCCGCAGGCCGATGCCGCGCGGTTCCACGTCACCTCCGGCGGCGTCACTCTGGTGACGCGCGACATGCTGGCGGCGTGATGGTCGCCCTCAAGAAAGCGCCGCGCAGCAGTCCGCCCAGCAAACTGGTTCCGAAGGCCTTGCTCGCCGCCGTCGAGGCGCCGCGGGTCATCGTCGACGAGGTTGCGCCGAGCGTCGATGGCGGGCGCTACGCCGCCAAGGGCGTCGTCGGTCGCGTGGTGGAAGTGGCCGCGCGCGTCTTTGCCGACGGCCACGAAGCGCTCAGCGCCGAGATGCTGTGGAAGGCGCCCAACGCGCCGTGGCAGCGCGTGACGATGGCCCACGCCGGCAACGATCGGTGGACCGCGTCGTTCACGCCGCACTCCACGGGCCAGTTCCGGTTTGCCATCGAAGCCTGGATCGACGGCTGGAACGGTTTCCGGCATGGCCTGGAGAAGCTGCACGCGGCGAACCGGGTAACGCCTGCCGACATTCGCGAGGGCGTCGAGAAGATCAAGGCCGCTGCCGCCGAATCACCGCACAACGAGGCGGTCGCGGCCCTGGCCAGGAGCCTGCCGCTGCCGAGCGACGAGGCTACGCTCGCCGTGCTGCTGGACGAGGCCGCCGCGCGGGACATGGCCTCGGCCGATCCGCGGCGCTTCCTGGTCCGGCACCCGGAATTGAGCGTGGACGTGGAGCGCAAGGCCGCGGGGTTTGCCAGCTGGTACGAGCTGTTTCCGCGCTCGCAGTCCACCAGCGGCGCGCACGGTACGTTCGACGACGTAATTCCGCGCCTGCCCGCCATCGCGGCCATGGGTTTCGACGTGTTGTACATGCCGCCGATCCATCCCATCGGCAGCACCAAGCGCAAGGGTCCCAACAACAGCCTGGTGTCGGGCGCGGATGACCCGGGCAGCCCGTACGCCATCGGTTCCCCGGACGGCGGCCACGACGCCGTGCACCCGCAGC
The DNA here is from genome assembly GCA_052386745.1 of Panacagrimonas sp. GTDB lineage: Bacteria > Pseudomonadota > Gammaproteobacteria > Nevskiales > Nevskiaceae > Panacagrimonas. The sequence goes on along the minus strand of JBQTJW010000039.1, from coordinate 22,202 downwards.
TGGGTGGCATCGAGGCGTTCCGCCGCCTGCGCGACGCCGCCGCGGCCCACGGCATGGAGCTGGCGCTGGACTTCGCCATCCAGTGCTCGCCGGATCATCTCTGGCTGCAGCAGCACCCGGGCTGGTTCAGCTGGCGCGCGGACGGCACCCTGCGCTGCGCTGAGAATCCACCGAAGAAGTACGAGGACATCGTCAACGTCGACTTCTACGCCACCGCCGCGATCCCCTCGCTGTGGATCGCGCTGCGCGACGTCATCGAGTATTGGGTAAGCGAGGGCGTGAACACGTTCCGCGTGGACAACCCGCACACCAAGCCGCTGCCGTTCTGGGAGTGGATGATTGCGGACGTCCGCTCGCGCCATCCCGACGTGCTGTTCCTGGCCGAGGCCTTCACGCGCCCGGCGATGATGTACCGCCTGGCCAAGGTCGGCTTCGCCCAGAGCTACACCTACTTCACCTGGCGCAACGGGAAGCAGGAACTCACCGACTACCTCACCGAGCTGACGCAGGAAGCGCCGCGCGATTTCTTCCGGCCGCATTTCTTCGTCAACACGCCGGACATCAACCCGCCGTTCCTCCAGACCTCCGGGCGCGCCGGCTTCGTGATCCGCGCCGCGCTGGCGGGCACGCTGTCCGGCCTCTGGGGCCTGTACAGCGGCTTCGAGCTCTGCGAGTCGGCGCCGCTGCCGGGGCGCGAGGAATACCTGGATTCCGAGAAGTACGAGCTGCGCCCGCGCGACTGGTCGGCGCCCGGAAACATCATCACGGAGATCACCCGGCTCAACGAGCTGCGGCGCGCCTACCCGGCGCTGCAATCGCACCTGGGCGTGAAGTTCCACGCCGCCGACAACGAACACGTGCTGTGCTACAGCAAGCAGGTTCCCGGCGACGACAGCCTGCTCCTGGTCGCGGTGAGCCTCGACCCGCTCTATCCGCAGGGCGCCCATTTTGAAGTGCCACTGGAACAGCTCGACCTTGAAGACGACGCCGTGCTGGAAGTGGAAGAGCTGATGTCGCGCCAGAAACTGCGCTGGCAGGGCCGCCGGCAGCACTGGTATTTCGAACCGCGCCAGATGCCGTTCGCGATCTGGCGCCTCAGCCGAACGGGGAACTGACATGGCGCACGACGGCAGCACCCCCGACACCGGCACCGATACGCCCACGACCGGCAAGCGCAAGGCTGGCGCGCGCAAGCCACCCGGCTTCAGCGGCGACCCGCTCTGGTACAAGGACGCGGTGGTCTACCAGCTGCACGTGAAGTCGTTCTTCGATGCCAACGATGACGGCATCGGCGACTTCGCGGGGCTGATCCAGAAGCTCGACTACATCGCGGGCCTTGGCGTCAACACCATCTGGCTGCTGCCGTTCTATCCCTCGCCGCGACGCGACGACGGCTATGACGTGTCGGACTACCGCGGCGTGCACCCCGACTACGGCCCGATGGCGGACGCCAAGGAGTTCATCGCCGAGGCACACAAGCGCGGCCTGCGCGTGATCACCGAGCTGATCATCAATCACACCTCGGATCAGCACCCCTGGTTTCAGCGTGCCCGCAAGGCCAAGCCGGGCTCGGCCGCGCGCGATTTCTACGTGTGGTCCGAGGACGACAAGCGCTACGCCGAGACGCGCATCATCTTCGTGGACACCGAGCAGTCCAACTGGACCTGGGACCCGGTGGCCAAGGCGTACTACTGGCACCGGTTCTATTCGCACCAGCCGGACCTCAACTTCGACAATCCGCAGGTGATCCGCGCCGTGCTCGGCGCCATGCGCTTCTGGCTGGCGCTGGGCGTGGACGGGCTGCGGCTGGACGCCGTGCCGTACCTGTTCGAGCGCGAGGGCACCAACAACGAGAACCTCGCCGAAACCCACGCGGTGCTGAAGCTCATTCGCGCCGAGATCGACGCCACCTACCCGGGCCGCATGCTGCTGGCCGAGGCCAACCAGTGGCCCGAGGACGTGCAGCACTACTTCGGCGGCAAGCCGCAGGAGAAGGCCGCGGGCGGCGCGACGGAGATCGTCGGCGACGAGTGCCACATGGCGTTCCACTTCCCGCTGATGCCGCGCATGTACATGGCGATCGCGCAGGAGGACCGCTTCCCCATCACCGACATCCTGCGCCAGACGCCGGACATTCCCGCCGATTGCCAGTGGGCCATCTTCCTGCGCAACCACGACGAACTGACGCTGGAAATGGTCACCGACAACGAGCGCGACTACCTCTGGCGCACGTATGCGTCGGACCGCCGCGCGCGGCTCAACGTGGGCATCCGCCGCCGCCTCGCGCCGCTGGTGGAGCGTGATCGCCATCGCCTGGAACTGCTGAACTCGCTGCTGCTGTCCATGCCCGGCACGCCCGTGATTTATTACGGCGACGAAATCGGCATGGGCGACAACATCTACCTTGGCGATCGCGACGGCGTGCGCACGCCCATGCAGTGGTCGTCCGATCGCAACGGCGGGTTTTCGCGCGCCGACCCCGCGCGGCTGGTGCTGCCGCCCATCATGGACCCGCTTTACGGCTTCCAGGCCAACAACGTGGAAGCGCAGGCCAACGACCCGCACTCCCTGCTGAACTGGATGCGGCGCATGCTCACCATCCGCAAGCGCTGCAAGGCGTTCGGCCGCGGGTCGATCAAGCTGATGTACCCCAGCAACCGGCGCATCCTGGCCTACCTGCGCAAGTTCGATTCGCCGGACGATCCTTCTGCCTCACAGCTGATCCTGTGCGTGGCCAACATGTCGCGCGCCGCCCAGGCGGTGGAGCTGGACCTGGCGCAGTTCGCTGGGCAGGTGCCGGTGGAGATGCTCGGCGGCGCGGCCTTCCCCCCGATTGGGCAGTTGCCGTATCTGCTCACGCTGCCGCCGCACGGCTTCTACTGGTTCTTGATTGCTGAAACCACGCGCATGCCGGACTGGCATGCCGCGCCACCAGAACCCCTGCCCGAGTACATCACGCTGGTGCTGAGCAACGGCATCCGCGAGATGCTGGACGACACCACGCGCCGGCGCCTGGAAACCGACGTGCTGCCGGTTTACCTGCCGCGCCGGCGCTGGTTCGCGGCCAAGGGTGGCGGGGCGTCGAAGGTGCGCATCGTGCGCGAAACGCCGTTGCCGCATGCCACGCGCCAGATGCTGATGCTGGAGCTGGACGTGGAAACCGGCGGCACCCGCGAGCGCTACCTGCTGCCGATCGGCCTGCTGCCGGAAAGCTCCGTCATCACCGCGCTGCCGCAGCAGCTGGCGCTGGCCCGCGTCCGCCGTTCGCGCAGCGTCAGCCTGCTGACCGATGCGGTGACCATCGATGCCTTCGCGCACACGCTGCTGGCGCTCATGCGCAGCGATACGCGGCTCCCGGCCGGTGATGGCGAGCTGCGCTTCGTGCCCACCGCTCGCCTGCAACAGCTGGCGATTGCCGAGGATGCGGAGGTGCGGCGCCTGACCGTGGAGCAGTCCAACACCTCGCTGGTGGTGGGCGATCTGGCCATCATCAAGCTGTTCCGAAAGCTCACCGAGGGCGTGCATCCCGAGGCCGAAATGGGCCGGGCGCTGACCGAGCGCGGCTATCCCAACATCGCGCCGCTGCTGGGCGAGGTGGTGCGCATCGAGCCGGATGGGCGCCAGTTCGTTCTGGGCGTGGCGCAGGGTTTCATCCACAGCCAGGGCGACGCCTGGGCCTGGGTGCAGCGTGCGCTGCAACGGGCGGTGCGGGACAAGACGCTGCCGGAAAGCGGTCCGACCGTGTCCAGCGACGACACCCTGCACCAGCTCACCTCGTTCGCGACCTTGCTGGGCAAGCGCCTGGGCGAGCTGCACGTGGCGCTGGCAACGCCTTCGGAGACGGCGCCGCTGGCGACCGAGGTGGTGGACGTCGCCGTCTGCGCGCGCATCGCCAGCCACGTTGCCGCGCGCTTCGACGGCGCCTGCGCCAAGGTTGATGAACTCGCCAAGGCCAAGACCCTGGCGGGCGACGCGGCAACGCTCGCCAAGGAGTTGTTGTCCCAGCGCGCGGCGGTGCTGAAGAAGATCGCCATGCTCGCCAAGCGTGCCGTGGGCAGCCTGCAAATCCGCATCCACGGTGACCTGCACCTGGGGCAGGTGCTGGTATCCCAGGGCGACGCGTACTTCGTGGATTTCGAGGGCGAGCCCACGCGACCGCTGGAAGAACGGCGCTCGCCGAGCTCGCCTTTGCGCGACGTTGCCGGCGTGCTGCGATCCTTCGAGTACGCCGCCGAGTGTTCGGCGAGGGTGCCTCTGAGCGTGGCCGACAACTCCGCCGCCAAGGTGCGTGAAGATCTTCACGCGCAGTTCCGCAGCGTCTGTGCCGGCAACTTCCTGAGCACGTACCGCGCGGCTTCCGGTGCACTGCCGCACCAGTGGCGCGATGCCAAGGACGAGGCCGCCGTGCTGGACCTGTTCCTCATCGAGCGCGCGGCGCACGAGGTGGACTACGAGGTTGCCAACCGTCCCGACTGGCTAGTGGTGCCGCTGCGTGGGCTGGTGAACATCGCAGCGCGAGTGCGTGGCCTGTAGCGATTGGGTTGTCGATGCGGACACCTGTGGCGATCTGCGACAGGAATTGTCCCCGCCGCGGTCTGGCTTGTTTCAGACCGTCATGCCCCGTCGACCGATCAAGAAAATTGAAGTGCCAGTGGTCGCACTGTCGGTATTGTGAATGGGGCCAAGCTGTTCCGCGATGTGACCGGAGTGTCACCATGTGGTTGGCGAAGTCGGTCACATTCCGGGCTTCCTGGAGTGCGATTATCCGCACGAATCTTGCGCTACACTCGGGGTTATCGCAGTGCGTCAAAAACGCAACTCGATCCTACCCTGGAGATCCCCATGCCTCGTTCATTTCCGACGTCAAAAGCGCTGACGGCCGGCCTGCTTGCCGCACTGCCCGCGGTATCTTTTGCAGCCTCCACGGCGGCTCCGCTCGCGGGTGTGGGCAACCTGCTGACCGGTATCACGTCCAACCTCGCGATTCTCGGGGCGCGTTCCGGACCGCGCGGACCGCTGGGACTCACTGCATTGCAGGAAGGTCGCAATGGATCCGGGATTGGCGACGTTCTCCGGATCAACGACCGCGTCCTGATTGGTGACCAGCTCGACGGCAGGCTTGTGACGCCCCTGCTTGGGCTGGATGGTGATCACGGGCTCGCGGACATTGCGCTGCTGGATGGCGATGGCTCGGCAACCGCAGGTCTGGGCGGGCTGCTGGGTGCGGCGCTGTTGTCGGGCTCCAACACGGGCAACCTGGGCCTGATCGGCCTTGGGCTGCGGAATGGCAACAACACTGGCGTCACGAACGGGATTGGCATTGCCGCGTTGTCGCGCAACAACGCCGGCATCGGCGCACTCGGTTTGGGCATTCTCAATGGCGACCGTACCGGGCTGGGGGCACGTCTTGCCGGCATTGCGGCGCTGTCGGGCAACGACGCCGGCAATGGTCCGATCGGCATCGGCATCCTGAATGGAAACCGCACCGGCAACGGTAATCTGCTGGGTCTGGCGGCTCTTTCGGGCGATAACGCGGGTAACGGCGACAAGATCGGCATCAGCCTGCTGAACGGCGACAACGCCGGCAACGGGGGTGCCATCGGCATCGCCGCATTGTCCGGGCGCAACGCCGGGAACGGCGAACGTCTCAGCATCAAGATTCTCAACGAGGACGGCGAACTGCTCCTGATTGGCAACAGTGACCGCGTGTTCAGCCTGAGCAACCTCATCGACAACACACGGTTGATGGCGTCGATGGTGCCGGTGATTGACTTCCACGGCATCCTGGTTGGTGGGGGTGACGGGACCAGTCCAACGAGTTCCAATCCGCTGCTGAACATTGGCGCCCTGACCGGCGACAACGCCGGCACCGGTGGCCTGATCGGGATCGGACTGCTGGCGGGCGACGGGGCGGGTGAAGGCTCCCTGGCGGGACTTTGCATCCTGTGCGGCAACAATTCGGGCCGCGGTCCCCTGGGTCTTGCACTCCTGTCTGGCAACGGCAGCGGTGTCAGCCGCGCGGCCGGGTCGATCCCCGCGCTGGCAAGTCTTGCGGTCCTGTCCGGTAACAACTCGGCAACCGGTGGCATCGCAGGCATCGGTGCGCTCAACGGTGACAACTCGGGGTCCGGCGACCTGCTCGGACTCGCGGCACTGAGTGGTGACAATGCTGGCACCAGTGGTTTCGCGGGTGTCGGCGTGCTGAACAAGTCGAATTCCGGCATCGGGTCTGTGGGTGTCGGCGTTCTGAACGCGGCGAGTTCCGGCAACGGCACCCTGCTGGGCGTTGGCGCGCTGAACGGGGCCAACTCGGGTAATGGGGACAACATAGGCCTCGGCGTGCTCAACGGCGCGAACTCCGGTAACGCCGACGGCTTGGCGGTGGGAGCGCTCAACGGCGCAAATTCCGGCAATTCGGACGGAATCGCGGCCGGCGTATTGAATGGGGCGAATTCCGGCAATGGCGACAATCTGGCGATTGGCGCTCTGAACGGCGGCAATTCCGGCAACAGCAGTTCCGGAACGGCGGTCGGCGTGCTGAACGGGCTGGGCTCCGGAATCGGCAGCACGGGCAGCGTCGGAGTGTTGAACGGTGTTGGCGGGTCTTCGTCCGGTGGATCGACGACAGCTGCCGGCCTGATCCCCAACCCGGAAGACAATTGTACGATTTCGCTCCGCAAGGATTGCAATACGATGCTGAGCGATCAGAAGGTCAATCCGAAGAACGTGGAAATCGTCGCCGTGAACATCAAGGCCAGCGAGAAGGCGGTGCCCCCGGCGGTTCCGGCGCCTCCGGCGCCCATCCCCCAGGCCGTCGATCCGGCGTGCACGATCGTCGTGCTGGACGGACGGGGAAATGTCTCGCTCGCTGGCAAAACCAGCTGCGATTCGGGCCCTCGTATCTGAGGTTTTCCGGAGAACCGATCCGGGGTCGAAACAGGCGATTTAACAATCGCCTGTTTTTCGTTTTCATCACTGAGACCTGAACCGCCGTGTAGGTTGTTCGGGCGATACAAGCAAGCTTTCAGATTCAAACGAGACGGCGCTTAACTGCCGTCCGATACCAAGAAATTTTCAACGGGAAGAGTTCCATGCCAATAGCATTACCTTCGCCCTTGCCACCAGTGCAGGGTGCCGCGGACCAGATCCAGCAGCAGGGGTCGCCGGTTGCCACCGCAAGCGTGCAGGGCGTTCAACTTCAGGTGATCGGGCCCGAGGTGGTCGACAAATCCGTGCTGGAGGCGGCGATCTCGGCGTCCACCACGATGTCCGACGCAGTTCGCCAGGTGCAGGCCGTCTATTACGCGGCAGGGTACCCGGCGGTGCAGGTGACGTACGCGCTTGCCGAGCCAAACCTCTATGTTCTCGTCGCCCTTGGCAAGGTGACCAAGGTGGAGGCGCCGGCGCCCTACGATGGCTACCTGAGTGGGGTGGTTGGCCCCGATCCGCTGACCGACGAGGCGCTGGAGCCGGGGCGCACGCTCGCATCGATTCATGCCGATCGAGCGGGTGAGAGCGCCATTCCGACCCTGATCCCCGGTGACGGTGGAGCCGTTCTGCGGATTGCGCCGGCATCCGACTGGCCGAGCCGGAGTTCGATCGGTGCCGAGTTCGGTAATCCAGGAAATCGCTTCGTCGGCCGCTATTTCGTCGACTATTTCGCCCGCCATTCGTTCACGACCGGCGACGAGATCCGTGCCACCGGGCGGCATGCGCTTGAAGGCATTTCGGACCAGAACGAAAGCGCAAACGGCTACAACGAGCATACGCTGGGCTGGAGCAAGATCACCCAGATCGGCCTGTTCGGGGGGACGGGCCGCTACGTCGGTTACCAGCAGAATCCGGGCATTTCGCTCGATGGCGAGATCATCCAGGGCGAACTGGGCTGGCTGTATCTGCTGTCCGCCAGTTTCGATGGACGCTGGACCATCGGCGCCAAGGCCGATTACACCCGCAAGGACTATTCGACGACGCTGACCGAGCAGACCCTTCAGCGGCAGGAATATGGTTCTGTGGAATTGTCCACCGACTACGCGCTGGTGGTTCGCCCCGCCGATATCAAGACGGACCTTTCGGTCGGCCTCGTCGTCCGGTCGGGACTGGGCGATGACAAGACCGATGACCCGATCACCGCGGCTGATCTTGGGTACCTGCTTTTCAGGCCCACGCTGTCGGCCCGGGCACAGCTTGCCGAGCACTTGGCGCTGGCCGCCGTGGCAACGGGTCAGTTCAGCGGTGACACCGTGCCCGAGCAGCAGCAATGGGTGGTTGGCGGCATCGGTAACATCGAAGCCTACCTGCCGGGCGTGGCGGCCGGAGATAGTGGCGCGTTGGGTCGCTTCCAGGTGGAATTCACGGGATTCACGATGGGTGAATTCTCCGTGACGCCCAAGCTGTTCGCAGAGTATGGGTTTGCCAAGTACGAGAACGCCATCGCGGCCAACAGCCAGCCGGCCGGAGAACAGACGCTCGCCGATGCGGGTGTGTCTCTGGGATTCAGCTTTGGAGACAACTTCGACGGCGCGGTCTCGTATGCCGAATCGCTTGAAGAGGACAACATCAGCGATGAAGCGCTCGAAGATTCCGATGCCAATGTCTATTTCCGCATCGGCATGAAGTTCTGAAGGCGTCCCGGAAATGGAAAGGCCCGTTCCGATCAGGATCGGAACGGGCCTTTTGCTATCTGATTATCGGCGGATAAAGCCGGCTTCGTCGCGGCACTGGTCTTAGAACGGTATCCAGGACTGCTTCACGGTGTAATGCAGGTAACCCACGCTGGCGCCGGCGCGCAGCCCGACGCCCGTCCTGATCGGCGCCAGCGTGATCTCGCCGCTTTTCTGGTAGTTCACTCCAAGGCCGGCGACGAAATACAGGCTACCGTCAACGCCGGGGTATCGCTGGAAAAGATCCTCGGTATTCCGCAGCTTGTAGACCAGCGTGAACACTTTCGAGGCATTCCCGCCGAAATCCCAGCCAATGGATGGGCCCTGCCAGAACACCGGCATCGCCGCTCCATCCTTGTACTTGAGCTCGCCCTTGCCGTAACGAAGCCCGACGCCGATGGCGCCACTGGCCTCTTCGCCCATGATGTAGGCGTTGGGCTGGCCCTGCTCCGCAAACACCCGCTGGACGATCTTTGCGAGCCCCTCGCTGGTGCCGCCAAAAAAATCTGACGCCACGCTCACGATCTCCTCGGCGGTGTAGCCTTCCTGGCTGACCGGGCGATTGTCCGGCGGGGGATCTTCCGCAAACGTGGTCGGGAGCCAGACCGAAAAGAGAATGGGGATCAGCCGTGCAATGCGAAACATAGAAACTCCCGGACCAGAATGAACCAATGATGTTATTGAATCACAAGCCTGAGGGCAGCGAATGAGTCCGGGCTGAACGGCAATCCTCATGCCGGGTCTGTCGCTGGACCCTCCAGCACGAAGCGCCCTGGCGTGCCGGTCGTCGCGGAGGTGGCCAGCCACACCAGGAATTCGCCGGGCTCGGCGACGAATCTCATCGTGGCGTCGTAGAAGCACAGGTCCGCGCGTGTCAATGTGAAGGCCACCTCGCGCGATTCGCGCGGAGCCAGTGTCAACTTCCGGATGCCCTTGAGCTCCCGCACCGGCCGCGTCTGGCTGGCGACGGTGTCGCGCACGTACAGTTGCACCGTTTCCTCCGACTCGCGCTTGCCGGTGTTGGTGAGCATGGTCCGCACGACGAGCTGGCCGTCCCACGCCATGCGCCCGCTGCCGACGTCCGGCTCGCCGTAGTGGAACTCCGAGTACGTGAGCCCATGGCCGAACGGGTACAGCGCTGCATGCGTGACGTAGCGATACCGTGCTTTCCAGTAAGGATCATCCGCAGTGGTCTGTGGCCGGCCGGTACTGCGATGGCCATAGAAGAACGGTTGCTGCCCGGACGCCTGCGGGAAGCTCACCGGCAGGCGGCCCGTTGGCGAGTAATCCCCGAACAGGACATCGGCGATGGCGTTGCCGGTTTCCGTTCCCAGGAACCAGGTGACGAGGATGGCCGCCGCGTCGCGCACGGCCCCTTCGAGCGCCAACGCGCGTCCGTTGCGCAGGACCACCACCACCGGCTTGCCGGTGCCGATGACCTGCTCCGCCAGCGCCTGCTGCACGGCGGGCAGCAGGATATCGGTCTGCGACGCGGCCTCGCCCGACATATCCTGCGTTTCGCCCAGAGCCAGCAGCACCACGTCGGCAGCCCTGGCGGCGGCCACCGCTTCTTCGATGCCGCCTTGGATCGGCCGTTCCGGGTCACAGCCCTTGACCACGCTCAGCAACGAGGGGTCGCGCAAGGCATTGCGCAGCCCCTGCTCCAGGCTCACGGCGTCCAGCATGTCCGAGAACGGCGCCCAGGGTCCGGCAAGGTTGGCAGTGTCCGGGCCGAACGGGCCGATCACCGCGATGGACTGCCCCGACTTGTGCAGCGGCAGCACCTTGCCCTCGTTCTTCAGCAGTACGATGGAAGCGCGGGCACTGATCCGCGCGAGGCTGCGGGCGGCAGGACTGCGGGTCTCCCGTTTCTGCACCGCTGGATCGAGCGAGCGGTAGGGCCGTTCGAACAGGCCGAGCCGCTTCTTGGTACGCAGCACGCGGCGCACGGCTTCGTCGACCACGGCCAGCGGAACCTCGCCGGTTTCGACCAGGCTGGACAGATGGCGGTTGTACAGGTCGCTCTGCATGCTGATGTCCACGCCGGCTAGGAGGGCCTGGCGTGCCGCGTCGCGGTCGTCGCGTGCCACGCCATGCATGACCAATTCATGGTCCGCGGTGTAGTCCGACACCACCATTCCGCGGAATCGCCACCGTTCGCGCAGCAGGCCGCTCAGGAGCGCATGGTGGGCCATCATGGGAACGCCGTTGAGATCGTTGAAGGCGCACATCGTCGACAGCGCCCCGGCATCGAACGCGGCCTTGAACGGCGGCAGGTAGACCTCGTGCAGCGTCTGCTCAGACATCTCCACGCTGTTGTACTCCATGCCGCCGATGGCTCCGCCGTAGCCGACGAAATGCTTGGGGCAGGCCAGCAGGCTGTCGGCATCGGTGAGACGCTGACCCTGGAACCCGCGCACGCGGGCCGCTGCGAAGAGGGCGCCAAGGTAAGGGTCCTCGCCGGCACCTTCGGCCACGCGGCCCCAACGCTGGTCGCGGCCGATGTCCACCATGGGCGCAAAGGTCCAGTGAACGCCGTTTGCGCTCGCCTCGACGGCCGCGGCGCGCGCGGTGCGCTCGGCCAGCGCAGGGTCGAAGCTCGCCGCTTCGCCCAGTGGAATGGGGAACACTGTTGCCAGCCCGTGCAGAACGTCGGCGCCGAATATCAGGGGAATCTTCAGGCGCGATTCTTCCACCGCCAGGCGTTGCAGCTCGCGTCCTCCCGCGGCGCCCAGGCCATTGAACAGGCCGGTCAGGCGGCCGTCGCGGATGCGCTGCGCCAGCGCCTGGTCAATGCGTGGGCCGGTGTCGGGATTGAGCTTCTGTTGCGCTCCGATCCGCAGCGGATCCGCAAAGATGCTGAGCTGACCGGCTTTCTCCGCCAGCGTCATGCGTCCGATCAGGTCCTCGATGTGGGCGTCTTCCGTATCCGCAGGCAAGGTCTGCCCGGAGAGGCGCTGCGCTACCAGGTACAGGGCGAGCGACGAGACGCCCGCCAGGAAGGCGCGGCGGGATGTCGTTGGCCCCGCGGGCCCGTCGGTCACGGGAGAGGCGCGGGTTGCGCATCGGCAAGGTCGAGCGCGCCGAGCCGGGTGAGGACGGCGAAGCCGGCAACGCCGGCATAGCAGACCGCCGGCACCGTCAACGAGACGGACAGACCGAACGCGTCGGCCACGAGGCCGGTGACCACCGGAATCACGGCGCCACCGACGATGGCGAGGCACAGCAGGGCGGACCCCTGCGGGGTCTCCTCGCCCAGGCGCTCGATGCCCAGCGAAAAAATTCCGGGAAACATGATCGAATTGAACAGGCCAATGGCAAGAACTGTGGCGGCCGCCAAGCTGCCGGACGTCAGGCTGGAAATCAGCGCAAACAGGGCCGCACCCGTTGCGCAGAGTCCCAGCAGGGTCGCCGCGTGGACACGGCGCAGCACCCAGGAGCCCAGGAACCGGCCTGCCATCGCCCCGCCCCAGTAGAGCGACACCAGCGAGCCGGCGCGCTGCGCGGTTTCGGCCAGCGTATCGGGCAGCATCAGGTAGTTGGTGAGGACGCTGCCGATGGACACCTCGGCACCCACGTAGAGGAAGATCGCGAGCGCTGCCAGCGCCAGGCGCGGATGCCGGAGGGGCGCCAGGATCGCCCGGCCGCTGACCTGCCGGGGCACAGCCGGAAGGCCGGGCTTTCCGCGCCATCGCCAGAACACGAGCGCGAGAACGGCCAGGAGCGCGGTGATCGCCAGAAAAGGCATCATCACCACCGCCGCTTCCTGCTTGCGCAGAGCCGACAAGGCCTCGGCCGATAGCGATGCGGGATCGCCCGGCAACTCCACTCCACCGCCCAGGATGAACACCGCGCCCACCCAGGGGCCGACGGTCGTGCCCAGGGCATTGAAGGCCTGGGCCAGCGTCAGCCGCAGGTGAGATCGCTGCGGGCTGCCAAGTTTGGCGATCAGCGGATTGGCCGCGACCTGCAGCAGGGTGATGCCGCTCGCCAGCACGAACAGCGCCGCCAGGAACAGGGGATACTGGCCAATACTGGCTGCGGGCGTGAACAGCAGGCATCCAACCGCCATGACCGCCAGCCCCACGACGATGGAGCGCAGGTACCCGATACGCGCCAGCAGCAGGCCGGCAGGGATGGACACCACGAGATAGGCCAGGAAGAACGCGAACTGCGAGAGCATGGCCTCGGCATAGTTCAGCGAGAACAGCCCCTTCAGCTTGGGAACCAGGGTATCCACGAGGACCGTGCAGAACCCCCAGACGAAGAACAGCCCCACAATCATCGCGGTTACTCCCGCCGGGGGCTGCGCTGGAGCAGCGGAGCGGGTGGCGCTATCGGCAGATGTCATGGTGACGGGTTCGGCGCATCGTTCTGCGGGAGGCGGCTGTCAGATATGCAAGGCGGCCGCCTGGAAGAATTTTCCGCATTCTCGACCAAAACGGTTGTGACGTTTCCGGATCGGGGGTGGTGGGACACGCCGCCGTTGGTCATCCGCCGCGCTTATTCAAGCTAGTCCGCGCCCACGTGGCCGCCGCAGGAAGCGCCAGAACGATCTTCCGGTCCACAAGCGCAGGAAGCTGCCGCAGTGCCAGGCAAAATGCTCGATTCGCCGCAGGCTCTGCCGGCGGGCGGGGTGGGTGACGTACGCGGTCGGAACCACCTGCACGGAAAGTCCCGCGTTCCAGGCCCGCAGGCAGAGGTCAACATCTTCGCAGTACATGAAATAGCGCGGGTCGAACCCGCGCAGGTGCTCGAACGTGTCGCGTCGCATCGCCATGAAAAGGCCGGCGATCCAATCGACCTCCAGTCCTTGGGTGAGCGATGCGCCGTAAAGCGGCGCCTCCAGCCCGCGGTAGCGGCGTGCCAGGCCCAGAGGGGTAGGGACGCTCCGCGCGTGGTCGGCGACGGCGCCCCCCTCGTCGAGGACGCAGGTCGACACGATGCCCGTCGCCGGCCGGTTCAGCGCCTCCGCAAGCCGGGGAAACGGGTTCCCGTGCAGGCGCAGGTCCGGGTCCAACGCCGCCAGGTATCGTCCCTGCGCCAGCCGAAGCGCAGCGTTGTGGTTGGCTGCAAAGCCCTGCGGACGCGGATTCCGGAGAATGCGCAGCGGTCCTGTCCAGGCCTGCGCGAGGTCCGTTTCGGACTCCGGGATGTTCAGCGTCAGCACGATCTCGTAACGACCCGCCTCAAGTTCGCGCTGGCAGTCGCGGAGTAGCTCCCGAATGGCGGGCAAGTGACCGTGACTGACGATGGATATCGTCCAGACGACCGGGGGGGGCGACACCTCGCTCCCCGCCATCACTGGTGCGTTCACGGGTTCGGGCCGGCAAGCGCATGCGAAGATTCAAGCCGCCGGGGTCGCCGCCGGGTCTGCTGAATCCATACATCGCTGAATGTCAGATAGTTTTTTATCTTCACCATGCGGAACCTCCGGCTCCTTTAGCACTCAAATCTGTCGAGTGCTAACATCTTCTTCCATTCAACAGGGAGGTTTCTGATGAGTGTGTCTACGGCGATTGCGCTGCGTCCCGCGGCGATGCCCGTTCCGCTTGCCGGCAGTCTTGATTCTTACATTCATTCCGTGAGCCGTATTCCGGTTCTGGAAGCACAGGCCGAGCAGGATCTCGCCCGGCGCCTGCACGACGACGGCGACGTGGGTGCGGCGCAGCAACTCGTTCTGTCGAACCTGCGTTTTGTGGTGCACATTGCCCGGGGCTACATGGGCTACGGCTTGCAGCTTGCCGACCTGATCCAGGAGGGCAACGTGGGCCTGATGAAAGCGGTGAAGCGCTTCGACCCCGACGTGGGCGTGCGGCTCATCAGTTTCGCCGTGCACTGGATCAAGGCCGAGATCCACGAGTTCGTGCTCAAGAACTGGCGTATCGTGAAAATTGCGACGACCAAGGCCCAGCGCAAGCTGTTCTTCAACCTGCGTTCTGCCAAGAAGCGCCTGGGCTGGATGAACCAGGCCGAAGTGGCAGCCATTGCGCGCGATCTCAAGGTGAAGCCGGAAGAGGTGCTGCAGATGGAAGGGCGCCTGGGCGGGTCCGACATCTCGTTCAACCTGACGCCCGAAGACGGCGAGAACAGCTACGTGCCGGAAGATTATCTGGCGGTCGAGGACCCGGTGATCCGGCGCATCGAGGAGGCCGACTGGAACGAGCAGCGCGAATCCATCCTGCGCAATTCGGTCACCAGCCTTGACGCGCGCTCACGCGACATCCTCATGCGGCGCTGGCTGTCTGACGGCGAAAAGGCCGGCCTGCAGGAACTGGGTGACGAGTACGGCGTCTCTGCCGAGCGTATTCGCCAGATCGAGGTGGCCGCGATGAAGAAGATTCGCAAGGCCATCGAGGCGGCGGCGTAACGAGAAGATCGGACTGATCGCCGGTCAGGTGACGCTAGAGCACTTGGCCGGCGAGCCCGATCTGATCGAGCCTGCGATGCGCCCCGTTCGTGGTTCTGGACGATCAGTGGCGGGTCGAATCAACTCGAAGGAATTCGGTGTGATCGTTCCACGACAACCGGCAGCGCAGCAGTTGTAAGCTCGGTGGGCGTCTCCACCCTTCATGGCCGTCCAGTGAAAGAAGCCCCCCGCGAGTCCCTCAAGGTCAAGCGCCTCCAGTACCGGCGCGACGCGCTGTTCAAGCTCAAGGCGGACTGGGCGCCGGCGGGCGATCAGCCCGCCGCCATCGCGGCGATGGTGGACAATCTGGACGCCGGCGTGGCGCACCAGACGCTGCTTGGCGTGACCGGTTCCGGCAAGACGTACTCGATCGCCAACGTCATTCACCAGGTCCAGCGCCCGACCATGATCCTGGCGCCCAACAAGACCCTGGCGGCGCAGCTCTACGGCGAGTTCAAGGAATTCTTCCCGGACAACGCCGTCGAGTATTTCGTCAGCTATTACGACTACTACCAGCCCGAGGCGTACGTTCCGAGCACGGACACCTTCATCGAGAAGGACAGCGCCATCAACGAGCACATCGAGCAGATGCGCCTGTCGGCCACCAAGGCGCTGATCGAGCGGCGCGATTCCATCATCGTGGCCAGCGTGTCGGCCATCTACGGCCTGGGCGACCCCGAGAGCTACTTCAAAATGGTGCTGCACCTGAAGGTGGGCGATCGCATCGACCAGCGCACGCTCATGCGCCAGCTCACGTCCATGCAGTACGCGCGCAACGAGATGGAGCTGGCGCGCGGCAATTTCCGCGTGCGCGGCGACGTCATCGACATCCACCCCGCCGAGGCCGACGACGAGGCCGTGCGCGTGGAACTGTTCGACGACGTGATCGAATCCGTCTCCATCTTCGACCCGCTGACCGGCGAGCTACGCCAGAAGGTGCCGCGCTACACGGTCTACCCCAAATCGCACTACGTGACCCCGCGCGAGAAGGTGATGGCCGCGTTCGGCGCCATCAAGGACGAGATGCGCGAGCGCGTGAAGTGGTTCCAGGCCAACGGCAAGCTGCTGGAAGCGCAGCGCGTGGAACAGCGCACCACCTTCGATCTGGAAATGATCCAGGAAGTGGGTTTCTGCTCCGGCATCGAAAATTACAGTCGCTACCTGTCGGGTCGCGCGCCCGGCGAACCGCCGCCCTGCCTGTTCGACTACCTGCCGCCCGACGCGCTGGTGGTGATCGACGAAAGCCACGTCACCGTCCCGCAGCTCGGCGCCATGTACAAGGGCGACCGCAGCCGCAAGGAAACGCTGGTGGAATATGGCTTTCGCCTGCCCAGCGCCATGGACAACCGGCCGCTCAAGTTCGAGGAATTCCAGGGCCTGGTGCCGCAGACCATCTACGTGTCGGCCACCCCCGGGCCGTACGAGAACGACAAGTCCGGGTCCAGCGTCGTGGAGCAGGTGGTGCGGCCCACCGGCCTTGTCGATCCGCAGGTGGAAGTGCGCCCCGCGCGCACGCAGGTGGACGACGTGCTGGGCGAGATCCGCATCCGCGCGGACAAGCACGAGCGCGTGCTCATCACCGTGCTCACCAAGCGCATGGCCGAAGACCTCACCGACTACCTGCACGAAAACGGCGTGAAGGTGCGCTACATGCATTCGGACGTAGACACGGTGGAGCGCGCGGAAATCATCCGCGACCTGCGCCTGGGCGTGTTCGATGTGCTGATCGGCATCAACCTGCTGCGCGAAGGGCTCGACCTGCCGGAAGTGTCGCTGGTGGCCATCCTGGACGCCGACAAGGAAGGCTTCCTGCGGTCCGATCGTTCCCTCATCCAGACCATCGGACGCGCGGCAAGGCACCTGGACGGGCGCGCGATTCTCTACGCGGACCAGATCACCGGCTCTATGCGCCGTTCCATGGACGAAACCGACCGCCGCCGCAACAAGCAGACGGCATTCAACCAGGCCAACGGCATCACCCCGCGTGGCGTGCAGAAGCGCGTCGCCGACCTCATGCGCTACGGCTACGACGACGGCAGCGGCGGCACCCTTGCAAAGGCTGCCGAACCTGCCAGGGAGTACGAGGCCCGTCTCACCCCGGAACTGCTCGGCAAGAAGATCGGCAAGCTCGAAAAGGAAATGCGCCTCGCCGCGCAGAACCTCGAATTCGAGAAGGCCGCCAGGCTGCGCGACGAAGTGCGCCGCCTGCGCGAGCAGATGCTGCTGCACGCGGCCTGATGCACCGATTCGCCTGATTCCAGGCGGCATCGACGCCGCCCGCGCTTCCTTTGGACTGTTCCCTGGGAGCGGGCGGATTTGCTTCTGTCCGGTCGCGTCGCTACTCTTCGCGCCCCTGCGGCACAGCAGGCGCGTAGCTCAGCTGGTTAGAGCACCACCTTGACATGGTGGGGGTCGGAGGTTCGAGTCCTCTCGCGCCTACCAAATCAATGACTTACATGTTGATTTGGTGGATGTCCAAAAATTTTTCCGAAATTGTCCAAAAACTGGTGGTGCATTACCATCGGTTTCATGGCACGTCCACGCCACCCAAAGCTCGCTGCCTGGCCCCAGGGGCTGTATCGCCGCAGGCGTGGCGTACATGTGTATTTCTTCTTCAGGAATGACGGCCGCGAGGTTTCGCTTGGCAAGGACCTGAACGCGGCCCTGGCTGCGGTTCGACTGTACGACCGTCGCACGGCGCCGAACCCCGTCGAGCAGCTGCTACCGAGCAGCTGCTACAACGTCTGAACGCTCCCAAAGCCACCTTTCACGAAATACTCGACGTCTGGCTCGCGTGGTGGTTGGAGGAGGGTAAACCCGCAAAGGGGACCTACGATAACCAGCGTTGGCGGATCGGCAAGCTGAAGCGCCTATGGCCTGATCGTGACATTGCACATATTGATCGGCTGGAAGTGTCTGTTTTCCTTGACGGAGGCAAACTGACCAGAGGGGAGTACGGCAGGTATCGCGACCTCCTGATCCAGGCCTTCGCATGGGCTAGGTCCAAAGGGTACCGGGATGACAGCCCCTTTCTGAGGGGGTTGAACAGTAGAACCATCCCTTCCGACCGAGCGTCTGTCCTTGCCACAAGAACCAAAGCGCAACAGGCCGCTTTCGACGAGGAGCAACTCTACCGCCGCATCCTGAATCGTCGGCTCGACCATTCCTTCCGAGGACTGATCCCGTCAGCGCGACGGCGAGCGTCGCTCGCGACGTCGCTCTCGCTCTCGCAGACCTGATCCCGCCCCACTGCCAGCTGATTGTGCGATGGTCCTCGGTGAGGCGGGCATCTCCCGAGCCAGCTTGCGACGCTGTGCAATCGGCGTTAACGCGACCCCTCGACCGCAAGAAAAGGGGTGGCCTCGTCAAGAGGCCACCCACGACAACTCACCCCAACAACTGCTTCGCCAACGCCACCTCGATTGAATCGGCATCCTGGTTCAGCACATCCAGCCCGGTATCCGGCATGTCACCGGACGTGGACTGCGACACCGCGATCTTCTTGGCCATGAGCGTCAGACACGAAATCTGCGTCGTCTCGCCGTAGCCGAGGAAGTGCACATCGACCGGCAACTTCTGGCCGATGCGCCATGACCGCCGCGAGGCCTGCTGCAGGGTGTAGACGTTGTAGCCCGTTTGCATGAACACGATGGTCGGAAACTCCAGCAGGTCCAGCCCGGCCTTGACCAGCTCCGGGTTGATGACCAGCGCGTCGATTCCGCGATCCACCGCATCCATGATCCAGGCCTCGCGCTGGGATGTGTCCACGCTCGCGCGCAGCACCGCCGTCTTCAGGCCCTCGGACTCCAGAATCGCTTTGAGGCGAGCCGAGGTGTCGCGCGTGCCGGTGTATGTCGTGTAGACCAGAACCTTGCGGTTCCTTCGCTTCTCCGCTTTCACCAGCCGGATCAGCTCTTCTTCCTTGGGCATCAGCTCCAGCGGCCCAAACAAGGCCGGAGCATCGACCAGCGTGGCACGGGTCCGCGGATGTCTTACTACCTCATCGCGGAAACAGCAGTCCGGCCAGGCCAGCAGAACGTTGAGCACCACGCCGAGCAGCGAGTGATCGCCTTTGCGTAATGCGTCCTTCAGCTCCGCAGTCAGGGTGCCTCGCATGCGCCCGTATCTGCCGGTCGAGGATCGGGATACCTCGCTGCGCAACGTCGAGACTGCGCTGAGGCAGATCGGACAACGTATTCATCGGGGCTCACCGAATCGAGAGATTCTGTACTCGCCCAAGAAGCCGATGACGCGCTTCGACGTGCGCTCCGATCTGCCCGTTCTTCTCCAGTTCGACCAGCGCTTCCATGGCGACCAATCCTTCGCCCTGCAGTGCGGCCGATGGTTTCTTGAACAAATCCTGTCCGACCACATCAACCCGATTCCGGTCGAACTCCAGCCACCATCCGGAACAGCAATTCTTCTCCGATACGCAAAGCTTCAGCAGCGCGGAGAGATCGTTGCGGCCGCTCACGACAAATTCGTAGACGCGGCATACATCACAGAGCGGCCATCTTGGCGGGTCGTCCACTCGGCTCGGCTCGGCGAGTTTATCAGTACGCGCACCTGCACCGCTCGACGCTCCGTGAGTTCATGAACGGAGGAGTCAACCTCTCTGACGATCCGCGCGAAACCTGAAAGAAGGAACGCTTGCGGTACCTCGCACGTCAGGATCAATCGATAAACGTCTAATCGATCAAGGCCATGGAACTCAAAGCCTTACGGCTAACGGCGAACACTATGACAGCCGAAGAAGTCGCCGCGGCGCTAGGGGTCCGACCCCGTACAGTGCGCTATTACCTGGATCGCGCTGCCGAAAAGCTTTGCGTAAACAGCCGCAAGGCTGCCGTGGCCAAAGCTCTGGCGGACGGCCTCGTTGATCTGCATCAGCCCTCTGATCGCTGGATCGGCGAAGAGGCGGACTTGCCAAAATAGCTTCACTGTCTGTGCCAGCCGGACGCATGATCCGAAAAATTACGGACTGTGCGGTCGCATACCGGGTCGCGGACTGTGATGCATTGCTTGTATACGAACCGGATAACCGCGCCCAAAACGACAAGAGAGTGGGCTCGCTCCGAAATCATTGGGCGCAATGTACGGACCGGATGTTGTCGGAGCGGTTTACGGAGCTCATGCGAGAGCGATTCCCGGCCTTGATCAATCCGCCGACATTTTACGAGTGCAAATCTCTTGGGATGGCGATGCACACCGCTGCGGGATGGCCGAAATCGAAATCGCAGCAACTGGCCGGGCACAAGAAGCCCAGCACCACCGAAGGCTATGTCCAAGGCCACGATGTATTCGAGCGAGTGGATTTGAAGTCCAGCTAGCCAGCGATGGCTTACGTCGATATCATCGGACCAGACCCCAAACGTGCTTCTTGAGATAGGCCATCGAGTACCGCACCGCGGTGGAAAAACCCAGCGCGTCGCTACTTTCGAGGCGTCCACGAAGGCGTCCGCGCCAACCGTTGTGGTTTTTCTTCGACGACGCTCATCAGTAGAAGGCCAAGAACGGAATGCTGCCTGCCGCTACCTCCGCGTTGGCTCTTCGTTTGGCTAAACGTATTATACGAAAAACTCGCCGATATGGTCGAAGAACGCCACTGGGACGGCATCGCGGCGTGCTGCCGGCCGAAGTACTGAGGTCTCTTTGGGCTTCGTCCAGGGCCTCAACAACAAAATCCGCGTCATCTAGCGTCGCGCCTACGGCCAGCGCGATGAGGAGCACTTGCGCCTAAAAATCCTCACCTGTATGTTGCCGACGTCATGATTTGTTCAAAGATTGCACACTCGAATTCACGAAGAGCTAACAGCCTGCTGAAAAACCCATCAAAACTTCGCAACCCACTGCTCGCGGAGCATTTTTTTTGATGCGCGAAGCGGTGTGGCGCGATGGAGCCGCCTGCAAGGCGCATAAATCGCGTCTGATTTGCTTGTTTCTTGCCCATTTCCCGCATCACAGACGCACCTCGCCTACGGGTGGTGCGATGAGCTTGCGCAGTCGCACGAGGTTGTAGGCCGCCAGCGTCATCATGAAACGCCAGTCGACCTTGGCGGTGCCGCGCAGCTTCGCCTGCGCCATGCCGCCGATGGCTTTGGCCCAGCCGAAGATCTCTTCGATCCGTTTGCGGATCTTGATGCTCATTGCATAACCCTCGGTCGCCGCGATGGCATCCGGGACCGCCGATTTTCGGTTCCTGGTGTTCTGCGCGAGATGCGGGACGACCTGGGCTTTGCCCAGTCGCTCGACAAACTCGGCCGCGTCGTAGCCCTTGTCCGCCCCCAGCGTGATCGGACCTTGGGCCTTGATCGCGTCCACCAGGATCATCGCGGCATTGCGCTCCGCACAGCCATCGGCCTGCGTCACGCAGCCATCGACCACCAGCCCGTTGCGATTCTCCATCAGCGCATGGCCCAGGTAGGCGAGCTCCGATGCCTGTCCCTCGGCCTTCTTGTAGAGCCGGCACTCAGGGTCCGTCGTCGACGGATGCGTGTCGTTCGAGCGCTTCTCACCGCGAAAGTCGACTTCGGTGTTCGAACCGCCCGACGGCGGGGATGCATCGTCATCCTTGCGCTGGAAACTCTTCATCGACGCCCAGGCTTGGATCAGCGTGCCATCGACGCTGAAGTGTTCGTCGGATCCCAGATCGTTCTCTCGGGCCTGCGCGATCACCGCCGCCAGCAGGCTGCGCCCGACCTCGTGATCCACCAGGCGATCCCGGTTCTTTGCAAAGCTCGATGCATCCCATACCGCATCGTCCACTTCCAGCCCGACAAACCACCGGAACAGCAGGTTGTAGTCGAGCTGTTCCATCAGCTGTCGTTCGCTTCGGACCGAGAAGAAGATCTGCAGCAGCACGGCACGGATCAGCCGTTCCGGCGGAATCGATGGCCGGCCCGTATGGGAGTCCATCACCGTCAGCGCGCCCTGCATCTGCTCCAACGCGGCATCCACCAGCTTGCGAATCGCCCGCAGCGGATGTTGACTGGGCACTCGCCGCTCCAGCGAGACGTCACTGAACATCGAACGCCGTGGTGACTCGATCCCTCGCATCCTCGCCCCTCAATGCTTGCCGTCTCCTCACCTTCCCGAGCAGACGTTATGCCGGGTTTTTCAGCAGGCTGCTA
>JBQTJW010000038.1:0-9602 GCA_052386745.1 Panacagrimonas sp. | reverse complement strand
GCGTGTTCGGTTGGGAGGGTGACGATGACGATCTGGATCGGTGCGGATGTGTCCAAGGCCAAGGTGCATTCCGCCTTCGAGCGCTCACCCGGCAAGTGGCAGTTCAAGGTCTTCGCCAACCAGGCGGAGGCGGTCCTTGAGCTGCTGGCCTACGTGCGGGACAAGACCGGCGACGCGGCTGCGCCGCTGCATGTCGTGAGGGCCATCGGCTGCCGAGAATTCTCAAAGCGGGACAGGTCGCCGGCTTCGGCGATCACGCCGACAATGAGCCGACCTGCCTGATTTTTTCGGACCCGATATGCCCCAGCACATGTTCCGCGTCCTTGCCCACGTCGGCGAAGCGGCCGGAGCCCCAGGTGTTCTGCCAGGCAAGGCCCATGAAGTAGATGCCGGGGACCGGTGACACGCCGCGGCGGTGGGAAGGGTGGCCGCGGCCGTTGAAGATGGGCAGGTCCACCCAGCGGTAGTCGGCGCTGAAGCCGATGGCCCAGACCACACTGGTGATGCCGGCGGCCACGTAGTCCAGTTCCTCCGGGTCGAACGGCGGCTTCCACGGCGCCACGTAGGGCGGCTCTACGGGCGCGGCAATGCCCTGGGCGGCGATGTGCTGGTCCACCAGGGTGCGGATGTTGCTGTAGGACTTGTCCGCCTCGTCCAGGTTCTTGCTCAGGTCGGGCTGGAAGGTGAAGCGCGTGCCCTCCACGCCCTTGAACAGGCCGTACAGCTTCATGCCTTCGAGCGCGCGGCGGCGCAGGTCGATCTCGCGCCCGCCGTCGCGGCCGGTGAGGTAATGGTTGGTCTTTTCGCGCACCGTGGCCTTCTGCGGGTGCGTCTCGTAGGGGATGTCGTAGTAACCGGACTCGGTGAGCCAGTCGGTGACTTCGCGCCCGCGGTACATGCGCGGCGCCCGCGGCGCGCTGCCCACGCACAGGTGCACCTTGCGCCCGGCCAGGTGCAGGTCCTCGGCAATCTGGCAGCCGGACTGGCCGCTGCCCACCACCAGCGTGGCGCCGGCCGGCATGGACTGCGGGTTGCGGTAGCTGGAGGAATGCAGTTGCAGGATGGCCGCCGGCAGGCGTTCGGCGCTGCGCGGGATGATGGGCTCCTGGTACACGCCGTTGGCCAGCACCACCTGGTCGGCGGTGAACTCACCGGCGCTGGTGGTCAGGCTGAACGCGCCGCCAGGGCCACGCTCCAGCCGCGTCACGTTCACGCCTTCCAGCACCGGGGGGTTGAAGCTGGCGATGTAGGCGTCGAGGTACTGCACGATCTCCTCGCGCAGCATGAAGCCGTGCGGATCGGGGCCGGCGTAGTGAAAGCCGGGGAGCCGGCACTGCCAGTTGGGCGTGACCAGGCAGAACGAGTCCCAGCGCGCGGTGCGCCACTCGTTGAAAGTGCGCTTGCGCTCGAGCACCAGGTGCTCGATGCCCGCGTTCTTCAGGTGCCAGCTGATGGAAAGCCCGGCCTGCCCGCCTCCGACCACGGCCACCGGCAGGTGACGCGGCGCCGTTCCGGCAAGGGGAATGCCGCTGGTGCGGGTCGATGCGTCTGCCACGGTCCTACTCCTGGAAAGATTCCACCGTCACCTGCGCGCCGGGCGTCTGCGCAAAGCGTTCGGCCTGGTGCTCGATCTGCCGAAGTTGCGCCGCGGCGCTGCTGCACGCGTAGCCGTAGCGCTGGCGCACGCGCTCGCTGGCGTGGGCGAAGGCGCGACGGCTGCGGTCCAGGAACTCGGCCAGCGGGTACGCCTGCCCGGCCGCAAGGAATTCGCGGATGGTGGACGAGGGCGAATAGCAGTCCTGCACGCTCTGGTCCGGCCAGCGCACCTGGAAATTCAGTTCAGGCAAGGCTGCTTTCCGCCGGCTGCGGGCTGGGCGCGGGGCCGCAGCCGATGAGCGCGTGGCGCTCGAAATCCCAGGCCGTCACGTTTTCCTCACCGCGGCGCAGGATGAGCTGGCGACGACGTTCGCAGCGGCCGATGTTGGCGCAGTCCAGCCCGCGCCAGGCAAAGCGCGCGCGGACCTCGGCCCCGTGCTCGGGCGCCACGGCGACCAGGAAGCCGTAGCTGGGAAAGGTCCGGAGCAGCCAGCGCTCCGGCGCCACGCCGCCCGGCCGCGGCACGGCGTCCGGCTCCACCGTGGCGCCGACGCCGGAGCATTCCAGCAGCATCAGCAGGGTGCCGAGCACGCCGGCCTGGGAGATGTCCTTGGCCGCGCGGCACAGGCCGTCCTCGGCCAGAAGCGCCAGCAGTTCCAGGTCGGCACGCAGGCGCTTGGGCTCCACGCCGGAGCTCGCGTCCCAGTTGGAGAAGCGCTCGCGGTAGCGGCCGCGCAGGTCGATGACGCACAGCAGGCAGTCGCCGGGCCGCGCATCGAAACTGCTCAGCAATTTGCTGGCGCGGCCCAGGATGGCCACCGACAGCTGCTCGCGGTCGTTGCGCGCGTTGGTGTGACCGCCCACCACCGGCACGCCGTAGGTGTGCGCGGCCGCAGCCATGCCCTCCAGCACGGTACGCGCGCTGTCTTCGCCTGGGCTCCACAGAGCGTTGACCACGGCCAGCGGGCGGCCGCCCATGGCGTAGACGTCGGAGACGTTGACCATCACGCCGCACCAGCCGGCGAACCAGGGTTCGGCCGTCACAAACTCGTTGCGGAATCCCTCGATGGCCAGCAGCAGCCAGCCGTCGCCGTCCGGGATGGCGGCGCAGTCGTCGCCCACCGGCACCGCGGCCTCCCGATCGCCGAGGCCCAGCGCGGCCACGGCGGCGGCGATGTCGTGCTTGTGTTTGACGCCGCTGCTGCCGCGCAGCGCCTGCGCCAGGGCGGAAAGGTCCACGTCAGGCGGCCCGGCGCAGGCCGGCGATGTAGGCCTGCTCACCGTCCGCGCAGGGCGGGTAGTGATCCAGCTCGGCCTGCATTTCCAGGTGCACGCGCCCGCACAGTTCCACCGTGCCCAAGGTGCGCCAGTGCAGGCGCCGGAACAGGGCCTCGTTCTGCGGCTGCACGTGCGCGGTGAAGCGCGTGGCGCCGCGTGCGCGCGCGGTGCCCACGGCCATGCGGATCAGCTCGCTGCCCAGCCAGGCGATGCGCCGCGACGAGGCCTCCACCGCCAGACGCGAGCCGTGCCAGTGCCCCGGGGCCACGAGGTGGATGCGCACGGTGCCGACCACGTGATCGGGCATTCCCTGCCAGCAGGACAGGGCCACGAGGTGGGTGGCGCGCTCGTCCAGCGCGTCGGCGTCGTCGGCCTGAAACAGCTGCTGCTCGGCGCAGAACACGGCGCGGCGCAACGCCGCGGCCTCGCGCAATTCCCAGGCTTCGCCGGCGCACTTCACGCGGAACTCATCGGGTTGGTAGCGCGCGGCGCAGGCCACGTTCGCGGCCGGCACCCAGTCGAGCACCTGGATGTCAGCGGGCATGGGCGAGCTCCCGCGGCGCGCCGGTTTCGAACGAGGCGAGCGATGAGCAGGCGCCGCACTTTCCGCAGCCGGCCTTGATCTCGGCCGACTTCAGCCCGGCCTCCACCAGCATGCGGCCCAGCGGAGCGAGCAGGCCGCGCATGCGCTCGGCCGAGGGCGAGGGATGCGCGGCCAGCGGCGTGCCGCCCACCGGCACGAAAGGCACCACGAAGGGGTAGACGCCGAGCCTCACCAGGATGGCGCAGGTGTCGAGGATGGCCTCGTCGCTGTCGCCCAGCCCGGCCAGGATGTAGGTGCTGACCTGGCCGCGGCCGAACACCGCCACCGCGTCGGCGAAGGCCTGGAGGTACTGCGCGACGCTGACGCTGGCCTTGCCCGGCATGATGCGGGCGCGGACCTCGGGCGTGACCGCCTCCAGGTGCATGCCGAGCGCGTCGATGCCGGCGTCGCGCATGCGGCCGAACCAGGCAGGGTCGTCCGGCGGCTCGCACTGGCCCTGGATGGGCAGGTTGACCGTGGCCTTCACGCCGAAGGCGCTCTCGCACAGGACCTGCGCGCCGCGGTCGGTGAAGTTGGGCGTGCCGGTGGTCATGACCATGTGCTTCACGCCGTCCAGCAGGACCGCGGCGCGCGCCACTTCGCCGAGCTGTTCCGGCGTCTTGCGGTTGATGGTGCGGCCTTCCTTCAGCGACTCGCCGATGGCGCAGAACTGGCACGAGGTGCTGCGCCGGCCGTAGCGGATGCAGGTCTGCAGGACGGTGGTGGCGAGCACGTCGGCGCCGTGCAGCTGGGCGATCTGCGAGTACGGCACGCCGTCGAAGGTTTGCAGCTTGTAGAAGCGCGGCGAGCGCGGAAACTCGATGCGCCCCACGGCCAGCCCGTTGCGCTCCAGCACGCTCACGCCGCGGGCGTCCGGTGCGCGGGCAACGAACGGCGATACCTTCGCCGCACTGCCGTGCACCGGCACCATCACGGCGCGGCCGTCGATCATCACCGCCTTGTGGTCGGTGGGCCCGGCGCCGCCCTTGCGCGCCGGGGCGCCCACGCTGGCGTCCTCCAGCCGCAGACCCTGGGCCTGAAGGTCGGTGATGAGGTGCCGCGCGGGCGCGGCCGTGGCGTCGGGAATGCTCATTCGGATTTCTCGATGAGGTCGGCAATGGCTTGCAGGTAGGCGCCCTGCGCCGCGTCCATGCCCTGCGGGTTGCGCAGCAGCGCGGCGACCTGGGCGAAGTCCTGGACGTCGCGCGGATCGGCCCTGTGCCGTGCGGCGACGCGGGCAGCGGCGGCGGGCGCCGGGACCGGCTCCGCCGGAAGCGCGGCGGGCTGCCGGCACGCGTGGGCGCGGTCGTCCAGGTTCAGGCTGAGCAGCTCCGGGCGCGCGTAGTGGCCGACCGAATCCATCATGCGCTTGCGCTTGGTGATGAGCGCAAAGTCGAGGTCGGCGACCACCATGCCCTCGCCCTCGCGCAGCGGCTCGGCCAAGTGCCTGCCCTCGGGCGAGATGATGGCGGTGTAGCAGCCGCCGGCGAAGGCCTTTTCCAGCTCCGGCGTCGGCGACTGCGCCTTCACCTGCGCCGGCGTGAGCCAGGCCGTGGCGTTCACCACGAAGCAGCCCGACTCCAGCGCGTGGTGGCGCATGGTGACTTCCATCTGCTCGGCAAAGATCGGCCCCACCAGCGAGCCGGGGAACTGGCTGCAATGGATCTGCTCGTGCTGGGTCATGAGCGCGTAGCGCGCCAGCGGGTTGTAGTGCTCCCAGCAGGCCAGCGCGCCCACGGTGCCGACGCGCGTTTCCACGGTGCGGAGCCCGGCGCCGTCGCCCATGCCCCACACCATGCGCTCGTGGTAGGTGGGCGTGATCTTGCGGCGCTTGAGCGCGAGCGTGCCGTCGGCGTCGAACACCAGCTGCGTGTTGTAGAGCGTGCCGTGGTCGCGCTCGTTGACGCCCAGCACCACCACCATGCCGGCGCTGCGGGCGACGGCCGAAACCGCCTCGGTCATCGGCCCCGGAACGGTGGGCGCGTGCTCGTACAGCTTCAGGTGCGCCGCGCCCATGGACACGGCGGGCGTCACGAACGAGAAGTACGGGTAGTACGGCACCACCGTCTCGGGAAACACCATCAGCTCCACGCCCTGCGCCGCGCCGTCGGCGATGGCCTGCAGCACCCTGGCGATGGTGCCGTCGGCGCTGTCCAGCACGGGGTTGAGCTGGACGGCGGCGGCGCGGACCTTGCGGTGGGCGTTCACGCGATGAATTCCCAGGCGCTCACACGGTCCAGGTGTGGATCATGAAGGCGTTGTCGTTGCGGTGGAGCAGGATCAGGTCGAGCACGTCCAGCGGGTTGATGGGGACGATGCCCGGTACCAGCGAGTGCTCGCCGTGCCCGTACAGCATCTGCAGCGCAAACCGGCAGCAGTACACCTTGCCGCCCTCCTCCATGAACGCCACCAGCTGCTTGGAAAAGTTCTGCGCGCCGGGGAAGGCCTCGTCGCCGATCGTGGGAAAGCCGCGCTGGATGCCCAGGGTCACGCCCGGGCCGTACAGCAGGATGGACGTCTCGAAACCTTTGCGCTTGAGCCGCTTGGCCTGGAGGATGTTGACCAGCCCGATGGAGCCCTCGAACGCCACCGTGTGAAACGTGACCAGCGCCTTTTCGCCGGGCTTGGCCTTCACGTCTTCAAAGACCTTCTCCTCGTAGTCCACGAAGAAGTCGCCTTTCTTGGTCTTGGGGTTGCTCACTGCGGGCATGGGTTGTCTCCGGGCAATTGGGATGGGCCAGCGTCTGTGCACCACCGCATCCAGGGCGCAACCCATGTGCCGCCGCGGGCCACGGCCATGCGATCAACTTCCGATCACGCCGGCTAGCGGATGGATTTGCTCGATTTTTTTGGGACGCGCGCAGGTGATCGCGCGCGTGATCGGATGCGGCGCCAGAACCCAGGCCCGATCCGCAGCCCCGCGCGTGACCCGCCGCAGTGCAAGTTCGCGCTGCCTGCACCACAGCGGAGCGGCATCGCGCTTGCGTGGTGTGCCGCGGCGCGCGCCGCATTGATCGCATGGCGTGCAATCACTTTCCGCAGGCCCTTGCATGCCCGAGAACGCACGACGCTGGAAGCTTGCGCTGGCCGCCAGCGACAAGCCCGCCTACCTCGCCCTGGCCGATGCCATCGCCGAGGACATCCGCGACGGCCGCCTGAGCGCGCAGGACCGCCTGCCGCCGCTGCGCACGCTGGCCCGCGAGCTGGCGCTGAACTACACCACCGCCGCGCGCGGCTACGCCGAGGCGCAGGCGCGCGGGCTCATCGAGAGCCATTCCGGCAAGGGCTGCTTCGTGCGCACGAGCGCGGCGTCGGTCTCCAACCGCAGCGCGCGCACGGTGAGCCTGGTGGAGATGACCATGAACCTGCCGCCCGAGCCGCAAGACGCGACGCTGCTGGCGCGGATGCGGCGCGGCATGGCGCAGGTGCTGGAGCAGTCCGACCTCGCCGGCCTGCTGCGCTACCAGGAGTTCGGCGGCAGCGAGGACGAACGCGACGCCGGGCGGCGCTGGCTGGCGCCGCTGCTGCCGGACCTGGCGGTGGAGCGCGTGCTCATCTGCCCCGGCATCCAGAGCGCGCTGGTCGCCCTGTTCAGCACGCTGGTGCGGCCGGGCGAGGTGCTGTGCTGCGAGGACATCACCTATCCCGGAGTGAAGGCGCTGAGCGCGCAGTTCGGCATCCGTCTGCACGGCCTGGCCATGGATGCCGAGGGCATCCTGCCGCAGGACTTCGAGACCGCCTGCCGCCTGCACCGGCCCAAGGCGCTGTACTGCAATCCCACGCTGCAGAACCCCACCACCACCACGGTTTCGGCGGCCCGGCGCGCCACGCTGGCGGCCATCGCCCGGCAGTACGGCATCGCGATCATCGAGGACGACGCCTACGGCCTGCTGCCGCTGAACGCGCCGCCGCCGATCGCCCGCATCGCCCCGGAACTGACCTGGTACATCAGCGGCCTGGCCAAGCACCTGGGCGCCGGCCTGCGCATCGCCTACCTGGTGGCGCCCGACGCCCGCGCCGCCAAGCGCCTGCTGTCCACGTTGCGCGCCACCACCATCATGGCCGCGCCGGTCACGGTGCTGCTGGCGACACGCTGGATCAACGACGGCAGCGCCGACGTGATGCTGCATGCCATCCGCGCCGAGTCGCAGCTACGCCAGCGCCTCGCCGCGGAGCTGTTGCCCGCGGGCAGCTTCATCGGCAAGCCGGAGGCCTTTCACCTGTGGCTGAAGCTGCCGCCGCCGTGGACGCGCGTGGGCTTCACCACGCACCTGCGCCTGCGCGGCGTGGGCGTGGTGGGCAGCGATGCCTTCGCCACCGGCCCCGCCCCACCGGAGGCCGTGCGCGTCTGCCTGGGCGGGCCCGGCACGCGCAGGGACTGCCGGCACCTCCTGGAACTGATCGCCGACACGCTCGCCGAACACCCCGAGGTAGCCTCGGCCGCGTTGTGAGCCGCGTTCGCGAACCTCGGTCAAGCCGGCTCGACCTCAGCGCGGCAGCGGCGGCTTGTCGGGATCCAGGTAGGGCACCAGTACGCCCGACAATCCCGCACGCATGGCGTTGCGGGCGGGCTCGGGCAGGCGGTCCAGGTCGGCACGGCGGTACGAGCGGCTGGCGCAGTTGCGGTCGTAATCGTCGCGCAGCGCATTGAGCGCGGTGATCTCGCCGCGGATCTTGTCGATCTCGGTGTTGAACACGGTAGTTTCCGCGTTGTGCTGCTGCACGCGCTGGCGCAGTTCCAGGCCGCCCTTGAGATCGTCCGGGGCAAGCGCCTGGTTTTCCTGCTGGAAGGCGGCGTTGCGCTGCTGGATCCGGGCCCGGGTCTGGTCGTGCCGCTTGCTCAGCTGGTCGATGCGGACCGACTCGCTGCGCAGCGTCTGTACCTGGCTGGCGCAGCGGGCAAGCTCGGTTGCCGAGAGCGGCGGGCCTTCGGCGAGAGACTGGCCGGCGCAAAGCGCGGCAACAACGCAGGCGGCGAGCCCGAGCAGGGTGGTGTGTTTCATCCAATCTCCTCCTTCATATCGCTGGGCCATGGCCGGGCACTCGCGCCGCAGCTCAGGCTTCGGCAGCGGCCATCTGGCGGATGCGTTCCACCATCGAATAAAAACCGTTGCGCCGGTTCATGCTGATGTGCTCTTCCAGGCCCAGGCGCGTGAACAGGGCGCTGATGTCCAGGTCCAGGATCTCGCGCGGCGTGCGGCCCGAGGTGAGCCCCAGCAGCAGGGCGATCAGGCCCTTGACGATGTGCGCATCGGAGTCGCCGCGAAACGCGAGCCGCGTCGGCGGGCCAGGCTCCCGCGTGTGCGCCAGCCACACCTGGCTCATGCAGCCACGCACCTTGTGCGCCTCGTCCTTCTCCGACTCGGGCATGGGCGGCAGCGTGCGGCCGAGTTCGATCAGGTAGCGGTAGCGCTCCTCCCAGTCGCCCAGCAGTTCGAAGGTGTCGCTGAGTTCATCGATATCCATGGCGCGATTGTAAGAGCCGCAATCGCGGCCTGTGCCGCCCACCCCGGCGGTGGCAGCATACAATCCGCGCCCGTTTCCGCCTGGTGTGCCCGTGACCCGTCCTTCCGGCCGCAATCCCGACCAGCTTCGTCCCGTCGCCATCGAGCGCCGCTTCACCCGCCACGCCGAGGGCTCGGTGCTGGTGAGTTTTGGCGACACGCGCGTGCTGTGCACCGCCAGCGTGGAAGAACGCGGCGCCGCCTGGAAGAAGGACGGCGGCTGGGTCACGGCCGAGTACGGCATGCTGCCGCGCGCCACCCACACGCGCGGACGGCGCGAGGCGGCGCAGGGCAAGCAGACCGGTCGCACGCAGGAAATCCAGCGGCTGATCGGTCGCTCGCTGCGCGCGGTGGTGGACCTGGGCGCGCTGGGCTCGTACACCATCACGCTGGACTGCGACGTGCTCCAGGCCGATGGCGGCACGCGCACCGCCGCTATCACCGGCTCCTTTGTAGCGCTCCACGACGCCATTTCGTTTCTCAAAGAAAAAAGCCTGCTCCAGGCCTGGCCGTTGCGTGATCACGTGGCTGGCGTTTCCGTCGGCATGGCGAACGGAGTCCCGCTGCTCGATCTCGACTACAGCGAGGACTCCGCCTGCGGCTGCGACATGAACATCGTCATGACCGGCGCGGGGCGCTAC
>JBQTJW010000037.1:0-26687 GCA_052386745.1 Panacagrimonas sp. | reverse complement strand
CCGCCGGCCGAAGCCGAAGCGAACTACCATCAGCAGCACAAACAGCAACAGCAGGTGCAGCAAAACGGTCAGGCCATCCCGGCCTGACTCAAACCAAACAGCCTCCACGATTCCCGGGGCGATTCAGTGAGGCAGATCGATGCCCCGGTTGAAGACGGCGAGCCGTTGTACGCCATGCCGTTCAAACGCAAACCGGGGGAAGACCTGCCGCACGATCAGCGGCAGGCCAATCGGCTGCTGGCGAGCTTGCGGGCCAAGGTTGAGCATCCGTTCCGGGTGCTCAAACGACAGTTTGGCTACACCAAGGTCCGCTACCGCGGCCTGGAGAAGAACACCGCGCAGCTGCACATGCTGTTTGCCTGCGTGAACCTCTGGATGGCGCGCAAGGATCTCCTGGCCGCAGGATAGGTGTCGATGCGATACGGGTGTAGAGTCCGGATCGCATCAGAAACATCGGAAATCAAGTCGGTCGGCAACCGTTGCAGGCACCCCGCGCCTCTGCATCGCCACCGCCACGCTCAAATTGAACCTGTGCAGGGTTTCCTTAGAGAACCGTCAGTGCTGAGGAAGACGGCGTTGTCGGGGCGCAGATCAAACGGGATCGGTCATCTATCGCCGCTGGGCGGTGCTTCGCCGGTCAGAATGCTGAACAACGGTTCGTTGATGTAGTAGTTGCTGCGGCCGATCTTGCGCTTAAGCAGAAAGCCGTCGGCAGCGAGCACGTCGAGGTAGCGGGTCGCTGTGATGCGCGACACCTTCAGGTCGTGCTGGATTAACTCGATCTTGGTGTACGGATACGAGAACAGGTTGTTGATCAGGTCCTGGCTATAGAAGCGGTGCGCAGCGCGGATGCGGTGCTTGTAGTCGAGCAACAGCGCCTTGATGGCCTGGATGGTGGTGATGCCGTCCATCGCCGTCTGCTCCACGGCGTCCAGCAGGTACAGCACCCACTCCTCCCAGGTGTCGCGCTCGCGCACGCTCTGCAGCAGCCGGTAGTAGTCATTCTTGGTCCGAACGATGGCACGGCTCAGGTACAGCACCGGAATGTCGAGCAGACCCTCCTTCACGAGGTAGAGGACGTTGATGATCCTCCCCGTGCGGCCATTGCCGTCGTAGAACGGGTGGATGCTCTCGAACTGGTGATGGATGAGCGCCATCTTCACCAGGGGGTCGGCGTCGAGAAGGGCGGCATCGTTGATGAAGCGCTCAAGGTCCGACATTAAGCCCGGCAGTTGCTCCGGAGGCGGTGGCGTGTAGATGACTCGACCGGCGTTGTCCTTGAGCGTCGTGCCGGGTAGCTTCCGGTACCCGGGGCGGCTCCGCTCCAGGCCCGCCTGGATCTCGAGAATCTGGTTGCCCGTGAGCAGACCCTTGGCACGAACGGAGTCGAAGCCGATGCTCAGAGCGTAGCGATAGAGCGCGACTTCCTTGGCGGCGGCGCTGCCCGCAGATTCGGGGAACGCGGCCTCGCGGAACAGTTCGTCGTGGGTCGTGACGATGTTCTCGATCTCGGAACTGTCCTTGGCCTCCTGCAGGCCCAGCGTGCTGATGAGGATGTCCTGGTTGGGCATGGATGCCGCCACGCCCTTCAGCTCGGCCAAGCGGCGATTGGCGCTCACCAGCTTCTTGAGAATGGTGGGCGTCTCGAAGCGAGCCGGGCTCAGGTGCTGCAGGGAGGGCAGGATGCTCATTCCTTTACATGTCCGACATGACGTGTATAGATATTGGCATTTATCTATACATAACACACGGCACGTGTATAGGAATCGAGGCGGACTGAGCAGAAGCGACGGTTCGCCGCCGGGAACGATGGGGCTACTTGCGGTCGAGAACGACTGCGCATCCGCGCGACTGCAACCTCAGAGCAGGGGCAGGCAGCCCTCATGGCAATCCGCAGCGGGCGGCGTGCCGCAGACTGCGGGCCATCTCGACTCTAAGCGCCGCATCGTTAATGCTTTCAGGATCGCATCTGCATACCGGGTAGACTGCGTCCTAAGGACGCAGTCTACCCGGTATGCGTGATGATTCTCAAAGCTTCGCAGCTTGACTTTCATACAGTAATGCTATACGATACGTCCTTAGGACGTATCGTATAGCATTACTGACGGAGCATGCCATGAGTATCGCCGACATCAACCCCGACATCGTCGGGCCGGTCGCAGATGCCTTGGCGGCGACCAAGGTCCCGGCGCTGTCATCTTATGAGTTGGGGCGAATCCTGTTTGCCTCCGGGATCAACTCGGGAGGGGCAAGCTGGCGCGAGCGCTACGCCGCAATGGTCGAAGCGCTGGAGTCGGTGAGGTTGCTGAAACCAATCAAGCCCCTGAAGGAAACCCGCGGCTTTCTGCTTTTCGGGCGTCTGGCAGCGTCAGTCGCGGAAATTGCCTGCAGCATTGATCCGTTCGCGTACGTATCGCATCTCAGCGCCATGGAGCACCATGGGCTGACCGACCGGTTCCCGAAGCTCCTGTACCTCTGTACCCCGAAAGCGACGGAGTGGCGCCTTCAGGCTCGCCTTCGCATGGAGAAGGATCTCGCTGGCCGGCTGGCTGACTACGAACAGTCCGGGCTTCCGCGCCTGATGCGTCCCCGGCTGACGCGGCTTGGGTCGGTCGTTGTGCAAATCCATGAGCGATCACACTTGGGCGCATTCAGGACCGTTGCGGATTCTCCCCTGCGCGTGGCGACGATGGGCCGGGTATTCCTGGATATGCTCAGAGAGCCCCAACTATGCGGCGGCATCCAGCATGTGCTGGACGTCTATCGGGAGCACGCTCCTCGCTACCTGAGGCTGATCGTCAGCGAGATCGATCAGCATGGCAACAGCATCGACAAGGTGCGGGCGGGTTACGTGCTTGGCGAGGTGTGCAAGGTCAGCGATCCCGCCATCGACCACTGGGAATCCTTCGCGCAGCGGGGCGGCTCTCGCAGGCTCGATGCTGACTCGGATTACTCGTCTCACTATTCGGAGCGCTGGAAGCTTTCAATCAACGTGCCCTCATTGGTCGCTGAGTTCGAGCAACCGTGACGAGCCGAAAGACCATCGAAGAGATTGACCTGGGTGCGTGGGTGGAAGTGGCCCCAGAGGGGCAGCGTACATTTCGTGAAGCGACTCATATCCTGCTGACGGCCATCAGCGCTTCTATCGACCTGCGTGCCAGGATGGTGATGAAGGGAGGGATGCTGATGGCCATCCGCTACCACAGTGCTCGCTTCACCAAGGATGCGGACTTTTCGACGCGAGCCCGCTACGAGCCGAGGGCGGCAGAAAGTCTCGTTGAAGAACTGGACCGGCAGATCGCCATGGCGAATGAGCAGTTGCCTTACGACACCACCTGTCGCCTCCAGAGGCACGAGGTTCGCCCCGCGCGACCCGATGCTTCCTTCCCGACCCTGTCCTGTTCGATTGGCTATGCGAGGCGCAGTCATGCACCCGAGATGAAGCGACTGGCGGCCAAGCAGGCAGCCACGGTGGTGAAAATCGAGTGCAGCTTCAACGAAGCGGTGCTGGACGTCGACACTCTCGGGTTTGCGGATGACGGGCAGATCCAGGTCTACAGCTACCTGAACCTGTTCGCGGAGAAATTGCGCGCACTGTTGCAGCAGCCGGTACGGAATAGAGCTCGCCGGCAGGATGTCTACGACCTGCACCTGTTGCTCACGCAGAGTGAGCCTGCGCGACGGCGATTGACCATCGTGCGCATCGGACGCCTGATCTTGGATGACCGCATTTAGGCGTAGAACCGTCAACGGTCTGTCGCACGAGCCGGTGGTCGAGCTGGGCCGCAACGGCGGGCAATCCTGATCAACTCTACGACCAGCAGCAGCCGCAGCTACTCGATTGCGGGACCGATTACGTCCGCATGGTTCCGTTTCGATTCCGGATTGACGACGCATTGGCACTTGTCGTGCGATTGAGGCGTCTGCGCCTCTAAGGAAACTCTGCACAGGTATTGCTATTGAATCGCGTGTAACGGGGGGGACGCGATGCAGCAGATCAGTCTGGCGGAGAGCGGGTTAAGGCGAAGCTTGAACGGGCCGCTGCCATCTTGTGCGAAACCGATAGCTTCAGCATGTTCCGGGACTGGATCCCACCCGATCCTCGCCACTGACTGAGAAAGTCTCGTGTTGGCGCGCGACTGCGCTGGACCATCGTGCGCATCGAGCGCCTCACCCTGTATGCCGCATTTATGCGTAGAGCCGTCTACGGTCTGTGGCGCGAGCCGGTGATCGGGCCGGTCCGGGCATCGGCGGCAATGCTGATCAACTCTGCGCGAGCAGCAACAGCTGCCGCCAAGAGCTCACCGGATACGGCGTTGCGCGACATCTCTTCTGAGTTGGTAACGCCGGGTGCGCTGCGAAAGATGCCGGGCGGGGTGCGCAGTTGGGCCTACAGGCTCGGCGAGCGACGCCGGAATGCGTGAGGACCTATCCATTTTCCAGCATTAAAATGGATCATATATTGACCTTAAAGTGATTTTATGGCTTATATATGATCCATGAAGCGTAATGCAAAAGCTGGCCTGCTGCCCTCCCTGGAGTCTCCCCTGCGGCAACTGGGGCAGTATCTGCGCGCCGCCCGACAGGCTCGAGGTTGGACCATCGCGGAAGCGGCGGCACGAGTGGTCACCTCCGCGGGAACCTACAAGCGGCTGGAAGCCGGTGATCCGTCGGTTTCGACTGGCACTCTGGCCAGCGCACTGATGCAACTGCAGTTGCTGGAGGGCATCGTAGCTGCAGCCGCGCCCGCGGCCGATCAGCTCGGCGAGTCATTGCGCGCAGGAAATGCCGTCAGGCGCGTCCGCAAGTCGAAGGTGAAGGACGACGCACGCTATGGCTTCTGAATTTGCCGTCTTCCTGTACCTGGACGGTGCGCATGAGGCAGTGCCTGCCGGATTGCTGAACCTGGTCGAGGACGGAGACAAGCTTCTCCAATCGATATTCCGGTACGGCCGACGCTACGCGGAACGGCGCCAGGCGATTGCCCTTGATCCCTTGACGCTTGCCCTGCCAGGGCCCGGCGTGGACGCAGAGCGGGAGCCACCCCTCACCACCGGAGGGCGCCTCGCTGAGTTCGGCGTGATCCGGGACGCCGCACCCGATGGCTGGGGACGCCGCGTGATCGAGAACCGGCTGCGCCGCACCGGCCCGCTTCCGGAATCCGTCTACTTGCGCAACGCGGGCTCCAATCGGACCGGCGCCCTCGACTTCCGGGATACGCCAACGTCGCCCGCCACCGCGGGAGCGCTGGCCCAGGTGGTCGATCTCGGCTACCTGCAGGAGGCCGCTGAACGAATCGATGCCGGCGAGCCGATCCCCGCCCGGCTCGAAAAGATCTTTGATGCCGGGACCTCCATGGGCGGTGCCCGACCCAAGGCCGTGGTCGAAGTGGATGGCCGCCAATGGCTGGCAAAGTTCTCGCTGCCTTCGGACACATGGTCGATGCCCGACGTGGAGCGAGCGACCCTGCTGATGGCCGCAAAGGCAGGGCTGAAGGTTGCGGAGGTGCGCGCTGCGGACATCGGCGAGCGTCGTCGCGCCGTGCTGGTCGAGCGATTTGATCGCCGCCGGGTGGGCGAGCACTACGTCCGCCACCACTTCCTATCGGCCCTGACCCTGCTGGCACGGCATGAGTCGGAGTCTCATCTCGCGAGCTATGCCGAGATCTCGCAGGCCATCGCGACCCACGGCGCAACTTCCTGCTTGAAGGCGGACCAGGCCGAACTGTTCGGGCGGATGGTCTTCAACATCCTGGTCCACAACAACGACGACCATCTGCGTAATCATGGGTTCGTGCTCGACGCGGCTGCGGGTGGCTGGCGTCTGTCACCCCTGTACGACGTGGTGCCTGCGACGAGCATTGCCGAGGAGCGCTTCCTGCACCTGGGTGTCGGCGAGCAAGGACGGCTGGCGACGCTGACCAATGCAATGA
The DNA here is from genome assembly GCA_052386745.1 of Panacagrimonas sp. Classification (GTDB taxonomy): domain Bacteria; phylum Pseudomonadota; class Gammaproteobacteria; order Nevskiales; family Nevskiaceae; genus Panacagrimonas. The sequence continues at coordinate 20,755 of JBQTJW010000037.1, read as the reverse complement.
CCCGGCATGGCGTCTTCGGGCTGACACGCCCGCAGGCGATCGAACACATCGAGCGGATCAGTGGCGTTGTCCGCGAGTGGAAACAGCACTTCGAGGAAGCGGGCGTTTCGGCCGACGACATTGATCGCATCGCGACGGCGTTTCGCAAGCCGCGCAGCCTCGGGCTCGAAGAGCTTTCGCGCGGGCTTCCAGGTAACTCGGTGCGACCCGTCCTGGGGGGTGGCGACGACCGCTGACCCTGCCTATTGCCGGTCACTGAAGAAGGGCTCATGCTGCCTGCGGCAACGGATTCACCCGCCAAATCGCTCTCGTTCTGGATGAGGGCAATGGTCGATTGGCGCGGAGACTACGGTGCCCATTTTTGGATTCTTGGTCGGCTACGAGACGAGTTTTGGAACGCTCGCCGTTGCCTTCGCAGGATCTAAAACGAGCTTCCAAAAATACGTATATGCCTGTATCAGAGAGTGTTTCTGACTAGCACGACCACTTTTGGAAGCGGTTGGAGCACTTCTCTATCATCGTAGAAACCTGGGCTCCGAAGGCAAATGCGACTACCGGCGGCCCGCTCACGATGAAGGGGACAGGCCAACGAGATCTTGCGCAAGGCGTCGGCGTATTTTGCGCAGGCGGAGCTCGACCGCCCGTTCAAACGATGAAGGCGTTCATCGACGAGCATCGCTCGGTCCACGGGGTCGAGCCGATCTGCAAGGTGCTGCCGATCGCCCCATCGACGTACTACGCGCACGCAGCCCGGCAGGCTGACCCGCAGCGCCGATCCGCGAGGGATCAGCGGGATCGAGCGCTGATGCCCCAGATCGAGCGGGTCTGGAACGACAACTTCCAGGTCTACGGCGTGCGCAAGGTGTGGCGGCAGCTCCGGCGCGAGGGATTTGACCTGGCCCGATGCACGGTGGCGCGCCTGATGAAGCGCCGGGGCCTGCGCGGCGTCATCCGCGGCAAGTCGGTGCGCACGACGGTGAGTGACGCAAACGCGCCGTGCCCGCTGGATCATGTCCGTCGGCAGTTCAAGGCGGATCGACCGAACAAGCTGTGGGTCTCCGACTTCACCTACGTCTCGACCTGGCGGGGCTTCGTCTACGTGGCCTTTGTCATCGATGTCTTCGCGCGCCGCATCGTTGGCTGGCGTGCTTCGTCGTCGGCCGGGACCGACCTGGTGCTCGACGCGCTTGAGCAGGCGCTGCATGAACGGAAGCCGGTCGGCCCGGATCGGCTGATCCATCACAGCGATCGCGGCGTCCAGTACGTTTCGATCCGGTACACCGAACGTCTTGCCGATGCCGGTCTGGAGCCGTCCGTGAGTAGCGTGGGCGATTCCTACGACAACGCCCTGGCCCAGACCATCAACGGCTTGTACAAGGCTGAGGTGATCCACCGGCGACCTTCCTGGCAACGCCGCGAAGACGTCGAGTGGGCCACGCTTCAATGGGTCGACTGGTACAACAATCGCCGACTGATGGAACCTCTCGGCAACATCCCGCCCGCCGAAGCAGAAGCCGCCTACTATTCACACATCCCCGAGTACGCCAAAGCGGCGTGACTCACACCAACGAGCCTCCGGGAAAACCGGGGCGGTTCATACACGAAATGGCAGTGCAAATATCACGTTGTGTTCATACCGAAGTGCCGGCGCAAGGCGCTGTATGCGGAGTTGCGCAGGCACCTTGGGGAGGTGTTCCGGGCACTGGCGCAGCAGCGCGAGAGTCGGATCGAGGAGGGGCACCGGATGCCGGATCGGGTGCACATGATGATCTCGATTCCACCGAAGTACGCGGAGTCGCAGGTGGTGGGGTACATCAAGGGCAAGATCGCGATCCACTTGGCGCGGGTATACGCGGAGCGCAAGCGAAACTTTGTGGGGCAACACTTCTGGGCGCGAGGGTACTTCGTCTCGACCGTGGGGAGAGACGAAGCGGTGATCCGCGCGTAGATCCAGAACCAGGAGTGCGAAGATCAGCGCCTGGATCAGACGAACTTGCTGAGGTAACGGGCCATCAGAAGGTGGCCCGACAGGAGCGGGGCCGCGTTAGCGTCCCCGCATAGCCGCTTTGAGCGGCTCACACTTTAAAAGCCCCCGGCTTTGCCTGGGGATGGTTACTCAGGAAATCAATAAACTGAAAGACTTATGGGAGGGGACACGATTCCGGTTTAGAAGCAACCCCAAGCCGAAAGCCGAAAAGCGGTCCTGTCTGCGACCGGAAAGGCGCCCTACCTGAAGCCAAAGTCATTTCAGCGCGCATCCAGTTTTGACTCACCGTCGTATCCGGGTCAGTTCATCACTTCACGCGAGCTGAAGCTATCGTTCGCTGGGCTGGAGGCGTAGTGTGGAGGCAATTGTTTGAGGCGGACTGGACCGAAGACGAAGTCTCGGCAGCCTTTCACATCGCGTTGCTGAAAATCGAGGATGGCAGGGAACGCCCGAAAAGGGTGGTGCGCCCGATGCCGCCGAACCGTCGCGAAATGAGTCAATGAGAGAGAGACCATGACAATGAAGAATCGTCGATCCGTCCTGAGCATACTTGGCGGAATCGCCATGGGTGGGGCCGCCATGTGTGCGATTGCCGCTCCGGATGAGATCCTTCCGAACGATAGTTCGCCGGCCGCAAACCAGAAAAAGTTCAGCGACACGATTTCCGCGTGCCGTGCTCGCTTTGCGGCGGTAGACGCGCAGATCGATGCGGCGGGAGTTCGCGACAAGGGCTATTACCGGATCCCGGGCTATCCCTACATGCGCAGCGATCGGCTGATCGCATCCTTCGGCACCGAGGTCAGGCGCATGGAAGCGCTCAGCGACTGGCTGTACCAGTTGCGCGACAACGATGGTTTCTCCCGCGACATCGAGTTGCAGAACCTCGGGCTGGAACTGCCGGAAAGAATCTCGCTGCTCAGCGAGTTGCGCCTTTGCGGCGTTTGGCTTTCCAACATGGAACTCGTCGAGGACGCTGACCGGGAGCACCTTGCCACCCTGACGCACATCCCTGCAGAGCGGCCGGACGGATCGGTACCCGTCAAGCCCGAGTTGAAGGAGGCCGAGAAGCAGCACGCCGCGCAGGTGCGCGCCAGCTTCAGCACACCGACCACCGAACGCAATGTTCCAGGCACCCTGGTGCTCTGGAAAGTGAAACCCTACGACGGATCGAGCACCGTGCCCACGGATGGCTTCAAGCAGGCGTTTCGTGATGGCATGGGCCGGGTCGGGCTGACCGAAAGTCAGTGGGAACTGCTTGCCAAACGCTTTGCGCCGAATCTTTTGATTGAAACGGCTGGAAAGCTGGACAAGATCGGCTCTCCGGGGATGGGCGATGCCGGTCCGTACGTGGACGTTTCCGCGCCCGTGGTGGACTTTCAGGCGGACTATGCCCGGCTTGGCGACCACAGTCTGATCCAGCTCAACTACTTCGTTTGGTTCCCGGGACGAGCGGCATCCGGGGCGGACGGCGCTGATGGCGGCCGGATTGACGGCCTGATCTGGCGGGTCACCCTCGACGAGGTTGGAAAGCCGCTCGCGTACGACACGATCCACGCCCGTGGCTTCGACCACCTCTGGTTCCCGCTGCAGAATCTCAAGAAGCGTGGCGACGTTCCCGACGATATGGTCCTGATTCCTCAGACGCCGGTGCCGAACGACTTCGTGGTGCGCATCGGCACTGGAAAGCACGAGGTGGTCCGCCTGGTTTCGGCCTCTGATGTGCGCGCCTCGGAGGTCAAGGAGTTTGGGCTGCGCCGTTACGAAAAGCTTCTGACGCTGCCCCTGCCGGGCGGTGGAACGCGAAGCCTGTTCGGGCCCGATGGCACCGTTGCGGGCACGAGCGCAGGCTCTGACGTCGCCGTCTCGGCCTCCGACGTTCTCAAGGCCGGCGCGATCCGGCAGTGGGGCCATCACCCGGTATCGCTGAAGGGCGACGTGTACTTCGACGACCCGCACCTGCTCGAAACACGGTTCCAGGTCGTTCCCGCGGTCGAATCGCGTCAGGAGTCGTCCAGCAATACACCTGCAAAATCGGGCGGATAAACGCATTTTCAGGGACTCGCCGGAACGCGATGAGTGCAACCCGTTCGCGCCGAGGGCCAGACCATTTGCGGAGCGACGGCACGGCCAGATGCTTACGCCCACGTGGCGAGGCAGCGCTGAATCATCTGTTCGACGCGCTGGAACCGCCCCGTACCTGCCCGCTGTGTTCCGGCGGATGGGCCTGGAAGGGGCGCAGAGCGGGAGATTCCCGCGCGCTCCTAGCGCCTGAAGCCGGCCGTCGGCCAAAAAAGCGGCCCGGCCGGAAGCCGGGCTCGAATGACGACAGGAGGACGGGAGCCGTGGTGCTGATCTGCCCTACACCAGCTTGCTCTCCAGCTCGCGCACGCGCGCTTCGAGCTGGGCGATGCGCACGTCGCGCGGGTTGGGCATGACGATGGGCTGGATGTTGTCGGCGCTCATGGTGGCGCGCGGCACGCCGCCGTAGGGGCCGGCGTAGATCGTCCCGCGGTCGTCCCAGCAGCCGTAGTACGGCAGGTCGGCCGGCGGCTCGGGGCGGGTCCATTTCTTCACGAACTGCTTGAACGGTACGCCGCGCTTCTTGCGCGCCTCGCGCTCGGCCTGGCGCGCCTTGGTCGTGCCTTCGCGGTCCAGCACCAGCGTCTCGGGGTTGTAGACGACGTGGTAGACGCGGCGCGCGGCCTCGTGCGACAGCAGGTTTTCCTCGATGTCCTTGATGACCAGGGCCGGATCGCGGTCGAGCACGTCGCCGTAACCGCCGCCGGAGCCCTGGGTGATCATGAACAGCTCGCCGCGCCTGGCCAGCTCGAACTGGAGGCCGGTGTGGTGGGTGGTGTAGCTGGCTCCGGCAAAGGGCCTGCGGTTCATGAGGTCGACGATGGAGAACTCGAACTTCTTGGGGTCGGTCTTCATCACCTCGAACACGTCCACGCCCTTGATCTTGCACAGCGGGTAGGTGGGCGCGCTGTAGCCGCCGAACAGGCCGGGCACCGAACTCACCTTGGAGCCGATGCAGCAGGTCATGAAGCCCCACATCGGGCTGCCGAGGCTGGACGCGATCATCTCGTAGCCCTGCCCGCCGCGGTACTTGCCGAAGGCCACGTTGTCCTTCATCAGCTTCTTGCTGACGATCTGGATGAAGGGCACTTCCTCCTCGTTCAGTTCCTGCTCGCCGAGATCGGCCATGGGCGCGAAGATGGGGGCCACGGCGTGCTCGCCGTCCTTGTCGGCCCGCGCGCCGCCGCCCATGCCGTTGAGGTCGGCGCATAGGTTGCCGACCATCTCGTTGTGCTGGGTGATGCCGCCCCAGATGAAGGTGCGGATCATGTTGTGCCACGGCGCCACCAGCTTGGAATACTTCTGCGGGCAGCTGTACATGAACTTGGCCACCGCCTGCTGCGTGGACGAAAAGGCGGGGAAGAAGGTCATCATCGACTGCGCGTTCGGCGTGGTGTACGACGAATGCAGGGCGGACTTCGGGTCGGTGATGACCCGGATCGGCGAGAACACCGCCTGGTTGCGCGGCAGGTCCGGCCACACGAACACCAGGAACAGCTGCGCCAGCATGCCCTTGAGCGAAGACAGCAGCGTGTTGTTGCAGCGGTTGGCGAATTCCGGCGAGGAGCCGCGGAAGTCGCACACCAGCTCGCTGCCGGTCTTGCGCAGCTCCAGGCAGACCTTGATGAGCGCGTTCTCGCGCAGGGTGGAGTCGGCCATCACCATGGAGCGCACGGTGCCGTCGGGCCACTCGGTGAGGCGGCGCTGCACCTCGGCCTTGCAGTCTTCCAGGCCCTTGCGCAAGGACGCGACCACCGCGTCCACGCCGAACTCCTCGATGGTGGCGGCCACGCGCTGCTGCATGCGGCGGCAGGCGAAGAGCTTGGTCTTCATGTCCTCGAACTGGAGCTTGGGCTCGCGCACCGAGTTCTGCAGGAAGGTGACCAGGTCCTTCTTCAGCTCGTAGTTTTCCGCCACCTTGAAGGGCGACATCTTCAGCCCTTCCTCGTACACCGACTCGGCTGCGGAGGGCATGCCGCCCGGTTCGATGGCGCCGTTCTCGCCCTCGTGCACCGTGGTGCCGGCCCAGGCGATGAGCTGCCCCTGGTGGAAGATCGGCAGGATCATCGACTGGTCGGTGTTGTGGATGTTGCCGTAGCGCGCGTCGTTGTGGATGAAGCCGTCGCCCTCGCGCACGCCCACGGTGGGGTCGTGGGTCCAGTACTTGTTGATGAACTTCACCGGGTGGTGCACCAGCGAGGCAAACAGCAGCACGCCGCCGGCGCTGCACACGCCAAGGTCACCGCTGGCGGTGAACACGCCGGTGATGAGGTCGCCCCACTTGGCGCCGGGCGCCGCGCCCATCTGCTCCAGCATCTCGAAGGACTCGTTGGCGCCGGCCTGCAGGCGGTCGCGCACCAGCGCCTGCACGGCGGGGTCGATCTCTTTCTGCAGCGCCGCCTCCTCCATCGGCGTGCGCGGGGAAATGTCGTGCTCCTCCATGATCTCGGGATCGGGGCCAAGGAACAACACGTTGTCGGCCAGGAACTGTTTGAGGATGGCCTTTTCCCGCTCGCTGTAGCTCAGTGCTTCGTTCTTGCCCATGGCTGGATTCCGGTCGTGGGATGAGGGCTCAGGCTTCGGCCTTCGCGCGGCTGACCTGTGCCTTGCCGCCGGCACGGGCCGCGCCGCGCGTGAACCAGGCCGCGCCGTGCTCGGCCATTTCCGCCGACCAGCCGGGCTCGACCAGGTAGGTGGTGGTGGCGGACACGATCACCGCCGGGCCCTGCACCACCATGCCGACCTCCAGCGCCGCGTGGTCGTGGATGGCCGTGTCCAGCGCGCCCGCCTGGCCCACGAACCAGCATTTGCGCGTACTTGCCGCAGCGGGGGCGGCGCGCGTGCCGCCGGTGGCGCGCAGGCGCGACAGGCTCACCGTCTCCAGCTCGACGTAGCTCTGCACGCGGATGGTGTTGATGCGGATGCCCGCCTCCGGCGCCTCGCTGCCCCTGCCGAAACGGTGGCCGTAGTCGCGCGAGAACTGCTGGATGATGGCCATCACGTCCTCGATGGTCTCGAAGCGCATCTTGGGCGCCACCACCGTGGTCTCGGCCAGCTGGTTGCCGAAGCGCATGTCCAGCTCCAGCCGGTGGCGGATGTCCTTCACGTCCATGCCCTGGCGCAGCAGGTCCTGGCGGCCGGCCGCTTCCAGCGCTTCCACCACCTGGTTGAAGGCCGCGTAGTCGCGGTACAGGTGCCGGGTGTTGCTGTCGTAGATCCACATGAACAGCGACTTCTCGTGGATGTGCAGCTGGTGCATGTTGCCGGCGCCCACCGCCGAGAACACCGAGCAGAACGGCGGCACCAGAATGCGGTCGATGCCCAGCTGGTTGGCAATGCCGCAGCCGTGCAGCGGCCCGTTGCCGCCATAGGCCAGCAGGGTGAAGGTGCGCGGGTCGTAGCCGCGGGCGCGCAGCTCGGTGGAGATGCCGTTGGCCATGTTGGCGTCCACCTTGCGCCGGATCATCAGCGCCGCTTCCACCGCCGACACGTCCAGCTCCTCGCAGATGGCCTCCTCGATGGCCTGGCGCGCGCGGCTGGCCTTGAGCCGGATCTGCCCGCCCGCGTAGTTGAGCGGGTCCAGGTAGCCGAGCACGAGGTCGGCATCGGTGACGGTGGGCCTGAGGCCGCCGCGGTCGTAGCAGGCCGGGCCGGGATCGGAGCCCGCGCTGGTCGGGCCCACCTGCACGGTGTTGTACATGCGGTCGTACCGGCAGATGGAGCCGCCGCCGGCGCCCAGGGTCACCAGGTGGATCATCGGCACGCTGACCATCCAGCGCTCGATCACCGGGTTGAAGTCGTAATGCTTGACCCCGCCTTCCACCACCAGGCCGATGTCGAAGCTGGTGCCGCCCATGTCGGTGCAGATGACGTTGCCCAGGTCCGCCTCCCGGGCCAGGTGCTCCGAGGCGCTCACGCCCGCGACCGGGCCGGAGTGGATGGTCTGCAGCGCGTCGGTGGAATTGAGCTGCGCCATGCCGCCGGAGTTGTGGATCACCAGCATCGGCTTCCTGTAGCTGGACTCGCGCAGGTTCAATTCCAGCGAGGACAGGCCGTGGTACATCACGTCGTGCAGGAACGCATCGATGATGGTGGACGAGGTGCGCACGTACTCGCCCTTGCGGCCGGCCACCTTGTGCGACATCACGATCGGCATGGCGCCCAGCAGGTGCTCGGGGTATTCCTCCAGCAGCACTTCCTGGATGCGCCGCTCGTGCACGGGGTTGGCCACGGCGTTGACCAGCGACACGCAGAACGACTGCGCGCCGCGGTCCACCAGCGTGCGGATCTTGTCGCGCAGGTCGTCCTCGTCCAGCGGCATCAGCACGTTGCCCACGGCGTCCATGCGCTCGCGCACGCCCGCGATCATCGGCACCGGCACCAGGGCCTCGGGCCGGCAGGCGCCCGGCAGATCCTGCTGCGCGCGCATGTCCAGGCCCTCGCCGTAGCCACGGCCGCGCGACAGCGGCACCGAGGACTCGAACCCCGCGGTGATCAGCAGCGCCACCTTGGGCCCCTTGCGCTGGATCAGCGCGTTGGTGCCCAGCGTGGTGGCGTAGCGCACCGAGTCCACCTGCGACAGCACGTCCAGCACCTGGAGCCCGAGCTTGTCGCAGCCCGCCTGCAGGGCCTCGCGGAAACCGAGCGCAAGGTTGTGATGCGTGGTCAGGGCCTTGGACTGGATGGTGTGCTCGTTCGAGACCATGAAGCAGTCGGTGAAGGTGCCCCCGATGTCGACGGCGACGCGTTTCATGTCAGCGCCTCATGGGCTTCTGCCCGTGGTAGTCCACGCCCGCGGGCGACGGCCCTGCGATCGTGCGCAGATCCTGAGCACCGCGCGTGCTCCACTGGCGCTTGAGCGCATCGATGTCGAATTCCATGTCGTTGAGCGGCGGGTGGCCCGGCGGCAGGTACTCCACCTCCACCATCGTGCCGCAGCCGGGGCAGTAGTACTCCAGGATCTGCACCCAGGCCGGGTCCGGCGCAAAGGTGAACTCGTAGGACGGATCGAGGATGGGCTTGTGGATTTCGCGCGGATCGCGCGCGTGCACCAGCAGGCCCTCCTTGTACGGCGCGCGGGCGCTGCCGACCTCGTGCGCGCAGACGCGGCACTGCCACAGCTCGCGGTCGAGGTCGATCATCAGGTACTCGGTCATTGCCACGTTCATCGGCTCACTCCGTGCCGTCACTGGCGTCGCGGTCCACTTGCTCCAGCACCAGGTCCTGGTTGTCGTTCATCTCGAAGCGCCATCCGGCCGGGACCAGGCAGGTGAAATATTCCTCCTCCACCACCGCCGGCCCCGCGGCCGCGTGGCCCGGTGCCAGTTCCTCGTGGCGGAACAGCGGCAGCGCGACGTCGTGGAGCGCGCCGTCGGCCACGAGCCGGACCTGGCGCATCGCCGACGCGGTGGCGTCCTTGCGCGCCCGGCCGTCCATGGGCTTGAGCTGGAAGTGCGGAATGGCCCGGGTGGCGCGCAGCTGCACGCGCAGGTCCTGGCACAGCTTGACGCCCTCCGGCACCCGCGCCTCGCCGTTGAAGTGGCGCGTGGCGTGCTGGCCGTTCTGGCAGAAGCCCAGCGTCTTCTCCACGGTGCAGTCCGACAGCTCGAAGCCCTCGGCGAACATGTCGCGCCGCGCCCGGTCGGTGAGCTGCTCGAAGGCCTTGGCCAGGCCGTTCTCGCAGGTCTGCATCAGCGTGGTCTCGTAGGTGTGCGCAATGTCGGAGAAGCCGATGCCGAAGGCGCTGAACACCGCGGCCATGCGCGGCACGATGATCTGCGTGATCCCCAGCTGCCCGGCGATGCGGCAGGCCGACAGCGGCCCCGCGCCGCCGAAGGCCAGCAGCGTGACATCGGCCGGCGACGCGCCCAGCGCGCCGATGGCGCCGATCGCGCGCGCGATCTTGCCGACGTAGGCCTGTTCCATCGCCACCAGCGCCTGGTCCAGGCCCAGGCCGAGCGGCTTGCCGACGCTCTCGATGATCGCCGTCCTGGCACGTTCGGCGTCCAGCCTCAGGCTGCCGCCGAAGTAGGAATGGCCGTCGAGCACGCCCAGCAGCAGGTAGGCGTCGGTGATGGTGGCGGCGGTGCCGCCGTAGCCGAAGCAGGCCGGGCCCGGCGTGCCACCCACGGACTCCGGCCCCACCGCCAGCTGGCCGTCCACCACGCTGAACACCGAGCTGCCGCCCGCGCCCAGGCTCTCGACCTCGCACAGCGGGAAGGAGATCTGGATGTCTTCCAGCGAGCCCCAGCGCTGCTCGCGCACGCTGCCGCGGTCCACCACGCCGATGTCGGTGGTGGTGCCGCCGATGTCCATCGTCACCACGGTGTTGCGCGCGTAATGGCGCGCCAGCGCGCGGGCGCCTTCCATGCCACCGCGCGGGCCCGAGCCCCAGGTCTTCACCGCCGCGGTCTTGGCCACGCGCGAGGTAGTTCCGTCGTTGCAGAAGATCAGCAGCGGGTTGCGCGCCCGCGCCTCGCGCAGCACGTTCTCGGCGTTGTAGAGAAAGCGCTCCATCGCCGGGTGCAGGAAGGCGTTGAGCAGGCTGCTCCAGGTGCGGCGGGCGTTGTCGCGGTCGTCCGAAAGCTGGTGCGAATACAGGATGGGCACGGCGCCCAGCAGGTGGCGCGGGTAGCGGGCCAGCACGGCGCGCTTGAGCTTGAGCTCGTCCTCGGCCAGCGTGGCGCCGCCCAGGCTCACCACCAGGCGGTTGGCGCCGGCGGAAATCAGGGCGTTGACGATGCCCGGCAGATTCTCCTGCAACTGCTCGTCGGTCACGCCGACGTCGATGTGCGCCACGCGCTCGCCGACCATGGCCTGCATCAGCTCGGCCTCGCCCGCGCTGCGGACCAGCGCCCCCGCGTCCTGGCCCTGGCGCAGGATCAGCCCCAGGCGCGGCCCCTTGCGCTGCACCACGGCATTGGTGCCCTGCGTGGTGGAGTAGCGGATGTAGTCCACCTCTTCCAGCAGCGCATCCAGCCGGGTCTCGCCGTAGATGCGCTTGGACACCTCCTTGAGCACCTGCACGAAGCACTGGGTGAGATCGTGCGGCGTGGTCAGCGTCTTGGCGCGGAACACCTTGGCGCCGTAGATCACGCAGGCATCCGTCAGCGTGCCGCCGTTATCGATACTGATCAGCATGGACATGGGGTTTGATACTTTCGGGCGGCGGCCTGCAAGGTATGGAATCGCCCTCGTGCTCGGCCCCACGCGCGGCCGGAAAAGGCGCTGCGACTATGGAAGTGCCGTCCCCGCGCAACAACCTAGGACGTATCCCTAAACGCCGAGGGACGCCCCCGAGGGGTGGTTCGCCGCAGCGGCCGGGATCAGCATGCCCGGCGAACACGATGCGGCATGATCCGTCTGGCGTACCCTGTCGGCGAACGAAACTCACCCGGGATGAATCCATGAATGGCAGCCGGCTTCTGTTGGTATCGGCCATCGTCACCAGCGCATTTCTCCACGGCTGCGGCGGCGCGCAATCGCCGAGTGCCGTGTTGAGCCCCGATCCGAAGCTGGTGACCGACCAGGCCACGCTGGATGCGGCCCTGCACTGCACGCCGTTCGAGCATCCCGACAAGCCGCCGGTGCTGCTGGTGCACGGCACCTTCGTGACCGGCACCGAGCAGTACACGCTGTTCTATACGCCGCAGCTGGTCGCCATGGGCTACGACGTGTGCATCGTTACCTATCCCAATCGCGGGCTGGGCGACATGCAGATCTCGGCCGAATACGTGGTCAGTGCGCTGCGGCGTATCCACTCCGAAAGCGGCCGCAAGGTCGCCATGATCGGACATAGCCAGGGCGGCCTGATGCCGCGCTGGGCGCTCAAGTTCTTTCCTTCCGCGCGCGAGGCAGTGGAGGATTTCGTGATGCTCGCCTCACCCAATCACGGAACCAACGTGGCGCTCGGTTCCGACCTGGTGAGCGGCCTAGTAGACCGTCTCGGCCTCAGCGGGCTGCCGATCGGCCTGCTGCCGGAAGTGATCTACCAGTTTTCACCCACTTCCAGCTTCGTGGAGGCCGTCAATGCCGGCGATGAAACCCCGGGCGACATCGATTACACCTCCGTCTACACCCTGTTCGACGAACTGGTGAGGCCGGTCCGGGTGGACGCCACCGCGCCGCTGGAGCCGGGGCAGACCAACCCGCGCGTGGTCAACATCCTGCTGCAGGATATCTGCCCCGGCCATCTGTCGGAGCATTTCGCCATTGGCACTACAGACCCCATCGCCTTCGACCTGGCGGTGGACGCCATCAGCCACGCCGGTCCGGCGGACGTTGAGCGTGCCAATGCCAACGCGCGCCTGTGCAGCCTCCTGCCGGTGGACCTGGCGGCCCTGCTCCAGGCTCCGCTGGTGAAGGGTCTGCTGGAGATCGTGGGGAGCACCGTCGGCAACGGGCTGCCGCAGCCCCGTCTCGCGCTCGCCGAGCCGCCATTGATGGACTACGCCAGGGGCGCGGCGGGACATTGATCCTGCCCCGGCGGTATCCATCGGGACCGCCGTGCTGAGCCGGCGCTGCAAAGTGCACAGACCATCGGCAGGGCGTGGCCATGCTTTGCAAAAGCAAGCCGAGTCAGTAAATTGGCGGTTGAAGTTAAAGGGATGCAAACGCGGTCCGGCCGGGCATGACCGGCAGGCTCGGGATCCAGGTTTTGCAGTCGGCTCCGCTCGACGGTCCGGCATAACAGATTCGTTTCAGGGGACAGCATGGCAATCAACGAACGTATCCGCGGGGCGCTGGTGAAAGGGCTCGTCAGCGCAAGCCTGGTGAGCTTGTCTCTCAACGCCGTGGCGCAGTCTTCGCCCGGCTGGTATTTCGGGCTGGAGGGTGTGTATTCCGAGGTCGAGGATTTCGACGCGACCCTCACCACCACCATCCCCGATCGACTCACGGGATCGCCCAATTCCTGCCTCCTGCCCATCAATCTGCTGGGCCTGGCCGTGGCGCTCACGCCCAACCTGTGCCTGCTCGGCAACAACAGCACGGCGACGCTGGTGCCCGGCGCCTCGCAGACGGCCCCGGCCTTCGTGAACATGAAGGAAGGGTTTGGCGGCGGATTCTCCTTCGGGTACCTGTTCGAAGGCGGCCTGCGCCCGGAACTCAACCTGCGCTACATCGAGAACGACGTCGAATCGATCCGGGTCAACGGTGCGACCTCGGTCAGCAGCGATGAGGCATCGCTGCGCGCCATTCGCCTGATGGCAAACGTCTGGTACGACCTTGACCTGGGGAATATCGCCCCGTATTTCGGCGGCGGCGTTGGCGTGCAGAACACCGAGCTCAATGCGTCCAGCAACAGCGCCGACGACAACACCACGGCCTTCCAGCTGGGTGGCGGCATTGCCTACTGGTTCGGCAACCAGACGGCCGTGTCGCTCGACTACCGTTACGTGTCGGCGGAAGAGCCGGCGTACGAGACCCGGGCGCCCAGCACCGGCATCATTTCCACGCTGGAGGGCGAGTACAAGGCGCACAACATCGGCGCGAGCTTCCGCTACGCCTTCAGTGGCGAACTCCGCGATACCGACGGCGACGGCGTGTCCGACCGCGCCGACAAGTGCCCCAACACCCCGCAGGGCGTGAAGGTGTACTCCGATGGCTGCCCGATCGATCTCGACCAGGACGGCGTGCCCGACTACCTCGACAAGTGCCCCAACACTCCGCCCGGATCGCCGGTGGACGCCAACGGCTGTCCCCTGGATTCCGACGGTGACGGCGTGCCGGACCATCTGGACCAGTGCCCCGGCACCCCGGCGAACATTGCGGTCGATGCCAAGGGCTGCCCCGCCGACAGTGACGGTGACGGCGTGCCCGATTACCTCGACAAGTGCCCGCAGTCGGTGGCTGGCGAGGCCGTCAACGCCCAGGGCTGCTCGATTGCCGACAGCGACGGCGACGGCATTCCGGACAATCTCGACAAGTGCCCGAACTCCGATCCCAAGATCAAGGTCGGCCCGGACGGCTGCCCTCTGGACAGTGACGGTGACGGCATCCCCGACCACCTCGACGAATGTCCGCACACCCCGCCCGGCCTCAAGGTCCTGCCCAATGGCTGTGCCCTGGTGGGTGACTGCCGCACGCCGCGCCCGGGCGAGGCGGTGGATGCCAAGGGTTGCGCGCTCGACCAGAAGTTCGTGCTGCGCGGTGTGAAGTTCGAGTTCGATTCCGACCGGCTGACCAAGCCGGCAGAACTGATCCTCAACGACGTCGCGGAAACGCTCGCCGCTTATCCCGACGTCTCGGTCGAGGTGCAGGGTCACACGGACTCCCTGGGAACCGATGCCTACAACCTCGGCCTGTCCGAGCGCCGGTCCAACTCGGTCAAGCGTTATCTCGTCGGCCGCGGCGCCAACGGCGAGCGCATGCGCCCGGTGGGTTATGGCGAGACCGCTCCGATCGCCGACAACGCCACTCCGGCGGGCCAGGAAGAGAATCGTCGCGTCGAGTTCCGCGTGCTCGACAACTGAGGTCCCCGCGAGACCCCACAGCCCGGCAGGGGAACCTGCCGGGCTTTTTGCTGGCCGCAGCCGTGCGCACAAATCCGGGCGCACAAACCGGGTGACTGCGCGGACAACCACAACCCGCTGGCGTCGTTTCCGGCGAGCCTGCCCATTGCCGAGGAATTGTCACGCCTCAACCCCTATGGCGAGCGTGTCGACCCCCGATCCTCGTTCGTCAGACCCGATTATTTTCCCCACTACGAGGACGCCTTCTGCCCCTGGAGGCATCGCCCCCGACGATCGGCCTGAGGGGCTTGAATCGTGGGGATTTCCGCCAATTGATCCACAGGCAGCACACAGTCTGCGCAGGCCGGATCCACAAGCGTCAACACATCATGTAGTGGTAATCCATAAAGACAACCACTAGATATAGATTTTTCAGGGGTGTCATGGCGGGCAATGCCTGATAACCTCCCCGGCTCGCGGGTGCTTCGCGTGGGATCGGGGCGATCGGCGGGCAATGCCCGTTTCCCGGTCGTTACGGATCGCCGTGCGAAGCACTTGCGGCACGTTCAACCCTCCCCGGCGCTTGCTCGACCTGGCGCCGTCGTCACCATCAATTGCGAGCAATTGCGAGGACCAAAACCAACATGAATCTGCACAGCGTCCAGCCTGGAGCCAGCATCCCCGAAGTCCGCCGCGTCCCGGCTTCCAACGAGCCGAACACGGCCGAGATGGCGTCCGCGGCGCCCGGCGGCATCAAGGTGATCCGGCGCAACGGCAAGCTCACCAGCTTTGATGCGTCGAAGATCAGCATTGCCCTGACCAAGGCGTTCCTTGCCGTGGAAGGCGGGCAGGCCGCGGCCAGTTCGCGCGTGCGCTCGCTGGTGACCAGCCTCACGCAGCAGGTGGAAGTGGCGCTGACCCGCCACCTCAATGGCGGCGGCACGCTGCACATCGAGGACATCCAGGACCAGGTGGAACTGGCGCTGATGCGCGCCGGCGAGCACAAGGTGGCGCGCAGCTACGTGCTGTACCGCAACGAGCGCGCGCAGCAGCGCGCGGTGGAGGCCGCCAGGCAGCCCAGCGCCCAGGGCGCCAAGGCGGCGCTGACGGTGAAGCTGGACGATGGCGCCATCGTGCCGCTGGACGAGCCGCGCATGCACCAGATCACTGCCGAGGCCTGCGCCGGCCTCACCGGCGTGGATGGCGAGGAGGTGGTCCTGGCCGCGGTCCGCGACCTGTACGACGGCATCCCGGAAGCGGAGCTGAGCCAGGCGCTCACCCTCGCCGCCCGTGCGCGCATCGAGAAGGAGCCCAACTACACCTACGTTTCCGCGCGCCTGCTGCTGGACGCCATGCGCCACGAGGCGCTCAAGTTCCTGGGCCAGCCGCAGTCGCGGCCCACCTTCGAGGAAATGAAGGGCCTGTACCCGGACTATTTCCGCGAGTACATCCACAAGGCGGCCGCGCTGGAGCTGGTGGACCCCAAGCTCTGCCTGTTCGATCTGGACACGCTCGGCCGCGCGCTGCTGGCGGAGCGCGACGCCAAGTTCGACTACCTGGGCCTGCAGACGCTGTACGACCGCTACTTCATCCATTCCAACAAGGTGCGCTTCGAGCTGCCGCAGGCCTTCTTCATGCGCGTGGCCATGGGCCTGGCGATGAACGAGATCGACCGCGAGACGCGCGCCATCGAGTTCTACAAGCTGCTGTCGTCCTTCGACTTCATGTCGTCGACGCCGACGCTGTTCAACAGCGGCACGCTGCGTCCGCAGCTCAGCTCCTGCTACCTCACCCAGGTGCCGGACGACCTGCATGGCATCTTCGGCGCCATCCACGACAACGCCATGCTGAGCAAGTTTGCGGGCGGCCTGGGCAACGACTGGACGCCGGTGCGCGGCATGGGCGGCTACATCAAGGGCACCAACGGCAAGTCCAATGGCGTGGTGCCCTTTCTCAAGGTGGCCAACGACACCGCCGTGGCGGTGAACCAGGGCGGCAAGCGCAAGGGTGCGCTGTGCGCCTACCTGGAAACCTGGCACCGCGACGTCGAAGAGTTCCTGGACCTGCGCAAGAACACCGGCGACGACCGCCGCCGCTGCCATGACATCGACACCGCCAACTGGGTGCCCGACCTGTTCATGAAGCGCGTGATGGAAGACGGCCCCTGGACGCTGTTCTCGCCCGAGGAAGTGCCCGACCTGCACGACCTGATGGGCGCCGCGTTCGAGGCGCGCTACACCGCCTACGAGAAGCTCGCCGACGAGGGCCGCATCAAGAACTTCAAGCGCATCCAGGCCTTGAGCCTGTGGCGCAAGATGCTGAGCATGCTGTTCGAGACCGGCCACCCCTGGGTGACGTTCAAGGATCCCTGCAACCTGCGCAGCCCGCAGCAGCACGTGGGCGTGGTGCACAGCTCCAACCTGTGCACCGAGATCACGCTCAACACCAAGGCGGGCTCCGAGATCGCCGTGTGCAACCTGGGCTCGGTGAACCTGCCGAGCCACATCGTGCAGACCGGCAACGGTCCCCAGCTCGACGAGGCCAAGCTGGAGCGCACCATCAGCACCGCGCTGCGCATGCTGGACAACGTCATCGAGTACAACTACTACTCGGTGGCAACCGCGCGCAATTCCAACCTGCGCCACCGCCCGGTGGGCCTGGGCCTGATGGGCTTCCAGGACGCGCTGTACAAGCTGCGCATGGCCTACGAGAGCGAGGCCGCCATCCGCTTCGCCGACGAGTCGATGGAGGCCATCAGCTACTACGCCATCAAGGCCAGCACCAACCTGGCCGAGGAACGCGGCGCCTACTCCACGTTCAAGGGTTCGCTGTGGGACAAGGGCATCCTGCCCATCGACTCGGTGAAGCTGCTGGGCGAGGCACGCGGCAGCCAGTACCTGCGCCAGGACACGGCGCAGAGCGGCCGCTACGACTGGAACAGCCTGCGCGTGCGCGTGCAGACCGTGGGCATGCGCAATTCCAACTGCATGGCCATCGCGCCCACCGCGACCATCGCCAACATCACCGGCGTGTCGCAGTCCATCGAGCCGCAGTTCTCCAACCTGTACGTGAAGTCCAACCTCTCGGGCGAGTTCACCGTCATCAACGAGTACCTCGCCAATGACCTCAAGGCCCTGGGGCTGTGGGACGAGGTGATGGCTCATGACCTCAAGTACTACGACGGCAGCGTGCAGCGCATCGACCGCGTGCCGCAGGACCTGAAGGACATCTACAAGTGCGCCTTCGAGGTGGACAGCAGGCGCCTGATCGACGCCGGCAGCCGCCGGCAGAAGTGGATCGACCAGGCCCAGTCGCTCAACCTGTACATGGCCGCGCCCAGCGGCAAGAAGCTGGACGACCTGTACCGCCACGCCTGGACCAGCGGCCTCAAGACGACGTACTACCTGCGCACCCTGGGCGCCACCCACGCCGAGAAGACCACCATCACCGATGGCCGGCTCAACCAGGTGGGCAACGGCGAGGGCGGTGGCGCGGCCAAGGCAGCCGCCAAGCCCGCCGCTGCGGCACCGGCGCCAGCAATGCGCGCGGCCACCGACATGGCCGACGCCAAGATGTGCTCGCTGTACGACCCGGGCTGCGAGTCGTGCCAGTAGTCGCGGCGACACGGTGCCTGCTTCCTGCACCCGGCGAGAGCCGGGTGCAGGAAGCAGCGGGTGCGGGAGCCGCGCCTCTCAAATTCTGATGCTGCTCGCCCTGTTCACCCGCCTTCCCACGACACGAAGCCCATGCTCACCACCATCGCCCTTCCCTGGCTGCACTACCTCGGCGTGATCCTGCTTTCGGGCGGGATCGTGGCCGAGATGTACCTGCTGAAGCTGGAGCCGCGGGCGGACGTGGTGCGGCTGATCGCGCGCGCCGACCGCTTCTATTTCATCGGCGTGCTGGTGGTGCTGATCAGCGGCCTGGCCCGCATGGGCGGCAAGGGCGTGTCGTATTACCTGCACACCGGCGCCTTCCACGGCGTGCTGACGCTGTTCGTGGTGGCGGCGCTGGTGTCGCTGCCGCCGACGCTGCGCTTCATCACCTGGCGTAAGGCGCTGGACGCCAGCGGCGCGCTGCCGGATGCACGCGCCTGGGCCGGCACGCGCAAGTTCATTCACATCCAGACCGCGCTCATCGCCGTCATCGCCCTGCTCATGGTCCTCACGGCCCGGGGCGTCGGCGCCGCCGCCTGATCGAACCAAACCGGGGCGCCGCAACGCGGTCCAAACCCATTATCCGGAGAATCCACATGCTTTCCTGGGACGACGAACCCGTCACCGCCGCCAAGCACATCCCGGCATCTGCGCCTCACGCAGGAGTCATCGTGTCCGCCGCCACGCCGCCCGTGGCCGTACCACCCGTGCCCGCGCCGGAAGACTTCCGCCTCAAGCAGCCGCCGTCCCGCGTCGAACACGGCCACACCGGCCTGGAGGATCTGGACATGGGCGCACGCCGCATCCAGGTGGACGACAAGAAAATCATCAACTGCCGCGCCGACCTCAACCAGCTCGTCCCCTTCAAGTACAAGTGGGCCTGGGAGAAGTACCTGGCCGCCTGCAACAACCACTGGATGCCGCAGGAAATCGGCATGAGCGCCGACATCGCGCTGTGGAACGACCCCAAGGGGCTGACTGCCGACGAGCGCACCATCATCAAGCGCTCCTTGGGCTTCTTCAGCACCGCCGATTCGCTGGTGGCCAACAACCTTGTGCTCGCGGTCTACAAGCACATCACCAACCCCGAGTGCCGCCAGTACATCCTGCGCCAGGCGTTCGAGGAGGCCATCCACACCCACGCTTACCAGTACATCATCGAGAGCCTGGGCCTGGACGAGGCCGAGGTCTTCAACATGTACCGCGAAGTGCCGAGCATCCACGACAAGGCCGCGTGGAGCCTGCCGTACACCCAGAGCCTGGCCGACGAGACCTTCCACACCGGCACGCCGGAAAACGACCAGCGCCTGCTGCGCGACATGATCGCCTTCTACGTGGTGTTTGAAGGCATCTTCTTCTACGTCGGCTTCGTGCAGCTGCTGAGCTTCGGCCGCCGCAACAAGATGGTGGGCGCCAGCGAGCAGATTCAGTACATCATGCGCGACGAAGCCATGCACATGAACTTCGGCATCGACGTGATCAACCAGATCAAGATCGAAAACCCGCACCTGTGGACCGCCGAGTTCCAGAAGCAGGCCGCCGACATGATCCACGAGGCCACCCAGCTCGAGATCCGCTACGCCCACGACACCATGCCGCGCGGCGTGCTCGGCCTGAATGCGGCCATGTTCACCGAGTACATGCAGTTCATCGCCAACCGCCGCTGCCAGCAGATTGGCATCAAGGCCATCTACCCCGGCGCCGACACCAACCCGTTCCCCTGGATGAGCGAAGTCATCGACCTCAAGAAAGAGAAGAACTTCTTTGAGACGCGGGTCACCGAGTACCAGACGGGCGGGGCGTTGAGTTGGGATTGACTCCTGCCATCACAAATACCACCACTGCGCTGAAAGTCATGGCATCCGCTAACTCAGTCGAATACAAAGATAAAATCATCGCATTCGTCGATGTGCTCGGATTCAAGCAATTAGTCGAGCAGTCCGCCAACGGCAGCGGAATGGCTCTCGCCGAGATCTTGTCCCTATTGGAGGCTTTCGGAGGCGCTCACGAGCGGATCGCCTTCGAGCAGGACGGACCATACATCTGCCCCTGCGCAAAATTTATTGAACGCAATCTCGACTTCCGAGCAACACAGTTATCTGATTGTGTAATCGCTTCCGCGGAGGTCTCTCCGGCCGGGGTGATCAATCTACTGTCCCATTGCGCAAAGATTGTTCTAAGACTTCTAAAACATGGTGTGATGTGCCGAGGGTATGTGACGCGCGGCCTTGTGTATCACGTCGACAACCAGATCATCGGAACCGGTTATCAATCCGCATATGCTGGCGAAGCGGGTGTTACGGCCTTCAAAAGAGAGGCGGACGAACGCGGCACCCCTTTTCTAGAGGTCGACCGATCAGTGTCCGACTACGTTATGGGCTGCGAGGACGAGTGTGTAAAAACGATTTATGAGCGAATCGTCAAATGCGATGGCGAAGTGAGCGCAATATTCCCGTTCCTGATTAGAAATAATCCTCAGCCGGATCATTTTATAATGTGGGCAGAAGGTGGCTGACGGAGGGACGGCGATGGCGATGAACCGGGTGCAATTTCAGCGTGGTCTGTCGCTGGTGGAGTTCCAG
>JBQTJW010000036.1:0-36258 GCA_052386745.1 Panacagrimonas sp. | reverse complement strand
ACAAAAACACCTGCTTGCGCGTCACCTTGCTCGTCCGCGCAAACCCGCTCTCCGCCAAACTGATCTGCTTCATCGCGTCCCTCCCGTTACACACGATTCAGTAGCAATACCTGTGCAGAGTTTCCTTTGCGATCTAGATGGCCATCGCGGCGGAATCCTCGCTTCAAACGGACATGAACAAGCCCCGGATCCTGATCGTCGAAGACGAGCGCATCGTCGCACTCAACCTTCAGCGGCGGCTGGAGAAGCTCGGGTACGACGTCGTGGCACGCGCCGCCAGCGGGGCCGATGCCCTGGCCCGGGCGCGCACCACTCGCCCGGATCTGGTGCTCATGGACATCAACATCGAGGGCCCGATCGACGGCGTGGAAGCGGCAGCCCAGCTGCTGGACGAGCTGCGCATTCGCGTGATCTACCTCACCGCGTACTCGGAAGATTCCACCCTGGCCCGTGCCCGCGCGACCGAGCCCTACGGCTACCTGCTGAAGCCATTTTCCGAGCGCGAACTGCATTCCACCCTGCAGATGGCCCTGCAACGCACGGTGGCGGACCGTGCCGTGCCCACCAGGGGGGTAACGCCCTCCCAGGCACCGATGGACGGTGGCGCAGATGCCGAGACGCCGGTCATGCCTTCGCTCCGCGACCTTGCGGCCGAGCTTGTGGGGGAAACCGCCGCCAGGCAGTCGTTGCGGCTGAGCCGGCTGCTCGATTTTGTCCACGACGAGGACCGCGCCATCGTCGCATCGGCGGCAATCGATGCCGCCGAGCGGGGAGTCCCCTGCTCGATGATTTTCCGCCAGCAGCGACCGGGTCAGCCCTCGCGGCCGCTGCGCATCGTGGCGCGGGTGGCGCCCGACGTGAACGATGCCGAACTGCGACTCCTTGGCGTGGCCCAGGCCGCGGATCCGGACTCGACGCTTGCGTCCCGCGTGCACTGGAACGCGAGCGATGCCAATCGCAGCAACGACGGGCTGTTCGTCCTGGACGCCCAGCGTCGGCTGGTGAGCGCCAACGCGGCGTTCACCAGCCTGTCCGGCGTGGAATCGGCGTTCTGGATCGGATGCGAGGTTCCGTTCCTCACGCCGGAGTCCATGACGGCCGCGGCGCATGCCGACCTCTGGAAGCAGGTCCGCCTCCACGGGTCCTGGCGGGGAAAACTGAGCGTGACGACGAAGGCAGGTGAAGTCGTCCCTGCCTGCCTGTGGCTGCATGCGGTGCGGGACGAGCCGGCGGACGAGGGCCTGCTCATCGGCATCCTCACCCCTGAACGCCCGTCACATCGGGAAGACGCGCGCCGTTTGCTGTACGACCCGCTCACCGGCCTGCCGAACCGCCTCGTTCTGCAGGATCGGCTTGAGCAGGCCATACGCCGCGCCCAGCGCAACAATCACCGCGTCGCGCTGCTGCTGCTCGATCTCGAACAGGATCCACATGCCGACGGGATGGCCCTGGGTGACACCGTGGAACGCGAGGTGGCCAGCCGCATCGAGACCAGCGTCCGGGCAGCCGACACTTCTGCGCGTCTCGGCAAGGGCGGATTCGCGGTCATGCTCGAAAACATCCCGGCCGGGGCTCCCGTGGTCACCGTGGCCAACAAGCTCAGCCGGGCGCTCGCAAAACCCCTGAGCGTCGGCGGCGTACCAGCCACCGTGAGCACGAACATCGGGATCGCGATGTATCCGGACGACGGTCGCGACGCCACGCAGCTGCTGCAGTGCGCGGGCTCGGCCGTGAGCGAAGCCAAGGCGCGGGGCGGCAACTCCTACGCGTTCTACAACGCGGGCATCACGGCGCGAACCACGCGCTACCTGGAACGCGACCAGCGGCTGCGTCGCGCCCTGCAGGACCACGAGCTGCGCCTGCACTACCAGCCGCAGATCGATTCGGCCACCGGCCGCTGCGTCGCAGTGGAAGCCCTGCTGCGCTGGAACCACCCGGAGCTGGGCATGCTCGGCGCGGCAGAAATCGTGCCGCCGGCGGAAGAGAGCGGGCTCATCATCGACATCGGCCGCTGGGTCCTGCGCGAAGCCTGCCGTCAGGCCCGTGCCTGGCGCGATGCGAGGCATGCGCCGATCCGCGTGACGGTGAACACCTCGCCCATGGAAATGACCAGCGGAACGCTGACGACGGATGTCAGCGTGGCCCTGAGCGCCGCCCGCCTGGAGCCGGATCAGCTCGAACTGGAAGTCACCGAGAGCGCGCTGCAGACCGAATCGCTGGCGGTGGCCACGCTGCGAAAGATCCGCAGCTCGGGCGTGACGGTCGCCATCGATGACTTCGGCACGGGGTATTCGTGCCTCTCATCGCTCAAGACGCTCCCGCTGGACCGCCTCAAGATCGACCGGAGCTTCGTGCGCGAACTGCCCGCGGACAACCGCAGTGCCGCCCTCGTCGAGACCATTCTGGCCATCGCAGGACACATGAAGCTGCGCGTGACCGCCGAAGGCGTGGAAACCGCGGAACAGGCCAGCTTCCTGAGCGCTCGCGGCTGCGACGATCTGCAGGGCTGGCTCTATTGCCCGGCGGTGGAACCCGAACGCATCCCGGCGCTGCTCGATCGCTGGTGTCACGCCAAGTGAAACTGCGATAGCCCGCGCAAGCGGGTTCATCGATCCGCCAGGCGCCGCGAACGCACGAACTCGGCAACACCCACACAGGTGACGAGCCAGGCTGCGCCCGAAACGAAGCCGGCCAACACGTCGCTGAAATAGTGCACCTGCAGCGCGATGCGGCTGATGCCGACCAGCACCGCGATCAGGATTCCCGCCAGCGCGATCGGCAGGTGCCAGATCGACGGCGCAAACCGCACGAGCAGGTAAGCCAGCATTCCATAGACGGCGACCGAACCGGAGGCATGGCCGCTCGGGAAGCTCCAGCCGGTCTCGCTGGCCCAGCCGTGTTCGTGCAGCGGGCGTGCACGCTCGAAGACCGCTTTCAGGATGCGGGTCAGCAGGCCGTTGCCGCCCACGGCCGCCATCCATAGCGTCGCCATCCACTTGTCCCGGCGTGCGAGCAGGGCCAGGCCCACCAGCCCGCCCAGCAGCCACTGCACCTGCGCATCGCCCAGGTGCGTGATCCAGGCGAAGACGCGCAGGGTACTGCCATCGAGCGATAAGGCCAGGCGGCCGGCCAGTTGATCGTCAAAGGATCCGAGCGTTTCATCGACGCCGGTTTCGTCCGCAATCCACAGGAACGCAGACAGCGACAGCACGACGATCACGAACGCCGCCAGGAGGTCGAGCACGAGGTAAGCCGCGTCCGGCAGCCGCTCCCGCACGGACGATGGCGCCGCGCCGGGGTCCGCCATAGGCAGGCGTCGCCAGAGCCGCATGCCCCGGTTCCAGGCGCGCACGCGATAGCGCAGCACGGCTGCCCACAGCAGGGCCGAGAGGATGCCGACCAGCATGAGAAGGGCCAGGGTGAACCACAGCCAGTGGTCCGCCACCAGGTTTGCGGCCGCGATCACGCGCTCGGTCGGGACATCATGGTCCACGCAGATAATCCCGAAACGACACACTCACCGGCCGGTGAGCAGGGCCATGGTTTTCAAGGACGGTCGAGCCGCAGCTCGTGCCGTTCCACCCGTTCGAAGCGGGCGCTTTGCGCAGCGTAGTCCCAGCGTTCCACCTCGCAGCAGCCAGGCCGATCAGCCAGGTCGTGGTGGACGATGTTGACCGAGTTCGGCGCGTCCGGCCGCACGCGGTGGGACGTGGCCGTGCCGGCCTGCACGCACCAGGCGCGGCGCGGCAGTCCGGCAAAGAACGTCTCCAGCGGCAGCACGTAGGGCAGGTGGATGTGCCCGCCCATGACCAGGTCCGCGCCCGCCGCCACCCAGGCGCGCGTGGCGGCTTCGCGGCCGTGGACGCGGTCATGCTCGTCGCGGCGGTGCGGCACGCCCACGGGCTGGTGGACGACGACGACACGCAGCTGTCCGGAAGCGGATTCGCGCAGGCGCTCGCTGATCCGTTGGACCTGCGTCTGCGAGATCTCGCCGTCGATGTGGCGCCACGGCCGCGTCGTGTTGACGCCAATCACGAGCAGGCCCGGATCGGAAATTTCCGTTTCGAGCGCGTCACCAAAGGCCCGCCGGTAGCCCGCGTACGGCCAGAGCAGGCGCGCGATCACGTTCTCCAGCGGGATGTCGTGGTTGCCCGGCACGGCGAGCACTTGGGAAATGTCCAGCTCGTCCACGAAACGGCGCGCGGCTGCGAACTGCCAGCGGCGCGCGCGCTGCGTGATGTCACCGGAAAGCACAAGCGTCTGCGGCGCCTGCTTGCGGACCAGCTCCTTCAGCGCCACAACCACCGGCGCCACGGTGGTGCCGAAATGCGGGTCGGAAATCTGAATCAGCACGCTCACGCCACTTCAGCCTGGTCCTCGGGCGCGGGCATCAGCAACAGGAGCGGATCGTCCGCGAGCTTGAACACCAGCGGCGTGCGCATCTGGCGGATCTCGCCATCGGTTCCCACCTTGAGCAGACGGTGCCCCTGCGGCCAGACGGTGAGGCTGCGGAAGGAAAAGCTGCTGATGTTGTCCGCCTCGCCCAGGTAGCCGAGCGCGCCGCGCAATGCCAGGCCCAGCATGCGCCAGTTGCCGATGGGCTTGACGACGATGGCCGCGAGCTTGCCGGACTTCACCTCCCGGGCCTCGGGCATGCCCAGCCGCTCGAACTGGATGTGGTTGTTGCCCACGAACAGCGTGGGCGAGCGGATGGTCCGGGTGTGTTCGCCGTCCAGTTCCACCACCATCTTCAGCTGGCGGCGCTCGCGCAGCAGCGTGCGGATGCCCGAGAGAATGGCCACCGGCCGGCTGCGCCCAAACTGCCGCTTGAAGGTTTCGCGGTCTTCCAGCACCTGCGGGTACAGCCCCAGGCTGGCATTGACCAGGAACACGCGATCGTTCACCAGCCCCACCTGCGTGGGCGCGACGTTCGCCCGCAGCAGCGCGCGTGTGGCCGCCTCGGCGTCCTGCGGGATGCCGTGCGCGCGGCCGAAATAGTTGAACGTGCCCTGCGGCAGCACCGCGAACGGGCAGCCGCTGCCCAGCACCGCGTGCGCCACGCAGTTGATGGTGCCGTCGCCGCCGGCAGCCACCACCACCCCGCCCTGCGCCCTGGCTTTTTCCACGGCGAGCTTCGCCGTCTGCACGATGCGGGAGGCATCCTCCAGCAGCAGGAACTCGTGCGCGCGGCCGGCTTCGCTGAGCACGCGCGCGATGGTGTCCTGCACCGTGGAGGTCTCGTTGTGGCCGGAACCGGCGTTGAGCACGATGAACAGCGGGCCACTACGCGCCGCGCGCAGGACGGCCGGATCGCTTACCGCAGCAGGATCGGTCATGGTTTCCAGGGAGGTGGGATTCATCAAATCGTCACGCCAGCATCATGGCGATTTCAAGAAACGCGCCCAGGCTTGGCCGCATGAACGGGAACGCGGACAGAAAGCCAAAAGCAGCCAGGAAGGACGAGAGCCGGCTGAAGAAATACCGATCGATCTGGATCTCCGACGTGCACCTGGGCACGCCCGGCTGCAAGGCCGAACACCTGGTGGATTTTCTCAAGCACACGGAGTGCGAGAACCTGTTCCTGGTGGGTGACATCATCGACGGCTGGAAGCTCCAGGGCGCGTGGTTCTGGCCGCAGGAACATACCAACGTCGTGCGCAAGGTGCTCACCAAGTCCAAGCGCGGCACGCAGGTGTTCTACATCACCGGCAACCACGACGAGTTCCTGCGCAAGTTCGTGGGCTTTGGCCTGGCGGTGGGCAACATCCGCATCGTCAACGAGCACGTGCACCGCACGGCTGATGGCCGGCGCCTGCTGGTGACGCATGGCGACGCCTTCGACGTGATCACGCGCTACCACCGCTGGATCGCCAGGATCGGCGACACGGCCTACGAGCTGACCATGCAGGCCAACCACCTGGTCAACCGCGGGCGGCGCCTGCTGGGCATGCCGTACTGGTCGCTGTCGGCCTTCGCCAAGAACAGCGTGAAGAACGCGGTGAACATCGTCTCGGAATTCGAGGAAAGCGTGGCGCGCGAATGCAAGCGCCGCGGGCTCGACGGCGTGGTCTGCGGGCACATCCACCACGCGGAAATGCGCGACATCGACGGCGTGCAGTACCTCAACAGCGGCGACTGGGTGGAAAGCTGCACCGCCCTGGCCGAGGACTTCAACGGCCGCATCGAGATCATCCGCTGGGTGGACATCGGCGCCCTGCACGACTCGCCCAAGGTCACGCCGCTGAAGCGGGCGGCGCGTCTGGCGGCATAGCCGTCCCCTCGACAGGAGTCTGCGGAGGCTTCGACCTTCGCCGTTCGTGATGCCGGGAGACCCCGGCGGGACCAGGCGGCCCGTGCGGGATGGCTACCATTCCGGACCTGGCCTCCGCGCCGACGGGAATCCGAACCATGCGACCGACCGCGAATGTGCTCGTCATCGTGCTCGTCACGAGCCTGCCCATGCTTTCGGCCTGCCGGTCGCCCGCAGTCCAGCCAGAGCTGGCCCAGCCCGAGCAAGCGCTTCCCGGGCGAGCCACGAGCATGGAAGCGGCTGTCGAGTACGACGAACTGGCGAAGTCCGGCGCCGGCACCGTCTACTCGCTCGATCCCATCCATTCCAGGGTGCGCATCCACGTTTTTCGCGGTGGGGCCGCGGCCAAGGCGGGCCATAACCACGTGTTTGCCGCGCCGACGTTCGAGGGCCTTGCCTACGTCTCGACCGCCGGCGTCGGCAAGTCCCGTTTCGATATCCGCGTCCGGCTCGATCAGCTGCTCGTGGACGATCCGGCGTGGCGGAAAGAGGTGGGTGGTGCTTTCGCCGGCGAGCGCTCGGCCAGCGATATCGAAGGCACGCTACGCAACATGCTCGGCGAACGCGGCCTGGACGCCCGGCAATATCCCTTCGTCCATCTGAAATCGCTTTCCATCGCGGGCGACTGGCCGTACCTGGTGGCCGAGACGGCGATCACCCTCCACGACCGCACGGTCAATCACACCGTGCTGCTGACAGCGAGAACCGACGGGAACCGGCTGACCGCCAGCGGCAGCCTGGTGCTGCGCCAGAGCGACTTCGGCATCACGCCATTCACCGTCCTCGGCGGCCTGCTGGCGGTGCAGGACGCCGTGGCGGTCTCGTTCGATCTGGCGGGCACCGCCGTGCCGTAGCAGCCGCCGCTCAGTCCTTCAGAACGACACCCGCAGGCCCAGGCGAAAATCCTGGAGCGTGGTTTCATCGTCGTTTTCGAGCTCGGTGCGGCGGTAGTCGGCGAAGATGCCGAGCCCGGGATTGAACGCGAACGACGCGCCGCCCAGCCATTCGATGCCGTCGCCGGCGTCGCCCACGTCCACGTAACCCACTTGTCCGTGCAGCCCGAGGCCACCGAATGCGCCATCGATACCGGCGTGCGCGCCCCATCCGTTCTCGTCGAAATCGTCGCCCAGGGTTTCTTCGTCGTCCTCGTCACCCGAGGTGCTGAGTTCGGACTCCAGGCCGATGTACTCGCCGCGGACGAAGAACGGAGAGTCCGCGATGTAGACGCCCAGGCCCCCGCGGTATGACTCGATTTCCACTTCGGTCCTCGTGCTGCCGCCGAGTGGCCCGCCCGTCTCGCGGTTGACCGGGTCGTATTCGCTGTTCTGGTATTCGCCGGTCAGGAAGAAATTCTTGCCCAGCATGAACAGCGCCTTGGCGCCGTACCCGTCGCCGTCGTCGAACTCGAAGTCGTTGATCTCTAGATCGGCATTGGCGATGTAGTAAAGATCGAGGTGGCTGGGCGTGACGCCCTCCTCCGCCGCCCTGGCGGGCAGGGCAGTGAACGAGGCGAGCACGGCAAGTGCGGACAATGTGGTCGCTGCGGCAGTACGGGTCATGTGAGGGGCTCCGATGGGGTGGCGTCCCCCGGCGCATGCGCACCGGGTCCGCGCGAAGGTGAGCAATCCAGGCTCCCGCCCTGCGGGGAGAGATCGTGCGGTGACCAGGTTGATTGCCTGGAAGGCCGTCCCCACGCTGTGATGTGCCGTCTCGGCCAGACCGGATCTTCCGGACACCCGTGCCGCCTGCGCTGGCCGAATGCAGGCGGCGGCCATTTCACCATTGCAAACTGCATGATTCGGAGTGTAAGGGCCCTGTCAACGGCCCTGGAGGAATCGTCGATGATGCGAGGCGGGGCAAGCGGGCGGACCAGCGGTGGCGCCGCACCGTTCGTCGGTGTGGACGGGCCTCCCATCCCTGTTGAGTCTGCCGGGCCCGCCCCCGGTCCTACCTTGCCGTCATGACGAATCATTCCGGTTTCACGATGATCGAGCTGCTGATCACGATCAGCGTCGCCGGTGTTCTCCTGGCCCTGTCCATCCCGAGCTTTCGCGAGCTGAGCCTGAACAACCAGCGGGCTGCGCGTGCCAACGAGCTGGTGCGGGACCTGGTTTACGCCCGATCGCAGGCGGTAGGCCTTCAGCGGCCCGTCGTGATCTGCCGCACCGCCTCGCCGGAGGCGCCCACCTGCGGCAGCGGCAGCGGCTGGGAAGAAGGCTGGGCGGTGTTTGTGGATTCCGGTGCGACGCCCAATGG
The DNA here is from genome assembly GCA_052386745.1 of Panacagrimonas sp. GTDB lineage: Bacteria > Pseudomonadota > Gammaproteobacteria > Nevskiales > Nevskiaceae > Panacagrimonas. The sequence continues at coordinate 27,692 of JBQTJW010000036.1, read as the reverse complement.
CGCCTACGATGCGGGTGAAACCCTGCTGCGGCGGCACGAGACCCTGCTTGCGCCGGACCAGCTTGCCAAGCCGGCGGCGCAGCGCTTCACCCTGCGCGGGAACCAGAACGTGGCCGTGAGGGTGAACTTTACGGCCAGCGGCACCACCGCCAACATCGGCACCCTGGTCGCCTGCGATTCCCGTAACGACTTCACCAAGGCACGTGCCATCTCCATTTCCATCAGCGGTCGGGCGCAATCCTTCGACACCTACCAGAAGCAGGGTGCGGGCAGCCGCGATCCGCGGCTGGCGTCGTCGGTGACGACCTGCCAGCGCTGACCCGGCGATGTTGCCCATCCGCCAGACGTCTGCCTTTCCCGCCAGCGAAGGATTCTCCCTGCTCGAGGTCCTGATCGCGGTCGTGGTGCTTTCCATCGGCCTGCTCGGACTTGCCGCCCTGCAGGCCATTGCACTGCGCAACAGCGCGCAGTCCTACGAGCGCAGCCAGGCCACGGCCCTCGCGTACGAGATCGCCGATGTCATGCGCGCCAACCGGGTGGCCGCAGCCAAGGGCGCGTTCCTGCTCGCCGCGAGCGCCGAGGCGCCCGCGAGCGCCGGTTGCGAGAACGCCGACGCCAGTTGCACCCGCACGGAGATGGCGAACTATGCCCTGGCCGACTGGCGTCGAAGGCTTGGCACTCTCCTGCCCGGCGGGACGGCAAGCATCACCTGCGCCGCGTCTCCCTGCGGGGCGGGCGGCCTGCAAACGGTTTCGGTGATCTGGGACGAGCATCGCCGCGGCGCAACCAACGCCTCCTGCCCGCCGCCGGCAGCGTTTGAGGAGACCACCCATCTGGCCTGCGTGCAGCTGAGCTTCATCCCATGACTGTCCAGCGTCGTCGCCCCAGCTTCTGCCGCACACCGGTGACGGCGTCCCGACGCCAGCACGGCTTCTCACTGGTGGAGATGATGATTGCCACGGTGATCGGGCTCATCATCATGGCGGGCGTGCTCTCGGTTTTTCTGGGGAGCAAGCAGGCGTTCCGCACGCAGGAGGGGATGAGCCAGATCCAGGAGGGCGGGCGCTTCATCGCCTACCTGGTGTCGCCCTACGTGCGGCTTGCCGGCTACCTCCCGGACCCGCGCGCGCAGACCGACCCGGCGCAGCATTTCCGCGGCAGCTGGCGCGCGATTTTTGGAAGCAACGACGCGTTCTTCCCTGGCGGACCCATCACCGGCAACACCAGCGTGAAGCCGGGAACCGATGCCCTGATGGTGACCTACACCGCTGACCAGGGGCTCCGCAACTGCCTCAACGTCGGCGTCAGCGACAAGCACCTGGTCACCAACGTGTTCTACGTCTCGGCACCGGATGCCACCGGACTCAGCTCGCTGAACTGCGGCGCCGGCGAGCTGGCGGCCGGCGCGGACCCCGAAAGCGCCATCGGCATCAAGAGCCTGGGCCCGCAGCCCCTGATCCAGGGCGTGCAGGACATGCAGATTCTCTACGGGGAAGATACCGATGCCGCGGACGACGACACGCTCGACCGCGATGCCTCCGGCCTGTTCCCCAATCGCTACGTGAACGCCGACGCCGTGAGCGACTGGGAGCGCGTGGTGAGCGTGCGCATCACGCTGACGATCGAAGGCGTGGACCGGACCGAGGGAAACCTGACCGTCGGCGATGGCTCCGGCAAGGTCCAGGACGATCTGGTCAGCGGTGGACGCATCCGCCGCAGCTTCACCACCACCATCAGCATCCGCAACCGGCTGCGGGCCTGACGCCGTGAATGATCGCCCGGACCGCCTGCCAGCACCCCTTGGAACCCAGGGCGGCGCGGCGTTGATGATCGCCCTGGTCATTCTCGTCGTGCTCACCCTGCTCGGCATGGCCGCCATGAGCGGCAACCTGCTGCAGCAGAAGATGGCCTACGGCGCCGCGCAAACCAACCTGGCCTTCCAGTCCGCGGAGTCGGCCCTCGCGGCGGGAGAATTCTGGTTGGAGTCGCAGGTGGACCGCCCCGTTGCCGCCAGCTGCGATGTCGACTGCCCGGCCGGCACGGCGGTGCGGCGCGCAAGCGAACCGGAAACCTCGCCCATCATCCGCGACCAGGGCTGGTGGCTCCAGCAGGGCATCGTTCCGGTCCAGGTCAAGGCGGACGTGGGGGAGCCGCCGCGCTACGTCATCGAGGAACTGGGCCGCGGTCCGGGCGCGAGCATCGTCCTCGGCGGGCCCAAATCCGTGACCCTGTGGTACTACCGGGTCACCGCGCGTGGCACCGGATCACAGGCCGACGGGCCGCCCGCGCTGGTGCAGAGCGTGTACACGAAGGGATTCAAGTGAAAGGAGTACGCTGCCGCGCAGTTCGGCATCACAGGTATCCATGAACGCGGGTCGGATCAGCTCCCTGTTGGCTCGCGGTAGCGGGGCCGTCCTCCTGGCGCTGCTCGCGCTGGGGCACGCGCCGGCCCGCGCGCAGCTGCTGGACTTGCCCGACGCCCCGCCGTACCTGTCCACCTCGGTGCCGGCCAACGTCATGCTGCTGATGGACAACTCCCAGGCGATGAACCACATCATCTGGGCGGCCGATTACGACCCGCAGGCGACGTATCCGGACTACAGCCCGCAGCGCTGCGGCGAACTCGACGACGCGCGCTGCTGGTTCCCCACGCAGGCGCACGTCCAGCTCGAAGCGGACGATCTGGCCGAAGCCGACGACTGCCTTGCCGCCCTTCCGCTCCGTGCGCGCTGCAACCGCATGCCCGCACCCGCGTCGGCGATGGTCCTGGCCCATGGACCGGAGCGGGGCGACTGCGCGCCGGGGTTCCGGGAGGGCCGCCTCAACGGCACCGGCGAACCCCGGTGCCTGCGCCTGCCCGATCCCGCCGGCCAGGGCCGTACGCGATACACCGGGCATTACCTGAATTTTCTGTTCGACACCTACGGCGTGGACGGCGAGAGCGCCGAGCTGCCCGCCACCATCCCGGTGCAGACGCGCCTGCAGGCCGGCAAGGCCGCAGCGACGGCGCTCGTCAGCGCCAATCCCGACCTGAAATTCGGCCTGGCCGAATTCAACCCTCCAACGCCCGGGGACCGCGGACCCGGCGGATCGATCAGGGCCGAATGCGGGATCGATCGGCCCGCCCTGCTGGGCACCATCGACGGCCTGACCGGGGACACCGAGGCCCCCATGGCCGAGACGCTGTACGAGATCACGCGGTATTTCCGCGGCCTGCAACCGTTCCAGGGAACGGGAGACGCGTACACGAGCCCGATCCGGCTGCGTTGCCAGAAGAGCTTCGTGGTGGCGATCACGCAGGGCCTGCCCACCTACGACCGCACGTTTCCGGGCAACGATCCTGCCGACACCTCGCACGCCCTGCCCGACTGGGACGCGCTCGCCCCCAGCACCACGTCAGCCCAGTTCCCGAACTTCCCCACTCGCTCCGACGGTTACGGCGGCCCGGAAGACGGTGGCGAAGGCCAGGACCTGTACTTCGACGATCTCGCCGGATTCGGGTACGACATCGACCTGCGCGGAGACGGACTGGACGACAGCGGCGCCCCGTTCGACGACCCGCAGTTCAAACTCCAGCGCCTTCGCACCTACACCCTCGGCATCCCGTCCACCACGATGATGTTGAACGACGCGGCGCACAGCGGCCATGGCCAGAACTTTGGCGCGCGCGATCTCGACGCCCTGGGCCATGCGCTGCGGGCAGCGGTGTCGGACATCGCCGCCACCTCGGCCACCCTGTCCGCGGCCACCCTCAACTCCACGGCCTTGGGCGAGGGAACACGGCTGTTCCAGGCCCGCTTCAGCAGCAAGGACTGGTCGGGCGACCTGCAGGCCACCCTGGTTTCGACGGGCCAGGGCGGCCCCTGTCCGGCCGTGCTGCAGATCGGCCGGCCCTGCGAGGCCATCGCCTGGAGCGCGGCCGCGCAGCTGGATGCCCGGAACCCGGATTCCCGCAGCATCCTCAGCTACAACCGCGAGTCGGGCATCGGCATTCCCTTCCGCTGGAGCAGCCTGCCCGGCGCTCAGCGGACCCTGCTCAACATCGACGCCCACGATTATCCCACCGCCCTGACCGCCGACGGTCGCGGCGAGCAGCGCGTTGCGTACCTGCGTGGCGACCGCACCCTGGAGGATGCGATCAGCTTTCGCGAGCGTGGCAGCCGCCTGGGTGACATCGTCGATTCCGATCCCGTGTATGTGGGCCCTCCAGATGCGGCACTGCGGTTCGCCGGATACGCCGGATTCCGCGCCGCGCTGGGCGGCCGCACGCCGGTGGTCTATGTCGGGGCCAACGACGGCATGCTGCACGGCTTCGACGCGGCGACCGGTGCGGAACTGCTCGCCTACGTTCCCGGCGCGCTCTACGGCAAGACCGCCAACCCGCGCCTTGCACGGCTCACCGCGCACCCTTACCGGCACCTTTTCGGGGTGGACGCCTCGCCCGCCGTCGCCGACGTGGAGGTGGGCGGAACCTGGGCCTCGTACTTGGTCGGCGGCCTGGGCAGCGGCGGCCAGGGCCTGTTTGCGCTGGACGTGACCCAACCCGCCAACTTCGTCGAGAGCAATGCCGCCACGCTGGTGAAGTGGGAGTTCACCGACGCCGACGACGCCGATCTGGGCTACACCTACAGCCAGCCCCGCATCGTGAAGATGCGCAACGGCCGCTGGGCGGCCATCGTGGGCAATGGCTACAACAGTCGCGAGGCGGATGGCGCGCGCAGCACCACGGGCCGCGCGGCGCTGTTCATCGTCTTCGTCGACGGGCCCAGCATCGGCGGCGTCTGGAATGCCGGCACCGACTACATCAAGCTGGCCGTGGGGCCGGGCGACCTGCAGAACGGCCTCGCCACCGCCGCGCCGGTCGACCTCGACGGCGACGATCTCGTCGACTACATCTTTGCGGGTGACCTCCAGGGCAACCTGTGGCAGTTCAACGTGAGCAACGCCGATGCCGCCACCTGGGCGGTGGCCTACGACGGCAACCCCCTGTTCGCGGCGGGCAGTGCCCAGCCCATCACGTCACCGCCGGAAGTGGGGTTCAATCCGCTGACCACCGATCCCGATGACGTGATCGTCTACTTCGGCACCGGCAAATTCCTGGAGGCGGCCGACAACCGCCGGGCCGGCCAGTCCACGCAAAGCTTCTACGGCATCTTTGCCGACCCCCGCGGCGGCGCAGGTGGCTCACCCACCAACACCCTGCAGTCGCCGGCCGCCACGCGCGCGGAACTGCTGGCGCAAACCATCCTGGCGGAGACCCTCACCCCCGCCGGTGACCGGGTTCGCGTGACCACGCAGGCCGCCATCGACCCCAAGTCCGTCAAGGGCTGGTACATCGACCTGGCGAGCCCTGCGGGAGGCAACCTGGGTGAGCGGCATGTCCATCGCCCGATGCTGCGCGATGGACGCATCGTGTTCACCACGCTGGTCCCCGCCGGCGATCCCTGTGATGTCAGCGGCAGCGGCTGGCTGATGGAACTGGACGCGCGCTCGGGCGGGCGCCCTGCCAGGCCGGCGCTGGACATCACGCGCAACCTCACGGTGGATCGTTCGGACGTGGTGCAGGTGACCATCAACGGCGAGCTGGACGAGCTGCCCGTCAGCGGTATCGCGTCCGTCAACGGCACGCTTGCGACGCCCGCGGTCCTGAGCCTCAGTCCCGGCAACGAGGTGAAGTACCTCGCGGGGGCCGACGGGAAGACGGCCGTGTTCGGCGAGGCCGGTTCGCGCCGCGCCGGCCGCGTGACCTGGCGCCAGGTCCTGCGGTGAGGGGGTCGGTTCCCCGAGCCGTCGCGTCGCGCGGCTACAGCCTGATCGAGCTCATGATCGTGATCGCGATCGTCAGCATCCTGGCCTCTCTGGCCTTTCCCGCGTACACGAACTACGTGGTGCGTGCCAACCGCGCCGACGCCCAGCAGACGCTGCAACGCCTGGCCTTGCAGGCCGAGCGCTACTTCACGCAGCACAACAGTTACGACGGGCTGGCTGCACGCATCACGTCGATCATCGACAGTGAAAAATCCAGCACCGGCGTCTACCGCGTGTATGCGCTGACCGCGAGCGTGCCCTCGCAATGCTCAGGCAGCAGTGGCGGCGATCTCTCCTACTCGATCACCGCCACGCCGATCGCCGGGACCGCCAACGCTTCGGACGGGGCGCTCACCCTGTGCAGCGACGGCCTCAAGCAGTGGAAAGGACACAGCGGCTGGTCAGACCGCTAGGCCCCTGGGCGGCAGGGACCGGCTCCCGGCTAGGCCTCGTCCAGCCCGCCGAAACGCTGCTTGACCACGCTGTGGAAGGCGACCGAGGCCGGCGCTGCGGGCTGCGTGCCGCCGGCCTCCAGGCGGGCGCGGACGTGTGCTTCGGCCGGCTCGTGGGTGAGCCGGTAGATCTCGCGGCACAGGTGGTAGGCGGTGAGCCCCGGCCAGTCCGGCGGCAGCAGGGTCACCGGGATGCGCGGGTCGTGCAGGGTGACGCGGCGGAAGGAGTGGATCAGCAGCGTCTGCACGGTGAAGCGCTGCTCGGGCGTGACGCCGGCGTCCTGCAGCACGGCCCGCAGTTGCTCGAAGCGTTCGATGAAGTGGCGGTAGCCGGCGCCGACGCTGCCCAGGTCCCAGCACCGCGCGATGAGTTCGCCGACCGGCTCGGTGTCAAGGCCGTCGAACGCGCGGGACTGGAACACCGGCGCACGACCGGCGAGGCCGGTGTCGTGCAGGATGCTGCGCAAGGTGGCGGGGTTGGCGGCGGGGTGGAGCATGAGCCCCGGCGTGGGCGCGGCGAAGCCTTCCCATTCCAGCTCGCGGCGCAGTTCCGCGCGCCGGGGCGCGGCGTCGGTGTTGCTGGGCAGGATCACCAGCGTCCAGACGCCGTCCCAGCCTGCCTGCGGCGGCGTGTAGATGCGCTCGTAGGCCATCTCCACGCGGCGCACGCCGGAGTCGGTGAGCGCGTAGTAGCTGCGCCGGCCCTCGCGCCGCGCCTCCAGCCAGCCTTCCTCGACCAGGCGGAACATGCTGGTGCGCACCAGGCGTTCGCTGAGGCCGAAGGGTTTCAGCAGGGCGATGAGTTCGCCCAGCCACAAACCGCGCGCGCCGGGAGCGATGGAGTCGCCGAACACCGAGACGATCAGCGACTTGGAGCGCGGCTGTTCCTCCGCCAGGTAGCGCCTGATCCAGTCGCCGATACCGCCTGCCTTTCGCGCCATCTGCCGGGAAACCGTTGGAATCCGGGGATGGTAACAAGCCCATGCACGGCGCCCGGGGGCATCGGAACATGATTCAAAATTGTCGTTGACATCGTAAAACGTGTATCCAATAATCCTCCCACGCTGGAGACAAGGAGACGGGCATGTACGCGCAGATGGTCGACACCGGCAGCAAGCCGGCGCAGCTCAACCCCGAGGAAGTGCGCTTTGCCGAGCGGCTGGACGCAGGCATCCGCATCGAGCCGCAGGACTGGATGCCGGAGCGCTACCGCAAGACCCTGATCCGCCAGATCAGCCAGCACGCGCATTCCGAGATCGTCGGCCAGCTGCCGGAAGGCAACTGGATCACCCGCGCGCCCACGCTCAAGCGCAAGGCCATCCTGCTGGCCAAGGTGCAGGACGAGGCCGGCCACGGGCTGTACCTGTACAGCGCGGCCGAGACGCTGGGCGTGTCGCGCGACCAGATGGTGGACGACCTGCACGCGGGCCGCGCCAAGTATTCGTCCATCTTCAACTACCCCACGCTGACCTGGGCGGATGTCGGCGCCATCGGCTGGCTGGTGGACGGCTCGGCGATCATGAATCAGATCCCCCTGTGCCGGTGCAGCTACGGCCCCTACGCGCGCGCCATGATCCGCGTGTGCAAGGAGGAGGCGTTCCACATGCGCCAGGGCTACGACATTTTGCTGGCGCTGTGCCGCGGCACGCCCGCGCAGAAGAACATGGCGCAGGACGCACTGAACCGCTGGTGGTGGCCGAGCCTGATGATGTTCGGCCCGCCCGACGCCGACTCGCCCAACAGCGCGCAGTCATTGCAGTGGAAGATCAAGCTGTTCACCAACGACGAGCTGCGGCAGAAGATGGTAGACCAGACCGTGCCGCAGGCCGAGCACCTGGGCCTGACCATTCCCGACCCGGACCTGAAGTGGAACGCCGAGCGCGGCCACTACGATTACGGCGCCATCGACTGGACCGAGTTCCACGCCGTGCTCAAGGGCAACGGCCCGTGCAACAAGGAGCGGCTCGCCACGCGCCGCAAGGCCTGGGAGGACGGCGCCTGGTTCCGCGAGGCGCTGGTGGCGCACGCCGCCAAGTCCGCGACGAAGGTCGCCGCATGAGCACCGGCACGAACGCAGGCGTGAGCACCGAGTGGCCGCTGTGGGAAGTGTTCATCCGAAGCCAACATGGCCTCGCGCATCGCCATGTCGGCAGCCTGCACGCGCCGGACGCCGGCATGGCCATCCTCAACGCGCGCGACGTCTACACGCGCCGCAACGAGGGCGTGAGCATCTGGGTGGTGAAGTCGGCCGATATCGCCGCCAGCAGCCCGGACGACAAGGCAGCGCTGTTCGACCCGGCGCAGAGCAAGGTCTACCGCCACCCCACCTTCTTCCCGATGCCCGAAGAAGTGAAGGGGCTCTAGCCGTGACGCACGCCCGAACCGAGTACCTGCTGCGCCTGGGCGATACCGCGCTGATCCTGAGCCAGCGGCTGTCGGAGTGGTGCGGCAAGGGCCCGGCGCTGGAGGAGGACATGGCGCTGACCAACGTCGCGCTCGACCTGCTGGGCCAGGCGCGGCTGTGGCTGAGCTACGCCGGCGAGGTGGAAGGGCAGGGCCGCGACGAGGACGCGCTGGCCTTTGGCCGCGAGTCGGCGCAGTTCCGCAACGCCCTGATCTGCGAGCAGCCCAACGGCAGCTACGCCGAGACGCTCACGCGGCAGTTCTTCTTCGACGCCTGGCACGCGCTGGCCCTGCAACGGCTGAGCGGGTCGTCCGACGCGCGCATCGCCGGCATCGCCGAAAAGGGCGTGAAGGAGGCCAGCTACCACGTGCGCCGCAGCAGCGACCTGGTGGTGCGGCTGGGCGACGGCACCGACCAGAGCCGCGCGCGCATGCAGGCCGCGGTCGATGCGCTGTGGCCGTACACCGGCGAGCTGTTCATCGGCGACGCGGTGGATGCCGAAATGGCCGCGGCCGGCATCGGCTTCGAGCCTGCCGCGCTGCGCCCGGAGTGGCTGGCCTACGTGCGCGAGGTGCTGGACGCCGCAACCCTGGCCTTGCCCGCGCCGGACGCCTGGATGCACCGCGGTGGCCGCCAGGGCCGGCATACCGAGCACCTCAGCCGCCTGCTCGCCGAGATGCAGGTGCTGCAACGCTCGCACCCGGGGGCGCAGTGGTGACGGTGGACATGGTGCCGGCGGCCCCGGACGCGCGCGCCTCCACGCAGGCGCTGTGGCGCTGGCTGGCCGAGGTGCCGGACCCGGAGATTCCGGCAATCTCCATCGTCGACCTCGGCATCGTGCGAGAGCTGCGCTGGGACGGCGATCGCCTCGTCGTCACCGTCACCCCCACCTACTCCGGGTGCCCGGCGACCGAGGTCATCGCCGACGCCATCCGCGCCGCGCTGCGCGGCCACGGCATTGTCGCGCAGCTGGAGACGCGCCTGTCGCCGGCCTGGAGCAGCGACTGGCTCACGCCCGCGGCGCGCGAAAAGCTGCGCGTCTACGGCATTGCGCCGCCGGCCGAGCAGGTGATCGACGCGAGCCGCATTCTGCGCCGCGACGTGCCGGCGCCGACCGTGGCCTGCCCGCGCTGCGGCTCCGTGCACACCGCGCGGATCAGCCAGTTCGGCTCCACGCCGTGCAAGGCGCTGTACCAGTGCAGGGCGTGCCTGGAGCCGTTCGACTACTTCAAGTGCCACTGACGGCGGCCGCCCATGACCCGTTTCCACTCGCTCCGCGTCACCGAGGTCCGGCCCGAGACCCGCGAGGCGCTGGTCGTCACCTTCGCACCGCCGGACGACGCTGCCGGTGCCTTCCGCTACCTCGCCGGCCAGCACCTCACGCTCAAGGCCTGCATCGATGGCGAGGAACTGCGCCGCTCGTATTCCATCTGCGCGTCGGCGCAGGACCAGCGCCTGCGCATCGCCATCAAGCGCGTGGACGACGGCCTGTTCTCCAACTGGGCGGCAGAGCATCTCAAGGCGGGCAGCCGCATCGAGGTGATGGAGCCGCAGGGCCACTTCCACGTGCCGCTGGAGCCGGAGGCGCGCCGCCATCACCTTGCCTTCGCCGCCGGCAGCGGCATCACGCCCATCCTGTCGCTCATCAAGACCACGCTCGCGGCCGAACCGCGCAGCCGCTTCACGCTGATCTACGGCAACCGCGCCTCGTCCAGCGTGATCTTCAAGGACGAGCTGGCCGACCTGAAGGATCGCTACCTCGCACGCCTCAACCTCGTGTTCATCCTCAGCCGCGAGCAGCAGGACGTGGACCTGTTTAACGGCCGCATCGACGCCGCCAAGTGCGACGAACTGCTCAGGCGCTGGGTGAACCCGGCCGGCATCGACGTGGCCTACATCTGCGGTCCGCAGAGCATGATGGAGCAGGTGTCCGACCGCCTGATGGCCCACGGCCTGCACAAGGCGCAGATCAGGATGGAGCTGTTCGCCAGCGCGCTGCCCAAGGCGCCGCGCGCGGCGCGGCCGGGCCGGGTCAAGGGCGCGGAGGGCTGCCAGGTGACCGTGATCCAGAACGGCCTCACCCGGCGCTACGCGCTGCAGAAGAACACCGACACGCTGCTGGACGCGGCGCTGGAGGCGGGCATCGAGCTGCCGTACTCCTGCAAGGGCGGCGTGTGCGGCACCTGCCGCTGCAAGCTGGTGCAGGGCGAGGTGGACATGGACGCCAACTATTCGCTGGAAGACTACGAGCTGGCGCGCGGCTTCATCCTGCCCTGCCAGAGCTTTCCCGTGACCGACGCGCTGCTGCTGGATTTTGACCAGGAAACCTGAGTGCCGGACCATCCCCGCCGGCCAATCCCCATCCCCTTTGGAGCACGACCCATGAAGACTCTCGAAAGCTACGCCTGCGGCAGCTGGAAGGCCGGTACCGGCGGCGACACCATGCTGAACGCGATCAACGGCGAGCCGGTGGCGCAGGTGTCGAGCAAGGGCCTGGATTTCAAGGCCATGCTCGACTACGGCCGCACGGTCGGCGGGCCAGCGCTGCGCAAGCTCACCTTCCACGAGCGCGCCATGAAGCTCAAGGCGCTCGCGCAGTACCTGTCGGAGCGCAAGGACGAGTTCTACAAGCTCTCCGCCGCCACCGGCGCGACCAGGATCGATTCGATGATCGACATTGACGGCGGCACCGGCACGCTCATCAGCTACGCCGGCAAGGGCCGCCGCGAACTGCCCAATTCCACCTTCCTGATCGACGGCGCGCCCGAGATCATGGGCAAGACCGGCAGCTTCGTCGGGCAGCACGTCATGACGCCGCTGCAGGGCGTGGCGATCCACATCAACGCCTACAACTTCCCGGTGTGGGGCATGCTGGAAAAGCTCGCGGTGAACCTGCTCGCCGGCATGCCGGCCATCATCAAGCCGGCCAGCCAGACCGCCTACCTGACCGAACTGGTGTTCCGCCGCATGCTGGAAAGCGGGATCTTCCCGGAAGGCTCCTACCAGCTCATCTGCGGCAGCACGGGCGACCTGCTCGACCATGTCACCGGACAGGACGTGGTCACCTTCACCGGCTCGGCCGCCACCGGCCAGCGCCTGCGCGCGCACCCGGCGCTGGTGCGCAATTCCACGCGCTTCTCGATGGAGGCGGACTCGCTCAACTGCTCCATCCTCGGCCCGGACGCGGTGGAAGGCACGCCCGAGTTCGAGCTGTACATCAAGGAAGTGGTGCGCGAGATGACGGTGAAGTGCGGGCAGAAGTGCACCGCCATCCGCCGCGCCTTCGTGCCGCGCGCGCAGCTGCCGGCGGTGAGCGCGGCGCTCAAGGCTCGGCTGGCCAAGGTGGTGGTGGGCGACCCCATGCAGGAGGGCGTGACCATGGGCGCGCTCGCCAGCCTCGGCCAGCGCGACGAGGTGCGCAGCGCGGTGGCGAAGTTGCGCACGGTGTCGGACCTCATTTTCGGCGACCCGGACAACCCCACGGTGACCGGCGTCGATGCGCAGAAGGGCGCGTTCCTGTCGCCCATCCTGCTGCACTGCCCCAAGCCGCTGAGCAGCGCCGTGGTGCACGAGATCGAGGCCTTCGGCCCGGTGTCCACGCTGATGCCGTACGACAGTGTCGAGGAGGTGATCGCGCTCGCCGCGCGCGGCGAAGGCAGCCTGGCCGGCTCGGTGTTCACCTACGACAACGCCTTCGCGCGCGAGCTGGTGCTGGGCGCCGCGAGCTTCCACGGCCGCCTGCTGATCGTGAACCGCGACTGCGCCAAGGAATCCACCGGCCACGGCTCGCCCATGCCGGTGCTGATCCACGGCGGCCCCGGCCGTGCCGGCGGCGGCGAGGAACTGGGCGGCATCCGCGGCGTGCTGCACTTCATGCAGCGCACCGCGCTGCAGGGGTCGCCGGCCACGCTGAGCGCCATCACCGGGCAGTGGATCGCCGGCGCGCCGCGCCAGGAAGGCGAGCATCCGTTCCGCAAGAACCTGGACGATCTGAAGCTCGGCGACACCATCAAGGCCGGGCCCAAGACCATCACGCTGGACGACATCGAGCACTTTGCGCACTTCACCGGCGACACCTTCTACGCGCACATGGACGAGGCCGCCGCCGCTGCCAACCCGTTCTTCGGCGGGCGCGTGGCGCACGGCTACTACATCCTCTCGGTGGCGGCGGGCCTGTTCGTGCAGCCCGACCCGGGCCCGGTGCTGGCGAACTACGGCATCGACAACCTGCGCTTCGTCACGCCGGCCAAGCCCGGCGACCAGATCAGCGTCACGCTCACCTGCAAGGGCAAGAACCCGCGCATCACCGAGAACTACGGCGAGGTGCGCTGGGACACGGTGGTCACCAACCAGGACGGCAAGGTCGTGGCGCAGTACGACGTGCTGACCATGGTTGCCAAGAAGTCGGGTTGAGGAGCCGGCCATGGCCTACGAGAACATCCTGTTCCAGAGCGACAACGGCATTGCGCGCATCACGCTCAACCGCCCCGACAAGATCAACAGCTTCACGGTGGCAATGCACACCGAGCTGCGCGACGCCATCGGCAGGGTCAAGGCAGACCCGGGCGCGCGCGTGCTGCTGCTCACCGGCGCCGGCCGCGGCTTCTGCGCCGGGCAGGACCTGGGCGATCGCGCCGTGGCGCCGGGCGGCAAGCCGGTGGACCTGGGCGACATGGTGGAGCAGTGGTGGGCGCCGCTGGTGCTGAGCCTGCGCACCCTGCCGCTGCCGGTGGTCACGGCCGTCAACGGCGTGGCCGCGGGCGCCGGCGCTAACGTGGCGCTGGCCGGCGACATCGTGCTGGCCACCCGAAGCGCCAACTTCATCCAGCCGTTCTGCAAGCTGGGCCTGATTCCGGACACCGGCGGCACCTGGATTTTGCCGCGCCTGCTCGGCACCGCACGGGCGATGGGGCTGGCGCTGCTCGGCGACAAGCTCAGCGCCGACCAGGCGCAAGAGTGGGGTCTGATCTGGAAGAGCATCGAGGACGCGAAGTTCAAGGACGAAGTCGAGGCGCTGGTGCAGCACCTGTCCACCGCGCCCACACTGGGCCTGGCGCGCACCAAGGCGCTGATCCTTGGCAGCGGCTCGCTGCCGCTGGACGAGGCCCTCAAGCGCGAGGCCGCGGCCATGCGCGAACTGGGCTTCAGCCAGGACTACAAGGAAGGCGTCGCCGCGTTCCTGGAAAAGCGGCCGGCACAGTTCAGCGGACGATGAGCACGCCAGAGGAAGTCTCCGCCAAGGACCTCGCCTGGCGCGTCACGCGCGAGCGCTTCGAGCGTGACCGCGTCACCAGCGGGCTGGGCATGCAGATCGAGGAGGTCGGGCCCGGCATGTCGCGCCTGAGCATGACGGTGCGGCCGGACATGCTCAACGTCCACGGCAGCTGCCACGGCGGCATCATCTTCACCCTGGCGGACAGCTGCTTCGGCTACGCCTGCAACAGCCGCAACGAGGCCAGCGTCGGCGCCGCCTGCACCATCGAGTACCTGCGCCCGGCGCAGCTCGGCGACGTGCTCACGGCCACGGCCGAGGAGCGCTTCCTGGCCGGCCGCACCGGCATCTACGACGTGACCGTGCTCGACGCCACCGGGCAGATCGTGGCGCTGTTCCGCGGCCGTTCCTCGCGCAGCGGCAAGAAGGGCCCGGCCGCCGAATGAGCGCGCCGGCCTGAACGGCCGCGGCGACCAAACCCATCTCCAGAATCCAATCCCCATCCCGAAATTCCATGAAACACGCCCTGATCTGTGACGCCATCCGCACGCCGTTTGCCCGCTACGGCGGCTCGCTCGCCGGCATCCGCACCGACGACCTCGCGGCATTGCCGCTGATCGCGCTGATGAAGGCGCACCCCGGCGTGGACTGGGCCGCGGTGGACGACGTGATCTACGGCTGCGCCAACCAGGCCGGCGAAGACTGCCGCAACGTCGCGCACATGGCCTCGCTGCTCGCCGGCCTGCCGCAGGAGGTGCCCGGCTCCACCATCAACCGCCTGTGCGGGTCGAGCCTGGACGCGGTGGGCACCGCGGCGCGCGCGATCCGGTCCGGCGAGGCCGAGCTGATGATCGCCGGCGGCGTGGAGAGCATGACGCGCGCGCCCTTCGTGATGGGCAAGGCCGATTCGGCGTTCTCGCGCAGCGCGAAGATCGAGGACACCACCATCGGCTGGCGCTTCGTCAACCCGCTGATGAAGAAGCGCTTCGGCATCGACTCCATGCCCGAGACCGCCGAGAACGTGGCCGTGCAGTTCGGCATCGGCCGCGCCGACCAGGACCTGTTCGCACTGCGCAGCCAGCAGCGCTGGGCGCGCGCCAGTGCCGAGGGCTTCTTCGAGCGCGAGATCACGCCCGTGTCGCTGCCGCAGAAGAAGGGCGAGCCGAAGCTCTTCCGCACCGACGAGCATCCGCGCCCCGACACCACGCTGGACATGCTGTCCAAGCTCAAGGGCATCGTGAAGGAGGACGGCACCGTCACCGCCGGCAACGCCTCCGGCGTGAACGACGGCAGCGCTGCCGTGCTGCTGGCTTCCGAGTCCGCGGCCACGCGCTTCGGCCTGACCCCGCGCGGGCGCATCGTCGCCATGGCCACGGTCGGGCTGGAGCCACGCATCATGGGCTTCGGGCCGGCGCCGGCCACGCGCAAGGTGCTGGCGCTGGCGGGCCTTTCGCTCGCGCAGATGGACGTGATCGAGCTCAACGAGGCCTTCGCCGCGCAGGGCCTGGCGGTGACGCGCGACCTGGGTCTGCCGGACGACGCCGGGCACGTCAACCCGAACGGCGGCGCCATCGCCATCGGCCACCCGCTGGGCGCCTCGGGCGCGCGGCTGGTGGTGACCGCGCTCAACCAGCTGGAGCGCATCAAGGGCCGCTACGGCCTGTGCACCATGTGCATCGGAGTGGGCCAGGGCATCGCGGTGGTGATCGAGCGCATCTGATCGAACGCCTCTGAGGTAACGCACGGGAGCGGGGCGCCAAGGGTTCACACGCAATCCACGACGAGGAGGAGATTCCCCATGACAAGACTCGAACAGCGACGCATGGCCGGCCACGGCATCCTGATGATCTTCTGCACGCTGCTGTTCGGCGTGGGCTTGTGGATGAACCTGGTCGGCGGCTTCGAAGTGATCCCCGGCACCATCCTGCACTTCCAGGTGCCGGGCACGCCCGAGGGCTGGGCGCGCGCGCACGTGGGTCCGGCGCTGAACGGCATGATGGTGATCGCGGTGGCCTTCGTCCTGCCCATGCTGGACTTCACGCACAAAACTGCCACGCGCCTGGGCTGGATCATCGTGCTCGACGGCTGGGCCAACGTCGGCTTCTACCTGTTCAGCAACTTCACGGCCAACCGCGGCCTGAGCTTTGGCGCCAACCACTTCGGCGAGGCCAACGTGTTCAGCACGCTGGCGCTGGGCCCGGCCTACCTGTTCGGGGTGCTGGCGCTGGTTGCTCTGTTCATCATCGGGCGCAAGGCCTTCAGCGCCGCGACCGCACCGGAGGCCGGTGCTGACCTGGATGCGCCCGCGCGCAGCAGCGCCTCGGGCATCCGCGTGTAAGAACGGCACCGGGCGGGGTGGGGTTGCCCGTCGCGGCGGGCGATGCCATCCGCCCGGAACGGCGATCAGGCCACCCGAAGCGCCGCGGGCTCGGGGCCGCCGGTGGCCCAGTCCAGCAGTTCCACCGTGTGCACCACCGGCGCGGGTGCGCCGCGTGAAAGCTGGGTGAGGCAGCCGATGTTGCCGGTGGCGATGACCTCGGGCGCCGTGGCGCGGATGGCGCCGAGCTTGCGCTCGCGCAGCTGGTCGGCGATGTCGGGCTGGAGGATGTTGTAGACGCCGGCGGAACCGCAGCACAAATGGCTTTCCGCGATGTCGCGCACCTCGAACCCGGCCTCGGCCAGCAGGCGCTTGGGCGTGTTGCGCACGCCCTGGCCGTGCTGCAAGGAACACGCGGCGTGGTAGGCGACGCGCACCGTGCGATCCAGCGCCGGCGTGGGCAGACCGGCACGCGCCAGCCACTCGGTGATGTCGAAGCTGATGCCCGAGATGCGCCGGGCACGTTCGGCGTAGGCCGGGTCGTCGCGCAGCAAGAAGCCATACTGCTTGACGCTGGTGCCGCAGCCCGAGGCGGTGATGAGGATGGCGTCCAGCCCGCCGTCGTCGACGACCCGGCTCCAGGCGTCGACATTGGCGCGGGCGAAGTCCAGCGCCTGCGCCGCGCGGCCCATGTGGTGCGCCAGCGCGCCGCAGCAGCCCTGCCCCGGCGCCGCCACCACCGCGTAGCCCATGCGCGCGAGCAGGCGTCGCGCGGCCTGCTGGATGGCCGGCTCCAGCACCGGCTCGGCGCAGCCTTCCAGGAAAGCGACCCGACCCCGCGGCGGGTTCGGCGCCGCCTCCGTTGGGCCCGGCGCGGCGCCAGCCTGGGAACGCGCGGCGGACAGTTCCAGCATCGCGCGCGCCGAATTCAGCACCCCGCGCCGGGGCAGCCAGCGCGCCAGCGGCGCAAGGAACCGGCCCAGCGCCAGCGCGTGGCGGAAGCGCTGCGGAAACGGCAGCACCCAGGCCAGCACCGCACGCAGCAGGCGGTCGATGGGCGGCCGCGCGTACTTCTGCTCGATGTAGGCGCGGGCGTGATCGACCAGGTGCATGTAGTTGACGCCCGACGGACAGGTGGTCATGCACGACAGGCAGGACAGGCACCGGTCGATGTGCGACACGGTCCTGGCCGAGGGCACGCGCTGGTGTTCGAGCATGTCCTTCATCAGCATGATGCGGCCGCGTGGGCCGTCCAGCTCGTCGCCGAGCAGCGCGTAGGTGGGACAGGTGGTGTTGCAGAAGCCGCAGTGCACGCAGCTGCGGATGGCTTTTTCAGACGTGGCGATGTGCGGGTCGCGCAGCTGTTCCGGCGAAAAATGGGTCTGCATTTCAGTTGGTTTTCATCTTTTCCGGCCAGAGCGGTTCGCCGTTGAACACGCCCCCGGGATCGAAGCGGCTGCGGATGCGCTGGCCCAGCGCGGCCAGGCCGGCCGGCTGCGGGTGCGCGGTGGGAATCTTCTGCCGCACGGCGGCCGGCGCGCGCATGAGCCAGGCGTGCCCGCCGACGCGCGCGACCGCATGGCGCACCACCGCCGCGGCGGCATCGTCGGGCGTGCCCATGCGCAGCCACACCAGGCTGCCGCCCCAGTCGTACAGCACCTGGACGCGCACCTGCGCGGCGATGGCCGCCACCACGGCGGCGCTCTCGCTCGCGGGCAGGGACAGGCGCCAGACCACGTGCTCGTCGTTCTCGAAGGTGCGCACCTCGCGCACCACGCGCCAGCATTCGGCCGAGGCCTCGCCCTCCAGGCCGCGCAGGCCGCCGGCCGCCTGGAGCAGGCCGCGCAACTGCCCGGCACGCTCGATGACCGAGGACTGCAAGCCTTCCAGGCGGATGGCGGTGATGGATTCGCGCCCGGCGAACAGCGCGGCGGCGGCCACTTCCAGCGGCGCGCGCAGGGCCGCGCCCATGGCGGCGATGCCGGCGTGATCGTCGAGCCCGTCGATCAGCAAGGTCGTTTCGTACTGCGGCTGCGGCAGCACGCGCACGGTGATCTCGGTGAGCACCGCGAGCGTGCCCCAGGAGCCGGTCATGAGCTTGGGCAGGTCGTAGCCGGTGACGTTCTTCATCACGCGCCCGCCGGCGCGGAACACCTCGCCGTGGCCCGACACCGCCTCGAACCCCAGCACGTGGTCGCGCACGTTGCCGGCGGAAAGGCGGTTGGACCCGGCAAGCCCGCTGGCGACGATGCCGCCGAGCGTGGTGCGCTCGGGCCGCGAGCCGAGCAGCGCCGCGAAATCGGGCGGATCGAACGCCAGGCGCTGGCCGCGCTCGGCCAGCACCGCGCTGATTTCGGCCAGGCGGGTGCCGGCGCGCGCGGTCAGCACCAGTTCCTCGGGTTCGTAGCGGGTGATGCCGGACAGGCCGGACATGTCGAGCCCGACGTGGGTCTCCTCGGCGCCGATCAGCGCGGCCTTGGAGCGGCCGCCGAGCACGCGCAGCTGGCCCTCGTGCTCGGCCGCCTCGGTCAAGAGTTCGCGCAGTTCGTCGACCGACTGGATGCGATAGATGGGCGCCGGCACGCTCAGAACCTCGGCAGGTGCGGGTGCGCCACCTGCCCGCCGTGGACGTGCACGCGGCCCATCTCGGCGCAGCGGTGCAGCTGCGGGAACACCTTGCCCGGGTTGAGCAGGAGCAGCGGGTCGAACGCGCACTTGAGGCGGGTCTGGTGGGCCAGGTCGCACTCGCTGAACATCTCGGGCATCAGGTCGCGCTTCTCCACGCCCACGCCGTGCTCGCCGGTGAGCACGCCGCCCACCTGCACGCACAGGCGCAGGATCTCGGCGCCGAAGGCCTCGGCGCGTTCGAGTTCGCCGGGCTGGTTGGCGTCGTACAGGATCAGCGGGTGCAGGTTGCCGTCGCCGGCGTGGAACACGTTGGCCACCCGCAGGCCGAAGTGCGCGGACATCTCCTTCATGCGCGCCAGCACGTGCACCAGCTGCCCGCGCGGAATGGTGCCGTCCATGCAGTAGTAGTCCGGCGAGAGGCGGCCCACCGCCGGGAACGCGGCCTTGCGGCCGGCCCAGAAGCGCAGGCGATCCTCCTCGCTGCCGGAAAGGCGCCCGCTGGTGGCGCCGTTCTGCGCGGCCAGTTCGCACACCGTGCGCAGCACCTCGTTGCACTCGGCGGGGACGCCGTCGGCCTCGACGATGAGCACGGCTTCGGCCTCCAGCGGGTAACCCACGTGCAGGAAGTCCTCGGCGGCGCGGGTGGCGAGCTGGTCCATCATTTCCATGCCCGCAGGGATGATGCCGGCGGCGATGATGTCGGCCACCGTCTTGCCGGCGGATTCGATGCTGGGGAAGCCGAGCAGCGCGGCGCGCGCGTGCTGCGGCCGCGGCAGCACGCGCACGGTGACCTCGGTGATGACGCCGAGCATGCCTTCGGAGCCGTTGATGATGCCCAGCAGGTCGTAGCCCGGCGCGTCCATGAGCTTGCCGCCGATGCGCAGGATCTCGCCGTCCATCATCACCAGCTCGACGCCGAGCACGTTGTTGGTGGTGAGGCCGTATTTCAGGCAGTGCACGCCGCCGGAATTCTCCGCCACGTTGCCGCCGATGGAGCACGCGATCTGGCTGGACGGATCGGGCGCGTAGTAGAAGCCGGCGCCGCGCACGGCCTCGGTGATGGCCAGGTTGGTGACTCCGGGCTGCGCCACCACGAGCCGGTTTTCCAGGTCAATGTCCAGAATGCGGTTCAGGCGGCTCAGGCCCAGCACCACGCTGTCCGCCAGCGGCAGCGCGCCGCCGGACAGCGAGGTGCCGGCGCCGCGCGCCACCACCTTCACCCGGTGCCGGGAGCAGTATTGGAGAAGCTCGGATACCTGCTGCGTGGTGCGCGGCAGAACCACCGCGATGGGACGCTGGCGGTAGGCGGTGAGGCCGTCGCTCTCGTAGGCGACCAGCGATTCGTCGTCACCGATCACGCTGTCGGCGCCCACGATCTCGGCCAGCGCCAGCCGAATGCGCCAGCTGCGCGCGATCACCGCCTGGTCCGGCGCGGGCATGTTCAGGCTCAAGCGCGTCTCCGGGAAACGAGGGCGGCGCTCAGGACGACACCATCCTGCCCATGCCCTGGGACGAGAGCACTTCGATCCAGTAGCCGTCCGGGTCCTTGATGAAGGCCAGGCCCTTCATCTTGCCGTCGTCGGGGCGCTTGACGAATTCCACGCCCAGCTTCTCGAAGCGCTCGCAGGCCGCGTACACGTCCGGCACCGTGATGCCGATGTGGCCGAAGCCGCGCGGCTCGGCGTTGCCGTTGTGGTAGCCGGCAAAGGCGGGGTCGTTCTCCGTGCCGTGGTTGTGGGTCAGCTCGATGGCCGCCTTCTGGCGCACGGTGAACTGCATGCGCTCGGCCTTGTCCTCGGGCACCGGGCCGTCTGCGGGCCGCAGGAAACCCATGAAGTAGAGCGAGAACTTCATCTCCGGAAAGTCCAGCTGGTTCAGCAGCGTCATGCCCAGCACGTCGCGGTAGAACGGCACCGACACCCTGGGGTCACGGATGCGCAGCATGGTCTGGCTGAGGATGTACTCGCCCGTGGCGTCGAGCCCGGGCGTGGCAGTGTCAGACATCGGACCTCCTGTTGAATGGGCGGGGCCGCGAATGCGCCATGAAGGCGGCGCCGCCGGCTTTCGGGCGCCGATGAGACAGCAGCCCGCCGCGTGGCGCAAGCATGCAAGCTGCACAAGGCCGAGGCTGCTGTCTGCCTGGCACCTGCCTGCACGATGAGGCTTGCGCCTTTCAAGAGAAACGCTGATGCGCCACCGCAGCGCGCGGCACCCTAAAATTGCCGGATGATCGATCTGCCTTCCAACTGGATGCTCTCCGGTGCCGCCGTGCTGGCGGTGGGCATCGCGCTGTCCTGGCTCATCGACTTCCTGTCGGTGACGCTGAACGAGGGCCGCTATGCCTGGCAGCAGGCGGTTCGGCGCAGGCTCGGCATTGCGCCGGACAAGCGCATCACGGAACTCGGCTGGGCCTCGCTGGTGCTGCAATTTTGCCTGTGGCCGCTGCTCGCCTACGTGCTGCTCCAGATCTGGGGGTTGGAAGAGCTGGCGGTGGCCTTTGTCGACAAGCTGCTCGGCACCGGCCTGAAGCTGGGCAGCTCCACGGTCGTCCCCGGCAAGATCATCCTGGGCCTGCTCGCGTTCCTGCTGCTGGTGACGTTCACGCGCTGGTTCAAGCGCAAGCTGGAGCGCGACTGGCTGCCGATGACACGCATGGAACCCAGCGTTCGCATGTCGGTGTCCACCCTGTTCGGGTACGTCACCTTCATCATCGCCATGCTGGTGGGTCTCTCCGCCGCGGGACTCGACCTGTCGAAGATTGCCATCGTCGCCGGCGCCCTGTCCGTGGGCATCGGCTTCGGACTGCAGAACATCGTCAACAATTTCGTTTCCGGCCTGATCCTGCTGTTCGAACGCCCGGTGCGCCTGGGCGATTACATCAAGGTGGGCACCACCGAGGGATTCGTTCGCCAGATCCGCATTCGCTCGACGGAGCTGGAGAACGGCGAACACGTCAGCATCATCGTGCCCAACTCGACCCTGCTGAGCGCCGAGGTGCAGAACTGGAGTTATCGCAACGCCCTGGGGCAGGTTGGCGTCACGGTGAACGTGGCGTTTGGAACGGACCCGGACAAGGTTCGCGAGCTGTTGCTCGAAGCGGCCTCGGGACATCCCCTGATTATTGATGCAGGCGAGCGCCCGGATGTTGCGGGGCCCTCCGTCACCTTCATCGAGATGGCCCATGCGAGCCTGGCGTTCGAGCTGCGCGCCACGATCCGGAACATCTATTCCAAGGGCGGCGTCGCCAGTGACCTTCGCTACGCGATCTACCGGAAGTTTCGCGAGCAGGGGATCGAAGGACCGTTACCGCAGCACGAGGTCTGGCTGAAGAATCCGGAGGACCTTGCCGTCTCCGCAAGAACGCCGCTGGTCGCGCGCCCGGAAGGAACCGCTCCATCCGCCGGGCCGCAACCCCCTATCAGCGAACCAGGGCGTGCCGACGAAAGAACCGCCGGCGCATCAGGACGCTGAACCGGCACTCGCCGTGAGCGGCCACCGCCAGCAGCAGGCTCGCAAGGATCACCAGCGGATGCGCACCGAACAACAGGCTCAACACGGCGAGCGCGACGCAGCTGGCACGGAGCCATTCGCTGATCGCGCGTGAATGATCGAAGCCTTCCGCGTACCAGCGGACCGTTCGCATCTCGCCCTCGTTGCTCGGGTGAATGTTGCGACAGCGCCGCACCAGGTGGCTGATGGCCCAGACATCCGCCAGCTCCGCTATCAGGACCGCTGCGAGTGCTCCTGCGATCATCCAGTTGACCATGTTCGTCTCCTGCTCGAACCGGCCATCGATCGGGGTTGCAGCCGGCTTGCGGCGTCATCAATACGCCGCCGATCAGGTGCCCCGGACGAGGAGAGAATCGACGGCCATGCCGGGCCGCCGTGGAGGACAAACGGCTGAATCGTGGGTCATCAGAGGGCTCCTTCAAGGCACCTTCTGCACGTCATGAAAGCGCGGCGCGCAACGGCCGGTGTGGGAGCGGAAATCGCACTAGTGCCGCCCCGCGGAACTACCCGCGCAAGCGGCATGGACTTTGATCGCCCGTCGCCGTGACTTCTTCCCGGTGTCGTGTCGTGAACGTGTCCAGCAATACTGTTTGGCTGTCCATCTACCGCGTGTTCGAGGATCGGCTGATCCGGCCGGGGTCGCGCCTGTGCCTGAAGGAACTAATGGTCGCCTGGGCCAGGACGCGGATGGACCGTTCCGCGTCGGGTCTGCCGACGATTTCGCCCGGGCGGTGTAAGCGCGCCGTCAGGAGGCGGAATCCGGCTTGTCGGCGAACCGGTCCGGCAGGAGCCCCCGAAGTTCGCTTTCCGTCAGATCGCGCCACTTTCCGACCTTGAGTGCTCCCAGCGCAATGTTGACGATACGCACTCGCTGCAGACGCCGGACGTCGTACCCAAACACCTCGCACATGCGTCGGATCTGCCGGTTGTACCCCTGAGTGAGCACGATCCGGAACGTGCGCGCACCGGTGGCGACCATGCGGCACGGCCTGGTCTTCACCTCCAGTTCCGGCAGCCAGACCCCGGCCGACATGGCGCTCAGGAAATCGGCTGCGAAAGGCCGGTCCAGGGTCACGACGTACTCCTTCTCGTGCCCGTTCTCCTCTCGAAGAATCTCGTTCACGATGTCGCCCTGGTTCGTCAGCAGGATCAGGCCCTCGGAGTCCTTGTCCAGCCGGCCGACAGGAAAAATGCGCTCGGCGTGCCCCACGAAGTCGACAATGTTGCCCTCGATATGGCGCTCGGTCGTGCAGGTGATGCCGACCGGCTTGTTCAGGGCGATATAGACCGGCCCACGCTTGGCCCCCAGGGGCCGGCCGTCCACGCGAACATCATCACCTACGCCGACCTGGGTGCCGAGCGCCGCCCGCTGCCCGTTGACGCTCACCCTTCCCGCTTCGATCCACTGGTCTGCTACCCGTCGCGAGCATGCTCCGGTCTCGCTGATGAATTTGTTCAGTCGCACGCCGCCATGCCCGATTCGCCCGTTCCGGCACGTACAATACCGAAGTGCGCCCGTAGCTCAGCTGGATAGAGCACCTGGCTTCGAACCAGGGGGTCGGAGGTTCGAATCCTTCCGGGCGCGCCAATCTCTTACCACCGTTCGGTCTAGCACTGCTGTGGTGGACGCAGGTTGACTCGCTTCGCCTCCTCATCCCGCCGCGGTGCGGCGGGTGCGATTCCTGCCGAGGGCGCCACCTCGTTTGTCCCTGATCCGACATGGATTTTTGGGAAGACGCGACGGAACAGAAGTCGGAACTCGCGGTTGTGGCGCGTGCTTGGCGACGCCAGTCGCCGATCCCGGGTTTCTGACGATCCGCCTCAGTGAGGTTACTCGCGCCGACTGCCGATCTTGTGCTTTGACCGTCCCGCTCCGCGGCCCCCTGCCGCTGCGGAAATTCGTCAGTTCGTGTCGATCCGGAAACGCACGCCGTAGGTCCTCGGATCGCCCAGCCGGCCGTAGAACGCGCCGAGCGTGCCGCGGTTGAGGCTGTCGTAGTGGCGGTCGTCGAGCGCGTTGTCCAGATACAGGACGCTTTCGAAGCGGCCTCCCCGCGCAGTCAGGCCCAGGCGCGCATTCAGCAGCGAGCGGCTGTCGGCATGCAGGCGCGCATCGTTCGAGGGCTGGGTGTAGTAGCGGCTGCGGCAGGAGAAGTCGGCGCCGGCAAGGCCCTCGACACGCTCCCTCCAGGGCAGCGGCCGCCGGTAGTCCACCGCGGTCACCAGCGTCCACTTCGGCGAAAACTCGGTGCGCTTGCCGGAGTAGTCCTGCGGCACACCCGCGACGACCGCGCCGTTGCGGAATTCCTCGTACTCCGCGCGCAGCCAGGCGGCGTCGAGGCTCAGGTTCAGGCCGTGCAGCGGACGCGCCGACAGCGACAGCTCCGGTCCCCAGGTCCGCACCTCGCCGGCGTTGGTGGTCACCGGGAGGAAGAACGTGCCTGACGGCACGAACTGCGTCACCTGGTAGTCGCGATAATCGGCGAGGAATACGTCGAAATCCACGCGCAGGCGACGATCGAACCACAGCGTCTTCACACCGATTTCGTAGCTGTCGACCGTCTCCTGATCGAAGCGAGTGGGCTGGGACCGCGCGAGGTCGGCGTCGAAGCCGCCGTTCTTGAATCCGCGTGCGTATCGCGCGTACAGGCTTTCCTGCTCACTCACAAGAAAGCGCACCGAGCCTTCGGGCGTGATCGCGGTTTCGCCAAACTCGTCGCCAAAGTCCTGCACTCGCGCCGGTCCGCCGGGAATGGCGCTGTAGCCGCTCGACGGCGTCTGGTCGTATTCAAGGTCCTTGGACGTGTGCGTGGCGCGCAGTCCGCCCTCGAATCGCCAGCGCAGCGCGGGTTCGTAGCCGAGCGAGCCGAACACGGCGTAAGCGCGTGTGCGCACGTCCGCACGGGTGAGGACGGTGTCTCCCGACGACAGCGTCATTGCAAACGGCGGGAACTGCTTCACGTCCTCGCCGGCGTTCACCAGGCGGTCCGACTCGGCGTCGCTGTCGAACACGTAGATGCCAGCGAGTCCGCTCAATCCCAGGCCCGGCTGCTGCACCAGGACCCGCACTTCCTGGCTGAGCACGCGGTAGCGGTCGTCGTAGTCCAGCGTGTTGATGTCCCGCGGCGAGTAGTCCAGATCGACGATCCACTCGCGACGGGCGCTGCGGTACGCGGAGATCGAGGTGATCTCGAGATTCATGCCCTTCCAGTCGTACGTGCCCGAGACGCCGCCGTTCTCGTTCACGTCCCTCTGCGGCGTGTCGAGATTCACCGTATACCGGCGCGGCGGATCGGCGGGACCGGTACCGGCGGTATTGGTGAAGGCCTCTCCGGTAGGCCGCTGCGTCGCCTGTCGCGCCCGGTCGGCGGCCAGATCGAACACCGCCGTCGGGGACAGCTTGTAGCGCAGGCGCAGACGCCCCGCGGCTTCGTCGCCTTCGTCCACGCGCGAGCCGTCGAATACGTTGTCGACGAAACCGTCGCGTTGCGCGAGCGCGACGCTGGCCCGTGCGAACAGCCGGTCCGCGATCAGGGGCGCGTCCACCGAGCCCGCGAACTTGCCCGCGTTGCGACGGCCGTAGGACAGCATGCTGCGCACACCGAAGGTCTCCGCCGGCGCGCGCGTGATCAGGTTGAGCGCGCCCGACACCGTGTTCTGGCCGAACAGCAGACCCTGCGGCCCGCGCAGCACCTCGACCCGGTCCAGGTCCACCAGCATCGAGTTCGCCGACGGCGGAAAGCCCAGGTACACGCCATCCACGTACACGCCGGTGCGGGGATCGAATCCGACCGTGCGGCCGCCACCCCCTGCGCCGCGCATGTAGATCGTGCGCACGCCGTTGGCGTCGGACACCTGGAGGTTGGCGACCTGACTGTCGAGATCGCCGATCGTGTCCAGGCCGCGCTGCTCGATCACCTCGCCGTTGACCACCGCGACCGACTCCGGAACTTCGTGCAGGGGATCTTCGCGCTTGCGCGCCGTGACGATGATGGTGTCGAGAACGACTGCGCTGTCCGCAGGCACCGCAGGCGCTACGCCCTCTTCGGCGTACGCGGCCGGCAGCAGCGTCAATGTCAGCAGAAACCGGCATGCGAAGCGCACGAGAGGCTCCCTGTTTTCTGTCGATTATATCGACGCCGTTCGCCTGCGCAGCACACGACTTTCGGTCCGGAACCTCAGTAACGTAGGGCGGGTGCAACCCGCCTTCCGCGACATGGCGGGTTGCACCCGCCCTACCTACCTCTCTCTAACCCGTCACCTCGCCAAGGCCGCTGAAGACATAGCCCGTGCCGCGCGCCGAGTTCAAGGGCAGTTTCGCCTCGCAGATGCTCTCGACCCGCCGGCGCAAGCGCGAGATGGTCACGTCGAGATTGCGGCTGTAGGCCTCGATGTTCGGCCGCCCCAGCGCGGCGAGGATCTCCTCGCGCGTCACGATGTTGCCGGCGCGCGCGATCACGCAGGCCAGGAGCCGCGATTCCGCCGTCGTCAGTTGCGCGTTCTTGCCGTTGGGCGCGGTCAGCAGCCATCGCCTGGCATCGAAGGTCCAGCATTCCTTCGATGCGGGCGGCGGTGCACTCTCGCCGAGGCGGCGATGCAGGTTGCGGATCACGAACTCCAGTTCGCGCAGGTTGACGGGCTTGGTCAGGTAACAGTCCGCGCCGAGCGACAGGCCCAGCATGCGATCCTCTTCCAGCGCACGCGCGGTGGCCATGATCACGCCCACCCTGGTCGTCGTCCGCAAGCGGGCGAGGATGGAAAAGCCGTTCTCGGTCGGAAGGTTCACGTCGCAGACGACGATATCCACCGGGAAACGCGCCAGTTGCTCGGTGAGTTTCTCCGCGCCCGGCAGGTCGTACACCGTCATCCCGACCCCGGACAGATAGCGGACTTCCGTGTCGCGCAGGTCCTCGTCGTCCTCGATCACCAGCACCCGGATTTCCGCAGCCGCGTCCGGCGCCCGGGACTCCGGGGCGCTGCCGGAAGCGGAAGGCGGGTTTTGAGGGGACGGCATGGGGTTCGAGTCCACGGTGTCGTCGGATGATGGTCGGATTGCGTTCACCGGATCAAGCACCTGAGGCCACGACCCTGAGGGTCTCGACGATCGCCACGATCCTGGGCGGCTGAAGGCATGGGACGTCCGCATACGAGCGCCCCATGCCGTGTTCCTCCGCCGCCCCGTCCCGGCCTACTGCTCGCAGCCCGTGCGGGTCTCGGCGGTGCAGGTATCGGTCCCCTTGCCGCCGTTGGCGCTGTCGGTGCCGAGGCCGCCGCTGAGACGGTCGTTGCCGTCGTCGCCGCCCAGGTTGTCGTTGCCGGCCGAGCCCAAGAGCGTGTCGTTGCCGCGGGCGCCGCGGATGA
>JBQTJW010000035.1:0-3358 GCA_052386745.1 Panacagrimonas sp. | reverse complement strand
TCATCGCGTAGAACGTGTCGTAGGCAACGACCCAGCAGACATTGGCGGCCATCAGCAGCAGGGTTTCCTTCCAGGGGACAGCGTGCAGTACGGCCGCGAAGGCCATCGGGATGCCCCAGGAGAACGCGAGGCCCAGCACGGCCTGCGGCATGGAGATCCAGCGCTTGGTGAACGGGTAGAGCGCGGCAAGCAGCACTTCCGGCACGCTCAGGCCCAGCACCAGCAGAAGGAGTTGGCACGAGGTGAAGCCGCGGAACAACCGTGCGACCGCCAGATGCTGCTCCAGGTGAAAGCTCGGGGATGGTCAGGTGCTGACTCCGCACGGGTTATCCGCAATAATCCGCGCCGTCACGTAGGCAATCACGGACTTCCAAATCCGTGCGGTACCGGGAGTGACATCAGCTCCGGTCGCTGCGTCCACGCGGTGCACCGGATCATATTCCTCATTCCACCGGTACTCACGATGCCATCGTTTCGTTTGACGCCGTTCGCGGCTGCGCTTTTTTCCTTCCTGGCCTGGCCAACTCTTGCGCAGTCGGCTGATGCCAACCCCGTCGTCACGCTCGAAACCGTTGAAGTCCGCGGCGAATCTCCGGACGAGGATAGTTACCACAGCAGCACGAGCAGCACCGCCACGCGCACCGACACGCTGCTGGTCGATGTTCCGCAGTCGGTCACGGTGGTGACGCGCGCGCAGGTGGAGGATCAATCGGCGCAGAACCTCGCCGACGTGGTGCGCTACGTGCCTGGCGTCGGCATGGCGCAGGGCGAGGGCAACCGCGAGGCGCCGGTGTTCCGCGGCAACGTGAGCACCTCGGACTTCTTCGTCAACGGCCTGCGCGACGACGTCCAGTACTACCGTGACCTCTACAACATCGAGCGCGTGGAAGTGCTCAAGGGTTCGAATGCGATGATCTTCGGCCGCGGTGGGGTGGGCGGTGTCATCAACCGCATCACGCGCATCGCCGATGGCCGCAGTCATGGCGAGGTGTCCCTGCAGGGCGGCAGCTTCAACAACCGGCGCGCCACCTTCGACTGGGGCCAGGGCTTCAACCCCCACGTGGCCGCGCGCGTTACCGGCGTGATCGAGGACAGCGAGAGCTACCGCGACGACGTCACGCTCGAACGTCGCGGGATCAATCCCACGCTGCGTTTCGTCGTTGGACCCAGCACGATCCTGACGCTCGGCCACGAGTACTTCTTCGACGAGCGTGTGGCCGACCGTGGGGTGCCCTCGCTCAACGGCAAGCCTTTCGACACCGATGAATCGACGTTCTTCGGCGATCCCGGCAACAGCCCCACGGGTACCGAACTCAACGTCACCAGCGTAACGCTGGATCACGACTTCGGCGGCGGTCTGACGCTGGTCAATCGCACGCTTTACGGCCGTTACGACAAGTACTACCAGAACGTGTTCGCGAGCGGCCCGGTGGCGGCAGACGGCACGGTGCCTTTTCAGGGCTACATCTCGACGACCGAGCGCAATAACCTGTTCAGTCAGACCGACCTCGTTTACAAGCTCAAGACCGGTACCGTCGAGCACACCGTGCTGGCGGGCGCGGAGTTCGGACGCCAGGTCACCGACAATCTCCGGCTCAGCGCGGGATTCGCCGATGGCGCGGATGCCGATTCCGATCCGGACAGCACCTTTACGGCGCCGGCCAACCGTCCGAACTTCAGCGAGCCGCTCGTGGCGTTCGTGCAGGGCGGATCGAGCGACGGCAACAACGAGAACAGGACCACCATCGCCGCGGTATACCTTCAGGATCAGCTGTCCCTGTCCTCGCAGTTCGACGTCGTGCTTGGCCTGCGCTACGACCGCTACGACACCGATTTCGAGAACCGTCGCACCGACGCCGCGCCAGCGGATCGACAGATCGACGTCAAGGACGATCTGCTCTCGCCGCGCGTGGGCCTGATCTACAAACCGATCGAGCCGGCTTCGATCTACGCCAGTTATTCGGTGAGCTATCTGCCGCGCGCCGGTGAGCAGCTTGGCTCCCTGACGCCGACCAACGCCTCGTTCGATCCCGAGGAGTACACGAACTACGAAGTCGGCGCGAAGTGGGACGTGCGGCCCAACCTGGCCCTCACCCTGGCGGTCTATCAACTCGACCGCGACAAGGTGATCCTGCCGGGACCTATGGCCGGTACCAACATCCTGGGGGATGGGGCACAGACCCAGGGCGTCGAGTTCGGCGTCAGCGGCCGTGTGACCAAAGCCTGGAGCGTCGCCGGAGGTTACGCCTATCAGGATGGGGAACTCACCGGCACCAGCGGAGCCACCGCGCAGGACGGCGCGGACCTTCCGAATCTGCCGCGCCATAGTGTGTCGCTGTGGAACCGGTACGACTTCTGCCGGCAGTGGGGCGCCGGCATCGGCGTGTTCCACCGCAGTTCGGTCTTCGCCAGCACCAGCAATGCCGTGAAGCTGGACGGCTACACCCGGGTCGATGGAGCCCTGTTTTACCAGTACAGCCCGCGTTTGCGCGCCCAGCTCAACCTGGAGAACTTCGGCGGCGAGGACTACTTTGTCAACGCCCACAACGACAACAACAGCCTTCCCGGGGCGGCACCGCTGACGGCACGCGCGAGCGTCACGGTGAATTTCTGAGCCCGTAGCCCCGGGCGGATACGAGCTGCCTGGGGCACCTAACGCGTCCATCCCCTTGAGGAGGGGATTGGCCACTTCCCGCCTCACATCAACAGCGTCACCAGGGTTCCGCCGGGGAACCTGGTGAAATCGCTGCGCGCACCGCCCGCCCCGATGGCAGCAGGGCGGGGAGTGGCGGCGAGTGGGTCCCCCGGCGATATCAGGCCCAGCAGCGCGGCGAGATGCCCTCCCGCCAAAGATCAGAAGGTCCCGATCCGCGCAGTCCTGCGTGAAGCGCAGCGCGAGCTGCACGTCCCGTAGCTGCACAGGAAACCGGAACGCGGGCACGAGCCGATAGGCTGCGGAACGCCGTTCATGAAACGAGCGCGTCCACGGCAATGCCCAGGAAGACGGCAGCGCCGAAGTAGTGGTTGGCCAGGAACGCCGCGAAGGAGCGCGCCGGCTCGCGATGGCGGACCATCCACTGCTGGTGCAGCGCGAGGGCCGCGGCCACGCCGACGCCCACGAAGTAACACGCGCTGCGCGCCTCACCCGCCCAGACCAGCAAAAACAGCGTGGCGAGCTGGAGCAGGGCGGTGATGAGGCGATCGAATTTCCCGAACCAGATGGCGGACGACTTCACGCCGATCTTCAGGTCATCGGCGCGGTCGGTCATCGCGTAGAACGTGTCGTAGGCAACGACCCAGCAGACATTGGCGGCCATCAGCAGCAGGGTTTCCTTCCAGGGGACAGCGTGCAGTACGG
>JBQTJW010000034.1:0-19622 GCA_052386745.1 Panacagrimonas sp. | reverse complement strand
TCGTGCGGCTCAATCCGCGCCCTCAGCCGATCCCAAGGTACGGCCTTTTCCATCTCCGACAAAAACACCTGCTTGCGCGTCACCTTGCTCGTCCGCGCAAACCCGCTCTCCGCCAAACTGATCTGCTTCATCGCGTCCCTCCCGTTACACGCGATTCAATAGCAATACCTGTGCAGAGTTTCCCTAAAGCCTTTGCGCTCGGATTCGGGCTGCTGGTCTATTTCCTGTCACTCAGCATCGTCATCGTGCGAAGTCCCAGCGCCGGCACGGTGACGCAATTTTGCGGCGCGGTGTCTGTGCTGATAACTCTCGCGATCGGCTGGCCTTTTATTTCAGGCGCACTCAAGACTGAAGGGGCTCACTGGGCAACAGCATACGTCGCGTTGTTCGCAGCGCTCGCGTTGGCATCACGCTTTGTGGCCAGTCGAATAAACAAGACTTTGTTCGATTCGTGAGAGTAGCGAGACCTTGAGCCAAGGTACGCCGTGTAGCGAGCGTAGGGTGCTGATGAGGCGGAGCCGAATCGCACCAATCCCGGCTCAACGTACCGAAGAACGGTGCGATTGCGCCGCAAACAACGCAGCTTCATCAGCACCCTACGAAATCGCTGTCTCGCATGTTGAACCGACTCATCCGGAGGATTAGAGTCAAACCATGAAACCTTGGTCTGCCTGCCCAGCCGTCGAACGCGATCCGCAGAAAGTCAGCGGTGTTTGGGTGTTCCGCGGCACGCGCGTGCCCGTCTCTGCATTGTTCGAGAACCTCGAAGATGGCGCGCAGCTCTCCGACTTCGTGTCCTGGTTTCCGGGCGTGACGGTCGAGCAGGCGCGGGCGGTGCTCGAACACGCGGCGCACAGCCTGTCGGAAGCGGCCTAAGCTGTGCGGGTGCTGTTCGATCAAGGCACGCCGGTTCCGCTGCGAAATCATCTTGCTCCTCCGCACGAAGTCGTTACGGCGTACGAAATGGGTTGGGGTAATCTGGCAAACGGCGAGCTGCTGCAGCAGGCGGAACTTCAGGGTTTCGATGTCCTGGTGACGACGGATCAGAACCTGAAGTACCAGCAGAATCTGGCCGGACGCCGCGTCGCCATCGTGGTACTAACCGCGACAAGCTGGCCGCGCATCCAAAAAATCCTGCTGAGCGTCGTCGAAGCTGTTTGTGAAATCCAAGCCAATGGCTATATCGAGGTTCAAGTGCCGTATGGCCGGTAGCTCGGCAACCCGCCCGACAATTTCTACGGTTTCTGAAAAAAGGAGATTTCGATGACCCAAGCAATCGCCTGGCCCCAGAAAACCCGGGAGATGCACAGCCACCACTTCGATTCCACAATCTGGAACGACTTCAAGTTCCGCGATGACGACGTGGTGGTGGCCACCTATGCGAAGTCCGGCACCACGTGGATGCAGCAGATCGTCGCGCAACTGCTGTTCGGGCCGGACCCCGAACGCGCGGTGGCGGAAATGTCGCCCTGGCTGGACCTGCGGGTGCCGCCCAAGGCGGTGAAGCCGCCCGTGGTGGAGGCGCAGGCCCACCGCCGCTTCCTGAAGACGCACCTGCCGGTGGATGCGCTGGTGTACTCGCCCAAGGCCAAGTACCTGTACATCGGGCGCGATGGCCGCGACGTGGTGTGGAGCATGTTCAACCACCACTTCAACGCCAACCAGTTGTGGTATTCGGCGCTCAACGACACGCCGGGACGCGTGGGCCCGCCCATCGAGCCGCCGCCGGCCGACATCCGCCAGTACTGGCACGACTGGATGGAAAAGGACGGCCACCCGTTCTGGCCGTTCTGGGACAACGTGCGCAGCTGGTGGGCCATCCGCCACCTGCCCAACGTGATGTTCGTGCACTTTTCGGCGCTCAAGCGCGACATGCCCGGGCAGATGCGCCGCATCGCCGCCTTTCTCGGTGCCCCGGTCAAGGAATCGCAATGGGACGCCATGCTGGAGCAGTGTTCCTTCGACTGGATGAAGCGCAACGCCACCAAGAGCGTGCCCCTGGGCGGCGCGTTCTGGGACGCGGGCGCGGAGGTCTTCATCAACAAGGGCGTGAACGGCCGATGGAAGGACACGCTCTCGGCAGATGAGGTGGCGCAGTACGAGGCGCGGGCGGTCAAGGAACTCGGCCCCGACTGCGCGCGCTGGCTCGAAACCGGTGAGGGGACGGACTGAAAAAGCGCGAGACTCATCGGTCAGGGAGCGGGTTTTCGCACCAGATGGCAGTTCAACGAGTGAGACCCAGGTCTCGCTCGTGTCTCCGCCTGCAAGGGCAAAGGTGATAACTTCCGGGTCACGATAATCCGCTACTGCGGAATGTGCCTGAGCTTGGGGAGCTTGCAATGTCTGGGGAATTATTGAAGCGCGGTCGGCGGCTGGTTCTGCTTGTGCTCGCCGGTTTTCTGGGAATTCCCGGCGTGACGTTCGCGCAATTTGGAATCACACCGCCGTTGACGGTCGGCTGCGACTGGATACTGGCGTTCGATCCCGCAAATCCCGCCGTTGGAAACGCGGCCTTTCCGGAGACCAATGCTCGCTACTGGTTTGCGGTGGTTTCCGATACGGTCCCGCAGGGCTCGCGACTGCGCGTGGAAGGGCGATATCCCGACGCCCGTTACGCTGCCTTGCACACGTACGACGGCACCCTGTTTTATCTCGATGCCTTGAGTGACAACCAGCTGCTTCCGGACCCGGGAAGTGCGAACCGTAACCTGGACGCCACCCGGCGCGATTCAACGGTTCTGCCCGGCGGGAGTTACACGGGATACCTGCGGATCAACCAGGATATTCCTGCGGTTAGAGAGCGGAATACCTTGTACCGCAGGCCACCCGGGCCGCTTGATACAAAGGCAAGAAAGCGCACGGTGCTCGCCTATCGCACCTACCTGCCCGAAGGCGGTAATGACGGCAAGGTCGGTTTGCCGCGTCTCGTGCTGGAGCGGCCAGGGTTTGCCGATGTTCCCTTGCTCAACTCGCCCGATGTGGCGGGATGCGAGCAGATCAAGCAGGTGCTGACGCAGCCGGGGTCGGGAACGGCCGTGCTCCTCGCTCCCATCATTCCCCTGCGCAAGCCGGTTTTCCAGAAGTATGACCCGGTCCTGCTTCAGGCTCTCGGGCTCGGCGTGGGGTACAACCCTCACAACGGGTTCATGTACGCGAAGACTCAGAAAGAGTACGGCGACCTGGTGGTGGTGAGAGGGCGGATGCCGCGATTCACCACGCAGAATTCAGCGGACCCCATGCCGCAGGTTCGATTTCTGTCCTTCTGCCAATACGGCTCGTCCAGCACCCGGGTTCATGGATGCATCGCCGACCATCAGCTGCCTCTGGATGCCGCCGGCTACTACACCGTCGTCATCAGCAAGGACACGCTTCGTCCGTCCGGCTTGCCGTCCACTTTTGGATGGCTCCCATCTGGACCGGAAAGCAACACCCTTGTGGCGGTACGCGAGCTCCTCGCGTCCCCCACTTTCTCGCAGTCCATTCAGATGGCGCCATCGGGAACAGGGAACGGCCGCGAGGGTTACACCCCGTTGGTGACCTACTGCTCTATTCCGACCCTGACACAGGCCATTCAGCAGGGATTGAGTCCCGGAGACGTTTACGCCAGGTGTGCGAGCCTGCCGTAGGGGTCGTGGGGCATCCTGAGCGTGGGGAACGGCTTGCCTGAGGTGACGTCGTAGGCTGGGGTTCATCGTCCATCGGGTAGGCTACAGGCCCATCCCAGAACCTCAGGATCACGAATGTCTCTTGCCTCGCATTGGCGCAGCCGTTGGCGCACTCCCTTGCTGTGCCTTGGCGTGATGAGCCTTGCCACCGCCTGCCTTTCGGCCTATTCCGGAGTGCAGGCGGCGAGCGAGGAATCCGAGGAGCGGGAGATCAAGTCCGGGACACTGGAACGGGAATATCGGCTGTTCGTGCCGCCCGGTTATGACAAGGCCAAGCCGGCACCGCTGATCGTTGCGCTGCACGGTGGCCTGGGCACCGGCAAGATCATGGAAGAGATGTCCGGGCTGGACCAGACGGCCGGGCCTGCGGGAATGATCGTGGCGTATCCAAGCGGTATCGGCCGCGGCTGGAACTCCGGGCGCTGCTGCGGCGGGCCGATGGAAAAGAAAATCGACGATGTGGGTTTTCTGCGCGACCTGATCGCGGATGTCAAAAGCCGGTATGCGATTGATGCCAATCGTGTCTACGGCGTGGGTTTTTCCAATGGCGCCATGCTGTTGCATCGGGTGGCCTGTGAAGCTCCGGAGCTGTTCAAGGCCATCGCGCCGGTATCGGGCGGGATCATGGTCGACAATTGCGCAGCCAAGACGGGTCTCGCGGTCATGATGGTGCAGGGACGGGCCGATCAACGAATTCCCTGGTCGGGCGGTACGTTCGACGACACCTACCGCCCGTCTATCAAGGAAATTGTGACGAGCCTGCGTGTGCGCAACCGGTGCAGCGCGGAGGAGGAAGTGGTGCGCGACCATGGCATCGTCAAATGCACCACGCTCAAGGGCTGCCCCTCGGGCCACGACGTGACCTGGTGCGGTCTGGACGGCGTGGGGCATCAGTGGCCGGGCGGAAAAACCATTTTGCCGCGCTTGCTGGGAAAGAATACCGAAGAATTCAAGGCGTCGGCAGAGGTGGTCAAGTTCTTCCAGGCACACTGAAAAGACGCTGCAAGGCCGTCACTTGCACGACGGCTGGGGCGAGGCGCGCAAGG
The DNA here is from genome assembly GCA_052386745.1 of Panacagrimonas sp. GTDB lineage: Bacteria > Pseudomonadota > Gammaproteobacteria > Nevskiales > Nevskiaceae > Panacagrimonas. Next base: position 14,911 of record JBQTJW010000034.1, on the reverse strand, counting down.
TCACTGCTTTGAGGCGCCCGAGGGCCAGGTGTAGCTCCGACACGTGGAACCGTCATTGCTCGGCGGGGCGCGGTATGTGTCTGCCCCACGGCGCATGGCCTTTTCGTTGCATCTAACGTGTAGGCGAAGTCGATTGGCAGGTGTCGTACCGCCGCAAGTAAAGCTTCAGGGCACCAGACCTTCATGGTGCTGTAACGCGCGACAACGTTAAATCTGCGGGGCAAGGCCGTACCAGGGGATGGCAGGCGCAATCGATTGCACTTGCAGTGGACGGGACACAACAAGAAGTGCACTTGGGGATAGGGGATGAGTTGGGGATTGCGTATACGCGGAGTTCGCTCCGCATTGATGGGGCTTGCCTTGCTTGCGGCCGCGCCGACGGAAGTGTTTGCGCAGTTCGGCGTCACGCCGACGCTGAGTGCCGGATGCAACTGGATTGCCTCATTTGACCCCATGGACCCGTCCGTGGGGAATTCCGCGTTCCCGGAGACCAACGCGCGTTACTGGCTCGCGGTGGTCACCGATACGGTACCGGCGGGGTCGAGGCTACGGGTGGAGGGCCGCTACGCGGACGCGCGTTATGTTTCGCTCTTCGCGTACGACGGCAATATTTTCTTCCTCGATTCGCTGGGCGACTACGAGTTGCTCCCGGACCCCGGCAGCGCCAACCGCAACCTGGATCGGACGATGCGCGATCCCGGAGTTCTGCCCGGGGGTCGATACACCGCCTACCTGCAGATCAATACGCCCATTCCTGCCGTTCGACAAACCAACACGCTCTATCGGCCGGCACCGGCGCTGCTCCATACCAAGGCCAGGAAGCGCACGCTGCTAGCCTATAGAACCTACCTGCCGGAGGGCGGCGACGTGAGCACCATGGAGCTGCCGCGCCTCGTGCTGGAGCGTCCCGGTCAGGCCGACCTGCCCCTGGCCAGCACGCCGGATGTCGCTGGCTGCGCGGAGCTTGCGGCAGCGCTGCGAGGCCCGCGACCAGCCCCTGTATCCATCCTCAAGCCGCTGATTCCAACTCTGAAGCCGGAATTCCGCCGGTTCGACGCAGCCCTGTTGCTGGCAACCGGGCTGGGCGCGGGATACAACCCGCACAACGGGTTCATGTACGCCAAGACGCAGCAGAATTACGCCGATCTGATGGTGGTCCGTGGGCGCATGCCGCGTTACACCACGCAGAATCCGGCGGACATCACTCCGCAGGTCCGCTATTTTTCGATCTGCCAGTACGGTTCCGGCAGCTCCCAGGTCCATGGGTGCCTGGCTGACCGCGAACTTCCGCTCGACGCATCGGGTTACTACACCGTGGTCATCAGCAAGGACAGCCTGCGGCCTTCGCTCCTGCCGGCGCAGTTTGGCTGGCTGCCGTTTGGTCCGGACAACAACACGGCGGTCGCCGTGCGCGAACTGCTGGCGCATCCCAGCTTCACCAGTTCGATCAACCAGGCTCCGATCGAGGAGGCGGCCGTCCGCGAGGGTTACACCCCGCTCATCACCTATTGCGCGATCGACGTGCTGGCGCAGGCACTGGCGAGCGCCCTGAGCCCCGAAGCGACCTACAACGCCTGCGCCGCATCGCGCTGAACGCTAACCCGGGCGCCGATGGCGTGCGCCCTGGCTGATGACGCGGCCGTCCCCTGCGTGGCGCCTCACTTGAGGCCGCGGGACAGGCCATGTCTAATACGCGGCCCCATTTTCAGCCGGCGACCACACCGGCGAGTGCAGCCGTGAACACCAATTTCCCGCGCATCGAGCGCCTGCCTCCCTACGTCTTCAACATCGTTGGCGACCTGAAGAAGGCAGCCCGGGCGCGCGGCGATGACGTCATCGACTTCAGCATGGGCAACCCCGACCAGCCCACGCCCAAGCACATCGTCGACAAGCTGGTGGAAGCCACCGTGCGGGGCACGGAGAGCGACTACGTCCGCCCCGAAATCCACGACGAGGACGGCACGCACACGCACCGGTACTCGGTCAGCAAGGGCATTCCGCGCCTGCGCCGCGCCGTGAGCCGCTGGTACAAGACGCGCTACGACGTGGACGTGGACCCGGAATCCGAGGTCATTGCCACCATCGGCTCCAAGGAGGGCCTGGCGCACCTCGCGTTCGCCACCCTGGACCGCGGCGACGTGGTGCTGGTGCCCAACCCGGCCTACCCCATCCACCCCTACGGCGTGGTGCTGGCCGGCGCCGACGTGCGCCACGTGCGCATGACGCCGGAGGTGGACTTCTTCGAAGAACTCCAGCGCGCGGTCAAGGAAAGCTGGCCGGCGCCGAAGATGCTCATCCTGAACTTCCCCGGCAACCCCACCACGCAGTGCGTGGATCTGGATTTCTTCGAGAAGGCCGTGGCCATCTGCCGCGAGCACCAGATGTGGCTGGTGCACGACCTGGCCTATGCCGACATCGTGTTCGACGGCTACACCGCGCCCAGCGTGCTGCAGGTGCCGGGCGCCAAGGACCTGGCGGTCGAGTTCTTCACCCTGTCCAAGAGCTACAACATGCCGGGCTGGCGCGTGGGCTTCATGGCCGGCAACCCCGAGCTGGTGAAGGCCCTGGCGCGCATCAAGAGCTACCTGGACTACGGCATGTTCACGCCCATCCAGGTGGCCGCCATCGCGGCGCTGGAAGGCCCGCAGGACTGCGTGGCCGAGATCCGCCACATGTACAAGGTGCGCCGCGACGTGCTGTGCGAGGGCCTCAACGCCGCGGGCTGGAAGGTGCAGAAACCCAAGGCGACCATGTTTGTCTGGGCCGAGATTCCCGAGCCGTTCAAGCACCTGGGCTCGCTGGAGTTCTCCAAGCTGCTGATGACCGAGGCCAAGGTCGCGGTCTCGCCCGGCATCGGCTTTGGCGAGTACGGCGACACGCACGTGCGCTTTGCGCTCATCGAGAACGAGCACCGCACGCGCCAGGCCGTGCGCGGCATCAAGAAGCTGCTCAAGGAAGGCGCCAGGAAGCTGGCGCCGGTAGCCTGCAAATGAGTGCGCCCATCCGCGTCGGCCTGATCGGGCTGGGCACCGTCGGCCAGGGCGTGCTGCGCGTGCTGCGCACCAATGCCGACGAGATCGCCCGCCGCGTGGGCCGTCCGCTGGTGGTGACCCACGCCAGCGCGCGCGATCTGGGCCGGGCCCGCGAGGTGTCACTGGACGGCATCGAACTGGTGGCCGACCCCATGCACATCGCCCGCGAGGCGAGGGTCGACGTGGTGGTGGAAGCTATCGGCGGCATCGAGCCGGCGCGTGGCCTGATCCTGGCCGCCGTCTCGCGCGGCAAGCCCGTGGTCACCGCCAACAAGGCGCTGCTGGCCGAGCATGGCAACCCCATCTTCCGCGCCGCCGCCGCGGCCGGTGTGCCGGTGGCGTTCGAAGCCAGCGTGGCCGGCGGCATCCCCATCATCAAGGCCATCCGCGAAGGCCTGGCCGGCAACCGCATCAGCAGCGTGGCCGGCATCATCAACGGCACCTGCAACTACATCCTCACCCAGATGACGGTGAAGGGGCAGAGCTTTGCCGATGCGCTGGCCGACGCGCAGAAGCTGGGCTACGCCGAGGCCGACCCCACCTTCGACGTCGAAGGCGTGGACGCGGCCCACAAGCTCACCATCCTGGCCAGCATCGCCTTCGGCATTCCGCTGTCGTTTGCCTCGGTGGCCAGCGAAGGCATCACGCGCATCACGGCGCAGGACATCCAGCTGGCGCAGACGCTGGGCTACCGCATCAAGCTGCTGGGCCTGGCCAAGCGCTCCGAGGCCGGGGTTTCGCTGCGCGTGCATCCCACGCTGGTGCCGGACGACCAGCTCATCGCGCGCGTCGACGGCGTGCTCAACGCGGTGCTGGTGCAGGGCAACGCGGTGGGACCGGTGGGCTTTTACGGGCGCGGGGCGGGCGGTGATGCCACCGCGTCCGCCGTCGTCGCCGACCTCGTCGACCTGGCGCGCGGCCTGGGCGCCGGTGCGCGGCACCAGGTGCCGGCGCTGGCCTTCGGCGCGGACGCGGTCCGCGCCCTGCCGATCCTGCCGATCTCCGACATCGAGTCCAGCTACTACCTGCGCCTGCGCGTGGCCGACGAACCGGGCGTGCTCAAGGGCATCACCGGTGTGCTGGCCGAGTCCGACATCAGCATCGAGGCGATCCTGCAGCGCGAACCGCGCGAACACGAGGACGCCACCATCGCGCTCATCACCAGCGTGGTGCCCGAAGGCGCGTTCGACGCCGCGCTCGCCGGCCTGCGCGCGCTGCCGTTCGTGCGCGAAGACGCGTCGCGCATCCGCGTCGAGCACTTCAAGAGCTGAGGCGCCCGCCTCGCGGGTAGATTCGAGGGCGGATCCGGTTCGGCAGCGGGCGGTGGCGCATGCCGCGCAGCTGTTTCACAGGCGCGAGGCGGCTACCTCGGTTGCCTGGACCCGGGCGCCGTTGCCAATGCCCTGGAGCCCGCTCGTCACCACGGCGTCATCGACTTGCAGCCCACGCAGGATCTCCGCAAATCCGTCGCGGCGTTGCCCGACGCTGACCTCGCGCTCCACCGCCTTGCCAGCGGCGACGACGTAGGCGTACGCACGATCGCCACGCACCAGGATGGCGTTTTCGGGAATCAGCAGGGCGTCGCTTTTCCGTTCCACCACGAGGTTGACGCGGGCAAACAAGCCCGGGCGCAAGCGGCCGTCTGCATTGTCCAGCAGGGCGCGGGCGGCCAGCGAGCGGGTATCGCCGGCAACGCGCGAGTCGATGGCGTAGAGCGTGGCGGCAAAGCTCTGGCCGGGGTAGGCGTCGAGCTCCACCGCCAGGTCCTGTCCTTCGCGCACATCGGGCAGCGCCAGCTCGGGCAGGCGGAATTCGAGCTTGATGCGATCCAGATCCTCGATCACGACCAGGTCCTGGCCAGGATTGACGTAATCGCCCACGGCCGCGCTGCGCAGGCCCACCCGCCCTGAAAACGGGGCACGGATCACCGCCCGTTCGGCCTGCGCCCGTGCCAGGGCCAGGGACGCCGCCGCGACGTTCAGGCTGGCCGCAGTGGTTTCGCGTTCGGCGGTGGAAATCAGCTGGCGCGCGTAGAGCTCCTCGGCCCGTTTCGCATTGCGCGTGGCCAGGGCGAGATTTGCCGCCGCCTGGCCGATCTGGGCGGCGAACACCGAGTCGTCGAGCTGCACCAGCAGCGCGTTGCGTTCCACGCGCTGGCCTTCCTTGAAGCCCAGTTTCGTGATCCGCCCGGAGATCTCCGGACGCACGATGACGCTTTCATTGGCCTGGAGCGAACCCACTGCCGCCCAGCTGCGTTCGATCTCGCCCTGACGCACCCGGGTGACCTCGACCCTGGCCGGAGCTCCTTTGGCGCCGTCGGCCTTGGGACGGCTGGCTTCTGCATTGTTTGGCGAGCAGGCCGATACGGCCATGAGCAGGGCCGCCCCCGCGAGCAGCTGGGCGCCGCGCAACCACGGCACCGGGATGGGTGAGAAAAAGTCGGGCACTGGCGGGAGTTTGGGGCGGAGGTGAACAGTAGAACGCGATCGCGCGGCATGGTTCGCTATCGCGCCCGGACTGTCCACCACCGCGGGCCGTGAGGCCAGGGCGTAAAATTGCGCAATGCGAATGGCGAGAACCAGACCCGGCTGCGCGCGTTCCCCCGTGCGGCCGCACCCGTGGCCGGGCTAGTGCGCGCGCCGAGCATTGCATTGGTGGCGGGCGAGCTGTCTGGCGACCTTCTCGGTGCATCGGTCGTGCGCAGCCTGCGCGAGCGTTTTCCGGATGCCCGCCTTTACGGCGTGGTCGGACCGCGCATGCTTGACGCGGGTTGCGAGGCGATCGGGTCAATCGACGAGCTGTCGGTGATGGGCCTTGCCGAGGTCCTTCCGGCCATCCCGCGGCTGCTCCGGCTGCGCAAGCGGCTGGTGACGCAACTGTCCCGCGATCCTCCCGACCTGCTGATCGGCCTGGACGCCCCGGACTTCAACCTGGGCCTCGAGCGGCGACTGCGACAGCGCGGCGTGCGTACCGCGCACATCGTCAGCCCGACGATCTGGGCCTGGCGTGCGGGCCGGGTCAAGGGCATTGCGCAAGCGGTCGAGCTGATGCTCTGCCTGTATCCATTCGAGCCGGCCTGCTACCAGGGGCATGCGGTGAAGGCGCGGTTCGTGGGCCACCCCCTGGCGGATGAGCTGGACGATGCCGTTCCCACCGCCGAGGCCCGGTCGAAAATGAATCTGGACGGAGCCGGACCCTGGGTGGCGGTGCTGCCCGGTTCGCGTGGAAGCGAACTCAAGTATCTGGCTGCGCCGTTCGCCCGCGCTGCCGCCCTGCTGCACGAGCGCGTACCCGGCATCCGCTTCATCACGCCCGTCGCAAGGCCGGCGCTGGAGGGGGCGATGCGCGAAGCGATCCGGCAATGGGCGCCGCGCTGCCGGTGGACACTGGTGGCGGGGCAGTCGCGGGAGGCCATGCAGGCGGCCGATGCGGTGCTGCTGGCGTCCGGCACCGCCACGCTCGAATGCCTGCTGCTGGGTCGCCCGATGGTGGTGGCCTATCGCGCGTCTGCCGTCACCGCGTGGATGATGCTGGACCTGGGGCTGCTCAAGGCGCGCCACGTCAGCCTTCCCAACCTGCTTTCCGGGCAGCCCTGCGTCCCGGAGCTGCTGCAGGAAGCTGCGTCTCCCGAGGCCCTGGCGGCTGAAATCCAGCGCCTGCTGGACGATGCCGCGTTGCGCAACGACCAGCTCCGTTCGTTCAGCGAGATCCGCGCTCGACTGCGCTGCAACGCGGCCGACCAGGTTGCGCAGGCGGTCGCAGAGCTGCTGTCCAGCCCGGAGCCCGCGAAACGATGACCACGGGTGCTAATGATGAAGCACATGCTCACCGCCCCGGCGCCCAATTGCGGCGCAGCACCGTGCCCACCGTGCCGCACCAGCGCTTTCATTGCGACGCACCGACCCTCACCACGCCGTCACCCGGATAAGCCGACTCCCTATGCGACCTGTCACACGCTCACCTGATGCCATCGTGGTTGGCGCTGGCGTCATCGGTCTTTCCACGGCGCTGGAGCTGGTGCTGCTTGGTCTGCGCGTCACGGTGATCGACCGCTCGGCGGTAGGGCGTGGCGGCGCGTCCTGGGCCGGTGGCGGCATCCTGTGTCCGCTGGCGCCGGCCGATGTCGATCCCTCCACCGTCCCGCTGTTACGCGAGAGTCTGCAAATGTACGGGCAGTGGTGCGAGGAGCTTCAGGACCAGGGCCACGTGAACCCCGAGTTCACGATCAGCGGCATGCAGATCCAGGCGCCGAGCCCGGCCGCGCCGTGGCACGAATTCGGTCCCCGCTGCGGCATCGAGGTGACGGAACCGCCGGATGACATGCGCCGCGACTCGCCGTTTGCGGTGGCCTGGCTGCCGCGGGTTGCACAGGTGCGCAGCCCGCGCCTGCTGAAGGTGCTGGCGGCGGCGGTGCGCGCGCGGGGCGGTACGGTGATCGAGGGCGAGGACATCACCCAGCTGCAGGGGGGACCCGAGCGGGTCACCGGCGTGATATCCACGCGCGACGTCCGGCGCTGCGGCTTCGTGGTGGTGGCCTCCGGCGCATGGACCGACGCGCTGGTTCCCGACGCCGGTATCCGGCCCGTCAAGGGTCAGATGCTGCTGTTGCAGGGCAGCGTGGGCGAACTGCAGAACATCCTGCTGATGGGTGACCGCTACCTGATCCCGCGCCGCGACGGACTCATCCTCGCCGGCAGCACGGTGGAGGAGGCGGGCTTTGACGATGCCCCGACCGAGCAGGGCCGCGAGGCGCTGCTGAACGCCATCCACCAGCACTTTCCCGGCTTCGCCAACCACTCCGTGATCGCACACTGGGCGGGATTGCGGCCCGCGCCGGCCGGTCTGGTCCCGAGGATCGGCAAGGATGAATCGCGCCGCGGCCTGGTGTTCAACACCGGTCATCACCGGCTCGGCATCACGCTTGCGCCGGCATCGGCGCGGGTGGTCTCCGCCCAGATCGCCAGGACCGGGTTCTGAGGTCTGCCGTCGGGGCTCAGCGGCGCCTGGACTCGGTGGGCTCGGGCCGGTCTTCCCGGTAAAAGCGCGGCAGCGTTTCGCGGACTTCGGCCCTGCGGGCAGACAGCCGCGCCCGATCCTGCGCGCTCAGTCCGGCAAGGCGCAGGCCCGCGTCCAGCTGCGACAGCGCGCCGCCCGAGTCACCGCGCTCGAACAGGTAGGTGGCCATCTGGTAGCTCGCTTCGGCGTTGTTCTTGAGCTCGAAGGCAGCCTGCGACAGCAGGCGATAGGTATCCAGCCGGGTGCCGAACGACTGCTCGTGCCCCAGCAGGATCCTGCGCGCCTCTTCCGGACGGCCCGCGTGGATCAGGGCTTCCGAGTACTCGAGAATCGCCGGTGACCAGCGGGGATTCTGGGCGAGCGCCTTCTGGTAAGTGGCCATCGCGGCATCGGTCTCCCCTGCGGCCATCTGGATGGAGGCTTTCAGCAGCGCCAGGTTCGCCTGGCGCGGGTACTGCTCCAGCGTCGGTTGCAGCACCTGCAGGGCCCGCTCGTTCTGTCCCAGCTCCTTGAGCGCGAAAGCCAGCCCGTAACGCTGGGCGGGCGTGTCCTGACCCGCCGCCATCAGTGCGGAGAACGAGTCGACCGCATCGCTCGGCTGGTCTGCCGCAAACACGATCATGCGGGAACGCATGAATCCGTATTCCATGGAATCCCTGCCGCGCGCGGGCGGCAGGGACGCGGCGCGCGCCTGAGCCTCGGCAATGCGTGAGGTGTTCACGGGGTGGGTGCGCAGGAATTCGGGCATGCCGCTGCCGTAGAGGCGGGTCTGCTGTTCCAGCTTGTGGAAGAAGCTGGCCATTCCCTGCGGGTCGTAACCGGCCTCGGACAGGGTCCGGATTCCTATGCGGTCCGCTTCCTGTTCGTTGGCGCGGGTGAAGTTGACCTGGCGCTGATAGCTCACGGACTGCCCGATCGACAGGGCCGCGAGGATGACGTCCGGATTCGCCGAACCGGCAATGATCGCGGCAAGGACCGCCGCCCAGGTGGCCACCGAGGCGATGCCGCCGGTATCCGCCGCGGCGCGCGCGATGTGGCGCTGCGTCACGTGTGCGAGTTCGTGGCCCATGACGCCGGCCAGTTCGCTTTCGCTGCTGCTGGCCGTGACGATGCCGGCGTTGAAGCCCATGTAACCGCCGGGCAGGGCGAATGCATTGATGCGCGAGTCCTTGACGACAAAGAATTCGAGGTGGCTGGGACGCGTCCCACTCGCGGCCGCCAGGCGCCAGCCCATGGCCGTCAGGTAATCGACCAGCTGCGGATCTTCCAGCAGGTAGTCGTAGGCATAAAACTGGGACACGACGCGCGCGCCCAGTTTGGCCTCCTGCGCGGGCGACAGCGCCGTGTCGGCCGGATCTCCGATCTGGGGAAGATTCAGTTCACGCTGCGGTCGCGGCGACGCGTCGGCAAGTGTCCCGGCGGCGGCAGGTTCCGGTGTCGCCGTGGCGGCCACGACACAGGCCACAAAGCTGGCGGTGGCGATCGCGAGGGCACACTGGCGGCGCATAACAGGACCGAATTCGGGAAGGCGGAGTTTACGCCGCTTGGAGTGGCGCCTGCGGCATTGGTTCAGCCCTGCACAGCCAAACAACCGCGAGGTGTGGATCGAGGCGGCAGGGCCGAGGTTTCGCTGCTCCGTTCGAGCAAGCCGGGCGATGGTTTCCCATCAATCCCTCGCTTGCCCCACTGGCTCACGAGGCTCGCCCAAACGAAAAACCGGGCAGCAGACGAATCTGCTGCCCGGCCGTTGCAATTGGCCCGCGCGGCGGACCGCTACCGGGGCTTAGGGGACCAGGACCAGGCCGCTGGAATCCGCGGGCAGGGTGCGCCCGGCCTTGTCCGTCACGCCGGCCCCCACTTCCACCTTGTAGACGCCGGCCGGCGCATTGAACAGGACCATCTTCTTGTTCGCCGAAACCGCCCACTGGCCCTTGACCGTGCTGCCGCTCTGCGACGTGACTTTCACGTTCTGGTTGACGCTGTCGGCGTTGTCGAACTCGCCATCGAACAGGAGGGCGATCGCTTTGGTGAAGGCGGCCTGGCCGGCGAACACCAGGTTGAGCTTGCCGTCGGCCTTCGCCGGCCACCAGGCTTTCTGGAGCTCCGCCGCAGACACCTTGGGCTTGGCCGGGGCAGCCGGCTTGGGCTTGGCCGCAACCGCGGGCTTCGGCTTTGCCTTCGGCTTGGGCTTTTCTGCCTTGGGTTCTTCAGCTTTCGGTTCCGGAGCCGCGGCCTTGGGCGCTTCGGCAGCAGGTGTTGCCGGGGCAGGTGCAGGTTCCGGTGCCGCAGCAGGAGCCGGGGCCGGCGCGGGCTCGGGTGCCGGAGCCGGTGCAGGGGCCGGCTCGGGTGCCGGCGCAGGTTCCGCCGCGGGCTCGGGGGCCGCAGCGGTTTCCAGGGGCATTTCGCCAGCGGCCGGCTCGACCGGCGCAGGCTTCGCGGACATGACAAGCGTCCCCGTCAGGCACTGCCCGCTGGCCGGCGCCGAGGCGGTGGTCGTTGGCGTGGTGGTGGCAGCAGCAGGCGCGCCGCCCATGACGGGCGCGGACCCGATCGGGCCGGCGGGCGTGACGGAAGCGAGACAGGCGCCCAGCTTAGCCGGGGCGGCGGCGACCGGGGAGGCATCGCCCGCAGCCGGGGTTTCGCCTTCCATGGCCGGTTCCGCGGCAGGAGCGGCGTCGCCCGGCGGCGGAGTTTCGGCCGCAGGCTCTGCCGGCGCGGGTGCTGCGGCGGGCGCAGGCTCAGGCGCTGCGGCCGGTACCGGGGCTGCGGCAGGTGCCATTTCCGCGGCGGCTACTTCCATTGGTGCGGGGGCGGCTGCGGGATCGGCGGGCGCAGCGCCTTCGGGATTCGTTGTGCCGCCCGTCTCTGCCGCCAAGGCCGCAGCCTTGCTCGCAGCGGACGGCACCGGCAGGCACTCGTTGGCCAAGGCTGGCGTCGCAAACAGATTGCATGCCACAAAAGTTGCGGCAGCCGCGCCGTTCATTGCGGCCCTGAGGACCAAGCCCTTGTTCATTTCCCCTCTCCGTCCAGAAAGTAATTTTGCTGTAGCGCCGTTTTGTATTTACCCCTGACACGCAGGTCTGGGCCTGATCGTGCCACAACGGCACGGAACTATCGGTCAGGGCTTGCCCGCCGTCAATGTGCGGCGCTGGCGCCAGACCTGGACCTGGCTCGCCAACCTATGCTGAGGGTGTGAAATACGCATCCTTGCGAGCGCGATGGAACGATCAGGGGCGAGCTTCGCAACGGCAGATCGCCGGCTCGCGGGCATCGGGCGCCCGGATCATCGCCTTCGTCCCATGCTGGCGCCTTTCCGGGCATTCTGCCCATGCCATGTGGACATGGGCCGTTGACGCGCGAAAGTAGCGTGCATGCCCGGTGGGGCTGGCGGTGGGGCAGGCCCGACAGCGGGGGGTGGGTGGTGCGCGGTAATATTCGCGTCCTGGTGTATCCCGATATTCCCCCAACGACCCCATGAGCGAGCTGCGCGCCATCGCCGAAGCCCGGCTGCCGACCCCATTTGCGGAATTCCGCGTCCACGTCTTCGTGGCGGACGACGGCAAGGAGCACGTGGTGCTGGCGCTGGGCAACCTCGCGTCCGGCGAGCCGCCGCTGGTGCGCATGCATTCGGAATGCCTGACCGGCGATGCGCTGTTTTCCCTGCGCTGCGACTGCGGCTTCCAGCTGGACGCGGCCATGGCGGCCATCGCCAAGGCCGGGCGCGGCGCCATCCTGTACCTGCGGCAGGAAGGGCGCGGCATTGGCCTTGGCAACAAGATCCGCGCCTACGCCCTGCAGGACCAGGGGCGCGACACGGTGGAGGCCAATCACCAACTCGGTTTTCCGGCCGATGCGCGCGAATACGACCTGGCCGTGCAGCTGCTGCGTACCCTGGGTCTGACCCGCATCCGCCTGATGACCAATAACCCGCGCAAGCTCGATGCGCTGCGGCGGGACGGCATCGAGGTGGTGGAACGCGTTTCGGTGCAGTCCGGCCGCAATCCCCACAACGAGGCCTACCTGCGCGCCAAGGCCGAGAAGCTGGGGCATTGGTTGACGCTCCCTTGAAACCGCAGGCCGACACCGACAACCCGGCCACGCCCCCCAAAGGGCAGCCGGTTGCGCGGCGAGGCGGCGTGCTGAACGAAATCAGCCGGCTGTCGGCCTCCACCTTCAAGCTGAGCCGCGGCTTCAACTCGCTGTTCAAGCTGGTGCGGTCGCAGAACGACATCACGCGCGAAGAGCTGGCCGCGGCCATCGACCTCGCGGTGGAAGGCTTCTACCTGCACCCGCTGATGAAGAGCACGGGCAAGCTCACCAGCTTCCTGCGCAGCAACCGGCTGATTCCCAACGAGCAGTCCACCGAGGAGCTGATCCGCTACGTCGTCGACCAGGTTCTGGCGCGCAGCCCGGTGGCGGTGCCCGAAGCCCTGGTGCAGGAGTTCTGGGACTTCTTCAACGAGCTGTTTTCATCGCCCGAGCTCAAGGGCCTGGGCGAGCTGACAGTGGACATGGTGCGGCTGGTCCTGCGCACCTACGAGCCGATCCTGGTGGAGGTGATCAACGTCATCAAGGCCGGGCGGCGTTTCAACGAGTGGCAGTTCCGCCAGATCCTGCTGCGTGCCGCCATCGTGCGCGACGATGCGGCCATCGTGCGGCGCCAGATCAAGGCGCTGCGCTACATCCGGCCGTACTTCCAGACCGACCCCAAGGACTTTGCCGCGCAGGCCAAGCTGGTGGCGCAGATGGTGGGCGAGTTCGGGCCGTTCTTCGTCAAGCTGGCGCAGGTTGCCGCGGCCAACGCCGAGTTCCTGCCGGAGGAGGTGGCCAAGGAGCTGGCCGTCTTCCACGAGGACGTGCCGCCCATGACCGAGACCGAGGTGCAGCAGGCCTTCCTGGAGTGCTACGGCAAGCTGCCGAACGAGCTGTTCCTGGACTTCGACGCCTCGCGCCCGGTCAAGTCCGGCTCCATCGGCAGCATCTACGTGGCCAAGAAGCCCTTCCTGGAAGCGGGCCGCGAGGTGCTGCGGCCGGTGGTCATCAAGGTTGGCCGGCACAACATCGACCGCGAGTTCGCGCTCGGCAAGATGGTGCTGGGCCTGGCCATCATGTCCAGCCAGTACTGGGCGCCGCACTCCAAGCTTACGCCCTTCCTGCGCGCCATGCAGGAACAGGTGGATGAGTTCGTGGCCGGCTTCATGGAGGAGCTGGATTTTGAATCCGAGGCCCAGAACCACCTGCGGTTCCAGGCGCGCAGCCGCAAGACCCGGCAGTGGCACGTGCCCGAGCTGTACGGCCACTCGCACCGCATCCTGGAGATGGAATACCTCTCCGATGCCGCCAGCCTGACCCGCGCCCTGGCGCGCATGAACAAGCGCGAGCGGCGGCGTTTCCAGGCGCGCGTGGTGCAGCGCCTGATGTACGCGGTGACGCAGCACCTGTTCCTATACCACGAGATCCACGGCGACCTGCACCCCGGCAACGTGATGGTGGACACCGACGCGCGCCTGCACCTGATCGACTGGGGCAACGTGGTGCAACTGGAGGGCAAGCTCGGGCCGGTGTGGAATTACCTGGTGGCCGCCGTGCTGGCGGACACCTCGATGATTGCCGACTCCCTCATCCGCATGTCCACCCAGCCGCTGGAATCGGCCAAGCGCTGGAAGGACCTCAAGGGCGCGCTGGACGACACCTTGACCAAGAAAGGCGTCACGCCGCTGACCGCGCGCAATTTCCTGGGCGAACTCCGGCGCGGCGGCCTCAAGGGCCTGCACCGGCGCGCGCAGACCGTGCTGCACCTCATGTCCAACACCCAGCAGTCCGGCATCGTGCTCAAGCGCGACTACGTGCACCTGTCGCGCGCCCTGTTCGCCGCGGTGGGCAGCTTCGGCTCGCTCTACGAATCCACGCCCAAGCGCCTGATGCTGATGGACATGACCCTGGGCTTCATGCGCCTGCCCATGATCGCCACGCAGGACGTGCTGCACCGCGAGGCCCTGAGCTGGCGCGCGCGCCTGGTCCGCCGCCTGCCGCTGCTGCCGCAGAAGCTGCGCGATCGCTGGACGCCGCCGCCACCGCTCAAGCCCAAGTTCATCGGCCGCCCGCCGGCCAAGGCCATGGTCGTGCCGCCTGGAATCCTGCCTTCAGCCCCGGTGACCGACTGATGCTGTATCGCCTGGCGCGCACCGCGCTGTTCCAGCTGGACGCGGAACGGGCCCACGAAGTCACCCTGGAAAGCTTCCGCCGCATGCCGGAGCTGGCCACCGCGCCGTTCGCGGGCCGCACTGTGGAAGACCCGGTGTCGCTGCTCGGCCTGAACTTCCGCAACCGCGTGGGCCTGGCCGCGGGGCTGGACAAGAACGGCGAATGTCTTGCGGCCTGGGAGCGGCTCGGGTTCGGCTTCGTGGAAATCGGCACCGTCACGCCGCGGCCGCAGCCCGGCAACCCGCGCCCGCGCATGTTCCGCCTGCCGCAGCACGGCGCGCTCATCAACCGCCTGGGCTTCAACAACAAGGGCGTGGATCACCTGGTCGAGTGCGTGCGCAACAGCGAGTACGGCGGCGTGCTGGGCATCAACATCGGCAAGAACGCCGACACGCCCATCGAACACGCGGCCGAGGATTACGTGGCCTGCCTGCGCAAGGTGCACGCGCATGCCAGCTACGTGACCATCAACATTTCCTCGCCCAACACCAAGAACCTGCGCGACCTGCAGGACGAGCGCCAGATCAACGCGCTGCTGGCCGAACTGGCCACGGTGCGCGAAGCCCTGGCGCAGAAGCACGGCCGCCGCGTGCCGATGCTGGTGAAGATCGCTCCCGACGTGGACGACGCCCAGCTGGAAGTGCTGGCCCACGCCGCGC
>JBQTJW010000033.1:0-52689 GCA_052386745.1 Panacagrimonas sp. | reverse complement strand
CCGCGTCATCACCACCAGCGCCAACGGCGCGCAGTTTGTGGTGGCCAGCGACCTGGACCTCGACGGTGACCTGGACCTGGTCTCGGCCTCGCGCATCGACGATACGCTGGCGGTGTATACCAACCAGACCATCCACCGCAGTGCCGTTTTCCCGCAGAAAACGATCATCACGAACACCGCTGCCGGCGCCAGCGCCGTGTTCAGCGTCGATCTGGACGGGGACGGAGACGTGGACGTGCTGTCCGCGTCAGGCGGCGACAACCGGATTGCCTGGTACGAAAACGACGGCGCGCTGAATTACACGCCGCGTGTCATCAGCGCCAATGCCGCTGGCGCCAGCGCCGTCACGGCCCGGGATCTCGATGGCGATGGCGACCTGGACGTGCTTTCGGCCTCGACCGACGACGGCAGGATCGCGTGGTACGAAAACAACGGCAGCCAGGGTTTTACCGAGCGGGTCATCAGTTCTTCGGCCCTTGCCGCCGCAGCGGTTTTCGCGATGGACGTCGATGGGGATGGTGATCTCGATGTGCTCTCGGCGTCCACCGGCGACGACAAGATCGCGTGGTACGAGAATGACGGCAACCGGGGTTTCACGGAACGCGCGATCAGCACGACGGCGGACGGCGCGACTTCGGTGTTTGCTGCAGACGTGGACGGCGACGGGGACATCGACGTGCTATCCGCCTCCGGGGCGGACAACAAGATTGCCTGGCACGAAAACGATGGTCAGCAGGGATTCACCGAACGGGTCATCAGCACCACGGCAGCAGGGGCGTCTTCGGTTCTCGCCACCGATCTGGATCACGATGGTGACGTGGATGTACTGGCGGCGTCCGGTGCCGACAACACCATCGCGTGGTACGAGAACAACGGCAACCAGAACTTCACATTCCGTACGATCAGCACCGCCGCCATCGGCGCGCGCGCACTCATCGCCACCGATGTCGATGGCGATGGCGATACGGACGTGGTGTCGGCGTCTGCCATCGAGGGCAAGATTGCCTGGTACGAGAACGACGGCCGCGAGAACTTCATCGCACGCACCATCAGCGTGACCGCTGCGGGAGCCACCTCGGTTTTTGGCGTCGATCTCGATCGCGATGGCGACGTGGACGTCCTTTCGGCGTCCGGCACCGACAACACCATCGCGTTCTACCCCAACCGTGGCGGGCAGTTCGCGCTGGATACGCTCGACATGGCGCCGGGGGCCGTCGCCTCGGGCGACACCAATGTTCCGGTACTGAGGATCGATGCCCTGCACCGCGGCCGGACCGGCGATCGCGCGGAACAATTGACGCGAATCGATCTGCGTTTCGAGACGGCCGGCGGGATGCCGCTGAGCACTATTGAAGCCTCCGCTCTGGTCAGCAGGCTGTCGATCCATCGCGACAACGGCGACACGGCATTCAACCCGGCCAACGATGCCCTCGTCACCAGCCTGACGAGCTTCAACCTGGTTGCTGGCGTCCAGACCATCACGTTTGCCAATGGCGACGCCAATGTCACGTATGCATTTGGCCAGACCCCCACTTATTTCCTCTCGGTGGACCTGACGCAGAACGCCGACTCACAGTCGCCCAATGCACTGCGGATCATCCACCTGACCGAGTCGTCCGGGACAACGGCACGGGACGCCACCAGCAGCATTCCGTTGCGACTGGAACACGCTGCAAACGTCGGTTCCGGGACACTTGCTCCACCGCCGCCGGTGCCGGACTCCACTCCAGACGCTTTCGCCTTCGTCGACATCAACGGCGTAACACATGGTGCCGACCAGACTTCCACCAGCACGGTCCTCACCGTGGGCGGCATCACCGACACGTTCACCAGCATCACGCGTTCGGAAGATGCTCCCGTCGACATCACGCCGGACGCGTTCACGTTTACCAATGTCACCGGGGCGTCGCTCAACTCCACGCAGATCAGCAATACCGTCACCATCACGGGCCTTGAAACCACCGCCCCGATCAGCGTTACCGGCGGCTCGTACTCGATCGGTTGCAACGCGACGTTCGTGGCGGCGGCAGGGACCATCGAAAACGGGCAGTCCGTATGCGTGCGACATGCGGCATCCGCGGCCTACGCGACCACCGTCACGACCGCGCTCGACATCGGCGGCGTCGCCGCAACCTTCAGCAGCACGACTCTCGCCGCGCCACCCGCTGACCCCGTGTTCCAGGTGCAGAACGTCGGCTCGCCAAGCCGCTGCCTCCAGCCGGAAGATGGTTCTCCGTCCGTTGGCGATGCAATGAGTGCCAAATCCTGCGATGCCAACGATGTCGCGCAGAGGGTGACCTTCTCTCCCGGCACCGACGGCTCGTTCCGCATGATGATCGGCGGATTCTGCATGGGGCCGACCGCTGCGATCGCGGACGGAACCCGGCTGCAACTTCAGGCCTGCAATGGCAGCAGCAGCCAGAACTTCACCGTCAACGGAACCCGCATCGGACCGGTGAATGATCCCAGCCGGGCCATGGACCTGCATGGTGGGAACACCAATGACGCCATCTTCTGGTTCGACTACGGCGGAACCAACCAGCGCTGGAACCGGTTGACGCTCGGCCCGCCGCCGATTCCGGATACGACCCCGAATGCGTTCAGCTTCGCGGCCGCCACGAATGTTCGCCAGAGCTCCATCCAGACCAGTGGCGCGGTGACCGTGACCGGCATCAACACTGCCGCCCCCATCAGCGTCGTGGGCGGTTCGTACTCCGTTGGTTGCGGTACCACGTTCGTGTCGACGGCGGGCACCATCGCCAATGGGCAGACGGTGTGCCTGCGGCACACGGCTTCCGCGAGCCTGTCCACCACCACCACAACCACGCTGAACATTGGCGGTGTCATGGGTGCCTACAGCAGCACGACATCGGCGACATCTTCCCCGCCACCCGATTCCACCCCCGATCCGTTCAACTTCACCAGCGCCAGCAGCGTGGCGCGGGGCTCGACGCAAACATCCAACGCGGTGCCTGTAACGGGCATCGATACACCCACGCCCATCAGTGTCACGGGAGGGGCATACTCGATCGGCTGCACCGGTGTATTCACAACGGCGCCAGGGCTGATCAGTGCCAGTCCGGTGGCGATCAGCATCCTGCCCGTGGGCGACTCGCTGACGGCGGGAGACAATCCGGAAACGACCAATCGGTCAGGTGGAACCTCCATCTCGTACCGCGGCCCGCTGATCCAGAACCTGCCGGCGCGCAACTACGCCGTGGACATGATGGGTCGCCAGAACAACCCGCCGCGGCTTGGCGGCGACGGCCAGCACGAAGGTCACGGTGGCGCCGTGGCGGGGCCGACCGGCACGACCACCAACAACATCGACGTCCGCATTGCGGCCATCAAGGCGGCATCGCCGAATCCGCAATACATCACGGTCGTGCTCGGGCAGAACGACATCTACAACTACGGCGGCGCAGATGCGAACGCCTTCCTCACCCGGTTCCCGGCATTGCTGAATCGCATGAAAGCGGAATGGCCGTTCGCGAAGTTCGTGGTTGCGGTGTCACCCTATACCCCGTACACCGCCGCGTCTCACAAGAGCACCTGGTTCGATCCCGCGCACAACGCGATCAAGGCGCTCGAAGCCGCAGACCCCGTGCGCTTCAAGATCGTGGACATCCGCAATGCGCTCTCGGGATCTGCCGGTGATTTCGTGACGGACAGCACCCACTGGTCCGAGTCCGGCGCGGCCAAGGTCGGTCGCATCATCGCCGACGGTTTCACCGCCGGCCAGACGGTGTGCGTGCGGCACACGGCCTCGTCCAGCGATGCGACCGCAACCACGACGACGCTCGACATCGGCGGCGTGACCGGAAGCTTCACCAGCACGACCGTTGGCCCGCCGCCCGACACGACGCCCAATCCGTTCAGCTTCTCTGGCGTCACCGGGGTGCCGTTGAGCTCCGTCCAGACCAGCAACGCCGTCACCATATCCGGCATCAACGCGGCGACGCCCATCAGCGTCACCGGGGGGACATATTCGGTCGGCTGCACCGGAACCTTCACGTCTGCGGCCGGCACGATTACCAACGGTCAGGGGGTATGCCTGAGCCACACGGCATCCGCTTCCGCCTCGACCATGGTCACCACGACACTGAGCATTGGTGGCGTCAGCGGCAGTTTTTCAAGTACCACGGTGGCGGCAGATTCCACCCCAGATCCGTTCACATTCACGAGCGCGACCGGTGTGCCCCTGGGATCCATCCAGACCAGCGATCCGATCACCGTGAGCGGAATCGAAGCCGCGGTGCCCATCAGTGTTGCCGGCGGGACCTATTCAATCGGTTGCGGGGTGATCTTCGTTTCCACGGCCAGCACCATCTCCAACGGTCAGACCGTCTGCCTGCGGCACACCGCTTCGTCCGCCGTCAGCACGCTGGTGACCACCAGCCTGAACATCGGTGGAGTGGTGGGCAGCTTTGCCAGCACGACAGAGGATGCGGACATCACGCCCGACGCATTCATCTTCACCGATGTCGCGGGCGTGCCGCTGGGTACGACTCAGACCAGTGCGCCGATCACGGTGGCCGGCATCAATTCTCCGGCGCCGATCAGCGTGGAGGGCGGGTCGTACTCGATCGGATGCAGCGCCAGCTTTGTCACGGCAGCCAGCACCATCTCCAACGGTCAGACGGTCTGCCTGCGACACACCGCCTCGTCCGCCGTCAGCACGCTGGTGACTACCAGCCTGAACATCGGGGGCGTCACCGGGAGCTTCAGCAGCACGACCACCTCTGATCCGACACCCCCGCCTGACACGACCCCTGACGTATTCACGTTCACCGATGTCACAGACGTGGCGCTGGGCTCGATTCAGACCAGTGCGCCGATCACCGTGGTCGGCATCGATGCCCCTGCGTCGATCAGCGTGGTGGGCGGGTCGTACTCGATCGGATGCAGTGCCAGCTTTGTCACGGCGGCCAGCACCATCGCCAATGGGCAGACCGTCTGCCTGCGGCACACCGCCTCGGCGGCCAACGCCACCGTCGTGACCACCACCCTGAACATCGGGGGGGTGAGCGGCAGCTTCAGCAGCACGACGTTGACCGGCACCCCGCCGACCGATCCGGTCTTCCAGGTGCAGAACGTCCGCAGCACGAACCTGTGCCTGCAACCCGAGGACGGATCACCATCGGCGGGTGACCCCATGAGCGCCAAGACCTGCAACGCCAACAGCGCGGCCCAGCGCGTGAGCTTCCCGGCCAGCGCTAACGGATCGGTCCGCATGGTCATCGGCGGGCTGTGCGTGGGCACGCCGGGCGGCTTTGCCGACGGCACGCGCCTGCAATTGCAGACTTGCAATGGCAGCACCAACCAGAACTTCATCGTCAACGGCACCCGCATCGGACCGGCCAACAGCTCCCTGCAGGCCATGGACCTGCACGCAGGCAACCTCAACGATGTCATCTTCTGGCGGGACTACGGGGGTACCAACCAGCGCTGGAACAGGCTGCCCAGGTAGTTGCCTACGGTGTCAGCGGAGCGAAGTCGAGATCGGCAGATTGCGTCATCGGCTCGCCTCTCCACCCGTCGCGGAGCCGCGAAAGCGTCCGGATCGCGGCCCGCGTTCAGCGGTCGACAGAGCCCACTTGGCGTTGGGAGGCATTCTCGGTCGATGGTCGTGATGGCCTCATCCGCGTAAGGTTTGGCGGATGAATTCAACCCCGACGCCTCCCCTCGCGCTGTCGATCGACAGCTCCCGCCACTTTCCTGCCTGGCTCGCGGAGCAGCGCCTGAGCCTGGCCGTGAGCTGCTACCAGTCCGGCAAGCTGTTCCTGATTGGCCTCAAGCCGGATGGGCAGCTGTCCATTTTCGAGCGCACCTTCAACCGCTGCATGGGCCTGTGGACGGACACGCAGACGCTGTGGCTGGCCTCGGCCTTCCAGCTGTGGCGCCTGGAAAACGCCGTGGCGCCGGGCGCGGACGATGCCGGTTTCGATCGCCTGTTCGTTCCGCGCACCGGCCACACCACCGGCGACGTGGACGTGCACGACCTGGCAGTGGACGCGGACGGTCGCCTGGTGTTCATCAGCACGCTGTTCTCGTGCCTGGGAACCTTGAGCGAGCGGCGCAATTTTGAGCCGCTGTGGCGGCCGCCGTTCGTGAGCGAGCTTGCGGCCGAGGACCGCTGCCACCTGAATGGCCTGGCCCTGGAGAACGGGCGCGCGCGCTACGCCACCGCGTGCAGCACCACCGACACCGCCGACGGCTGGCGCGACCGCCGCCGCGACGGCGGCTGCGTGATCGACATCCCCGCCAATGAAATCATCGCCAGCGGCTTTTCCATGCCGCATTCGCCACGCATGCACCGTGGCAGGCTGTGGCTGATCGACTCGGGCAACGGCCAGTTCGGGCAGGTGGACACGGCCAAGGGACGGTTCGAGCCGGTGGCGTTCTGCCCGGGCTACGGCCGCGGCCTCGCGTTTGCCGGGGACAGCGCGGTAATCGGCCTGTCCAAGGCCCGCCACGAAAAGACCTTCGCCGGCCTGGCGCTGCACGAGAAGCTCGCCGGGAACAAGGCCACGCCGCGCTGCGGCCTGCAGGTGGTGGACCTGGCCTCGGGCGAGGTGCGCCACTGGCTGCGCATCGAAGGCGCGGTAGAGGAAATCTACGACGTGGTCGCGCTGCCCGGGGTGCTGCGGCCCAAGGCGCTGGGCTTCAAGACCGAGGAAATCCGCCACCGCGTCTGGCTGGAAGTGGACGGGCACGACAGGCAATGGAGCGCGCAGGCGCGTTCCTGAGCGGTTCCGGGCGCACCCATGTCACCCGCGCCGACGCCTGCCTTTTCAGTCGACCAGCTTGCGGTCGCGCGTCTCGATCACCCAGGGCATCAGCAGCAGCCCGGCAAGGGGGATGAAGCCGACGTAGAACAGGATGGTCAGCGCCGTGGAAAACGCGTTGGCGCCCTGGCTCGCGATGTAGCCCACCAGGAACGGCCCGCCCGAGGCGATCACGCGGCCGAAGTTGTAGCAGAAGCCGCTGCCGGTGCCGCGCAGGCGGGTCGGGAACAGTTCCGGCAGGTAGTAGGTGAAGCTGCCGAACACGCCGAACACGGTGAGGCCGATCACGAAGTACATCGCCAGGCGCGCCTGCGGGTCCAGGTCGAGCCCGTAGGTGGCGAAGATCGCCGCCGCCGAGCCGGCAAAGTAGAGCGCGAACATGGGCCGGCGCCCCAGCAGCTTGGAGGCGGGAATGGTCAGCAGCGTGCCGATCAGCCCGCCCAGGTTGAAATAGTTGGTGCCGGTGGCCTTCCAGCTCTCCACCAGGCGCTGCGTGGCGGTCTTGTCCAGCCCGTCCAGCGCCGCCTGCGTGTGCGCAAGGCCGGTGGACACCAGCGGGATGAAGGCGTTGTTGCTCCACCACATCAGCAGGCAGACGATGGACATCAGCAGGCCGGACAGCGTGGCCATGCGGAACGAAGGCGAGAACAGCTCCATCAGGCTGGGCGGCGCGGACCCGGCCACGGCCTTCTGCCAGCGCTCCGGCTCCTTGACGAAGAAGCGGATCAGGAAGGCGACGATGGCCGGCAGCAGGCCGAACAGGAACACGTAGCGCCAGGACATGGACGGGTCGTCCGGGAACCATTTTCCCGCCACCTGCAGGTTGACGAACGTGGCCAGGAACAGGCCCATGGGCGCCGAGGTGTAGAGCAGCGCGCCGGCCT
This sequence comes from Panacagrimonas sp., assembly GCA_052386745.1. Classification (GTDB taxonomy): domain Bacteria; phylum Pseudomonadota; class Gammaproteobacteria; order Nevskiales; family Nevskiaceae; genus Panacagrimonas. Next base: position 45,017 of record JBQTJW010000033.1, on the reverse strand, counting down.
CCACGCGCTTATTTTCCGGCACCACCTCCGCCACCATCGATGCGCCCGCGGCCCATTCGCCGCCGATGCCCAGCGAGGTGATGACGCGGAACGCCAGCAGCATTTCCATGCTGGTGGCGAACGCGCAGCTGAAGGTGCCCAGGGCGTACATCAGCATGGTGAGCAGCAGGGTGCGCTTGCGGCCGATGCGGTCGCACAGCCAGCCGAACCCGATGCCGCCCACCGCCCAGCCGATCAGCAGCACGGCGGTGAGCAGGCCGGTCCAGTAGATGGTGGCCTGCTTGGCGGCGGCCGACCCGATTTCCAGCCCGAGCAGGGTGGGCACGCAGTTGGGCGCTACGTAGTTGAACAGCAGGCCGTCGAACACGTCGAAGCCCCAGCCCAGCCAGGCGGCGAACAGAACCGTCCATTGGTAACGCGAAAAGCCCAGCATCGTTCCGCTCCCTGTGCCGCTTTTTTAGATCTGGTGCGCCGTGGTCTGCGTCTGCCCGGCGTCGTTCAGCATGCGCTCCAGCTGCGCGTCCTTGCGCGTCCACATGCCGGTGACCCATCCCCTGAACCGCGCCCGGAACGCGGCGTCCGACTCGAAATCGCCACGGACCAGGTCCGCGGGAATGGGCACGTGGTCCACGTGCACCGACAGGCCGCTCTGCTCGCCGCACAGCCAGCTCCACAACAGCGCCTTGCGGCTGGGTTGGTAGGCCAGGGTCACATCGATGATGCCGCCGAACTGCTCGCCCATGGCATTGAGCATGAACGACATGCCGGCCGCCTTGGGCCGCAGCAGGTGCCGGTAGGGCGAGCGGCTGGCGGCGCGCTTGGCCGGGGTGAAGCGCGTGCCTTCCAGGAAATTCACCGCGGTGATCGGGTGGTCGCGGTACTTCTCGCAGAAGCGCCGGGTGGTTTCCAGGTCTTCGTGCCGCAGGTCCGGGTTGGCCAGCAGGGCCTCGCGCGAGTGCCGCTTCATGAACGGCATGTCCAGCGCCCAGCAGATGATGCCCACCAGGGGAATCCAGATCAGCTCCTGCTTCAGGAAGAAGCGCAGGAACGGCGAGCGCCCGTGCAGCAGGTCGAACAGGATCAGGATGTCGGCCCAGGACTGGTGGTTGCACACCAGCAGGTAGCTCTTGCGCGGATCCAGGCTGGCGCAGTAGTCCACCTGCCAGGCCGGCGCGTGCATGAGGCGGAACACCAGCTGGTTCGACGCCACCCACTGGCTGGCGATGCCCACCAGCAGCTTCGACAGCAGGCCCTGCACGGCGGGCACCGGGAGCAGGATCTTCAGCAGCATGACCGGCACGAAGATCAGGAGGCCCCAGAACAGCAGCACCGCCAGCATCAGCGTGAACGTGACGATTCCAACCACCCAGCCCGGCAACAGAATGGAAATCATGCGTGGTTCCGTGAGTCTTCCTGCGCGATCAGCCCCGGTGGTATGCGGGCGAGAATTCGTGCACGGCTTCGATCATGGCGGCGGCATGCTCGGGCGGCGTCTGCGGAAGAATGCCGTGACCGAGGTTGAACACCAGTCCCGGGCCGTGCCCGTATTCACGCAATACGCGGGCCGTTTCCTCGCGGATTCGCGCGGGCCTGGCGAACAGGGTGACGGGGTCCAGGTTGCCCTGTAGCGCCACGCGATTGCCAACGCGGCTGCGCGCGCTGGCCAGCGACGTGGTCCAGTCCACGCCCAGCGCGGCACAGCCCGTGTCGGCCATCTGTTCCAGGTGCTGGCCGCCGTTCTTGGTGAACAGGATGACCGGCACGTCCGGCGCCAGCAGCCGGAGCCGATCGACGATGCGCTGCATCGGCCGCAGCGAGAACCGGGCGTAGGCTTCGGGCCACAGCACGCCGCCCCAGGTGTCGAACACCATCAGCGCGTCCGCCCCGGCGGCGTGCTGCGCCGCCAGGTAGGTCGAGACCGATTCCACAAGCACGTCCAGCATGCGCTCGAACGCCTCGGGCTCGTCGAGCATCAGCTTCTTGACCACGGCAAAGTCGTGGCCGCCGCGGCCTTCCACCATGTAGGTGGCCAGCGTCCAGGGGCTGCCGGCAAAGCCGATCAGCGGCATGCGCTCGCCTAGCGCGGCGCGGATGGTGCGCACGGCGTTCATCACGTAGCGCAGCTCGGTTTCGGGGTCCGGCGCCGCGAGATTGCGCATGGCCTCCAAAGTGCGCACGGGGCGGTCGAACACCGGGCCTTCGCCCTCCACGAAGCGCAGGCCCAGGCCCATGGCGTCGGGGATGGTGAGGATGTCGGAGAACAGGATTGCCGTGTCCAGGGCGAAGCGCTCCAGCGGCTGCAGGGTGACTTCGCAGCACAGGTCCGCGTTGCGGCAGAGCGACATGAAATCGCCGGCCTTGGCCCGGCTGGCGCGGTACTCGGGCAGGTAGCGGCCGGCCTGGCGCATCATCCACACCGGCGTGCGGTCCACGGGCTGCCGCTTCAGGGCGCGAAGGAAACGGTCGTTCTGCAAACTTCTCATGTGGCGCGGCGAGCGGTGATCCAGTCCGCAAGTTTACCGGCGAATGCGCCCCCTGCCTGCTCGCCGCGCTCGTCCGGGTGACGGGATGCCGACCGTTCAGGCGCAGGCACCGCCGCACATTCAGGCCGTGCTCGTGAGCAGTTCCACGCGCATGCAGTTGCGCTCTTCCGGGTCCACCCGCACCGCGAATCCGAGATCCCGCGCCAGGCTCAGCATGCCGATGTTCTCGGGCAGCACGATGCCCCATACGCAGTCCACGTTCTTCCTGCGCGCCTGCGCCACGAATGCCGACAGCAGCAGCCGCCCCAGGCCCTTGCGCTTGTAAGCCGGGTGGACGAGCAGGGCAAACTCGGCGGAGCGCCCGTCCGGATCGGCAACCAGGGTGCCGATGGCCAGCAGGGGGCCTTCGCCGCCCTTGCCGTACACCACGAGCGCGAACTCCCGGTCGTAGTCGATCTGCGTCATGCGTGCCGCCATCGTGTGGGAGAAATGGCGGATGGGCGAGAAGAAGCGCAGACGCACCGAGGCGGCGTCCAGGCTTTGCAGCAGTTCGATCACCTCCGGCTCGTCCTGGGGACGCACCGGCCGCAGCTCGTAGCTTGCGCCCTTCCCCAGCACCACCCGCCTGGCGTGGTGGGCGGGGTAGGGTGCGAGCGCGAGTCGCGCCCGTTCCGCCGGCGGCGTGGCGGTGAGCCGCAGCCGCGCCTCCTTGAGGGCGCGAGCCCTGCCGGCACGAACGATCAGGCGCACGGCAAGCAGTTCCACCAGCGGCTGGTCCATGGCCAGCTGCGCCAGCCGGATCAGCGCCTCGCGCGCGGCGGCAAGGTCGCGCGCTTCCACGGCGCCGTCCGCGGTGATGCCGGCGGCATGCAGCAGGCGCGTGGCAATGGGGACGTCCATGGGCACGAAGCCGTGGACAGGCGCCGGGCCGGTGGCCATCTGCGTTGCGCAGCCGCCGACCTGCAGCCGCAGATGCATGCCGAGTTCAGGGTGCCGCTGCAGGCGCAGGTCCAGCTCCAGCCCCTGCGCCGGACGGCGAAACGCCCGCGGGATGCCGTAGGCCGTGAGCAGTTCCAGGGCAGCGGCCGGGCCGGCGCCGCCGGCATCGAGCTGCTCGCGCAGCCGGCGGGCGACATCGTCCGGGTGCAGGTTCCGCAGGTCCGTAGGCGGCGGCGTCTGCGTCAGCAGTTCGCGGTTGCAGGCGTATTCCCAGCGGTAGCGGATGGCGCGCGCGGCGGCCTGGGGCGAGGTGAAGACCGACTGCCCAGCGCCTGCGCTCAGCCGGCGCGCCGGCGCTGCCGACTCCAGGCCGAGCCACACGGTGAGCACCTGCGGCCCGAGCTTGGCCCTGGCCAGGGCGTTGGCCAGTGGCAGGTGCGGGTACCCGGCGACGGGGCTGCGCGCAAAGATCAGCGCGTCCTTGCCCGGCCATTCCTTGAGGATGCCCAGGGCTGCCAGCATCTGCTCCGCGTCGGGCTCGCCTAGGTCCACCGCGCCCTGGCGGAAACGCGCGTCGGGCAGCAGGGCCGAGATGCGCGACCGGCACGGCTCGTCCAGCTCAGCCAGCCGGAGCCCTTGGCGCAACACGGCGTCGGCCGTCAGCGCACAGACCGCGGCGCTGTTGGCCGCCACCAGCACCTGTCCACGGTCCATCGCGGGCAGGCGCTGCAGGGCGGTGATGGCGTCGAACAGGCCGGGCAGGTCGGGCACTTCCACCAGGCCGGCACGTGCGAAGGCGGCCGAGCGCACGGGGTCCGCGCCCGGCCCGCAGCCGGCCGCCTGTCGCGTCTGCAGGATCACGGTGGGCTTGGCGCGCGCGCAGGCGCGGGCGGCCGACATGAACTTGCGGGCACCGCGGATCCTGCCCACTTCGACGGCAACCGCGCGCGTGTTGCGGTCGAGTGCGGCGTAGTCGAGGAGATCGGAGACATCCACGTCGCACTCGCCGCCGGTGGCGGCCACCCAGGAAAACCCGATGTTCCTGCCGCAGGCCCAGTCCACGGCCGTGGCGGCCACGGACTGGGATTGCACGATCAGCGCCAGCGATCCCGGCAGCGGCGTCTGGACCAGGCTGGACAGATTGAGCCCCGACTGGTGCGCCAGCCCGACGCTGCGCGGTCCCAGGATGCGCACGGTATGTTCGCCGGCGGCCGCAAGGACCTCGTGGTCCGGGGCTTCGGGCAGGGCCCAGAGCAGCGCGCGGCAGCCGAGCTGTCCGAGCCGGCGCACCGTGTCGGGCGCCGCGAAGGCCTCGGCGGCGATGACGGCGAGCGTGCCGGTCGGCAGCGCCGCGTTGGCGGGAATGTGGTCTTCCCAGTGGTGAAACGGCAGCGGCGGATTCGCCAGCCGCATGTCGAACTGGGCAATCTGCACCCGCCCGCTGGGGCGCCCCAGCCAGACGAGCGCGCGCGGGGTGAGCAGGAACTCGAGATTGCGGGTGGTCATGGGCGGGAGGGCACCGCGCTCACAGGCCCACGAAGGGCTGAAGAAAGCATTCCACGCTGCGCGGCAGCGCGTGCAGGTCGTAGCCGCCTTCCAGGGTCGCCACCACGCGCCCTTCGCAATGGTCGGAGGCCAGGTTGCGGATCACCTCGCCGATCCAGTGATAGTCCTCGTACCCCAGGCGCAGGTCGCTGAGCGGGTCCTGCGCATGCGCATCGAACCCGGCCGAGACCAGGATGAGCTGAGGTTGCTGGATCGTCAGCGCTGGCAGCCAGTGCTGGGTCACCGCCGCCCGGAACGCCTCGCTGCCGCTGAAGGCCCGCAGCGGCGCGTCCACCAGATGTGGCGAGAGCGGCGCGCCCGGCCAACGCGGATAGAGAAGATGCTGGTAGGTGGAATACATCCAGACCCGCGGGTCGTCGCGGAAAATGTGGGCCGTGCCGTTGCCGTAGTGCACGTCGAAATCCAGGATGGCGACGCGCTTCAGGCCGAGCGCGAGCGCGTGCGCTGCGCCCACCGCCACGTTGTTGAAGAAGCAGAAACCCATGGCGCGGTCGCGCTCGGCGTGATGGCCGGGCGGGCGCACCGCGCAGAAGGCAAGGCTGGCCTGGTCGGACAGCACCCGTTCCACGCCCCGCACCACGGCCCCGGCCGCGTGCAGGGCGGCAGGCAGGGTGTGCTCGGCCTGCACGGTGTCATCATCGATGGCGCGGGGGCCGGCACCGAGATCGGCCTTCATCAGCGACTCGATCATGGCCGGCGCGTGAACCCGCGCCAGTTGCTCGACCGTGGCCGGCGGGGCTTCCTCGCGGCGCAGGATATCCATCATCCCGGCCGCCCAGAGGCGATTCTCGATGGCCTGCAGGCGCTGCGGACTTTCGGGGTGGCCAGGCCCCATGTCGTGCAGCAGGGACGAAGGATGGGTGATCCAGGTGACCGGACGCGAACGCATGTGCCTCTCCTCGGCAGGTCCCCGGGCTTTGGCGCGGGGGACTGCAAGGGTAGCCCGCGGCGGCCGTGCACATGAACGCGGCCGCTGCGTCTGAGCGGGGCCGCCGCCCTTAACGCATGGACTTCCGATCCGGAGTCGCCGCCGTTTCGTCCGCCGCGCGCGGGTCGAGCTGCGCGATGGTGGGCGTGCTCTCCGGCGGCACGGAAACGTAGGGCTGCTGTTCGGCCACCGCGGTGTCGAAGGTGCGGATGCGCCAGGCGGCGTAGGCGGCGTAAGCCAGCATCGCCACCATCACCGTGAAGTACAGGCCCGAGGGGCCCACCAGGCTGATCGCGCCGGCCACCGTCACCGGCCCCACGCACTGGCCCACGCCGTGGCACAGCAGCAGGCTGGAATTCGCCGCCACGTGCTGGCGCCCGCCGGTGCGGTCGTTCAGGCGCGTGAGGCAGGCGGGATACAGGCAGGCCGTGGTCGCGGTGAACAGCATCGAACCCACGTACAGCAGGTTCATCGACAAAGGCCCCAGCACGCCCACCAGCGCGGCCGACGCGGCCACGCCCAGTGCGATGCCCAGGATCACGAAGCGGCGGTCGCAACGGTCGGCGAGGCGGCCCACCGGGTATTGCAGCAGCATGGACCCCAGCACCGCGCAGGCCATGAACGTGGCGATGGTCTGCGTGCTGTTGCCCAGGTGTTTCACGTAGATGGGCGAGAACTGGTAGAACGAGGCCAGTGCAAAGCCCGACATGCCGGCGCCCAGCACGCTGACCTGCGATGCAGCGAACATGCGCCGGAATCCCAGGTGCTCCGAGTCGGTGGCCGAGGGCGCGGGGCGCGAGGTCAGGCACAGCGGGATCATCGCCAGCACCAGCAGGCCCGCGGCGAGCGAGAACGCGCGGAAATCGGTGGGCTCGTTGAGCCCCACCAAGGTCTGGCCCAGGGCACCCGCCACGTAGTAGTTGATCATGTACAGGCCCATGAAGCGGCTGCGCGTCTCCGGCCGGGCGTGGGCGTTGACCCAGCTCTCCAGCGTCATCAGCAGCGTGGCGCTGCAGAAGCCCTGCACCGCGCGCAGGCCGGCCCAGAGCGGCACGCTGAGCATCGCGCCCTGCGTCAGCGTGGCGCAGCACATGAGTGCGGCAAACGCCGAGAAGGCGCGGACGTGGCCCACGCGCCGGATCACGCGCGGGCCCACGTACGAGCCGAGCATGAAGCCGAAGGAGTTGTGGATCATCACCAGGCTGATGGCGCCGGCGGAGAAACCTTCCGTCGACATGCGCAGGCTCAGGTTGGTGGACAGCAGCATCTGCCCCGCCAGCAGGAAGGCGGCGGCCAGGAACACCGAGGCGGCGGACGTGATGAGGCTCAGCATGCGGGCGCGAGTGTAAGGAAGCCGTTGACGCCCTCCAGTCCGGATCGACAGCCGGTGCGACGGCCGGCGTGACGGCCGGGGGTTCCTGGGCGCGGGCGCCGATCAGAGCCGCACGGCGAGCAGCGGCCGGGTCTTGCGCCACACCCAGGTCACGATGCCCAGGGTGGCGCAGGCGCCAAACACCACGGCCGGCACCGTCCCCAGCAGCCGGGCGGCGATGCCCGACTCCAGCGCGCCCAGCTCGTTGGACGCCGACACGAACACGCTGTTGACCGAGGCCACGCGGCCGCGCATGGCGTCCGCCGTCATGGTCTGCAGGATGGTGCCGCGGATGATCACGCTCACGCTGTCGAAAGCCCCGCTCACGCCCATGGCGATCACCGACACCACGAAGTTCTTCGACAGCCCGAACACCAGGATCGAGGCGCCGAAGCCCGTCACCGCCAGCAGCAGGTTGCGCCAGGCGTGGTGCGTGGGCGGCACCCAGGCGCAGACCAGCATGGTGAGCGTGGCGCCCACCGCCGGCGCCGCGTGCAGCACGCCCAGCCCCTGCGCGCCGACCTGGAGGATGTCCTCGGCAAAGATCGGCAAGATGGCCGTCACACCGCCCACCAGCACCGAGAACATGTCCAGGGAAATGGCGTACAGGATGATGGGAGTGCGCCAAACGTAGTCCAGGCCCTCGCGCAGGCTGAGCCAGAGATTCAGGTTGGGCACCGCCACCAGCGAGGCGGTGGGCAGGCGGATGCGTCCGATGAGCACGATGTTGGCCGCCAGCAGCAGCGCCACGCAGGCGAGCGTGGGCGCAAGGCCGATCCAGGCGTACAGGAACCCGCCCAGCGCCGGCCCCAGGATGGCGCCGGCCTGCCACGACGTGCTGCTCCAGGTGGCGGAATTGCCGTAGTGCTCGCGCGGCACCAGGAAAGGCTTCAGCGCCGACGAGGCCGGGCTGTACAGCCCGCGCGCCAGGCCCTCGATGAACACCACGAGGTAGATCAGGCCGATCAGCAGCGGCTGCGGAATGGACGCGCGCACCCCCGGCAGCGACGCCACCAGCACCAGCAGCGTGCCGCCGATGAAGATGCCGCCGGCCAGCTGCATCATGAGCTGCTTGTTGCGCCGGTCCGCCAGATGCCCACCAAACAGCACCAGGCTCATGAACGGCACCGCTTCGGCCAGTCCCAGCAGGCCCAGCGCCAGCGGGTCGCGCGTCAGCAGGTATAGCGTGTAGCCCAGCACCACGCGCTGCATCTGCAACGCGCAGGTGATGAGAAAGGTGCCGCCCATCAGGTTGCGGAAATCGGCAAACCGGAGCGCGGCAAGCGCGTCATGTCGCGGGGGTTTCGGAGTCATCCAGCGAAGAGGATTCGGGGAAGCGGCGACCGACATTGTCGCAAACGGCGGCCGCGGGGCCGGGCTCGTGTCGATCGGGAAATCCGGCTGAAGGCGATTCGCGACGCGGCCGGAGAGCCATTTTCGGGCCACAAAAAGGCCCGGGCATCTGCATGCCCGGGCCTGGTTTGTTGCCGGAGGCCGCTTACTTAAGGTTCGGCTTCGCGGCTGCGGGGGCTCCCTGGCTCAGCACCCTGAACTCGACACGACGGTTCTGCGCCCGGCCCGTCTCGTTCTCGTTGCCGGCCACCGGCTGCGACTCGCCGTAGCCCTTGGAGACGAGCTGTCCCGAGGCAACGCCCTGCGAGACGAGGAACGCCTTCACCGCGGCAGCACGACGATCCGACAGGCGCTGGTTGTAGGCGTTGCTGCCCTTGGAGTCGGTGTGCCCGGCGATCTCGACCTTCAGATCGGTCTGGCTCACCAGACCCTTGGCGACATCGGCCAGCACGCCCTGCGCATCGGTGGTCAGCGCGTCCTTGTCGAACTCGAAATTGACGTTCTGCAGGACGATGGTCTGCGCTTCACGCACGCAGCCCGTCGCATCGACCTTGAGGCCGCGCGTGGTGTTCGGGCACTTGTCCAGGTAATCCGGCACGCCGTCGCGATCGGTATCCAGCGGGCATCCGCGCACGTCCACCTGCACGCCCGGCGGTGTGTTCGGGCACTGGTCGGTCTTGTCGGGCACGCCGTCCTGATCGCTGTCGGCCGGAGGCGGTGGCGGCGGGACGATGACGACCGGCGGGGGAGGCGGAGGCGGTGGGGGAACGGGTTTCTGGAAGGTGTACTGGATGCCCAGCCCGGCCACCGCATCGTCCAGATGGCCCTTGTCCACGTTGAATTCGGCTTCCGGGAACAGCGCCACGTAGCGCCCTTCCGCACGCAGCGCCCAACCTTCGCCAAGATCGAACAGGGCGCCGAGGCCGGCGTTGGCGTACCCATTGTTGGCGCGGCCGATATCGCGGCTCTCCGCACGGTTGAAGCCGCCGCCAAACAGGAGGAACGGCACCACGTTGCCCTTGGTCAGCGGCGCCATCAGGTCCACGCCCAGGCCCTGCTGCTTGAGGTACGCGACGCCCGCGTCTTCGGGCTCGGCGCCGTAGGCGAAGTAGTTCAGTTCCAGGTTGAGCCTGGGATCGAGCGGAATACCGAAAAAGACGCGGCCACCTGCGCCCGTGTCCAGGTCCAGGGCCGAATCGCCAAAATATCCCAGGCCCATGCCGCCGAGGTATTTCTGCTCGTCCTCGGCGTGCGCCGGAAGGACGGACAGCGACAGTACCGATGCTGCAAAAACGTTCTTGATTGAAATCACGCTTGGCCCCTTTGATTCAAGTGCGGATGCGACGCCAGTTTAGCGGATTCATTCATCGTGACCGCCAAGTTGTTGGACCGCGCCGCCTTTTTGCCGGTGCGTCGATGAATCCTGCCTGAATCGGGAGGGTCGCAAGTCCGGGTCCCGCTTCAGCTCCGGGCGTGTTCCTTTGTATCCAGGAAGCGAACTTCCGGATGACGCTCGCGTGTCATCGAAAGATTCACATTGCTCGATGCCAGGTACACCAGATCGCCGTAGTGGTCACGGGCGATGCGGGTTTCGTTCTTGTCGATGAAGGCCTTGAGCAGCTTGTCGTCGTCGCAGTCCACCCAGCGCGCGCAGTGCACGGTGATGGGCTCGAAGGCGGAATCGACGTTGTATTCGTCCCGGAGCCGGAACTGCACCACGTCAAATTGCAACGTGCCGACGGCGCCGAGCACGATGTCGTTGTTGGTGAGCGGCCGGTACACCTGCGTGGCGCCTTCCTCGCACAGCTGGTCCAGGCCCTTGTTGAGCTGCTTGGCCTTGAGCGGGTCACGCAGCACCACGCGGCGGAACAGTTCCGGCGCGAAGTTGGGAATGCCCAGGAAGCGCAGCGGCTCGCCCTCGGTGAGCGCGTCGCCGATGGCGATGTTGCCGTGGTTGTGCAGGCCGATGATGTCGCCCGGCCAGGCTTCCTCCACCGACTCGCGGTCGGCCGCCATGAAAGTGAGCGCGCTGGAGATTCGCACCGGCCCATCCAGGCGCACGCTGTGCAGCACCATGCCGCGCCGGTAGCTGCCCGAGCACACGCGCAGGAAGGCCACGCGGTCGCGATGCTTGGGGTCCATGTTCGCCTGGATCTTGAAGACGAAGCCGGAAAACTTGTCGTGCGCGGGGAAGATCTCGTGCGGTTGGCCGCGGAATTCCGCGATGCGCGCCTGCGGCGGCGGCGCCCATTCGACGAAGCCGTTGAGCAGTTCGCGCACGCCGAAATTGCTGATGGCCGAGCCGAAGAACACTGGCGTGAGCTTGGCGGCGCGGTACTTGTCCAGGTCGAAGTCGGTGCCTGCCATCTGCAGCAGCTCGATCTCGTCGCGCAGGGTCTGGTAGATGGGGCCGAAGCGCTCGAACAGGCCCGGCGTCATCAGCCCGTCCAGCGTCTCGATCTCCGACACGCGGTGCTTGTCGCCGGAATACAGATAGAACCGGTCTTCCAGCAGGTGGTACACGCCCTTGAAGTCGCGGCCCATGCCCAGCGGCCAGGTGATGGGCGTGCAGGACAGGCCCAGCACCTTTTCCACCTCGTCCAGCAGCTCCAGCGGCGCGCGGCCCTCGCGGTCCAGCTTGTTGACGAAGGTGATGATGGGCGTGTCGCGCAGGCGGCAGACTTCCATCAGCTTGATGGTGCGCGTCTCCACGCCCTTGGCCGCGTCGATCACCATCAGCGCCGAATCCACCGCCGTGAGCGTGCGGTAGGTGTCCTCGGAAAAATCCTCGTGCCCCGGCGTGTCCAGCAGGTTCACGATGCAGCCGTTGTACGGGAACTGCATCACCGAGGTGGTGATGGAAATGCCGCGCTGCTGCTCCAGCGCCATCCAGTCCGAGGTGGCGTGGCGCGCGGCCTTGCGGCTTTTCACCGAGCCGGCGAGCTGGATGGCGCCGCCGAACAGCAGCAGCTTTTCCGTCAGCGTGGTCTTGCCGGCGTCGGGGTGGCTGATGATGGCGAAGGTGCGGCGCAGCTGCGCCTGTTCGGCAACGGTGGGCATCGCGGTAGGACCAAAAGCGGGCGGCGAGTTTACGCGGGTCTCAGCCGAACGCGTACGCGGACAGGCTCACCGTGCCGTGGCTGAAGCCACGGTACAGCGGCTCGCCGGCATCGCCCGCACCCAGCGCCACGAACAGCGGCAGCAGGTGTTCCTCGCTGGGGTGCGCGTGCACGGCGTGCGGGGCCAGCTCTCGGTAGCGCAGCAGGCGGTCGGTGGCGCCGTCGGCGATGGCCTGGGCAATCCAGTCGTCGAACTCCGCGGCCCAGGGCTGCACCGGGGCCATTTCGTCGGACAGGTCCACGTCGCCCAGGTTGTGCGTGATGCTGCCGCTGCCGATCACCAGCACGCCCTCGTCGTGAAGCGGCCGCAAGGCGCGCCCGAGGTCCAGGTGCGCTCGCGGGCCGGCGTGCAGTTGCGAGACCGGCACGACCGGAATCTGCGCCTGCGGCCACAGGCGCATCAGCGGCACCCAGATGCCGTGGTCGATGCGTGCATCGTCCGAGGCTTGGGTGGGCAGGCCGGAGTCGCGCAGCAGACTTTCCACGCGGGCGGCGAGCGCCGGGTCGCCCGGTGGTTCGTAGCGAAGCTGGTACAGCTCGCGCGCAAATCCGCCGAAGTCGTGCCAGGCACGGAACCGCGGCGCATTCCCCGGCGCGAAACTTGCTCCCTGCCGATGGGGAGATACCACCACCACTGCGACCGGCGGCTCCAGCGACCGGCCCAGATCGCGCAGGAATTCGGTGGCCGGGTGCGTGCTGATCGCGAGGGTCGGCGCACCGTGACCCAGGAACAGGCTTCGTGGACGTTTCATCCGTGCAATGTAATGCCTTCCGCGCCCCCGAGGCGCCCCGCGTCAAGCGCAGCCGTGGACCGCATGCCATTCGACGTTGACCTCACCAGTCCCGATATCCGCCATCCAGCCCGGTTTCCCCGGAGGCTCGACGCATGGATGCGCTGATGCTCTCGCGGGTGCAGTTTGGCTTCACCATTGGATTCCACATCCTGTTTCCCACGCTGACCATTGGCCTGGCCTGGTTCCTGGTGGGTTTCGAGGCGGCCTGGCGGCGCACGCAGCGCGCGTACTGGCTGGAGCTGTACCGCTTCTGGGTGAAGATTTTTGCGCTGACCTTCGGCATGGGCGTGGTCTCGGGGCTGGTGCTCTCGTTCCAGATCGGCACCAATTTCAGCCGCTTCTCCGACATGGCTGGTCCGGTATTGGGGCCGCTGCTGTCGGTGGAGGTGCTGACCGCGTTCTTCGTGGAAGCGGGCTTTCTCGGCATCATGCTGTTCGGCTGGGACAAGGTGGGCCCGCGGCTGCATTTCCTGGCCACGCTGCTGGTGGCGCTGGGCACCACCAATTCCGCGTTCTGGATTCTCTCCGCCAACAGCTTCATGCATACGCCGCAGGGCGCGGAGTGGGTCAACGGCCAGCTGGTGCCCACGGACTGGTGGGCCGTGGTGTTCAACCCGTCGTTCCCGTACCGGCTGGCGCACATGCTGCTGGCGTCCTTCATCACCTCGTCGCTGGTGATGGCGGGCGGCTCGGCCTGGTGCCTGTGGAAGAACGTGTACCGCGGTGCCGGCCTTGCCGGCTTGCGCTCGGCCATCGCGGTGCTGGCGATTGCGGCGCCGCTGCAGATCGTCGCCGGCGACCAGCACGGCCTGAACGTGCGCCAGCACCAGCCGCTCAAGATCGCGGCCATGGAAGGCTTGTGGGAGACCACGCGCGGCGCGCCGCTGGTGCTGTTCGCCATCCCCGACCAGGCGGCGCAGGACAACCGCCTGGAGATCGCGATTCCGAAGCTGGCGAGCCTGATCCTCACACATTCGGCCGACGGCGAAGTGCGCGGCCTCAAGGAGGTGGCGCCGGACCAGCAGCCACCGGTGCTGCCCGTGTTCTTCGGCTTCCGGCTGATGGTGGCGCTCGGGTTGATTTTCCTGGTGCTCGGCGCCTGGGGCGCGCTGCGCTGGCGGCAGCAGCGGCTGGAGACCGATCGGCATCTGCTTCGCGCCTTCATGCTGGCAACGCCGCTGGGGTTCGTGGCCACGCTGGCCGGGTGGATCGTGGCGGAAACCGGCCGCCAGCCGTGGATGGTCTACGGCCTGATCGCGACGCGTGACGGAGTGTCGCGCATTCCCGCGGCCTCGGTCGCCACCTCGCTCAGCCTGTTCGTGCTGGTGTACGGGCTGCTGCTCGGCGCCTATCTGTACTACGTGTTCGTGCTGGTGCGCACCGGTCCCAGCCTGCCGGCGCAGCATCCCGAGGCGATGCAGGGCGCGCGTCCGGCCGAACTGGTGCAGCGCCCGGCGGCTTCCGGCACGAAGGGGGTCATCTGAGATGGACCTGAGCCCGGACCTCAGCCTGGTGCTGGCCGGCGTCATCGTATTCGGCATCGGCGCGTACGTGATTCTCGACGGCTTCGACCTCGGCGTCGGCATCCTCTTCGCCTGGCTGCCGGACGAGCCCACGCGCGACAACGCCATCGCCTGCATCGCACCGGTGTGGGACGGCAACGAGACCTGGCTCATCCTCAGCGGCGCAGTGCTGTTCGCCGCGTTTCCGCTGGCCTACGCCATCGCCATGCCGGCGTTCTATGTCCCGCTCATGGCGATGATGTTTGCGCTGATCTTCCGCGGCGTGGCCTTCGAGTTCCGCGTGAAGGCGGCGGCCACGCGGCGCGGCTGGAACCTCGCGTTCTGCGTCGGCTCCAGCGTGGCGGCCTTCAGCCAGGGCCTGATCCTGGGCGGGCTGCTGGAGGGCGTGAGCATCGAGAACCGCCAGTTCGCGGGCGGGCCGTTCGACTGGCTCACGCCGTTCTCGCTGGTGACCGGCCTGGGCGTGCTCGCGGGCTACGCGCTGCTGGGCGCCTGCTGGCTGCACCTGAAGACCGAAACCCATCTCCAGGTGTTTGCCCGCAAGGCAGGGCGGCTGGCGCTACTGGTGTCGCTGGTGGCGCTGGCCACGGTGTCCATCTACACGCCACTGAAGTTTCCGGCCATCGCCGAGCGCTGGTTTGGCGGCTCGCACTGGATCATGCTGGCGCCCATTCCCATCGGGGCCGCCATCGTGTCCATCGTCCTGTTCCGTGGCCTGCGCGAAGGTGCCCACGCGGCGCCATTGTTCCTGGCGATTGCGCTGTTCATGCTGGGGTACGGCGGCATCGGCATCAGCCTGTGGCCGAACATCCTGCCGCCCTCGCTCACGCTCACGGCCGCCGCCGCGCCGGCCACCTCGCAGCGCTTCGTGCTGGTGGCGCTGATGCCCGCGCTGCCGATGGTGCTGATCTACACGGCCTACGCGTACTGGGTGTTTCGCGGCAAGGTCAAGCCGGGGACGACCTATGCGCACTGATTCGCGAACCGAACGCCGTCCCGAGCCGGCGCCCCCGAAGCCGAAGGAATGGCTGTGGTTCCTGCTGATCTGGGCCGCCAGTGCCGCCGCGTTCGTGGGCTCGGTGTGGGCGCTGCGCTGCGGCGTGGCCTGGATGATGTAGCGGCAGGCCCGTCAGCCCGGACGGCGCGTGCCGAGGATGATGTCCCGCTCGCGCAGCCCGGCGAGCAGGTCGCGCCCGGCCTGCACCACCTGCTCCGGCTCCGGGTGCTGGAGTTCGGCGGCAATTGCCAGCATCAGCTCGCGGCCGCTGCGGGCCGGGTTTTCCTCGATCAGCTGCAAAAGGCGCGCGCTGACGGCATTGATCTCCATGAACTTAACCTCGTCCTGCCGCGTGCGGTAGACCACGAGGTAGGTCGGCTCGGCCGGTGCTTCATCAGGCTGGAACTCGGGGCAGATGCGGTGCACCGGGAAGGCGTAGGCCAGTGGCCAGGCCAGCGGCGAGGCCACCGGTGGCGCGGTGAGCGGGTCACCGTTGGGATCGGCCAATTCCGGTGTCAGCTCCGCTTCGGCCAGGCCCACCGATAGTTCCACCCATTCGTAGTGCGCGAGTTCCGCGAGGAACGGCGGATCGTCCGCGTGCGGGCCGCGCTCGTTCTGCAGGAAGCCCAGGAACTCCTCGGCAATCTGGTGGAACAGCGGCGACCGGCACTGGTGGCGGGTGTAGAAGTCGCGCACGCGGGCGTGCCAGGGGGCATCGGGCGAGAGCGCGCGCAGCACTGGGAACGCGCTCGCCAGGCAGCTCTCGATGTTGTTGTAGAACAGCTCGCGGTAGATCTTGAGGCGGCGCTCTTCGATGCCGTCCGGCGCGGGGTTGCACTCCGGGTTGCGCAAGTGCGCGGCAAAGCCGTACTGCACCTGCTGGAAGCGCGGCCGCGGCTCAGCCATGGGCGGCACGCGGCAGGTGCTGGTGGCGCGCCTGGAGGGCGCGGATGTGCTGGATCTCGCCCATCAGTTCGGCCAGCGGCGGGATGTTGAAGTCGCGCTCCAGCAGCGTGGGCTGCACGCCGAAGCGGGCGTAGGCGCGGTCGAGCAGGGCCCACACCGGGTCGATCACGTCAGCCGCATGTGTGTCCACGCGCAGGTCGGTGGCTTCCTCGTAGTGGCCGGCAATGTGGATGTAGCGCACGCGCTCGCCGGGCAGGCTGTCGAGAAACGCGGCGGCGTCGTAGCGATGGTTGATGCTGTTGACCCAGATGTTGTTCACATCCAGCAGCAGGTCGCAGTCGGCGCGCTCGATCACGGCGCGGATGAAGGCGCTCTCGCTCATCTCCTGGCCGGGTGCGGCGTAGTAGCTGGCATTTTCCAGCGCGATGCGGCGCTCCAGGATGTCCTGCACGCGGCGCACGCGCGCGGCCACGTAATCCACCGCATCCTCCGTGAAGGGGATGGGCATGAGGTCGTACAGGTGCCCGTTGTCCGAGCAGTAGGTGAGGTGCTCGGTGTAGTCGGCAATGCCGTGCTGGTCCAGGAACCGCTTGAGCTGTCGCACGAAGTCTTCGTCCAGCGGCGCCGGGCTGCCGATGGACAGCGACAGGCCGTGGGTGACAAAGGGAAAGCGCTCGGTGAACGCGCGCAGCGACCTTGCGGTGGAGCCGCCGCGGCCGATCCAGTTCTCCGGCGCAATTTCCAGGAAGGCGATGTCGCCGGCCCGCACGTCCGCCAGCGGGGCCAGCAACTCGCGGCGCAGGCCAAGGCCGGCGCCCGTCAGCGGGGCGTGCGTGGGCATGGCGGGATTGAACTTGAGAGTCGAGTAACGGAAAAGCCCGGAGGCGCCAGCAACGCACCTCCGGGCCGGATCGCTGGGAGCGGTGACTTACTTCTTTTCTGCGCCGCACTTGCCTTCGTGCGCCTTCTCGTCCTTCTTGCCTTCGCCGCACTTGCCGTCGTGGGCCTTCTTCTCGCCGCACTTGGCTTCGGCGGCCTTCTTGCCTTCGCCGCACTTGCCTTCGCCGCACTTGCCTTCGGCCGCCGAGGCAACCATGTAGCCGGTGCCAAGGTCGGTGGTCTGGAATACGGAGGCCTGGGCAGCCATGCCGGACACGGCGAACGCGGCACCAAGGACAACTGACAGGGGCTTCTTGATCATGGTGAATCTCCTTGCATGAGGGCCCTTATCCAGGGCCAGGGGTGGGTGAAACACGAATAGGGGAGTGCGGCGTGCAGCGTGCAGCTTGAACGTCCAACCTGTAGCGGTCACTGATACGCAGCCTGAAACGCTCTGGACGCAGAGGGTTCACGCTTTCCGCGTGCAATCCACCAGTCCAGGCTCAGCCAGCGGCCCGCACCGGCAAACAGCAGCGTCAGCAGCATCAGCCAGTACGTGGCGCCGAATTCTATGCCGTTGTTCAGCATCACCAAGTTGCCATATTCGGTGAGGTATTCGTAGTCGCCGTGCTCGCGCAGCAGCGCCTTGGCCTGGGCCAGCCGCTCCACCGCTTCCATGGTGCGCATGCTGGCGAACAGGCCCTCGCCCTCGGCGACCGCCAGCCAGCCGTTGGGCCAGTGCACGGTGAAGATGGCCACGAGCATCGTGCACATCAGCGGCACCGAAACGAGGCGAACACCCAGCCCCACGAGCAGCAGCACCGCGCCGATCAGCTCGGTGCCGGTGGCAAGCCCGGCCATCAGCTGAGGCAGGGGCAGCCCCAGCCCCCATTCGCTGTTGCCGAACCATTCCACCGTGTCGTCAAAATTTTGCAGCTTGCTCCAGCCCGCCATCCAGAAGATGGGGGCCAGGTACAGGCGGAGCAGCAGCGGCGCGATGAAATCGAACCGGGACAGGGTGCCGAGGCCATCGGCATAGATACGGCGCAGCCGGTCGAAGGAGAGGCTCATGGGCGGAGTGCGGGCATGCATTGAACGTGAGGCATGGTAGCCACCCCGGTGCACGGCGGCTGTGTCTGCGGGTCCGCGCGGCATGACGAAACGTACGCCGCGGCCTGCCGGTGGCCGCCCGCGTGCCGGAACCGGCGCCGGCCGTCCGGCAATGGGGCCGTGCTAGCCTCTGCCCCTGCACGCTCACCGTGTTTACCGATCCGCCGTCCATGACGGAACGCACCGACAACGCCCTCCTCGACAGCATCCTCGCGGCGTACCAGATGCATGCCCGCATCACCGACAACATGCGCTACTGCGGGCAGTGGCGGGACTGGGATCCGCAGGCGCCGGCAGGGACGGCCTGGTTCCACCTGCTGGACCAGGGCCGCTGCTGGATGACGGTCGGCGGGGCGGAGCACCGGGTCATGCTGGAGGCCGGCGACTTCGTGGTGCTGACGCGCGGATCGGCCCATGTGCTGACGCCGGTCGAAGAGCCCGATGGGAGCATCCGCGCCGACAGCTTCACCACCATGCTGTGCGGCGAGTTCAGCTTCGAGTCCGTCAGCGGCAATCCGGTGCTGCGCGGACTCCCCGACCTGATGCTGGTCCGGGGCGCCGAATCCGGTGACGCCTACCGAAGGCTCGCGGAACTGCTGGTGCAGGAAGCCGCCCAGCGGGGTTTCGGCTGCCAGGCCGTGATGGACAAGCTCGCGGACGCACTGTTCGTCATGGCCTTGCGCCAGCACCTCGGCGGTACCGCGACGCATCGCGGACTGTTCGCGGCACTGGCCGACCCGCGCCTGCGGCGTGCGCTCGATGCAATTCACCGCTTCCCCGGCAAGGCCTGGACGGTGGCCTCGCTGGCCGAGGAGGCCCTGCTCTCCCGCACCGCCTTTGCCGAGCGTTTCGCAGAAGTCCTGGAGGAAACGCCCTACCAGTACCTCACCCGGTGGCGCATGGCGCAGGCCCTGAAATGCCTGCGCGATCCGCGCCTGTCGGTGGCGCAGATCGCCGAACGTCTCGGCTACCAGACCGAGGCCGCGTTCCGGCGCAGCTTCAAGCGGGTACACGGCTTCGGCCCGGGGAGCGTCCGCCGCAAGGCAAGTTGAGAGCCTGTGAAAAATTCGTCCACCTACTGCGGACGCCGCTGCGCACCCCCGGCGGCGTTGCGCTACGCAAAAAAGGCCGTCGTTGGGTTCACCCAACTCGGCATTTTTCGCGCAGCGCGCCTTGCCGGAAGCGCGCAGCGACGCCCTCGCTACGGTGTTCGAATGATTCACAGGCTCTGAGAGCCAACGACCCGTCCGCGCCAGGGACTTTGCTCCGCGTCGGAAGGAACCGGGACTTCGGTGTGATGCGAATCACAGTCGGGCCTTGTCGTGTCGGCGCGGCGGGTTGACTATCTGACAGGGGAATCAGGAGGCCGCTTCGCGGCCCTGGATGGCGATCCGGTTCCGGTCAGGGAGTACGGCATGGAGGCAGCGTCGGAGCATAAAGACTCACCCCGGTCACGCGTCGCCGCGAACCGGCGTTACTTCAGCCGCTCGCGGAAGCTATCCCTGCTTCAGCGATTTTTCCTGAACCTTGCCCTGGTCGCCCTGCCCGTGGCGGTCTACTACTTTGCCGTCATTCAGGGACAGGTGCAGGACGAGCGTGACAGAGCCTTCCGCGCCCTCGCGGAGCTGGAGCAGCGCATCGCCAATTATTTTCAGGTGGCCAAAGCCTATGAGCCAACGGAGCACCCCTCACCCTCCACCAACTCCCGAGCGTCCGTCCGGAAGTGGCCGCCGGTAATCGACCGGCAGGAGGGCGGTTTGGGTCTCGACGGACTGGTCGATTCCACGTCCGAGCATAAGGGCGACGCCTCCTGCGCTTCAGTAAAATCGAGCCAGCCTGAGTTTTACGTGCAACGAATGGCGGAGCAGGCGGGACGCGGGGGTTACCGGGTTTACCGGTGCAAAGACAAGGTCGAGAGCGTCGTCTCGTTTCCGCTTGACGCTCC
Source organism: Panacagrimonas sp. (assembly GCA_052386745.1). GTDB lineage: Bacteria > Pseudomonadota > Gammaproteobacteria > Nevskiales > Nevskiaceae > Panacagrimonas. The sequence goes on along the minus strand of JBQTJW010000033.1, from coordinate 25,103 downwards.
ACTACGCTCGTTTCGCGATCTCAGGGAGTTCGACCACGTCATCATCGCGGCGCCCGATGGTACGACGTTGGCCATTCGCGGGAGCAACGTGGATGTGGTGACGCCGGGTCGCTCCATCCAGCAGGAGGACGAGATATCCGGCGTGGCCACGCCCAGGGACGTGAAGGCCATCCTGAAGCTGGCGGCGCTGGAACCATGGACACGTGATCAGGCTGGCTTGGCCGCCCCGAAAGATGCCAAGGATGGCGGAACGACGCCCGATCAACTTTTTAAGGGTGTATCCCCGTCTCCTGACGCGTCGCCGGGAGACGTGGTTGAAATTCAGCACGAGATCGGCGGCCAGCGGTACACGATCCAGATCAAGCCTTACCACCTGCCGATCCAGAAAAATATAAGGAACGACGTCTCTGCGGCGGGATACCCGGAGAAAGTGCTGTACCTGATCGGCTTCCGTGCACTGGGTCCCTGGAACCTTCCGACCCGGGCAATCGATCCCCTGCACGCCTGGTTTCTGGCTGCAACCATCCTGGTGTTCATGCTGACTAGCCCGCTGATCCGGCTGATGCTGCTGGAAAGCCACGACAGCGTGACGCGTTCCCACGGTCGGCTGGTGGCGGTGTCGAGTGTGGGACTGGCGGGGCTGCTTGCCCTGATCGTGCTGACGTTTCTGGCCGATCGGACACTGACCGGCTTTCTGCGGTCGGGTGCCGCCAACTATTCGCGAGCCCTGCTCGATACGCTGCACGCGGAGATGGCGGAAGCACTCTGGCTGCTGGATGCACAGCGTGACTACTACGATGGTCGCAAGGCATTGGTGCCTTTGCGCTACGCGTCCATCCCTAAGGGAGCGGGGTCGCCAGCCTCCGGCAAGCCAGAGCCCTGCTCCGAAACGAATGCAGCGCTGAAACATTCCCGGGTGAAAGTGAACGATGCTGGCGGCAAGCCCCTGCGCAATTGGTATCCATTGGAGTCGGTAAACAAGGATGGTGTTCTTGCCGCGCGAGAACTGGTGTTCGGGCAATGCGAACCTCCTTTGCTATTGATCCCGTTTAATCACCGGGAGTATTTCAAGTCGCTTTCCGAACGCCACGTCTGGATATGGCGTCGCGCGCAGGTGGCGCAAGCACACTGGCTAATAGATGCGCAGCGCGACTACTACGATGGCAGCGAGCCGAAGGTGCCCTGGCGCCTAGCATCCATCGCGACTGGAGCGGTGTCGCCAGTCTCCGGCAAACCGGAGCTTTGCTCTGCAAATAGAAAAGCGCTCAATTATTCCTGGGTGAAAGTGAATGATGCTGGCGGCAATCCTCTGCTCAACTGGTCGCCGTTGGAGTCGTCGGTACAGGTGAACAATACGGGCTTCGCGACGCGAGGACTGCTGTTCGGGCAGTGCGAACCTCCGTTACCGTTGATTGAGCTTAACCAGCGCGAGTATGTCAGGTCACTTTCCGAAGGCCGCGCCTGGATATGGCGTTGGCGGCCGCATGACCTCGCGCAAAAATCGGGACCGTCGTCGCTTCGTTCCCGCGAAGCCGAAGGGCTCCAGGTCGCTCCGTTTTCTGGGCCCTACGTGGCGCAACGGCTGTTCAACCTGCGCAACGGCAAGAAAGCCATGCAATTTGCCATTCCGCGCCATTGGCCTGGAAAACTGTCGAACGAGGAACGCGCCCCACCGTTCAAGGGCGTCGTGGCGGGCAACGCACCCCTGTACCCGTTCACGCTCGCCGTTCCACCGCTGGAGTACGGCTTTGCGGTGTTCGATCTGGCCACCGGAACCGTGCTGCTTCACGACGACGACGCGCGCAGCCTGGTCGAGAACCTGTACCTCGAAACCGAACGGGACGTGCGTCTGCTGGCAGCCGTGGGGAGCGGGACCGAATCCACGTTCATCGGCGTCTACCGCGGCGCCATGCACCTGTTCCAGTACACGCCGGTGCCGGACAGCGCCTGGGGGCTGGTGGTCACCTATCCGCTGCTGCCGGTGCGGGCCGCCATCACCCAGGCGGCCATTTCCAGCGTGGCGATCGGTGGCAGCCTGCTGGGGATTCTGTCTCTGTTCTATTTCTACATCCTGCGGACGGGGTCCCGCATCACCACCTGGGCTTGGCCTCAATGGCGGCTGCGCGAGGCTTATGGCTACTTCGCCCTGTTGCTGAGGGTGTACCTGGTATTCGAGCTGGTGTGTTTTCTCCTCGCGGACCGCGCCGTCATGATGCTGCTGGTCACGCTGTCGGCCGGCTTCGTCGCGTGCTGCGGCTTCGCGCTGCTGTCCGTCCATCCGATCACCCGGGAACCGTGGCGAAAGCCCGGGCTGGTGGCGGCGCTCGTCCTGCCGGTACTCATGGCCTGGATCAGTTTGGCGAGCGCAAGCTGGACCGACTCGCTCGCGCGACCCGCCGTGGTCGTGCTGCTGTGCACGGTGCTTCTCGGGCTGGTGTTCGTGGCGTGGCGCCGCATCCTGCGTCAGTCGCTTGCGACAGACCCCTACGAGGCCCAGCCCGGATTCTCCCTGCCGACCTGCCGAATTCCGTCGTGGTTTCCGAGGCGGATCGCCAGCGCCGGCCAGGTGCTGGACGTCAGCGCTGCGCTATCACCTCGCCTGGTTCGACAATACCGCTGCTGCGTCCTGCTTATGCTCCTGATCCTCGGGACGTTGCCGGCGACGGCCGTTTTCGTCCACAGCTACGGCTGGCAATTGGATGGCCTGCTGCGCATCGGCCTTGCCCGCACGGCCAAGGCCATGGAAACCCGCTTCGAGCGTATCCGCGAGGCGCAGGACCGCGACATCCAGGATCCGATCATTCGGCATCTGGACTATCCCCCGCCCTGGGTGCTCGCCCGTGCTGTGCCGATGCCGGGAATCCGGCAGTTTGCCCTGCGGGACAACGATCTGTGCCTGGCGCCGGATGTGCTCCGGCCTCGCGACCCGGAAAAATCGCCCGAGGACTACCTGGGCAAGGCCTGCCAGGCGGCCGCGGGACCACGTCCCACACCACCGGCATGGGACGTGGTGCATTGGGTTGGATGGCAGCTATCGGGCGTTGGCCGGCGCGAGGCCCACGAAGCCGCCCTGGGCTATACCTCGACGATCGATCGCAGCACAGTCGATTCCTCTCTCGCACCCGTGGACCACCAGCCACGGGTAATGAACGAGTGGCCTTCCGGCAGACGGGTCTCGGCAGCCCTGGCGCTGCCGCCGCGTCCGCTGGTGATGATCCCGATTCCCTTGCGCGGGCAGGTTGGCGTGACCAACTGGGGGCTTTGGGTCTGGCTGCCGGTGATCGTACTGGTTCTGATGCTGCCCCTGATCGCGCTCGTCGCGGCGGTGGTGACGCGGCTCACGGGCTTGTCGCCGACGCGAAACGCCAAGTCGCCCGCCAACCCGCAAACGCTGGACCTCTCGATGTTGCGGGCGTTGACCGATGCCATGGCCGCCCGGCTCGGCGGGTCACCGCGCATCCTGTTCGTGGATGACGATACCGCGCTGCCCGGCCCGCCCAGCGATGCGCGCAGTGCGCTTGAGCATGCCGTGCACGGCGCGCGCCGCTTCTTTCCCGCGGACGACGGCGCGATGCCGCAGGGACACGTCCGCGTGGACCTGCTGCATGGCGACCTGGGCTGCCGCTACGAGAAGCTCTATTCGCATGTCCTGCTGGTGGGACTGGACGTTGCACTGGCCGGCGGCGATGTCCGGCGCCAGGCCGTCCTGGACCTGGTCGAACGGCTGGTGGGCGCCGAACGCGTGCAGACGTACATCCTCGCCGACTTCCTGCCCATGGGTCCGCTGATGCAGCCCATGAGCTACCCGGGTTCGGAGATGCCCGAGATCAGCAGCGCAGAGGCGAGCCGCTGGAGGCACGTGTTCTCCCGCCTGCACTGGTGGTCCCTGGGCGAGTTCCGAGCTGACTCAGCCTGGGAGCCGTGTGACGAACGATCCGGCGCCCAGGCCCCGTCCCCACCCACGGACGATGTCCGGACGATCGCCCTGCTCGTGCAGGTGGAACAGGAGTGCTCCGTGCTGTGGCCGCGCCTGGAGTACCTGCGGCGTGACCTGCGGCGCGAGGTGTGTGAGCACCGGGTGCGCTCTGCCGAGCAGATCACCGAGCGGGTGTACCGCGAGTCACACGGCCTCCTGGCCAGGATGTGGGTGCTGTGCACGGTGGCCGAGCGCCTGGCGCTCTACCAGCTGGCCCAGCGCGAGATCCCCAACCCCCGTTATCCCGACACCTTGGCGGCCCTGGCGCATCGCGGACTGGTGCGCAACCGGCCCGCGCCGGAGATCGCGTCCGCCGCGCTCAGGCGCTTCGTGCTCGAAGCCGAGGCGCCGAGCGTTTTTGCCGAGTGGCAGGAAGATGCCGCGCAAGGCGCCTGGCAATCGCTGCGGGGGCCGCTGGTGCTGGTCATCCTGCTGCTGGTCGCGTGGCTGTCTTACTCGGCCGGGCAGGTGTTCGCGGCGCTTGCGGCGGTGCTGACCAGCACCCTGTCGTTCGCCGGCAACATCTTCAGTGCGGTCAACCTGCTGAAGGGTTCATCCGGCGGCGGGAAATCCTGAACCACTCACAAGGCTGAGCCGGCCGCCGGTTGGCTTCCGGGTGCGGCGGGACTACTGTTGCAATCCGATGCAGGCCGACGTTCCCGGGACCGGGCGCGGCCCGCATCGCCCGAACCGCCAGCGCGAGCCAGCCCCATGAAGCAGGCCAGGACCGTCATCCCCATCCAGCCCGTGCCAGGTGGCGCCCTGCCGCCAAACGAGCGCGCGGCCGTGATGGCGGCGGTGACGGCGCACCGGGGCCTGCCCGGCGCCCTGCTGCCGGTGCTGCACGCGGTGCAGGACGCGCTGGACCACGTGCCGCGCGAGGCCATTGCCCTGATCGCGTTCGAGCTCAACCTGACCCGAGCCGAAGTGCACGGCGTGGTCAGTTTCTACCACTGGTTTCGCGCCACCCGGCCCGGCCGCCACGTGTTGCACCTGTGCCGCGCCGAGGCCTGCCAGGCGGTCGGCGCGGTGGCGCTGGAGGCTCACGCCAGGTCGAGCCTGGGCGTGGATTTTCACGGCACCACCGCCGACGGCGCGGTGACGCTGGAGCCGGTGTACTGCTTGGGTAATTGCGCGCTGGGGCCCTCGCTGATGATCGGCGAGCGCCTGTGCGGGCGGGTGACGCCGGCGCGCTTCGACCAGCTCATCGCAGACCTGCGCGCATGATCCGCGTCTACGTCCCCGGGGACGCGGCGGCGCTGTCCATCGGCGCGGACGAGGTGGCGCATGCCATCGACGCCGAGGCCGCGCCGCGCGGGGAAGCCATCCAGCTCGTGCGCAACGGCAGCCGCGGCCTGCTGTGGCTGGAGCCGCTGGTGGAAGTGCAGACGCCGGCCGGGCGCATTGCCTACGGCCCGGTGACGCGGGCCGACGTGCGCGACCTGTTCGACGCCGGCTTCCTGCACGGCGGCGAGCATCCGCTCAGGCTCGGGCACACCGAGCAGCTGCCGTACCTGCGCAGGCAGCAGCGGCTGAACTTTGCGCGCTGCGGCATCACCGATCCCCTGAGCCTGGACGACTACCTGGCGCACGGCGGCTACCGCGGCCTGCACGCCGCGCTGCGCATGACGCCGGAAGGCATCGTCAGGGAAGTGAGCGATTCCGGCCTGCGCGGCCGCGGCGGCGCGGCGTTCCCCACCGGCATCAAGTGGACGACGGTGCTGAATACGCCGGCCGACCAGAAGTACATCGTCTGCAATGCCGACGAGGGCGATTCCGGCACCTTCTCCGACCGCATGCTGATGGAGGGCGACCCCTTCGCGCTGATCGAAGGCATGACCATCGCCGGCCTCGCCACCGGCGCCACCCGGGGCTACATCTACCTGCGCTGCGAATATCCGCACGCCCGCCGCGCGCTCGAAGCCGCCATCGCGACCGCGCGGAGTCACCGCTACCTGGGCGAAGACATCCGCGGCAGCGGCCGCGCGTTCGACCTGGAGGTGCGGCTCGGCGCGGGCGCCTACATCTGTGGCGAGGAAACCTCCCTGCTGGAATCGCTGGAAGGCCGGCGCGGGCAGGTGCGGTTCAAGCCGCCGCTGCCGGCCATCGCGGGACTGTGGGGCCGGCCCACCGTCATCAACAACGTGATCACGCTGGCGAGCGTGCCCATCATCCTGGACCGGGGCGCGGCCCATTACCGCGACTTCGGCACCGGCCGTTCGCGCGGCACGCTGCCGGTGCAGCTCGCGGGCAACGTGCGCCACGGTGGCCTGGTGGAAGTGCCGTTCGGGCTCAGCCTGCGCGAACTGCTCTACGACTTCGGCGGCGGCACGCTCAGCGGCCGGCCGATCCGCGCCGTGCAGGTGGGCGGGCCGCTGGGCGCCTACCTGCCCGAGAGCCGGTTCGACGTGAAGCTGGACTACGAGGCCTTTGCCGACATCGGCGCCATGCTCGGCCACGGCGGCATCGTGGTGTTCGACGACACCGTGGACATGGCCGCGCAGGCGCGCTACGCCATGGAGTTCTGCGCGCTGGAATCCTGCGGCAAGTGCACGCCCTGCCGCATCGGCTCCACGCGCGGGGTGGAGGTGATCGACCGCCTCGTCGCCGGCCAGCAGCCGCAGCAGCAGGAGGCGCTGCTGCGCGACCTGTGCGACACGATGACGCACGGATCGCTATGTGCACTCGGCGGGCTCACGCCGTACCCGGTGCTGTCGGCGCTGGATCATTTCCGACAGGACTTTGCGAGGGGCGAATGAAAAACTCCACCGCAAAGGCGCAGAGGAAAAAGATAAGGACGCAAGGGTGGACGAGAATGAGTGCTCGAAGCGGATCATCGGTGCGGCGATCGAAGTGCATCGCGTGCTCGGCGTGGGTCTGCTCGAATCGGCCTACGAGTCCGCCTTGGCGATGGAACTGGCGAGCCGCGGGCTTGGGTTCGAACGACAGGTTTCCCTCCCGGTCCGTTACAAGGGCACTGAGCTGGGAGATGCGTATCGGGTCGACCTGCTGGTCGAGGGCCTGGTCATCGTCGAAGTCAAAGCCGTTTCGGCGCTCGTGCCGATCCATACCGCCCAGGTGCTCACCTACCTGCGCTTGTCCGGCAGGAAGCTTGGACTGCTGCTCAATTTCCACGCGGAATCGATGCGCGCGGGGACCAGGCGCATCGCGAACCAGCTTTGAAACTTCGCGTCCTTTCTTTTCCCTTTGCGCCTTTGCGGTGCAAGCCGTTGCGAGTGGAAGGTAAGCCATGAGATCCATCGCCGAACACGACCTGGGCACGCCTGCGAGCACGGCCGCCGCGCAGGTGACGCTGAGCATCGACTGCCGCAGCGTGACCGTGCCGAAGGGCACCTCGGTGATGCGCGCCGCCGCGCTGGCGGACCTGACGATTCCGCGCCTGTGCGCCACCGATGCGCTGGACGCTTTCGGCTCGTGCCGGCTGTGCCTGGTGCAGATCGAGGGCATGAAAGGCTACCCCGCGTCCTGCACCACGCCGGTGGCCGAGGGCATGCGGGTGACCACGCAGAACGCCAGGCTCGCCAGCCTGCGCCGCGGCGTGATGGAGCTGTACATCTCGGACCATCCGCTGGACTGCCTCACCTGTCCCGCCAACGGCCATTGCGAGCTGCAGGATATGGCCGGCGTGGTGGGCCTGCGCGAGGTGCGCTACGGGTACGAGGGCGACAACCACGTCCACCGGTACGTGCCGGGCAAGGGCGAGGTGAATCCGCGCTTCGTCGCCAAGGACGAGAGCAATCCGTATTTCACGTTCGACCCCAGCAAGTGCATCGTCTGCTCGCGCTGCGTGCGCGCCTGCGACGAGCAGCAGGGCACGCTGGCGCTCACCATCCAGGGACGCGGCTTCGACTCGAAGGTTTCGGCGAGCGTCGACGAGAGCTTCCTGGCGTCGGAATGCGTGTCCTGCGGGGCCTGCGTGCAGGCCTGTCCCACGGCCACGCTGACCGAGAAATCGATCATCGCCCAGGGCCAGGCCGAGCGCAGCGAAGTCACCACCTGTGCCTACTGCGGCGTGGGCTGCTCGTTCCGCGCCGAGATGAAGGGCGAGGAGGTGGTGCGCATGGTCCCCAATGCGGACGGCCACGCCAACCACGGCCATTCCTGCGTGAAGGGGCGATTCGCCTTCGGCTACGCCACGCATCCCGACCGCATCACGCGGCCGATGATCCGCGCGCGCATCAGCGACCCCTGGCGCGAGGTGGGCTGGGACGAGGCCATCGCGCACGCGGCGGGCGAGTTCAGGCGCATCCAGGCGCAGCACGGGCGCGATTCCATCGGCGCCATCACCTCCAGCCGCTGCACCAACGAGGAGGTGTACCTGGTGCAGAAGATGGTGCGCGCGGCGTTCGGCAACAACAACGTGGACACCTGCGCGCGTGTGTGCCATTCGCCCACCGGCTACGGCCTCAAGCAGACCCTGGGCGAGTCGGCCGGCACGCAGACCTTCGACTCGGTGATGCAGGCCGACGTGATCGTGGTGATCGGCGCCAATCCCACCGACGGCCACCCGGTGTTTGCCTCGCAGATGAAGCGTCGCCTGCGCCAGGGAGCGAAGCTGATCGTGGCCGATCCGCGGCGCATCGACCTGGTGCGCACGCCGCACATCGAGGCCACGCACCACCTCGCGCTGCGGCCCGGCACCAACGTGGCGCTGATCAATGCGCTGGCGCACGTCGTGGTCACCGAGGGCCTGGTGAAGGAAGACTTCGTGCGCGAGCGCTGCGAGGTCGAGTCCTTCGATAAATGGCGCGCGTTCGTGGCGCTGCCGCGCAATTCGCCCGAGGCGATGGAACCTGTGACCGGCGTGCCGGCGGCGGAAGTGCGCGCAGCTGCGCGGCTCTACGCCACGGCCCGCAACGGCGCGATCTACTACGGCCTGGGCGTCACCGAACATTCCCAGGGCTCGACCATGGTCATGGGCATCGCCAACCTCGCCATGGCCACCGGCAATGTCGGCCGCGAGGGCGTGGGCGTGAACCCGCTGCGCGGCCAGAACAACGTGCAGGGGAGCTGCGACATGGGCTCGTTCCCGCACGAACTGCCCGGCTACCGGCACGTGTCGGACGAGGCGACGCGCGGGGCGTTTGAGGCGGAGTGGGGCGTGCAGCTCTCGCCCGAGCAGGGGCTGCGCATTCCCAACATGTTCGAGGCGGCGCTCGATGGTGAATTCCGCGGCCTGTACGTGCAGGGCGAGGACATCGCGCAGAGCGACCCCAACACCCAGCACGTCACCGCCGCGCTGTCGGCGATGGAATGCATCGTGGTGCAGGACCTGTTCCTCAACGAGACGGCCAAGTTCGCGCACGTGTTCCTGCCCGGCTCCTCGTTCCTGGAGAAGGACGGCACGTTCACCAACGCGGAGCGGCGCATCTCGCGCGTGCGCCAGGTGATGCGGCCCAAGTCCGGCGTGGGCGAGTGGGAGGCCACGCAGAAGCTCACCAACGCGCTGGGATACCCCATGCAGTACGCGCACCCGTCGGAGATCATGGACGAGATTGCGCGCCTCACGCCCACCTTCACCGGCGTGAGCTTCGCCGCCATCGACCGCCAGGGCAGCATCCAGTGGCCGTGCAACGCCGCGGCGCCGGACGGCACGCCCACCATGCACGTGGACGCCTTCGTGCGCGGCAAGGGCCGCTTCCTGGTGACGGAATACGTGCCGACGCGCGAGAAGGTCAACGCGCGCTACCCACTGATCCTCACTACCGGCCGCATCCTCAGCCAGTACAACGTGGGCGCGCAGACGCGGCGCACCGACAACCTCGCCTGGCACAGCGAGGACGTGATCGAACTCCACCCGCAGGACGCCGAGGACCGCGGCGTGAGCGAGGGCGACTGGGTGGGCATTGCCAGCCGCGCCGGCGACACCGTGCTGCGCGCGCACATCACCGCGCGCATGCAGCCGGGCGTGGTCTACACCACATTCCACCACCCGTTCTCCGGCGCCAACGTCATCACCACGGAGAATTCCGACTGGGCCACCAACTGTCCCGAGTACAAGGTGACGGCCGTGCAGGTGATGCGCGTCAGCCAGCCCTCGGAGTGGCAGAAGCGTTATCGCGAGTTCAGCGAGCGCCAGGACGAGTTGCTGCGCGCAACGGCGAATGCCGAAGCCCGGTAATGTGCGCTTTTCCCGGATGACGGACGCAGGGTGAGGCCTCCGCCGGATGAGGCAGCCCGGGCGGGTGCCGGGCAGGCCATGAGAAAGATCGTCCACGTGGACCTCGACGCCTTCTACGCGTCGGTGGAGCAGCGGGATGACCCCAGCCTCAGGGGGCGACCGGTGGTGGTGGCCTGGAAGGGCCCGCGCTCCGTGGTATGCGCGGCGTCCTACGAGGCGCGCCGGTTTGGCATCCGATCGGCCATGCCGGCGGTGCGGGCCGAGAGACTGTGCCCCGACGCGATATTCGTGCCGCCCGACTTCACCCGCTACAAGGCCGCTTCGGAAGCAGTCCGGGCCATCTTCGAGCGGCATACCCGGCTGGTCGAGCCGTTGTCGCTGGACGAGGCCTATCTCGACGTGACGACGAATCTCACCGGGCTGCCCAGCGCAACCGCGGTCGCGCACACGATCCGGGCGCAGATTCGCGAGGAAGTGAACCTCACCGCCTCGGCCGGCGTGGCCGCAAACAAGTTCCTGGCCAAGCTCGCATCCGACTGGAAGAAGCCGGACGGCCTGTTCGTCATCCGGCCGGAACGCGCGCAGGCACTGATCGCGCCGTTGCCGGTCGGGCGGATCCCGGGCGTCGGCAAGATGATGGAGGGGAAGCTGGCGGCGCTGGGCCTGCGGCAGATCGCGGACCTGGTGGCCGCCGACCCGGCGATGCTGGAGGCGCGCTTTGGCCGGTACGGCCGCCGCCTGCACGAGCTGGCGCGGGGCATCGATGACCGCCCGGTGAGCCGCGAGCGGGAACGCATTTCCGTGTCGGCCGAGGACACCTTTCCTGGCGACCTGCTGCTGGAGGAACTGGAGCCGCACATCCATCGCCTGGCACAGCGCGCATGGACGGCGGCACTCAAGCTGGAACGGCCGGCCCGTACGGTGGTGCTCAAGCTCAAGACCGGCGACTTCCGGGTGCTGACCCGCAGCCTCACGCAGGCCGACGCGCCCGGGTCGGCGGCGGTGCTGGCGCAGCGCGCACTCGCGCTCTGCCAGCGCGTGGGACTGCCCGGCCACACGCGGTATCGGCTCGCGGGCGTCGGGCTGTCCAATTTTTGCAGCGACGGGCGCGGCGGCACGGGAGACGGTGCGAGCGCAGATCCCCAAGCGACGCTACTGCTGTAGACGTCGGAAAGGGCGCGCTCGCCGTCACCACAACCCGACCGGCGCGTGGCCGGCCCTGCCTGCGCCGGTGCCGGTCTACTTGTTGCGCGCCTTCTTCTTCAGCGAGGACGGGTCGAACTCGGCATCGGTGAAGCTGGCCTTGAAGTCGGTGATCTTGTCCTCGTTGGCCAGCGCGGTGACGAAGTACCGGGTGCTCTGCAGGTCGTAGATGATTTCCGGCGAGCCGGTCACCGTGGGAACGAAGGGCGCGGTGATCAGGTGGGCTTCCTGCACCTTCCACAGCTGGCCGCGGGCGTCGTAGCAGTCCACGGCGGCAATCGACCAGCTGTCCTCGTCGACGTAGAACACGCGCTTGGCGAAGCTGTGGCGCACGCCGGCCTTCACGTTGGCCTCCACCACCCAGACGCGGTGCAACTCGTAGCGCGCGTTGTCCTGGTTGACGTGGAACGGCTTGAGCATGTCCTTGTACTTCACCTGCGGCGAGTTCATCTGGTACGAGTTGTACGGGATGTACATCTCCTTGCGGCCGATCAGCTTCCACTCGTACCGGTCCAGCGAGCCGTTGAACACGTCGATCTGGTCGAAGTACTGCTCGTTGTCGGTGCCCACGGCGGGGTTGTCGTAGCCCACGTCCGGCGCGCGGTTCACGCGGCCCAGGCCCGGCGAGAAGATCCAGGCCGCACGGCCGGACCCGGCATCCTTGCCGATGAGTTCATGCGCCAGGGTCAGCTGCCCCGCCACGCGCGGCGGCGAGATGGTCTCCGACAGGTACATGAGCAGGTACTTGTTGTCCGGCCCCGGCGGGTCCTGGAAATTGGCGTACTTGAACTTCACGCTCTCGGTCAGCTTGGTGATCTGGAAGCTGCCGTCCGGCTTGACGATGGCCTGGTTGTTGTAGCGCTTGGCCGCGTTGCCGCGGTACTTCATGCGGTGGTTCCAGATCACCTCCGCCCCGCTCTTGGGAATGGGGAACGGAAAGCCGATGGACGCGCCTTCCACCAGGTCGGTGCCGGTGAGCTTGGCGGTGCTGGCGTTCTTCCTGGTGGCCTCTTCGATCTCCTTGGGGAAGAAGCCCGTGCGCACGCCCTTGTAGAGCGGCAGCTTGTAGGTGGGGTATTTCTCCAGCAGCGCCTTGTGGCCGTCGGTGAGCTTGTCCGCGTACTTGGCCATGTTGGCCTTGGTCACGGTGTCGAAGGGCGTGAGGTACTCGGGCTTGATGGCTTTCTTGAACTCGGCCTCCAGCTTCTTGGCGTCCTGGGTGCGCAGGTTTTCCAGGAAGGCCGGCGTCCAGGTCTTCATGTCCTCCGGGAAATTCTTTTCGCCGGTGTACTCGGGGATGGAGCCATCGGCATTTCCGGCGCGGATGGCGCCGATGGGCGTGAGCTTTCCGCCCAGGTCGCTGGCCTCGTCTGCCATGGCCGCGTTCCAGGCCAGGCCCGGGACGGTGGCGACAACAGCCGCGAATGCCCAGCGGCGCCCGCTCGCGAACAGGGGTTGCAGTGTGCGCATTGGTTGTTTCTCCTCGAATTGTTTTTGCAGCGGCGGGGCAGCGGCGGCGAGCCACGCCCTGAAGCTCGCCGGATCATAGGCGCGCGCACAAGGGGTCGCCATGCGTGCCCGCGTCAGCGGCCGCTGGCGCAAGGGTCAAGCGGCTGCACCCGGGACAGGAAGATTCGTGCCCGGGCCGGGACGCCCGTCCACCCGGTGGAATGGCGCCCGTCAGCCGGCTTGCGGGCGCTCCTCGGGCCGGGATCGGATGCCGGTGAGGCTTGCGGCAGCGGCCACGAGTTCGGCGGCTTCGATGGGCTTTGCCAGGTGCAGCTGGTAGCCCGCCAGCAGCGCACGGCTGCGATCTTCGCTGCGGGCGAAGGCGGTGAGCGCGATGGCGGGTGTCTTTCCGCCCTCGTCGGAGGGCAGGGTGCGGATAAGCCGCATCAATTCGTAGCCGTCCATCACCGGCATGCCGATGTCGCTGATCATGAGCTCCGGGCGCCATTGCCTGACTGCCGTCAGGGCTTCGGCGGCTGACCCGACCCGAACCACCTCGGCGCCCCGGCCTTCCAGCACCGTGGCCACCAGCGTCCGCGAGTCGATATCGTCGTCCACCACCAGCACGCGCAGGCGGGCCAGGGAGGCGGTGGCGATGTCCGCGCGCTCGCGCCGATCGGGGTCCGTCCTGAGCACAACAGAACCCTCGTTGACCGGCGTCGCAGCGACCGGGAACCGGACGGTGAAGGTGGCGCCCTGGCCCAGGCCCGCGCTGTGCGCGCTGACCGCTCCGCCGTGCAGATCGACCAGCTGCTTGACGATGGCCAGGCCCAGCCCCAGCCCGCCCACCTGCCGGGTGGTGGAACTGTCGGCCTGACGGAAGCGCTCGAAGACATGCGGCAGGAAGCCGGGGTCGATGCCCTGCCCGGTATCCGTCACCGAGAGCTCCACGTGCGCGGGCAGGCGCTGCAGGGTGATGATGACCTGGCCCTTTTGCGGCGTGAACTTGATGGCGTTGGTCAGCAGGTTCCAGACAATCTGCTGCAGGCGGCCGGGGTCGCCGCGCACCATCGTCACTGCCGCATCGGCCCGGATTTCCAGCCGGATCTCGCGCGCATCCGCGGCGGTCCGCACGGTCGCGGCGCCGGCGTCCACCACGTCGCGCAGGTTCACGTTCTCGACTTCGAGCCGGATCTTGCCGGAGACGATCCGCGACATGTCGAGCAGGTCGTTGATGATCTGCGTCTGCGCACGCGCGTTGCGTTCGATCACCTCCAGGCCCTCGCGCGCGTGCGGGTCGGCCAGTTGCTTGCGCTTGAGAATGGCCACCCAGCCGAGGATCGGCGTCAGCGGCGTGCGCAGCTCGTGCGACAGCGTGGCCACGAAGTCGTCCTTGATCCGGCTGGCGTGCTCGGCGTCGGCGCGGGCCGAGCGCTCGGCGTCCAGCAGCGCCTCGCGCTCGCCCTGGGCCGCGGTCAGCGCCCGCTCCTGCTGCTCGATCTGCGCGAGCATGCCGTTGAAGGCGTCCGTCAGGGAGCCCACTTCGTCGGCGCTGATCTTGCGCGCGCGCAGCGCGTAGTTGCGGGTGCGCGATACCTGGTTGGCCGTGTTGGCGAGTTCGGCGATGGGCTTCACCAGCGAGCGGCTGATGCGGCGGCCGATCAGGAAGGCCGTCACCATGGCGCCGAACGTGGCGGCCAGGGTCACGCCCAGGCCCATGATGATGCGGCGGCGCAGGCGGCTCTGGTCGTACACCAGCTGGGCGCCGCCCAGGATCTGCTTGCGGTCTGCCACCGGCAGGTGTACCACCAGCCAGCCCTCGCGTTCGCGGATGCCGGTCCGTCCAGGCGGAAAGGCCGGGCCGGGATCGGGGGTGCGGCGGAACTGGGCAAAGACGGCACCGTCGGCGTCGAACAGGGTGGCCGAGGCGACGTCGGGACTGGCGCGCAGGATGGCGAGGGCCTCCACGGCGGCGTGCCGATCGCCGAACGCCATGGGCGCGCCGCTGTTGAGTGCGACGACCTGCGCCTGCGAGTTGGCCGATATCAGGGTTTCGCGCCGGAAATCCGCATAGCCCGCCACGAACAGCATGCCGCTCACCAGGATGACGGCCGCGCCGCTGGTCAGGGCCACCAGCCGGGTGAGCTTGTCGCCAAACCGGCGATCGTGTTCGGGGCGCCTCATGGTGCGTCGGGCTCGCCGTGCAGATGCTGGGCGAGCTTGAGGACCTTGGCGCTCAGCATCAATCCCGAGGCACGTATGGCGCCCGGACTGGCGTCGAACACGATGCGCCTGCCATCGAGCCGGAGCGCAATCATTCCGCCGGCCTCCAGGAAACCGGCGGCGTCGCTGATCGTCAGCACCGGCTGGTCTCGCAGTGCTTCGAGAAGCGCGGGCACGCGCGCAGCCCGGGCCCGGCCGATGAACACCAGCTCCGCGTCCTGCAACGCCTCGCGGCTTCCCTCGGAGCTCTGCGAGACGACGCTGAGGGCGCGGGAATTGATGGTGACCAGCCCCGCGGGAGCCGACTGCAGCGCCGCGCTGAGCGACTCGTCGCCAATGACCACCACCCGGTAGGGCATGTCCCCGCTGCCGGGATCGGCGGGCGGAAAGTCGGTGTATCTCAGGAAATTCACCAGGTAGGCCGCCTTGACCTGCGCTTCCTTGAGCCGGTCGATCTCCTGTGCGTGGGCGGTGAGCGCCATCAAGGCTGCGAGCACGACGACGACGGCCGCCCGCAGTCGAGGCAGGGGAAGAAGGATCGTCCTGGCACCCGCAAGCCGAGCGACTCGCATCGGTGCGATCAGAGGTCGAATCGGAGCTGGGCGTAGAACGACCGCGGAACTTCCACGCCAAGGGCTTCCGGGTGCTCCGTGTCGCCCAGGTTCTGCCCCCACAGGGCGACCTGCACGCCGGGCCGTACATCCCAGGTCAGGCCAAGGTCCAGGCGCGTGTAGGCGGCCAGGCCCACGCCGTCGATGCGGGACACGTGGTACACCGCCGAGTGGGCTTCCAGGTTGCCGCGAGCCTTCCAGCTGCTGCGGACCTGGGCGGTGTGGCGCGGCGTGTTGTCCTCGTCGAACTTCAGGACAGGGCCGCCGAGCCGGGCGCCGAGCGTGCTGTAGGACGCGTCCAGCCGCCAGGCCGGGGTGGGCGTGCAGGTGACAGCGAGCTCGGCCCCGTAGGTCTGGCCGTGGCTGTGGTCCGTGAAGTCACCCGACAGGCTGGGCGGGACCCCGATCAGGCGACGGTAATCGTTGTAGAACCCGGCAATGTCGAGCGCGAGCGAATCGGAAAACCGGTAGCGGTGGCCCAGTTCGTAGGCCAGCATGCGTTCCACCCGCAGGTCGTCGTCGCCGCGGATGCCCCGCGCCACGACAATGCCGGTGGGCGGCATGTTGGTCGCGAGCCCGGTGTCGGTGTAGGCGAGCGTGACGAAACCGTCTTCTTCCAGGCGGGACGGCACGCGAGCGGGACGCGAGACCGCCGCCCAGAACGTCTGCCGCTCGCCCGGTGTCCACCACAGCCGGGCACCGGGCTGGGCGAAGGTGCCGACGAAGTCATGGTGGTTGAGCTTGGACCCCAGCATGAGATACAGGCGGTCGCTGACGAGCGTGGTGGTGTTCTGGGCGAACAGGCCCAGGGTGCTCCACTGGCGCGACCTGGGGTCGAAGCTCAGCACGGTGCCGTCCTCCAGGCGGTCGGCGTTGCGGGTGAACTGGGCCCCCCAGATGAACTCGTTTCGCGCACCCCAGGTGGACCAGTGGCGCAGGTCCAGGTCGATGGTATTGCGGTGTACGCCCAGCTGGGACGTATCGCGCTCGACCTGGTCGTAGTACGCCTGAAGGCTCCAGCCCGAGTCGGCCGAGAAATCGCGCTGCATCCGCATCAGGACATGGCCGCCGCTGATGTCCTCGGGCGTGCTGTCGTCGACGAACTGGGCGTGCACCCCGGATACCGGGACCCGAACGGTGGCATCGGCAGTCGGGTGCCGGTATAGGTTGGCATCCAGCGTCCACTTCGTGCGCGGATCCTGCTGGTGATCCACGCGGACGCCGGCGCGGAGCGTGGAGAAGGCATCGTTGGCGGACACGCCGCCGTTCAGTTCCAGGTCGGAGTGGTCCGCGTACCGGGCGAACGCGCGTACCGCGGTGGAGCCGACGGTGAATCCGTGGCGCAGCGTGGCAATGCTCTCGGCGTCGCCGGGCCCGACGCTCAGCAGGGTGCCCTGGCTGCGGGCGGCGCTGCGCGTGATCACGTTGATGACCCCGTTCATGGCATTGGCGCCCCACAGCGTGGCGCCAGGCCCCCGGATGACTTCGATGCGGTCGACGTCCTCGATGGGCAGGTCGACCACGTCCCACAGGACGACGGAGGTCAAGGGGTCCACCACCACCCGGCCGTCCACCAGCACCAGGTAACGGGACGAGGTGATGGTGGAACCCGTCAGCCCGCGCGCGCCCACGGCATATTTCGACGCGTTCAGGCGTGCGACGAACATCCCGGGAATCATGCGCAGGGCCTCGGGCACGGACCGGTGTCCGGCCCGGCGGATGTCGCCGCCGCTGATGACGGTGAGCGCCGCAGGCGTGGTGAAGCGCGGCTCCGGCTTGCCAGCGACGGTCGCCACGTCGACCTGCATCAGGTCCTCGATACTCAGGCCGAGGTAGTCCGAGCGGGGATCGTTCTGGGCAGCCCCGAGCGAGCCTGCGACCAGCAGGAGCGCAAGCGCGACGAGCGGGGTTCGTGCAGAGACGCTGGAGGCGCTGTTCAACTGCCGATGTCGTGCCATCGTCGCCCCGGTATTCCGATCCGGCATTGTAGAGGCATCGTTGCGGGGCCTCCCGCCGGCCGTCAGGACAGCAGACCGGCGCCGGTGCTTTCGTCCCATGGACCTGGGGTGCACAATCGCACCAGCTTCTCGCGGGTAGGAATCGTGATCGACCGGGACGGATTCAGGCTCAATGTGGGCATCATCGTGGCCAATGTTGCCGGCGATGTCCTGTGGGCCAAGCGCATCCGGCAGAACGCCTGGCAGTTTCCCCAGGGTGGCATCCAGCGGGGCGAAGCACCCGAGCAGACGATGGTGCGGGAGCTTCACGAGGAGCTGGGGCTTTCGGCTGCCGATGTGCAGGTCATGGGCTGCACCCGTGGATGGCTCAGTTACCTGCTGCCTTCCCACTACGTGCGGCACGGCCGTGGCCGGGTGTGTATCGGCCAGCGCCAGAAATGGTTCCTGCTGCGCCTGGTCGGGCCGGAAAACAACGTGCGTTTCGATGCCACCTCGCATCCGGAATTTGAATCCTGGCGCTGGGTGAACTGGTGGCGCCCGATGAACGAAGTGGTCGAGTTCAAGCGGGAAGTCTATCGGGCGGCATTGACCGAGCTTGCGCCCTTGGCAGGCATCTCGAGCGCTCCTCAGGATGAACCGGCCGCCGATGCGGCCTGACCGTGGCGGCCTGCTCCTTGTCGTCGTCCTGCTGACGGGCTGCGCCACGCTCGACGAGTCGGAGTGCCGCAGCGCCAACTGGTTCGAATTCGGACGAAGCGACGGCGCCCTGGGCTATTCCCGGACGCGACTCGACGAGCATCGACAGGCCTGTTCGAAGTTTGGTCTGGCGGCCGACACGGCGGCCTGGGAGCAGGGATACGCAGAGGGGCTGGACCGCTATTGCTCGGTCAGCAACGGGTACCAGCTTGGACGTCGCGGCGGATACTACGGTCGCGTCTGTCCGGCGGAACTGGACGCCGATTTTTCGTCCGCCTACGCCCTGGGTCGTGAAACCCACGAAGTCGACCAGCAGCTCGACCAGGTGAACCAGCGGATCAACGCGCTGGAATCGCGCCTGATCGGGCAGGCCAAGCTTTCAGACCCGGTTAGGCAACAGCTGCGCTACCAGTTGTCCGATCTCTATCGCCAAATGGTGTGGCTTCGCCGGTCGCGCGATCGCCTGGAAGACGAGTGGCGCCGGTGGCGATGAGCGGGGCCATCCGGGCCTCGCTCCATCACCGTCATCAGCGTGGTTGACAATCATTCGCATTAATTTTAACGTCCGCTGCATGATCGTCTGCATCTGCAAGGCCGTTTCCGACAAGCACATTCGCCGTCTCGTGAGCGAAGGGGCGAGCAGCCTGCGACAGGTCAGTCGCGAACTCGGAGTGGGCACCTGCTGCGGCAAGTGTGTTCCGCAGGCGCGCGAAGTGGTGTCGGAGGCCCTGTCGTCGCAGCCCATGAAGCTGGCGGAGCTGGGCTCGCTGGCAATGAACCCGGCGACGGCCTGAGGGCGCTCTCTCAAACGCGCCTGAGAATCGCACGCAAAATCAATTTAATCCTTTCGCGTCAATTGCTTATCTGGACGTGACCAGGGGTTCAGCCTACACTGCGGGCTTTACATCTGGAGCCCGATCATGCGTGGTGATGCCAAGGTCATCGAGTACCTCAATCTCGGACTCAAGAACGAGCTGACATCCATCAACCAGTACTTCCTGCATGCCCGCATGCTGGACAACTGGGGCCTCAAGAAGCTCGGCAAGCACGAGTACGAGGAATCGATCGATGAGATGAAGCACGCCGACAAGCTCATCAAGCGCATTCTCTTCCTGGAGGGCCTGCCCAACCTGCAGGATCTGGGCAAGCTGTACCTGGGCGAGGACGTGAAGGAAGTCCTGGAGTGCGATCTCAAGCGCGAAATGGAGGCCCACCCCATGTACAAGGAGGCCATCGCGCATTGCGAAGCGGTCAAGGACTACGTGACCCGCGAACTGCTGGTGGATATCCAGGAGAGCGAGGAGGAGCACATCGACTGGATCGAGGAGCAGCTGGGCCTGATCGAGCGCATGGGCCTGCAGAACTTCATCCAGACCGCGAGCGGGGCGATGGAGGGCGAATCCTCCTGATACCGGCCCGCGTCACCGCGTCACCGCGTCACCGCGTCACCGGTTCCCGCGCTCACAGGAAACAATCCGTAGCGCGATCATGACAAAGGCCTGAAAGCCCCGGAGAGGCTTTCAGGCCAGGACTGCGAACCGGATCGGTCGCGCGAGCTGCTTTTAGGTTGCGCCGAGGCGCATCAGAGCGGCCTGGGTGAGGTATCGCTCGTACATTCTCGGATCGTTCGCGCCGCTGAAATGGGCTTCCTCGAGCGCACGCACCTGCTCGATTCGCGTCAGCCGGCCCGTCTGGATGTCGGCCGCCGTCACGTGGCTCCAGCTCCAGTAGGGATGCTTTCCATCCATCACCGTCTTGCCAGGCGACTCGTACAGCGCGTACGAGCCGTCGAACGAGCGGTAGGGCTGCCCTCTGCGATCGTAGGTCACCATGCCGACGACCACCTGGTTGCGGGCATCGAACCAGACCTGTTTCTTGGAAATGGGAGCGCGGGGGAACTTCACCGGCTCGCACTCCACGATGATGGCTTCCGGCACCAGTTCCACCGTTGCGTTCCAGAACGACTTGCCGTGCGCGCCACCGTGGGTGCCGTGTTCCCAGTTCGGGTGTTCCGGATTCCAGCCGGAGTACCCCGCGAGGAACGGGCCGCGGCCAACGATCTTGAAGTTGCCCCAGGTGTGTAGGGGATCGCCGGCCGCCCAGGCGTCGGACAGGTACAGGGTGGTTCCCGGGAGCAGCGGCTCAAAGCGCTGGTCGGTGGGGAACTGGCGGATGCGGCGGAACTCGGGAACGTAGCCGTAAAGCTGGGGGAAGGTGTTCTGATCGTAGGCCCACACGTTCATGAACGAGGTCCCGCGGAACTGATGCGGCGCCAGGAAGAACACGGACTGGAAGCGCAGCTTGTCGACGTGCTCCGGCCAGTAGGGCTTGGGGTCCATGGTGACGCGGGAAACGGCCGACAGCTCCGCCCACCCGCCCGCATAGTTGTACTGGACCTTGCCCGCGGCATCGACGTCGTTGACCTTGACCGCGTAGAACGAGGCGTCGTGCCGGCCCCAGCTCAGCGTCTGGGCGGCCATCAGCTCCACCCCGGACTTCGGGTCCGGGAACGGGTTGCCGCCGATCCAGGGCTTGCCGTCCGGCGCCACGACATTGCCCCGGGCATCGAAGCTGGCCTTGCCCTTGTTGGCGTAGGTGGCCTCCATGTACTCCCACGGCGAAAGGCGCATGACGTCCGTGGTGGTGGGGACGATCTTGAGCTTTCGCCCGTGCTTGAGGATGTGCTCGTAGCGGATTGGCTCCAGCAGTTCTTTCACCAGGTCGACATTGTTGGCGTCGATGGTGTCGCCGGTCTTGATCTTGCCCTTGGTATATCCCTCGATGGACAGGAGTTCATCCGGATAGGCCTTGGTGATTTCGCCGTTGGACGCCACGGCGTCCCACAGCGGCATGAGGGCGCCCGTTCCAAGCACACCACGGGCTGCATCATTCAGGAATTTTCTGCGGGAAAACCCGCGATCGAACTTGGTCACTCTCATTGTTGCGCTCCTCCGGGGGCACTCACGCGTGCCGAAACTGCGATCTGATGGCCATCTACAACATTAGGACAGCCGTCCTCACCAAGAGTGCGCTGCCCTCAGGAATAACGTACGCATAAGGACCGGTAAAAAGATTGGACGCGCGTGGATTCCGCGTACTGCGCCCCGGAAGTCAGGTTCACGTACCACGCCAGATTCTCCCCGGCCGATTCGCTGGTCCACATGAATTCGCGGGACAGTTCGAACAGCGGGGAAACCTTGCACACCGCCGCACCGCAGGAAATGGTTTCCGCATTGTCCTTGTAGAGGCTTTGCAGTTCAGCGGCGGTGGGCAGCCGCCACGTGCCACCGTTCAGCTTGAGGCGCTTGCAGTAATCGATGGACCCCGCCCAGGACCGGTCAACCCCGTTGTCACGTTCTGTCCAGCGAAGCCCGGTGTCGATCTGCTCGAGTTCGCCCTCCACTCCCATGCGCATTCCGCCGGCTTCCCGGGCTTCCCGGGCCTTGCGGGATTTCTGAGTTCTCAGGGCCTGGACAGCGGCAATGCGTGCTTTTTCGTCCTCGACTTTCTGTTTCCACTCGATGGCCTCGCGCTCGAAGTGCTTTTTCAGGGCAACCTTGGTGACCCCGATCAGGCCGGCAAAGGCGAGCCCCATGGCCAGAAAAACCGCGATCGAAGACTCCGGGAGCATATCCTTGATGCGCTCCCAGGGGCTTAACTCGACGTCATCTGGCGTGATCTCGTTCAACGGGTCCTTCGGTTCCGGGGGTGTGCCTTCCATGATACCCCTTGGTGTATGTGACAACTTACCGGGCGTCGCGTTCGATCAGCCGCTTGGCGATGATTATGCGCTGCATCTCGTTGGTCCCCTCACCTATCACAAGTAAGGGCGCGTCCCTATAGAGGCGTTCCACCCTGTATTCCTTGGAATATCCATAGGCGCCGTGGATGCGCAGTGCTTCGGCGGCATTTTCCATGGCGGCCTCGGTGGCGAACAGTTTGGCCATGCCCGCTTCCAGGTCACAGCGCCGGCCTTCGTCAAAGGCTTTCGCGGCAGAATTGGTGAGCAGGCGGGCCGCTTCCACCCGCGTGGCCATGTCGCCCAGCTTGAGCTGGATGGCCTGGTGCTCGCAGATGGGCTTGCCGAAGGTCTTGCGCTGCTGCGAGTAGGCCAAGGACTCCTCGAACGCCGAGCGCGCCACGCCCACGCCGCGCGCCGCCACGTTGATGCGCCCCAGTTCCAGCCCGGCCAGCACCTGGTGCAGGCCACGGCCCTCCTCGCCACCGATCAGGCGATCGACCGGCACGCGGTAGTCCTCGAACAGCATTTCCACGGTATCCACGCCGCGGTAGCCGAGCTTGGGGAGCTTGCGCGGCACGTTGAAGCCGGGGCCCTTTTCGGCCAGCAGCAGGCTCATGCCGTGGTGGCGCGGGCTGGCCTTGGGGTCGGTCTTCACCAGCAGCGCAAAGCAGTTGCCGCGCAGACCGTTGGTGATCCAGGTCTTGGTGCCGTTGACCACATAGGCATCGCCTTCGCGCCGCGCGTGGGTGCGGATGGCCTGCAGGTCGGTGCCGCAGTCGGGTTCGGTCAGGCCGATGCCGCCGCGCAGTTCGCCGGTGGCGAAGCGCGGCAGAAAATGCTCCTTCTGCGCCGGCGTGCCGTGGCGCATGACCGCCGAGGCCATGATGAGGTGGGAATTGATGACGCCGGACAGCGACATCCACTCCGCCGCGATGTTCTCGATCAGACGCGCATAGCTCTGAGCGCCCATGCCCAAGCCGCCCCAGGCCTCGGGAATGATGGCGCCGAACAGCCCCATTTCGCGCATCTGCTCGACGATGGCCTCGGGGTATTCGTCGGCGTTTTCCAGCTTTTGCGCGACGGGACGTACTTCGCCGGCCAGGAAGCGGTTCACGGCGTCGAGCAGGGCGGTTTCGGTACTGGAGTCGATCATGATGTTCTCGGTGGAATGGGCAGAAAAATATCAGGCCCGTATGACTGTACCGGGGACGGCGGTGGCAAATCACCGGCCGTTCGATGGGTGCGTATTCACGCAGGCAACAGGCCCAAACGGGACGTTTGCGAGGGCGTTCCGGGCACGATTATCGGCCAAACATTTGTTAGAATACAATAATGCCCCGCGCTTCGGTACACTCGCGCGATCGCCATCCGCTGACCAGCGAGCTAGCATTGGCGACCTTGAGCCGATCGGCCATCAAGCGTGCTCAGCTCAAGCCGGCAGAAGACCGGAAGGTCTTTCATTAATCAGCAGGAGGAGAGTCGAAGATGACGATGAACCAGGCGGTTGAGCGGGATGCCAGCGTCAAGTTTGGCGTGGAAGCCATGTCGGAGAAGGCCCGGAAGTTCCTGTCCGGCCCCAAGAAGCTCTTCATTGGCGGCGAGTGGGTGCCTTCGGCATCCGGCAAGACGTTCGATATTTTCAACCCGGCCAACGGGCAGGTCATTTCCAGCGCCGCCGAAGGCGACAAGGTGGACATCGACCGCGCCGTGGCGGCCGCGCACAAGGCCTTCACCACCGGCCCCTGGCCGGCGATGACGCCGCTGGAGCGCAGCAAACTGGTGTGGCGCATCGGCGATCTGATCCTCCAGCATGCGCAGGAACTGGCCGAACTGGAGTCGATCGACAACGGCAAGCCCGCCACCTACGCCAAGGTGCTGGACGTGCAGCTGTCGGCCGACGCCTTCCATTACATGGCGGGCTGGGGCACCAAGATCGAAGGCAACACCATGCCGCTTTCGTTCAACCTGATGCCCGGCACCTCGTTCCATGCCTTCACCGTGCGCCAGCCGGTCGGCGTGGTCGGCCAGATCATCCCGTGGAACTTCCCGCTGCTGATGGCGGCCTGGAAGCTGGCCCCGGCGCTGATCACCGGCAACACCATCGTGCTCAAGCCGGCCGAGGAGACCCCGCTGACGGCGCTGCGCCTGGGCGAAATCCTGCAGGAAGCCGGCCTGCCCGCGGGCGTGGTCAACATCGTCACCGGCTTCGGCGAGACCTGCGGTGGCGCGCTGGTGGCCAACCAGACGGTGCGGAAGATCGCGTTCACCGGCTCGACCGAAGTGGGCAAGATCATCGTCCGCGCGGCGGCCAGCGACCTCAAGCGCGTGTCGCTGGAACTGGGCGGCAAGTCGCCCAACATCATCCTGGACGATGCCGACCTGGATTCGGCCATCGCCGGCGCCGCCAACGCCATCTTCTTCAACCAGGGCCAGATGTGCACCGCCGGTTCGCGCCTGTTCATCCAGGAAAAGGTCTACGACAAGGTGGTGGAGGGCATTTCCGCCGCCGCCAGCAAGCTCAAGATCGGCCCGGGACTGGACCCCACCAGCCAGATCGGACCCCTGGTTTCTCAGGTGCAGTTCAACCGCGTCACCGGCCACATCAAGGGCGGTGCCGACCAGGGCGCGCAGGCGGCCGTGGGCGGCAAGCGCTGGGGCAACGAAGGCTACTTCGTGGAGCCCACGGTGCTGGTGTCGGTCAACCCGGAAATGAACGTCTACAAGGAAGAGATCTTCGGGCCGGTGGTGGCCGCCATGCGCTTCAAGGACGTGGATGACGCCCTGATCGCCCGCGCCAACGACTCGGTCTACGGCCTCGCGGCCGGCCTGTGGACGCGTGACCTGGCCAAGGCGCACCAGATCTCGTCCAAGCTGGACGCCGGATCGGTCTGGGTGAACTGCTACAACGTGCTCGACCCGTCCATGCCGTTCGGTGGCTTCAAGCAGTCCGGCTGGGGCCGCGAGCAGGGCCACGCCGTGATCGAGCACTACACCGAGCTGAAGTCGGTCTGCATGGCGTACCCGACGGCCTGATGCTGGCCTTGAGCTGAGCCGGCGCGGATCTCGCGCCGCAGAAAAATGGGCGGCGCGCCCGGGAGCTCAC